>NZ_JDTK01000014.1 GCF_000770925.1 Bifidobacterium ruminantium DSM 6489 | reverse complement strand
GGGGGGGGGGGGGGGGGGGGGGTAAATGCAATAAAACAAACGTCTGTAATACTGGAATTGATGGGTTTTATGCGATGATTTTTTATAATGAATGGAGGGTTCGATGTCATTAATGAGGGAATTTACGAGGGGTAGTAAGGGGAAAATGACGATATAGTACGACCTAAGTAGTTCGAAAGGGCGCATGATGATCGATGGCAAATTTACCGCAAAGGGGCGCGCGCATCTGGCCAGCCTGCCAGCGGTCAAAAGCGTGAGTGCATCGCATATCCGATATTCGGACCGTTTCCGAGTGGAAGTGATGTGCCGTTATAACGCCGGCGAATCACCGTCAGCCATTTTCCGTGAAGCGGGGCTTGATCCGAAACTGATCGGCTACAAACGTGTGGAGCGGTGCATTGCGCGCTGGAAGCAGCAGGAACGTGATGAGCGTCGAAAGGGAAAAGGGTCCGCGAGCCATTATCTTGCAGGATGTCGAACTGCGGGATGTCGAAGACGATTTGCCGATCGCCGAACTGCAAGGGGCTACGCGCGAAAGGGAGACGAATGACCCAACTGAGGCCGACGAATCGCAGAATATGGTGGCGAAGCTCGCCCAGGCGCAACTGACCATCAGCAAATGCGACATGCTCATCGCCAAGCAGGCGTTGCGCATCGACGAGCTTGAACGCGTGCTGCGGAAGTTCATCCAGTGATGGACATGCGGCGGCAGGGGCGCGGACGGAAGCCGTCTTTCGAAGAAGCGGTCGACATTGCCGATGAGGTGCGGCAGCGGCGCAGGGATCGTAGGAAAGTCATTGCCATGCGGGTGGTTGCGGCGCTGCTGATCATTCTTGCGATAGGCATCGGCGGGTTTCCTACGTTTCTGCAGTATCGGTCGGCGAGGGAGTCGCGGAATACGTCGGACCGGTCCGCGCAGGCGGTCGCTGGCTGGCCTTACCCCCCAGGCTGATGAGGCGTTTGCCGCGGCCAAAGCATATAACAGGCGGCTTGCGGCTTCGGGGCAGCCGATTCTCGGCGAGGCTCAAGACCCGTTCTCCCAAGTGCAGGGCGGATCGCAGTCCAGTGAATCCGGTGCCGCGGAATCAAATAGCGCCAGTGCGAAGGATGCGGAATATCAAAGTCTGCTCGATTCCGGCAGTGGCGTGATGGGCGCCATCCGCATTCCGAAGATCTCCGTACGTCTGCCGATCTACCATGGCACGTCGCAGTCGGCGCTCGCTTCCGGCGCGGGCCACCTGTATGGCAGCAGCCTGCCAGTGGGCGGGCGGAGCGCGCATGCGGTGATCACCGGCCACCGTGGGCTGGTTGAGGCGATGATGTTCACGCGCTTGGATGAGATGCGTGTCGGCGACTACTTCTACATCGAAGTGATGGGTCGTACGCTCGGTTATAAGGTGGATCGCATTTCGGTGATCGAACCGAATGACACTTCTAAGTTGAAGATCGTGCCCGGTGAGGACCGGGTGACGTTGATGACCTGCACGCCGTACGGTGTGAACACTCACCGATTGCTGGTTTCGGCGGTGCGTGCGCCGATTCCTGGAGTGGTTCCGGCGGAGCATGATGCGGCGAAGGACGCGCGGACGATTGCGATCACGGCCGCGGTGGCCACGTTGCTGTTTGGTCTGTTGCTGGTTTGGTTGCGTAGACGGCCGCGGCATATTCGCAGACATGCGGCTTGGTGGCCGAAACGTGGCTAGTCATTGCAGTGACATGCTGTGTCGGCGTCCGTGCTGTTTGCGGGCGTATGAATGATATTGCCCCGTCGGGCGACCGGCTTATGCGAATTTCGGGCGGTACGGGTGGTTGAAAGCGTTGCTATCGCTTGGTTTCTAGGTGATTTCATACCCCGAATCTCCCGCGATTAGGGTGTATGTATCCATTCCCCTTTTCTTCTATTGTCCAGAAGTGGAGCGCCGGAAGTGTATCCGCGTCGGCTGGATGCGTGACCGGTGGCGAAGATGTGGATCGTGCGCATGCGCACGGCGTGTAAAATGAAAGACACAATAACTTTTGGCCAATACGTGGATCGTGCGCATGCGCACGGCGTGTAAGGGGAGGTGGCGGATGAGGCATGCGCGAATACAACAGGCAAAGCCTGAGAGGAGCTTTGCTGAACGAATAGTCGCCGTCATCGTTGCGATCGCCATGCTCGGCGGCATGGGCTACGCCACCACTTCCGCCGCAATGGCGGATGATGCCGAACCGACCTTGGAGCAGCAGGCCGGCATCAGTATGGGATTGCATGATTACAATCGCAACACCATTAATGATGGTCATGCGCTGCGGTTCAAGAACAGTGGTTCTCAATATAACAGATATGTCGGCTCTGGCAAGGGCGCATACACCGGTATTGTGAATACAACCCTGAGAAATGGCTATCCGACCATGGCGGCTGATAAGGGATCAGAATCATTGGACTATCTCTTTGGCGGGAAGCCTGATATCGCCGTCACCAGCTACAAGCCGACTGGCGGACTGCTGACATTGGATAATGATGGGTATTACGGTTTTGACGCCGCTTCCCATTACGCCTCATACGACAAAGCATCGAATAGATTCACGTTGACTGATAAGCAATGCGGAGGCAATGCGCCTTGTTTCACTCCATTTGGAAACGATACTGCCGATAATAGATATTCCTTCGGTATGAATCTTGGCGCCGATTTCTACATGCCGAAAGACGGCAAGGTCAACAATCGGGACATGGTGTTCGACTTCACCGGCGACGATGATGTGTGGGTGTTCATCGATGGCGTGCTGGTGCTTGATTTGGGTGGTATCCATGACGCGTCGCATGGCAGCATCGATTTCGCCACCGGCGCTATCACCTACGATACGACTCCGTATCATGGCCAACCTGCCGGAACAATCTCCCAGGCGTTTGACAATGCGGGAAAGACGTGGGATTCCACGCCATATAAGACTCATCATCTGAGCTTCTTCTATCTGGAACGCGGCGACGGCGGATCCAACTGCAAGATCAGGTTCAATCTGCCGGTGAAGCCGTCCAAGGCCATCGACATCGAGAAGCAAACCCTAGGCACCATCGAAGCGGACAAACAGTTCCAATTCCAGCTGTTCGTCGACGGTTCCTCGACCCCGTACCAGGGCAAATACAGCGTGTACGATGCGTACACCAATCAGGTCGAGTCCGATAAGCAGACCGGAGACAACGGTGTGATAACGCTGACCAAGGGTCAATTCGCCCGCGTGCAATCCGACACGTTCACTGACGACACCAAGTATACGGTGCGTGAGTTGAATTCCAGCGGCTACACCGTGTCCGCGAACGGTTCCCCAATGACGCAACAGGGCGGCGGCGATAATGCATACGCCGAAACCGACTCGTTTACCGTGGGAAAGACGAGCCACGTAACCATCGTGAATTCCAATGTGAAACCATCGAACAACAAAAGCATCGTGAAAACCAATGGCGGCAAAGGCGATGAGTACACGTTGAATCTGACCGCATCCGGCGATAGCACCTCCTCCACGGTCACCACTGTCACACCGGCCGACATTGTGCTGGTCATGGACAAGTCCGGCAGCATGAATAAAGATAATCGCGATACTAACGCACAGAACGCGGCCAATGCTCTCGCCAAGAAACTGCTGACTGACAAAAATTTGGAGTTGCCGACTGAACAGCAGGTCCAAATGGCGGTGGTGACATTCAACAAGAACGCTACGCTGGAACAGGGCTTTACCACGTCTGCGAGCAGTATCGAAAGTGCTGTTTCCCGGGCTCCGAGTGGCGGCACCAACTGGGAGGCCGCGCTCGAGCAGGCAAACTCTCTGCCAGATCGCTCTGGTGTGAAGAAGCACATCATCTTCCTCTCGGATGGCGATCCGACGTACCAAACGTCCTCATATAGCGGATGTTATTCTAAGCGGAAGGGTGTGCGGACTGCTCATCCGGAATATACGACCCCGGAGTCCTGCCGAGCACAACGGTACACGTGGGATGAAAATCCTGATGGTAGTTCCAATGGCGTGTACGGTGCAGGAGATAGCGATCCATACGGTTTCAACTATGCTGCCGCCCTGGCTGTGGCTAACAAGCGTGGCGATGCCGCACTCTATGTGGTGAAGACTTCCACTGAGGCGAAGAAGATGGCTGATTTCGCCGCTCAAGCCGATGCAGTGGACGGCAAGGAATTTGACGGCACGAATCCGGCGAATCTGACGAAAGCATTCGATCAGATCTATTCCAGCATTACTTCTTCTGCGAAGATCAAGGTCTTCTCCATCACCGACACCTTGTCCCAGTGGGTGGATCCGGTCAAGTTCGCAGGTGCCGCCAACGGTGCCGACATCACACAATATGTGACGGTGAAGAACGGCAGTACTACCACGCCGACGAGCGAATACACGGCCACATACAGCGTCGACGATTCCGGCAAACGCACCGTGACGGTGACGTTCAACGGTACTGACGGCATCGTCGTAGAAAAGACTGATGTCATCGACGTTTCCTTTAAAGTCAAGCCAAGCGATGCTGCATATGCCGACTATGCGAACGGCAACAACTATCCGGATACGGGAGACGCGAATACCGGAGACGTATCCGCTGGGCAGCGAGGCTACTATTCCAACGCGGATGCGAAGCTGAACTATTGCGTGCTCACCGAGGTCAACAACGTGACATCCTGCGAACCGACCGAAGCCGAATATCCGCATCCTGTGGTGCAGGTGAAGCTTGGCAAGATTAAGATTACCAAGCAATGGAAGGGCAGCGGTGAGCATGCCGATTCCGTGACGGTGCAATTGCAGCGCAAGGCGATCGATGCGTCTACTGATGCGGAGAACGTTGATACGATCACGCTGAACGCCGACAACCAGTGGACTGCGACGGTTGGCAATCTACTGCCCGGCTACACGTATTCCGTGGTGGAAACCTCCGGTGATGACCGATATGACGTCTCCTATGAGGGCAACAATACCAAATTGACCAAGGAGATGGTGTGGTCTTCCAAGGCCGATGCGGGAACATTGAATGCGACCATCACCAACACGCGGAAGACGGTGTCACTAAGCAACGCAATCTCGGTGAAGAAGAATCTGACCGATCGTGAGTGGAAGGATTCCGACCAGTTCAGCTTCACGTTGGAGGCGAAAAACAATGCTCCGTTGCCGGCCAGCTGTAAGGATCAGCAGCCATGCACGGTGACGGTGAATCATGATTCGACCGACCATACCAAGTCCTTCGGCGATATCACCTACAACGCCGGTGCCGACACCTACACATACTACGTGACGGAAAACTCGGGAAACATCGCTGCACTGCACTACTCGCAGGCGGAATACCAGGTGGTTGTGGCCGTGTGTAAGAAAGGCACGACCAACGATTGGGAAGCCGTCGTCGAATCCGTGACCAAGACGAAGACCGATTCCGGTGTCGAGGGCGCTTGGAGTGAAGACAAAACCCAGCCGATGACTTTCACCAACCAATACATTTCGGCATCGTCACTGCCATTGACGGGCCGCATGGGTGCGGAACGATGGTGGCAACTGGCAGCAAGCGGGATCGGCGTGCTGGCATTGCTAGCCGTCGTTGCGGCCGACCAGTGGAGACGTAAGAAGCGGCTCAGCTGAATAACACAGGATTTGCGGATCGCGGGGGTATGTTGGGTTCCCGCCTCCCGCGATTGCAGAAAACAGTAACCAACAATCAAGGAAGAGGAGATTCTCATGAAGATGAGGAAACTTTTCGCAGGGTTGGCCGCCGCGGCAACGCTGCTCGGTGGTGTCGCCCTAGGAGCCACTGCCAATGCGGCATCAACCGATGAGGCAACGCTTACGGTGAATCATGCGCAGGAAGGCCACACCTATACCGCGTACCGCATCGCCACATTCGACAATCCGCAGGCTGCCGAAGAAGACAGCACGCTGGCATCCGTCGAAATCAACACCGTGACCAATCCGGATTGGGTGAAGGTCCTGCGGGATGCGTTCAACGCCAATAATGATGTTCCTCTGCCTAACGAGTACCAGAACAATCCGGCCGCGGCATTGGCTGTGCTCAGTGCTGACCATGCACGTAAGGTCGTGGACGAGTTGACTATTCCTTCCGGTGCTCAAGGCATCGAATTGAATACGCTTAATGGCACGAGTAAAACCGCTACGGTACCTGAAGGCTGGTATGTGGTCATCAATACGGTGAACGGAGCTCAGAAAGCAAGCACGACCGCATTGGTCGCCACCAAGATTACGAATGGAGACAAGACATATACGAAGTTCAGGCTGAACAAGGAAAACGGCCAGCAAAACATCGAAGCGCTTGGCGAGTTCAACGCAAAAAGCGAGAATGCGCCGGATGCACCTGACAAGACTGTTGAGAATGTGACCACTAAGGTCAACGACAACACTGTGAATGTCGGCGATACGGTGGAATATACCATCAAGCACACGATTCCAGCGGCCGCAGCCGGTTATGATAACTACCAATACGCCATCTATGATACGGCTTCCAAAGGTTTGACGGTTGATGCTGCCTCCATTGCAGTGAAGATCGAGGGCGTTGCGGCTCCGCTAACACCGAATACCGATTACCGGGTGGAAGGACCGACGGTGAACTCGAATACCAAGGCAACGCTCACCAAAATCACTCTGACCTACGCCACCGCCAAAGCGTACGCCGGTAAGGAAGTGACGGTGACGTATCGAGCCACTGTCAACAGCGACATCCTCGAGAACACCGATCAGTCGGCCACCAACACAGCCAAGGCATACACCAACGGTGGAGAGTCCGGTACCGGAACTACCACGGTCGACACGCATGACTTCCAGTTCAAGAAGGTCGGTGTGGGTGATACCGACAGGAATGGTCTTGCCGGTGCGAAGTTTGTGGTGAAGAAGGATGACAAGTATCTCAAGTTGAATACCACAAGCAAGGCGTGGTCCCTTGTCGACGATCGGGCTGAAGCCACGGTGTTCACTTCTGGTCCTGACGGCATGGTCAAGCTTGAGGGCTTGTCTTCCGGCAAGTACACCGTTGTGGAAACCGAAGCCCCGACCGGCTATGCGCAGAACTTCAAGGTTACCTTCGATGCGACCATCATGCAGAATGGTACCGTCAGCGTGGAGCAGGACACTCTGCATCTGGTGATTCCTGATGGTAACGATACCCAAATCAAGAACGTCAAGTCTGTCACTCAGCTGCCGCTGACCGGTGCCGCGGGAACCGTGTTGTTCACCGTCGTGGCGCTGCTGGTGGGTGGCGCTGGCGTGGCTGTGGCGGTCAAGAGTCGTCGCCGCACGTACTGAGCGCATGCGTTCGGTGTGAGTGAGTTGTGAATTGACTCACTCACAATAAAAGTCAATGCGGGCGGTTGTGGGTATTCCATAATCGCCCGCATTGACGTGTGGCCGATCGGTTGAAGCAATATACGGTCAGCAATATTTGAAAAGCTGCTTGTGAGAAGTCGGATATACACTTGCTTCATCACGGGGTATAGCAAAGGGGGTAAAACGATGCGCGGTGGAGGATCATTCAGCATGGACGAGCTCCAAATGTTGCGGGATCTGCCGGCGGTGGCTAACGTGTCGAAAGACCGCATCACGTACTCCAACGCCTTCAAACAGGTGTGTGTCATACGGTATCTTGCGGGGGAATCGCCGACCAAAATCTTCCGCGAGGCGGGATTGCCGCCGGAACTGATTGGGTATAAACGTATAGAACGAAGTGTGGCGCGTTGGAAGGCCGCCGCCATCAAATCAGTGAGCGGCAGCGATCATCTGGATGACAGCGAAATCATCGCACAGCTCGTTGAACGGTACAAGCGTGCTTTGGCGACGAGGCGGAATCTTGACAATATGGCGTCCGGTGTTCCGGATTTGAGCGTTCCCGTTATGTCCGAAGGTGCTGTCGGCGCGCATGCTTCGATCGGTGCGCTCGACGGTGATACCGCCGGCATCATCATCAAGCAGCAGGCCCGCCGCATCGACGAGCTGGAACGTGCCCTCGTAGCGTTGCGTAACAAGCTGAACAAGGAAGTGCCAGCAGCTCCCAATGTGGACTGACGTCTTTCGAGGCGCTCGCATGCGTCTCACGCGACGAAATCCCCAAGACTACTGAAATCCAACACTCTGCCGTGGCGTGTGGGGAAGGATTCGTCTCCGCCATAGACCACGAAACGATGATCCGCATCCACGCCCATGATTGGTGCGAGATCCTCCAAATTCTCGAAGGCGCTTGGCCGGTACGTGGCGGACGATTTGACCTCGATCGCGTATAGTGGCTTGCCACCCTTTTCGATGATGAAATCGATCTCCTTTTTGTTGCTGTCCCTCCAGAAGAATAGTTTCGGCTCTTTGCCGAGTGCTTGGTAGCGTTTGATGATTTCGACCGCGACGGCATTCTCATACAGGTTGCCTCGGTACTGGCTCGCCGCAAGTTGTTCTGTGCTTTCGATGCCCAGCAGATTGGCCGCCAAGCCAGTGTCATAGAAGTATAGTTTTGACGCTTTGATAAGTCGTTTCCCGAAATTTTTGTGGTACGGGTGTAGTCGGAATGCGATGAAACTCGATTCGAGGATGGATAGCCAGCTACGGACCGTATCGACGTTGATATTGCAGTCATTGGCAAGACTCTCGATGTTGAGCACTTCTCCGACACGGGTGGCGCACAATGTGAGGAATGTGTTGAATTCCGCCACTTTCCGCACTCCTAATTCGGCACGCACGTCTCGATCGATATAGGTGCTGATGTAATTCGGAAAGAAATCGTTTGGACTGATGCCCATGACGTTCAACCGGGGATATCCGCCTCGGAATAGAAAATCGCTCATGTTTGTCGGTTCGTGATCTGTGCTGGCAAGCTCATCATAGGAGAACGGCAGCAGGTGGAGAATTGCCACACGGCCGGCAAGTGATTGAGAGATGCTTTTCAGCAACAGGAAGTTCTGTGAGCCGGACAGGATGTATTGGCCGGGCGCATTCGTGTTATCGATAACTCCCTGCATGTATGAGAAAAGCTCGGGCACGCGTTGCACTTCGTCCAAAATTACCTTGTTGTCGAAGCGTGCGAGGAAAGAACGGGGGTCGTCTTGGGCGACTGCTCGCATGTCCGTATCTTCAAGGGACACGTAGCGATAATCGGGGAAAGCGTCTCGCACGAGAGTGGATTTGCCGCTTTGCCTCGGACCGGTGATGGAAATGACGGGAAACTGTTTGGTGAGAGACAGTAGTTTGCCGCTTAACGTTCGATGTAGCATTTTGGTCTCCTGTAAGGGTTGTTGGCGGTCTAACCCACGATTTGCATAAAGTCTAACCCACGATTTGCATAAAGTCTAACCCACGATTTGCATAAAGTCTAACCCACGATTTGCATAAAGTCTAACCCACGATTTGCATAAAGTCTAACCCACGATTTGCATAAAGTCTAACCCACGATTTGCATAAAGTCTAACCCACGATTTGCATAAAGTCTAACCCACGATTTGCATAAAGTCTAACCCACGATTTGCATAAAGTCTAACCCACGATTTGCATAAAGTCTAACCCACGATTTGCATAAAGTCTAACCCACGATTTGCATAAAGTCTAACCCACGATTTGCATAAAGTCTAACCCACGATTTGCATAAAGTCTAACCCACGATTTGCATAAAGTCTAACCCACGATTTGCATAAAAACATCTCCGTACGGCTGCTCGGTTTGCTGAAGCCGTCGCTTGCCAGATGCGGGCGCGCTACGAGTTCTTGCCTGGTGACTTGTATAACGGTTCGGCTCGCTGTCTGACGACAATGCCGCCGAAGTTGCCGAAGGTTCGAGGCTTACTGGCGATTCGTTGCCTTATAAACGCACTAGGTAGGGTGCGGAGTCCGTCCGAAACGCCATATAATGTCCCTGTATTAGGCGGTTTAAGGGGGTCCTGAACTGATGGCAGGCATTTTGCGAGGGGGCACGTGCGACGGGTCGGGGAGCAACGAGTCGCAAGATACGCGCACCTACGTTCCGCCGACGTTCGCCGAGGCGACCGATGTATCCGAAGAGATTCGCGAGCGTCGCGCCGACGCGGGTAGATCCATTGCCCTGCGTGTGCTTGCGGCGGTGCTGATTTTCTCCGCAATCGGCATTGGTCTTTTCCCGAAAGTGCTGCAATACCAGTCCGCGCAAAAGCTGGCGAGCACGTCCGCCCGTTCCGAGCAGAGCGTCGCGGGCTGGCCGTATCCGCAGGCCGACGAGGCATTCGCCGCAGCTGGGGCGTACAACAAGCGTCTCGCCGAATCAGGTCAGCCGGTGATTGGCGAGGCCGAGGATCCGCTCGCCGAGCTGTATTACAACGATCAATCCGGCTCCAGCGACGGTTCCGGTTCCAGCTCGACGGACACAGTCGCCACCGGCGATGGTAACAAGGATTCCGCTAGCTCCAAAGACGCGGAATACCAGCGTTTGCTGGATACTGGCGATGGCGTGATGGGTTCCATTCGCATTCCAAAGATTTCTGTGGATTTGCCGATCTACCATGGCACGTCGGAACGAACGCTTGCGTCCGGCGCGGGACATTTATATGGCAGTAGTCTGCCGGTGGGTGGCAAGAATACGCATGCGGTGATTACCGGACATCGGGGTTTGGTTGAAGCCTCAATGTTTACGCGTTTGGATGAAATGCGGGTTGGTGATTACTTCTATATCGATGTGATGGGCCATACGCTTGGCTACAAGGTGGATCGTATTACCGAAATCGACCCTAACGACACATCACAATTGAAGATTGCCTCTGGCGAGGATCGGGTCACGTTGATGACATGCACTCCGTACGGTGTGAACACGCATCGTTTGCTGGTTTCTGCGCTGCGTTCCGCCATTCCCGAAGAGATTCCCGCAGAGGATGATGCGGCGAAAGATGTGCGTGTGACTGCGGGCGTGGTGTCAGTTGCCACGTTGTTGGTCGGTTTGTTGTTGGTTTGGCTGCGCCGCTGTCCGTGGCATGTCCGTAGGCACGCCGCTTGGTGGCCAAAGCGCAACTAGGGACTAATGGCATTAATGTTGCACTTGACAGATGCTTCTTTGTCGGGGAAAACTTTGAAAGAAACATGACAACGTTTGCTTATAGTTTTTCATTGCGATTTATGGGGGGTAAGAATACTCTGAAATCGCGATAATATGTACGATTTCAAGGAAAATATATCCCCTTGATACCTCTTTAGGAGGGTATATATCCCTCTTTTTTCTCCTTATGGTTTAGGCAACGAAGCGATTGCTGGACGGTATGTGAAGCGAAGACGCATCAAATATACCGGTCGAGGGGAAAGCCCCCAATCGCTTAACGGTACAAGGGGGTAGACGTATGAGACACGTCTTTGAGCGAAACAGGGCGAGGGACACAGGTCTGTTCACGCGTCGTGTCATTGCGGCCGTCGCGACGGTCGCAATGCTCGCCGGCGTGGGGTGCGTCACTGCTTCGTCAGCGGCGGCGGAAGATGCCACGGGAGTCTTGGAACAACAAATCGAGCAGCCGGTATTGCAAGAATCTGGGCAAGAGGATTCACAGCCGGTGGAACAAAATTTGATGGTGGGAGAAGAGCAGCCGTCAGATCAAGAGGCTTACCAGCAAGTCGAACAAGAAACGGAACAAGAAACGAAAGAAGAGACTGAGCAGTGGGTTGAGCAGTGGGTTGAGCAGGAGGTTGAACAACAATCTGAACAACAATCTGAACAACCTGATGAGCAGCCAGTTACGTTGTCCGCTCAACCGATTGCGCGAGCAAATCGGGCGCAGCCGATTGCTCAGAACGAGACTGGTTCTCAGTTATTGGAAGAGTCGTTTAAGAATTCCAGTTTCACCGATCCGGGAAGCTGGTCGATGAAAGGAAACGCCTGCCTGACGGCCAAGGGTTGTGCAAGCACCCAGGACAGTGCCGATATTCAGAAGCATGACGGTAACGGTTATCTGCAGCTGACGGATAACAGCGGAAGCAAGAGCAGCGCGGTGTTGTACAACCAGCCTGTCATCAGCAAGAACGGACTGCATGTGTCGTTTGACTATTACATGTACCACAAAACTGACGTAGGGCTCAATACTCCAGCTGATGGCATCAGCTTCTTTCTTACGGACGGTGCCGCCACGTTGAGTCAGGCTGGTGCTGCGGGTGCGGGTCTGGGATATGCGACCAATGATGAAGATGGTACTGGTAGCAAAGCTCGTGAAGAAGGCGTCGCCCAAGGTATTTTGGGCATTGGATTGGATCGTTTCGGCAATTTCAGCATCCAGCATGCATCCGGAACGCAGGACCGTGTCACCGGTGGCGATGATTGCGGTAAATGGACCAACTCGACTGGATCCAATTCGATCACGCTTCGTGGCAAGGGCATCATGGACGACAGCGGTAAGTGGACCAAGGGATACTGCATTGTCACATCGAAGCAGGTCAGCAGCTTGGGTACGGGGAATGCGACCAATTCGGCTACCGACGCCAACGGCAAGCGAGTCGACATCACCATCGCGCCTCTTGCCAATGAGAGTGCCACGACCCAGCGTCTGACCGTCAAGGTCGCGGGTGTTAGTGTACTCGAACATGACATCGATCGCCTGCCGGACACGGTGAAGTTCGGTTTCAGCGCGTCCACGGGCGCGGCCCACCAGGTGCAGTTGATTCGTGGTCTGAGCGTGTATTCGATGATGAAGCTGAGCCAGCTCGATTTGGTGAAGTCCGTGGACAAGGATAAGTATCCGAATGCGGACACGCATGTGTTCCAAGTGGGGGATAAAGTCCCGTACAAGTTCGTCGTGCGCAATAGTGGCAACGCCCAGCTGGACAACATCACGGTGAACGATCCGAACATCGCAAACGTCGCCTGCGACGCGCGGAACCTCGCGCCGGGCGCCCAGACGCAGTGTTCCGGGACGTTGATCATCACCGAGAGCTTGGTGGGTGAGAATGGCACCTTCACGAACACCGCCACCGCCACGGCGACGGATGCGGATAACAAGACCATCACCTCGCCGCAGGCGCAGGCGACGATTCATGTGAACAAGCCGTTGGGCGCTCCCGAGAAGCATAAGCGCATCAAGAAGAACGGTGATGGCACCTACACGCTGAACGTGGATGTGAAGGGCGCTGCCAGCAGCACCACGGTCACCACCACCCAGCCGATCGACTTCACGCTGGTGCTGGATGTGTCCGGTTCGATGGCCGATCCGATGAGTGAGACGGATCGGACCAAGCGGTTAGACGCACTGAAAGAAGCGGTTAAAGCATTTCTTGATGAAGCTGCGAATACTAATACGGAGGCCGGTTCCGAACTGGTTCACGTTGGACTGGTGAAGTTCGCCGGCGATAAAACGGACGAAATCGGGGATGACATGTACCGAAGTGGTAGGTACACCTACAACTACTCCCAAATCGTTAGCGATCTGACTGCGAATATGAACGGTCTGAAGAACAAAGTCAGCAAACTCAAAGCCGCTGGCGCCACCCAAGCCGACAATGGATTCAATCTTGCGGTCAAGGTGATGGGCAGTGCTAGTGCTCGAACCGATGCGAAGAAGGTCGTTATCTTCTTCACGGATGGCTCGCCTACATCGTCTAATGGGTTTGAAAAAGAAGTGGCGAACAATGCCGTTACCGCTGCCAAGAAGTTGAAGGATGGCGGTGCCGCCGTGTATTCCATCGGCATCTTCGACAAGGCCGACCCGTCCTCGCTCTCCAGCAACGAGAACCAGTTCATGCATGCGGTGTCCAGCAATTTTCCGAAGGCAACGAGCTACAACAATCGTGGTGACGGAGATAAAGACGCCGGGTATTACAAGGCCGCCACGAACGCGTCGGAACTGAACGCCATCTTCGACGAGATTGAGAAGAGCGAGACCACCACGTCCGCATACACCAATGTGGTCATGGAGGATACACTTTCCGGCTATGTCGAGCTTGCGGATAGCAACTACAAGGTCGTTGCCAAGGATGCTTCCGGCAAGGTGGTCTCCTTGACTAAGAATGTCGATTACACCTTGACGTATGACGCGAGCACGAAGAAATTCACGGTCGCATTCCTGAAGCCTCTGGTCAACAACGTGACATACACGCTGGAATACAACGTGAAACCCACGCAGAAAGCGTATGACGAGTATGCCGCCAACCTGAACGCCGGTAAGGATGGATATGCCGGCGTGAAGGGTGACGCGGATACCGATCTGGACGGGAACACCACGTCCTCGAATCAGTCTGGTTTCCGTTCGAACGATTCCGCATGCCTGTCATACACGGCCGATGGCGTGGATCATGCATGCGGCGGCAATCCGTATCCGCATCCGGTGATCCAGGTGGTGCATTCCACACTGCACATCGACAAGCAGTGGAGCGGTAACGGCCAGAAGCCGGAAAGCATCACGGTGGATATCAAACAGGGCAACGATACCTATAAGACGGTCACGCTGAAGCGTGACGATAGCGGCAAATGGTCCACCGACGTGATTATTCCGGCAGGCGCCCAAAAGACGTACACGGTGACGGAAGCCGAACCGGACAGCCACTTGTGGAAGGCTTCCTACCAGCACAAGGTCGGCGATAAGGATCTTGCTGACGGCAATGTGGTGACGGTGCCGGAATCCACGGCATCGCAGAACGCCACAGTAGTCATCACCAACACGTTGAAGACGGCCACGTTGGAGAACGCGATTGGCGTGAAGAAGAAGCTGGTCGGCCGCGATTGGAAGGATTCCGACGAGTTCACTTTCAAGCTGAAGGCAGACGATTCCAATCCAGACGCGCCGATGCCGTCCGACTGCAAGGACAAGCTGCCCTGCACGGTGACGGTGAAAAAGAGCTCGTCCGATCACGCCGCATTCTTCGGCGACATTACGTACGACGCTGGCGAGGCAACGTACACGTATACCGTGACGGAGAACGCCGGTTCAGCGTCTGCAATGCACTATTCGCAGGCGAAGTACAAGGTCGTGGTGACCGTGAGCAAAAACACTGCCGGCACGTGGAGTGCTGCCGTGACGTCCGTGACCAAGATGCTGGACGACAACGGCAAGACGGTTTCCGAATCGCAGAGCGACATTGATAACCCGGTTGTTTTCACCAATTACATCGTGGTGTCGGCGCTGCCGTTGACGGGCGGGATGACGGATCGTCAGTGGCTGTTCGTCGGCGGTGTGGTCGGCGGGCTTGCGGTGCTGCTCATCGGCGCGGCCGGTGTGTGGAACGGCAAGAAGCGACTCGTCTGAATCGCTGTGCGAGGTTGGAACGTCTGCCAACTTGAAGGCGTTCCGGCCGATAATCCAGGATTTGCGGATCGTGGGAGCAAGTTGGGCTCCCGCCTCCCGCGATTGCAGAAACAAGTAATCAAACAAAAAAGGAAGAGAGGATTCTCATGAAGATGAGGAAACTTTTCGCCGGCATCGCCGCTACTGCGACGCTGCTGGGCGGCATGGCTCTGGGCGCAGCCAGCGCGCAGGCTGATGGACCGCAGGCGACTACGCCGTTGCTGCAGGTCAACAACGCGCAGGAAGGCCACACGTACACGCCGTACAAGTTCGCCACCTTCGCGAACGCCGACAATGGTTCCGTCGAAGTGAACACGGTCGATGCGTGGAAGACCGCGGTGACCACGGCCGCCGACGCCGCCGACAACGATACTAAGAACAGCGTTCCGGCGGAATACGCCAACAATCCGGCCGCATACGTGGCGACGTTCAATGCGGAGCAGATCCGCAAGTTCGCCACGGAACTGGCCAAGACCAACCCGCTGCCTACCGTCGATGGCGCGGGCCTGACCGTGACCGCGGACAAGGCGGGCACGACCCAGCCGGTCACGGTGAATGGCGAAGGCTGGTACCTGGTGACCGACACGTACACCAAGACCGGTGATACCGAAGCCACGACCGGCACTCCGGCCATTGTGGCCACCACCGTCAACGGCCTGACCAACTTGACGATCGCGGCAGATAAGGTGACCGGCCAGGGCAACATCAAGTCCGTGGGCCAGTTCAACGCGAAGAACGAGAACCCGCTCACTCCGCCGGTCAAGACCGCCAAGGTCGGTGCAGTGGATGTGAATGGCAAGACCGTGAACGTCGGCGACACCGTGAACTTCACCGTGTCCGCAACCGTTCCTGCTTCCGCAGCCAACTACGACTCCTACCCCTTCACCATCACCGATACCGCGTCCAAGGGCCTGCAGGTCGCCAATAAGACCGCTTTCAAGGTGCAGGTCGACGGCAAGAATGTGGACAGCACCCTGTACACGGTGACACAGACTGGTGCTGCTACTGAGAAGGACGGCACCACCACGACCATCAAGTTCGCCAACGCGAAGACTCTGGCCGGCCAGACCATCGTCGTGTCGTACACCGGCACCGTCACCAAGGATGCGCTGACTGGCCTGGGCGGCAGCGTGAACAACAAGGCCACGGTCACCACCAACGGCGGTACCAGCGAGGCAGGCGAGACCAACGCAAAGACCTACGGCTTCCAGTTCAAGAAGATCGGCGTCGGCGACGACACCAACGCTTTGGCTGACGCACAGTTCGTCGTCAAGAAGGGCGACAAGTACCTCAAGCAGGACAATGACGGCGCATGGTCGCTCGTTGACACCCAGGAGGCCGCCACGACGTTCACCTCCGCCAATAAGACCGGCTTGGTGCAGATCAAGGGCCTCGCAGCCGGAGACTACACGGTCATGGAAACCGCTGCTCCGAACGGCTACGCCCAGAACTTCAAGGTCACCTTCGACGTGAACATTGCAGAGAAGGACGGCACGGTTACCTTCACGCAGGATGCTCTCCATCAGGTCACTCCGCCGACCGGCGGCCAGATCGCCACCGTGAAGAACGTGAAGTCCATCACTCAGTTGCCGCTCACCGGTGCTGCGGGCACCACGCTGTTCACCGTCGTGGCGCTGCTCGTGGCCGGTGCCGGTGTAACCGTTGCGGTTAAGAGCCGTCAGCGTACGCACTAAACACATAAGGCGGTAACGCCAAAAATCATGCAGGGGCCAATCCAACCGGGTTGGCCCCTTTTGCGTGCGCCCGCGACCCGACTGTCCTACGGTCCGCCCCGGCCCAGCGGGAACTTCTGTGGGGTGTCATCCGCATCGGATGAGGATGTTTTTCGAGGGGATAGTGCGGGTTGGTGCGACGTGTTGCAACAAGCTGAACCGTGGGCGCAAGGCAGTCGCAGACGGTCTCCGAAGAGAGGGAAAAAACGAGGGTATCGTACGGCAAGCGGGCCATAGAATCGCAAAGCATATCCACGAGAAGTGGGCAATGGAGGCACAGGACGGGAGGTATTGCCGTGCGTGGTGGCGGAGCGTTCAACGACGAGGAGATTCAGTTGTTGCGGGGATTGCCGGCGGTGGCGAATGTGACGCGTGATCGTATCACCTATTCCGACACTTTCAAGCAGGTGTGCACCATCCGGTATCTTGCGGGGGAATCTCCGACCAAAATCTTCCGTGAGGCGGGATTGCCGCCGGATCTGGTCGGGTACAGGCGCATCGAACGCAGTGTGGCCCGTTGGAAGGCTGCCGTCCTCAAATCCGTGAGTGGTAGCAGTAACATGAGTAACGGCGAAATCATTACGGAGCTCGTCAACCTGTATGTTCATGCGGTGACGCGCAAGGAGAAACTCGACGGCATCGCAGGAATCGCCAATCCCGATAAGGCAAATATTGAAAATGCTCCGAATTCGCTGGACGGGGCGAACGTGTCGGGGGGGGGTGTATATCCGCTGACGTGCCCGTCCCATCCGATGCGGCTGCCATCGCCGTGCCGTTTGCACCTCTCAGCGCGAGCAGCGGCCTTGACAGCGAGACGGCGCTTGTCATCATCAAACAACAGGCTCGGCGTATCGACGAGCTGGAACGCGAAAACGAATCGCTCCGTGGCAAGCTGAAAACCTTGGCAAGCTGACGCCACCCGTCGCAAAGCGTTTTTTGGAAGAGATGCGAATCTGCCACATATAGCGCATTTCGCGGTACGAACAACGGCAGAGATTGTGCGGTTGACGCGGTAGGGTGTGAACATTATGACTTTTGGGAATACGAAAACCGGAAAAACTGGTACAAGCACGTCCGAAGCGACGGAAACCGCGCAAATCAAATCCATCGAAAGCCTCGACAAAGACAACGACATGGAACGCGGCCTGAAAAACCGCCACGTCCAGTTCATCGCCATCGGCGGCACCATCGGCACCGGCCTGTTCCTAGGCTCCGGCAAGTCGATTGCACTGACTGGCCCGAGCATCATCTTCGTGTACATCGGCGTCGGCCTGATCATGTTCCTGCTGACGCGTGCCATCGGCGAAATGATGTACAGCGACCCCAGCCAGCACACGTTCATCAACTTCATCACGCGCTATCTCGGCCGCGGGTGGGGCAAGTTCGCCGGCTGGACGTATTGGATCGTGCTCATTCTGACCGGCATGACCGAAATCACAGCCGTCAGCACGTATTTCGTCACGTTCTTCGGTACGTTCGGCATAGACCTCAACGCGTGGAAATGGCTTATCGAACTGTGCTTCCTTGTGGCGCTCACCGGCATCAATCTCATTGCCGTGAAAGTGTTCGGCGAGGCGGAATTCTGGTTCTCCATGATCAAAATCACGCTGATTGTGGGTCTGATTGTCACCGCCGTGGTGATGCTGTTCCTCGGTTTCAGCTACCCGGCCACGCATATCGAAGGCGTGGACGGCACGGTTTCCGGTGCCACTGTGAGCCTTACGAACATTACCGACGGCTTCCAGCTTGCGCCGAACGGCTGGATGAACTTCTTCATGAGCTTCCAGATGGTGTTCTTCGCCTACCAGCTCATCGAATTCGTAGGTGTGACCGTATCCGAAACGCAGAACCCACGCAAGGTGTTACCGAAGGCCGTCAACGAGCTGATCATGCGCATCCTCATCTTCTACGTGGGCGCACTCGTGGCCATCATGGCCATCGTGCCGTGGCGCAACTTCCATCAGAACGCGGACGGCTCGTTCGGTTCGCCGTTTATCATGGTGTTCAAATACGCTGGGCTCGACTGGGCTGCCGCGCTCGTGTTCTTCGTGGTGATCACCGCAGCCGCGTCGGCACTCAATTCGCTGATCTACTCGGCGGGCCGCCACCTATACCAGCTTGCGCAGGACTCCGAATCGCCCGCTATGCAGCGCCTCGGTGAGGTGTCGGATCACAAGGTGCCGGCGAAGGCGATTATCGTGTCCGGCTGCATGATTCTGTTCTCCCCGCTGGTTAACGCGATTCCGGGCGTTTCCGGTGCGTTCGTGCTGTTCGCTTCGGCCGCCAGCGCCGTCGTGATCTTCATCTACATCCTGACGATGCTTGCGCACCGCCGCTACCGCCAGAGCGCCGACTTCCTGCCGGACGGCTTTGTTATGCCGGCCTGGCAGGTACTCGACTGGGTTGCTGTCGCGTTCTACGTGCTCGTGTACGTCACGCTGTTCCTGTCCACCGACACGCTTGGTTCCGCGATCGCCGGTCTGGTTTGGCTCGTTGCGTTCGGCGGCTACTGCCTGCTGCACGAGCGATTCCAGAACCGCGACCTGAAAGCGGCGCTGGAGAAGTAGACGTGCTGCGGGCGTTGCGCTGCGCTGTGCGTGCGCTGCGTGGCGCAACGCACGACGTGCGTAGGTAACGAAAGAGGACCGGCGGGAACGTACGAAACGGTACGTTTTCCGCTGGCCCTCGTTGCATAATCGCAATAGATTAGTGCGATTCAGCCGATGTAGTCGGCCTCGTTCGTCGGGCTGGACGGCACGGCGTGGTCCTCGGTCACCTTGCCCAAGCCGGACAGATAGGCTTCACGGCCGGCCTCAATCGCGTTCTTGAAAGCGCGCGCCATCAGCGGAATGTTGCCGGCGGAAGCGATCGCTGTGTATGCCATCACCGCGTCCGCACCCATTTCCATGGCTTCCGCAGCCTGGCTCGGGCGGCCGATGCCCGCGTCGATGATCACCGGAACGTTGGAGTTCTTGATGATCACCTCGATGAAGTCACGTGCGCGCAGGCCCTTGTTCGAGCCGATCATCGCGCCAAGCGGCATCACGCAAGCTGCGCCCGCGTCCTCAAGACGCTTCGCTGCGATCGGGTCCGGGAACATGTACGGCATGACCACGAAGCCCTCCTTGGCCAGCTTTTCCGTGGCCTTGATGGTCTCCTCGTTGTCTGGCAGTAGATACTTCGCCTCGTGCTCGATCTCCACCTTCACGAAGTCCGTCTGGCACACCTCGCGGGCCAGACGTGCGATGCGCACCGCCTCCTCGGCGTTGCGCGCGCCGGACGTGTTCGGCAGCATGGTGATGCCCTTCGGAATGTAGTCGAGCAGGTTGTTTTCGGTGGTACGGCAGCGGCGCAAGGCCATGGTGACGATTTGCGTGCCGGCGTTCTCGATGGTGGCCTTGATGAGGTTCAGGTCGTAACGACCGGAACCGAGGATGAAGCGGCTGGTGAACTTGTGGCCGCCGAGAATCAACGGATCGGCGTCTCCTGTGGCGATCTCGTCGTACGCGTGCGCGTCCGGCTCTGGCAGAATCGCCGTGTTCGTGGTGGTGCCGACCAGCTCGTCAAGCGTGGCGTTCGGTGCGGCCGCAACATCGGCTGCTGCGGTGGTGATGGTGTTTTCGGTGCTCATCGTCGGTTCCTTTCGTTGGTGTTACGCGTCTTCCTCGCCGAGGATTAGTCGCGTGATCATATTGGCTTCGTGGCATGCAACCACGCCTACGCGCGGCGCCATCAGGCCGGCACCCGGTACCGGAGCCGTCTCGCCATCGCCACAGAAGTAGAAGTTCTTCGAAACGCGACGCGTGCTCACCAGGTTGGAGCTGCGGAAGCCGGCCATGCCGGACGCGCTGACGAGCTTCTTGCCCGGCAGATTCTCCAGCACCGCGTTGACGAGCATCGTCTTGTTTTCCGGCACGTCGAACGCCTCGCAGATGATGTCCTCGTTTTCGAACAGCGTCGGCACGTTCTCGTCGGTCACCTTCACAGTGTCGATGGTGATCTCGATGAACGGGTTGATCTGGCGCAGATTACTGCGCAGCGCCTCCGTCTTGTACTGGCCGAGGTCCTTCAGGAAATACTGCTGGCGATTCAGATTCGTCATGTCCACGCGGTCGAAGTCGATCAGGTGCAGGTGGCCGACACCGATGCGGGTCAGCGCCACCGCGATGGTGGAGCCAAGGCCGCCGCAGCCGCAAATGGCCACGTGCGCCGCGTCGAGCTTGTCCTGCGTGGCGGCGGTGTGGCGGTCGAGCAGGGCAGCGCGGATCTCCTCGCGGCTGACCAGGGTGGCTGGGTCGGGCTGGTTGTCGAAAGCGTGCTGGCGGGCGTCGATCTGCGCCTGCGATGCGGATGGTTCAAAAGTCATGGTTGTTCTCGTATTCTCGTTTCCGTTCGTATGGTTTGTTTCGCTGCTGTGCTCAGCCGCCCTGCACGAAGGTGACGATTTCCAACGTGTCGGTGCCCTTGAGCTGCGTCTGCGCACGCTGGGCGCGCGGCACGATCTCGCCGTTGAGCTCCACGGCCACGCGGTCGGCGCGCAGACCGCGCTGCTCCACTAGTTCGGCCACGGTGATCGGCGTGGCGACGTCCTCTTCCTTGCCGTTGATGATCATGTGCGGTGTTCCCTTCTGTGCCTGCGGCACTGGTCTTGTGGCCCCTTGAGTGTCCGATTCTGCAGAATCGGACACACAAAGTGCCTTCCGGGATGCGCGGATGTCCGATTCTGCAGAATCGGACATCCAGGCATCTGTTTGCGGCTTCCATATGTCCGTTTTTCCAGAATCGGACACTCGGGGTCGGTACGAAAAAAGGGTCGCCGAAGGAACCGTACCCTATGAGGTGGTGCGCCCCTCCGTGACCCTAATCACGCGATATTCGGTTATCGCGAACGGAAGATTGAGATGCGCCTTGGCGGCGCGAACAACCCGTCTCCTTACGGCGGCATTACCCGCATCAAGTCCTCGGTCGAAGCTCGTCGAGCTCCCTCTCAGCCTTTCGGCTCCCGTTCGGTTGTGCCCTCATCTTCCCGCACCCGCCCGACAACCCGCTCCGCGCTGTTTTGTGCAAGAATGGGTGGCGGATTTTGTAGCGACGGATGTGGCGACGGAAGGGAGACGGTTATGACGACCGCACGAAACATGGGCGAATTGGCGGGATTTGCGATTCCACGGCTCGGCATGGGCACGATGGCGTTGGCGATTGAGGGCCGCCCGGACCGCGATACGGCGATCCGCACGATTCACGCCGGCTTGGACGCGGGCGTGCGATATCTGGACACCGCCTGGTCGTATTACCTGCCAAGCCAACCCGGCACCGGCACCGCCGAAGACCTGGGCTACGGCGAAAAAATGGTGCGCGACGCGCTCGCCAGCTGGGACGGTCCGCGCGACGAAGTGCTGATTGCAACCAAAACCGGCTATCGCCGCACCATGGAGGCGCCGAACGTTGCCGAAAACGAGCCGGAACGCCAGCATTTGCAGGCTGTGGGCAGCCAGTACGGGTGGATGGCGGATTCGCGTCCGGAAACGATGATCTGCGACGCAAAGGAGTCGGCCGCGCACCTCGGCGTGGACGCGCTGGACCTGCTGTACTCGCACGGACCGGACCCGGAAGTGGCTTATGAGGACCAGGTCGGCGCGCTGAAGCAGCTGCTTGACGAGGGCGTGATCCGGTACGCGGGCATTTCCCGCGTGGACAACGCGCAGATCGACATCGCCCGCGAGATTCTCGGCGACAAGCTGATCGCCGTGCAGAACCAGTTCTCGCCCTCGCACCCCGACCCTGAGCATACGATGGAGCACTGCGCGGAACTTGGACTCGCGTTCGTGTGCTGGAGCCCCCTCGGCGGCTTCCTCGACGTGTTCGACCAGCGCGCGTACGACCCGTTCCGTACGGTCGCCGGCAACCACGGCTGCTCCTACCAGCGCGTGGTGCTCGCCTGGGAACTGAGCCGCTACGAGCGGTTGTTCACCATCCCCAGCGCCCGCAATCCGCAGGAAATCAACGATTCCTTCGCCGCCACCGAACTGACGCTCACGCAGGATGAGATGGCGATGCTGAACGCCTCCGTCGACGCCCGTCGCGGCTGAATTCCGCGCAATACGTACGATTGGCCGCGCCCGATTCCGCACAATAATCGCGATTCGGGCCGCGGCCTTTTTCGTGCCTTCTGTAGCTTGCTCGCTGCAAAATCGCCCTGGGAATAACTTACACTGTAAAATGTTTACACTGTAAAATATTATGACGGCGATTGCGACGGAAGGAGGTGCCGCGTGGGCTTTGAAGAGGAACTGTTCCACGAATTGGCGACCAACACATGGGACAAACGCTCGCGCATGCAGCAGGAGATGGTGAAAGGCGCGAAGGGCGAACCCTTCGCCGTGCAGGAACTCTATAGGAAAGGCCCGCTGACGCCATCGCAGCTCGCCTCTTCAATGAAAACCACCACCGGACGCGTGTCCACACTGCTGTCCGCGTTGGAGAAAAAAGGCCAGATCACACGCGAATCCGACCCCGACGATCGCCGTGTGGTGCACGTGAACCTCACCAAAGCCGGCAGGGAACGCGCCGAACGGCAGCGCGAAAGCATGCGCGAGGCGATCTGCTGGATCTTCTCGCAGATGGGGGAGCGCCGCGCGCGCGAATTCGTTGAGCTCACCGAGGAATTCACCACGTACATGTCGCTGTGCATGCCCGGCAAACCGCGCCCCACGGCGGACGAGGTCAAAGCCGCGTTCTCAGGAAACGCACAGGAAGACGCGTAGTATCTTACGCTGTAAATAATTCACAGTGTAAGTAATCGCAATCCAGTAATCGCAAAAACCGCGAAAAATCGCGAAAACTAATCGTAAGAAAACAAGCAAAACACAAAACAAGAGAAGGAACCAAGCATGCTTCGCATCGTACGATACCTCTCCAAAGCGGAGATCGGTCAGATGCTCGTCGCGCTGGTCAGCATCGTCGGTCAGATCTGGCTTGACCTGACCCTGCCGGATTATATGGCCGACATCACGCAGCTCGTCGAAACCCCCGGCAGCAAGATGCACGACATCTGGGTGGCGGGCGGCAAGATGCTGCTCGTCTCGCTCGGCTCCGCGGCGTGCGCCGTCGTCACCGGCTACATCGCCGCACGCGTGGGTGCCTCGTTCAGCCAGCGCCTGCGCTCGCTCGAATTCAAGAAGGTGGAAAGCTTCGGCCCGGCCGAAATGAGCCGATTCTCCACCGCATCGCTGATCACCCGCTCCACCAACGACATCACGCAGATCCAGATGTTCATCACCATGGGTCTGATGATGATCGTCAAGGCGCCGATCATGGCCGTGTGGGCCGTGTGCAAGATCGCCGGCAAGGGCTTCGAATGGACGTTCGCCACCGGCGTCGCCGTGGTCGTACTGCTGGCGGTCATCGCCGTGATCATGCACTTCGTCATGCCGAAGTTCAAGGCCATGCAGCGCCTGACCGACAACATCAACCTGGTGGCGCGCGAGAACCTCACCGGCCTGCGCGTGGTCCGCGCCTACAACGCCGAGGGCTACCAGGAAGCCAAGTTCACCAAGGCCAACAAGGAACTTACCGACACACAGCTGTTCACCAACCGTTCCATGGCCATCATGATGCCGTTGATGAACACCGTCATGAACGGCCTGATGCTGGCCGTCTACTGGATCGGCGCCTACCTGATCGACGCCGCCGACCTGACCGACAA
Source organism: Bifidobacterium ruminantium DSM 6489 (assembly GCF_000770925.1). Classification (GTDB taxonomy): domain Bacteria; phylum Actinomycetota; class Actinomycetes; order Actinomycetales; family Bifidobacteriaceae; genus Bifidobacterium; species Bifidobacterium ruminantium. The sequence goes on along the minus strand of NZ_JDTK01000014.1, from coordinate 27,884 downwards.
GCTCACCACCTTCTCCAACATGGTGGTGTTCTCCAGCTACTCCGTGCAAGTGATCATGAGCTTTCTGCTGCTGAGCATGGTGTTCGTGCTCTGGCCGCGTGCCGACGTGTCCGCACAGCGTGTGCTCGAAGTGATCGATACCGAACCGCTCGTCACCGATGGCACTCACACCGAAGGCAAGCCGGGCAGAAGCGGCGAAATCGAATTCCGCAATGTGAGCTTCACTTATCCGGATTCGCGCGAGGCCATGCTCGAAGGCATCAGCTTCAGCGCCAAGAAGGGCCAGACCGTGGCATTCATCGGTTCCACCGGTTCCGGCAAATCCTCGCTGATCAACCTCGTGCCGCGATTCTACGACGCCACGCAGGGCGAGGTGCTGGTCGACGGCGTGGATGTGCGCGACTACACGCTCAAGGCGTTGCGCGACAAGATCGGCTACGTGCCGCAGCAATCGTTCCTGTTCAAGGGCACGATAGCCAGCAACGTGAGCTACGGCGATAAGTCGGGCGGGGCGGATGCCGATATGGCCGACGTGCGCCAGGCATGCGAGGTGGCCCAGGCCACCGAGTTCATCGCCAAGAAGGATAACGCCTACGAATCCTCCATCGCGCAAGGCGGCTCCAACGTGTCCGGCGGCCAGAAGCAGCGCCTGTCCATCGCGCGCGCCGTCTACCGCCACCCGGAAATCCTGATCTTCGACGACTCCTTCTCCGCGCTCGACTTCAAAACCGACCGTGCCGTGCGCGACGCGCTCGAACGGGAAGCGAAGGACTCCACCAAGCTGATCGTCGCCCAGCGCATCGGCACGATCATGAACGCCGATCGCATCATCGTGCTGGACGACGGCAAGGTGGTCGGCCAGGGCACGCACAAGGAACTTATGGACAACTGCGAAGTGTACCGCCAGATCGCGCAGTCGCAGCTGAGCGAAAACGAACTGAAGGGAGGCCGCTGACATGGCAGGCATGGGGCATGGCCGCAGGCGCGGACCCGTTGAAAAACCGCAGGATTTCGGCGGTGCGATGAAGAAGCTGATGCGCTTCTGCCGCCGGTACATTCCGGTGATTGTCCTCTCGCTGATTCTGGGCGCGGCGGGTACCGTCTGCCAGATCATCGGCCCGGACAAGCTCAAAGACATGACCAACGAGATCACCAAGGGCCTGCCGGCCATCGTGCACGGCAAGCCGGTGATGCGCTCGATCGATTTCGACGCGGTGAACCGTATCGCCTGGCTGCTGGTCGCACTGTACGTGGGCTATGCGGTGCTGTGCTACGTGCAAAGCTGGCTGATGGCGAGCGTGACACAGCGCACCGCGCAGCAGCTGCGCGAGGCGATCAACGTGAAGATCAACAGGCTGCCGCTCAAGTACTTCGACAAAACCAGCTACGGCGACGTGCTGAGCCGTATCACCAACGATGTCGACGCGATCGGCCAGACGCTCGGCCAGTCGCTCGGCTCGCTGATCACGTCCGTCACGCTGTTCTTCGGCGCACTGATCATGATGTTCTACAACAACGTGATCATGACGCTGTGCGCCATCGGTTCCGCACTGCTCGGCCTGATCGTGATGGGCCTGATCATGAAGGTCTCGCAGAAATACTTCGCCCAGCAGCAGATCGCGCTCGGCGACGTGAACGGGCACGTGGAGGAGATGTACTCCGGCCACACCGTGGTCAAGGCATATTGCGGCGAAGAGGACTCCATCAAGCGCTTCGAAAAGTACAACAACGACCTGTACGTTTCCGGCTGGAAGAGCCAGTTCCTGTCCGGCCTGATGATGCCGCTGATGAACTTCATCGGCAATTTCGGCTACGTGGTCGTGTGCGTGGTGGGCGCGGCGCTCGCCATGGATGGCAAGATCGAATTCGGCGTGATCGTGGCGTTCATGATGTACATCCGCCTGTTTACCCAGCCGCTCTCCCAGTTCGCGCAGGCCTTCCAGAACCTGCAGCGTTGCGCGGCTGCCTCCGAGCGCGTGTTCGGCTTCCTTGACGAGCCGGAACTGGCCGACGAATCCGGCAAGCGGGCGTTGCTCGGCGTTGACGCGGACGGCAAGCCGCAGCCGGTGCGCGGCGACGTGGAATTCAGCCATGTGCGTTTCGGCTACGATCCGGACAAGACGATCATCAACGACTTCTCGGCCTCTGTGAAGTCCGGCCAGAAGATCGCCATCGTCGGCCCGACCGGTGCCGGCAAGACCACGATGGTGAACCTGCTGATGCGCTTCTACGAGATTTCCGGCGGTTCGATTTCGATCGACGGCGTGGATACCAAGTCCGTGCCGCGCTGGAACGTGCACGACCAGTTCTCCATGGTGCTGCAGGACACGTGGGTGTTCCGTGGAACAGTGCGTGAAAACATCGCGTATTCGAAGTCCGGCGTCACCGACGAGCAGATTGTGGCCGCTTGCAAGGCCGTTGGCCTGCACCATTACATCATGTCGCTGCCGGACGGTTATGACACCGTGCTGGACGACAAGACCTCGCTGTCGCAGGGGCAGAAGCAGCTGCTCACCATCGCTCGCGCCATGGTGGAGGACGCGCCGATCCTGATCCTTGACGAAGCCACCTCCTCGGTCGATACGCGTACCGAAGAACTGATTCAGAAGGCCATGGACGCGCTGACCGTGGGGCGCACGAGCTTCGTGATCGCGCACCGCCTGTCCACCGTCCGCGACGCCGACATGATTCTGGTGATGAACGGCGGCGATATCGTCGAGCGCGGCACCCATGAGGAGCTGCTCGCGAAGTCCGGCTTCTACGCCGACATCTACAACAGCCAGTTCACGCTGGCCGAGTGAGGTTGGCGTACTGACTCGCTAAAAAATCCGGAGGGACCACCCCTCCGGATTTTTGCGTTTTGGCTTCGGCATTTTTATTGTGTTGCGCTGACGGGACGGCGGATTTACCATTGAGGTGACTGACGTCAATCGATTGACGTATTTGAAAATCACAAAGAAAGTGGGCGGTCATGAAAAGCATCGAAATCGGCAAATCGGCAGTGGTCGCATCGCAAGCGGCGTTAGGCGTGATGCGCATGGACGCGCTGGACGCGGACGCGGCGGCGGAAGTCGTGCGCACGGCCGCCGAGCATGGAGTCAATTTCTTCGACACGGCGGACATCTACGGATTCAACGTCAACCGCGACCATGCCAGCTCGCGTGTGCTCGGCCGCGCGTGGAAGGACGCCGGGCTCAAGCGCGAGGACATCTTCCTGCAGACGAAGTTCGGCATCAACATCGACTTCAGCGACTCGAACAACGTGCACGCCACCCGCTACGACTTCTCCGCGAAGCACCTCATCACGCGACTCGACGAGGAACTGGAGGCGCTCGGCACCGATTACGTGGACTTCGCGCTCCTGCACAGGCCTGACACTCTGATGGAGGCCGAGGAGATCGTCGAAGCGTTCACTACCCTGCACAAGGCGGGCAAAGTGCGTCACTTCGGCGTGAGCAACGTGAACCCGTGGCAGGCGGAACTGCTGCAATCCTGGCTCGGAGACGACCCGGCCATGAGGCTCGAGGCGAACCAGCTGCAGTTCGGTCTGATGCACGCGCAGATGGTCAGCGACGAGCTGATGACCAATTCCGGCGCCGAAGGCATGGTCGTGGTCAACCATTCGGACGGACTGCTGTCCTACTCGCGACTGCGCCACATGACCATCCAGGCATGGAGCCCGTTCCAGTCCGGCACGGAATACGTCCCGTTCGTAGGCAACGAGCACTTCCCGGAGTTGAACAAGGCGCTGGACGAAAAGGCCGCCAAGTACGGTGTGAGCGCCAACGCCATCGCCACCGCATGGGTGCTCAGGCATCCGGCGAAGATTCAGATCGTGCTCGGCTCGATGAACCCCACCCGACTGGGCGAAATGCTCGACGGCGCGGACATCGACCTCGACAAGCAGGATTGGTGGGACCTGTACGTGGCCGCCGGCAACCTCATTCCGTGAGTTCTGTTGGAAATCAGAAGAAGCGGCCGGGGAAACCGGCACTGATGGTGGCGTGACGGTCGACGTCCAACGTGGCGCAATCGAAAGCGAAAGTGCTGCTCAGCTCGTTCGGATCCGCAACGAACAGCGCCGTAGCCAACCCGTCCGCCACCGCAGTCGGATAGCCGCCAAACGACGCGGATCGCACCGCAACCCAGGTGGCCTCCGTCTGCTGCACGGGCAGGCCGTCGATGGCGTTGAGCAGGTGGTGGATCGCCAGATGCGTTTGCTCGCTGACCGCCACCTCCCAATGGCGACGGCTGGGCGCGCTCGCGCAGAACGCGCCATCGCTGATCCGCGCGACGCCAACCGCGCGGGACGGATCGTCCGGATCCTCAAGCGCCACACGAATCGGCTTGTTCGTGCGCACCAGCAGATCGCCGCCCGCATCGATCACAAATTCCGGGCCGGCGCTTTTGCGCTTGCCGCCCGAGGTGGCGGGCTGATGCGCGGAGCCGGGCGCCTTGGCCGAATCGGTGAGCAATCCGCCCAGCGAATCAACCAGATAGCCTTTGCCGCACGCGCCGAAATCCATATGAACCGGGCCGCGCGTGACCAACGTCGTACCACCCGAACGAACCACATCCCGACCCCATACGGCCCGACCGTGCAGCGCGCCCAGGCACTCGCCGGCGCCGGCTTCAACGGTGAAACTCAACGCGGGATCGTAGCCGAGGAGAATCAGATCCTCGCCCACGCACGGGTCGATCGCGCCGCGCGTGGCGGTGTGCAGCGCGTCGTACAAATCGAACAGCGGACCGGCCCAATCGGGAAAATCGAAATGCCCGCCGTGCTCGGCGTTGCCAATGCGCGCAACCAGTGAATCGGCGCGGAATCGCGAAAGCACATGCTCGTATTCGTCGATGAATCGTCCTATTTCGGCGCACAGTTCCAGGGCGATTGGGCGAGGCGTCGAAATCAGCAGCCCCGTGCCGAGCGCCTTGGGGAACGCGGCGGTGTACGGCATGCGATGCGCGAGCGGTGCGAGGGAATCCATACCCACGATGCTAGCGCGTGCCCGGCTTGGCGGAGTTCGTGCCTGGGCAACCTGATATGCGCTATATGTGGCAGATTCCTGGTGTCCGCGAAAATGATTTGCGCTATATGTGGCATTTGTCTCGGCGAAGCTCATGCTTAGGGGGTGGGAATGATACCCTCTAAGCGCGTTCGCCCAAGGGAATCTGCCACACATAGCGCATATCACTTTCCGCACATGCGGGAATCTGCCACACATAGCGGGTTTCGCCTTCTACAACGAGCGTAAGGTGCTCGCCATGCTGGAGCAGTGAGCTTACTGTTGACGAAAAACGTAAAGTATACTTCACATTCGGCCTTAAAATTCAGAAAATGTAAAGTATACTTCACATTTTCTGGAGGAGCAGACGCGCAGACGGGAGCTGTCCGACGCATTTCCCCGCATGGTCATCACGCTTGACCAGTTCAGCGCGGGCGTCACCGAGGATGGTATCCGCATTGTCAATGCCATTGATTGGCTGTTGGGTGATTGAAACGGTTGAGCCAATTGAGACGTGTATCTCGCTTATAGATGGCGGATTCCGGGGCTCGCCCGGTGCTATCTCGCTTATAGATGGCGGGTCTCGGCGGAGAAACGAACCTAGGGGGCATCTTTTCGCCCCTCTAACCCTTGTATCTCGCAAAGGGGCCGCCATCTATAAGTGAGATACCAACTGTCACCCTGCCAAATCCGCCACTCATAAGCGAGATGTTTTTTCGTGGGTGTGGCATGAGGCATCGCCTTATTTTGATACCCCCGTAGCTTTGTATAGTTACGATTATACTAATCGTGACTATACAAGTCGCGATTATACAAACCGACGCTTTGGCATGGAGTTCGCTTCACGTTTCGGGCGGACGGGGGTGTTGCGGAACGGCGGTGAGCGTCACAATGTGAGACGACACGCGGAAGACGGGAAAAATAAAAACGGCGGAATTCCGACGTTTTTCCATGCGCGATACAACAAGACCAATCAAAAATCAAGACTGTGATTCAAAAAAGTTTCGTTCTATCTTGGCTTCCGATGCGCGCTTCGTACGTCGGGCACGTCGGGGAAAAGCGCGCCGAAAAGATTTGCGGAAGAAAGGTTCGACCCATGTCATCTCGCGTCGCGCAGCGCCACGCAGCCGGTTCCTACGATTCGTGCGATTCGCGCGTCTCGGCTTCCGGCCGTCTCGTCACGCTCGTCGCCGCGCTGATGATCGCGCTCGCCACGCTGTTCGCCGGCACCGCGATGCCGCGGCAGGCGTCCGCCGCCGATGACAGCCAGACGGATTTCGATTCCTGGACCGCCGTGGCGGACAACATCGCCGAACAGCTCGACACCGCCGAACGGGATTACCGTGACGGCAACTACGGCCAGGCCGGCACCGACTTCCAGACCGCGCATTGGATCGGCTACGACGCGTCCAACTTCTCGAAGGCCGTCAACGACACCATCTCCGCCGACAAACAGGCCGAACTGCTCAAGCAGTTCACCGACTTGGAAGGGATCGCCTACCAGCAGGGGCAGGGTGACGCCATCTCCGGCAAAATCGCCACGCTGAACGCCGACCTCGCCTCGACTGCGCAGACGCTCGACGGCAACGCGAACCTCGCCAATCCGAAAACGTACGCGAAGCAGCGCGCCGAGCAGACCGCTGCCGAGCGCAAGAAGCTCGACGCCGCCAAGAAGAACTCCTCCAAAGGCAAAGGCGACCGCACGTGGAGCGACGTGGCCAAGGAAATGAACGTCATCCTCGACAAGGCGTACAAGGCCGCCGTCTCCGGCAAGGGTGCAGAAGGCTCCAGCCTCGTCAACAACGCGTACTACCAGTACTACGAAAAGCTCGGCTTCGAAAAGAACGTCATGAACGCCATCTCCGGCAACCGCGTCTCTCAAGTCGAATACCAGTTCAAAATGACCCGCAAGACCATGCGTGACGGCGGATCCCAGAAGCAGATTAAGAAACTCGTCGACGACCTTAAGAGCTGGCTCGTCGAAGACGCCGCCACCCTCGACGGTGGCGCGTCCGGCAACGTCAACGGCTTCACCAAAGCCGTCACCAGCTCTGCCGGGCAGGCGTTCCTCATCCTCATCCGCGAAGGTCTCGAAGCGCTGCTGGTCGTGGCCGCCGTCGTGGCCTACCTCGTCAAATCCGGCAACCAGCGTTTCACCAAGTGGATTTATCTCGGCGTGCTCGCCGGACTCGCCGGCTCCGGACTGATTGCCGTGCTCTTCACCTTCCTGTTCGGCGGCTCCGGTCCGATCCAGGAAATCTCCGAAGGCGTATGCGCGCTCATCGCCATGCTCATGCTGCTGTGGACCAGCAACTGGATGCTCAACAAGAGCTCCGTGGAAGCCTGGAACCGCTACATCCGCACCAAAACCGAGTCCGCCGTGGCCGACGCGCAAGGCAAGGTGGCGGCTGGCGAAGGCGTGAGCCTGGGCATGGTCGTCTCGCTCGCCATGCTGAGCTTCCTCGCAGTATTCCGTGAAGGCGCCGAAACCGTGATCTTCTACGAATCCATCTACTCCATGAGCCAGGATTCGCAAGGCATGTGGATCGGCGGCATCGCCGCGGCCGTAGTGCTGCTGATCATCTTCCTCGTGCTGCGCTTCACCTCCGTGAAGATCCCCATCGGCCTGTTCTTCCTCGTCACCTCGATCCTGATGGCCGTGCTCGTGGTCATCTTCGCCGGTGGCGGCATCCATGCGCTCATCGAAGGCGACCTCATCGACGGCCACTATCTGTCGAGCGTACCGACGAACGACTGGATCGGCCTGTATCCGTACGTCGAATGCCTTGCCGCCCAAGCCATCGCCGCCATCGCAGTGATAGCGCTGTTCATCGTCGGCTTCGCGCGCAAACGCAGACTGCGTACGGCGGCCGATACGGGCGATACGGGCGCGGCGCACGCCTGACAATGGCGATTCGCAATCGCAACATATTTCCAAAATTTTTCCTCACCATCCGACAACACAGAAGGAAAGAGAAATGAAGAATAAGAAGATCGCCGCTCTGCTCGGCGTCCTGCTGGCCGGCTCCATGGCCTTCTCCCTGTCCGCATGCGGCGGCTCCGACAACGCCGCCTCGTCGGACAAGTCCAGCACGTCCACGTCGGACACGGCGAAGGACACCAAGGCCGCCGACGATTCCAGTTCCGACGATTCCGGCGCCGGATTCGAGGAGATCCAGGTCGACGAGAAGCATTCCGACCAGGAAGTCGGCCCGCTGACCGTCAACGCCGTGTACTTCCAGCCCATCGACATGGAACCGTCCGGCATGGGCCTCAAGGCCGCCGATGCGAGCTTCCACCTCGAAGCCGACATCCACGCCAACAAGAAGGGCACCGAACTCGGCTACGGCAAGGGCGACTTCGTGCCGGACCTCACCGTCAACTACGACATCATCGACAAGACCTCCAACAAGTCCGTCGGCTCCGGCACTTTCATGCAGATGAACGCTTCCGACGGCCCGCACTACGGTGCCAACGTCAAGCTCGACAAGGCCGGTGCCTACAAGCTCGTGCTGAAGATCGAATCCCCGGAGAAGAAGGGCTGGATGCTGCACGTCGATCCGGAGACGGGTGTGAAGGGACGCTTCTGGACGGAACCGATCGAGGTCACCTTCCCGGACTGGAACTACACGCCGCAGGAATGGTGATTCGCTCCTTGTAATGGTTGCCGTTCGCGGCCGCGCCATATGTTGCTCGACACACTCAAGGCCGTTCGGCCAAGCTTACGGTCGAGCAACATACGGCGCGGCCGCTCTCTCGCGTTTTAAGGGAGCGACTTATTCCTTGCGATTGCAGGGTGGAAAGGCTGGGAACTCCTCGATTTTGGGGGAGGGATGATTGGGAACTCCTCGGGTTGGGGAGGGACGAAAGGATTTTGGGATGCTGCTGCAGTTTGTGACGGTGTTGCAGGGCGTGTTGGCGCCCGCTCTGCTCGTCATGGCACTGAACGTCATGCTCACCGTCGGTGAGGGACGGGATAAGCCGTTGAGCGCGTATTGGAGACTGGCCGGCTTCGTTGTCGGATTCGCCGGTGCCATCGTCTTCGCCGCCTTGCGTGCCACGGCCGTCATCACGCAGCGCACGTTCGTCAACTATCCGACCTTGTGGTGCTGCGTCGTCTTCGACGTGGCCGTGTTCGTCGTCGTCATCCTCGCCCGTCGCATCACTACCGACTGGCATCGCCACCGCGCATTGCTGGACGTTGCGAATCTCGTGGCCGCGCTGGCGATCGCCGCCACCACCTTCCGCGCGCTGCCCGACGTGATTCTGCGATTGACGATTTTCGTCGAGCCCGGCGATCCGATCTTCACTTCCGACATGCTGCTGCGCGCGCTCGGCTTCGCGCTGGGCGCCGCCGTCGCGATCATCGCGGCGCTGATATTCCGTACAATGCGTTCCACCGCCGTACGCTGGTCGTTCACCACGGCGGTGCTGCTGCTGGTCGCTCTGTTGTTCGCACAGCATTTCACCGACCTTGCGCAGATCCTCCAATCCAAACGCATCGTCAGCTTCCCGACCGCCGCCTTCCTGGCGCTTGTATGGGGCATCAACCATCAGCGGGACATGACCATCGCCATGGCGCTGGTGTTCGTCATCCCCGCAATCGCCAGCATCGTCATGGGCTTCAAAGTCAAGCCCACCGGCGCCAACGAAGCCATCGCGCGCACGCACATCGCCTTCCGCCGCCGTGCGAAAGCGGCCGGAGCGTTCAGCCTCGTTGCCATGATCGGCGTCACCGTGGCCCTGACGTACGGCGTCGCACAGACGCAGAAAGTCGTCACCCTTTCCCCGCCGGAGGAGTATTCGCTCGCCGACGGCGTGGCCACCATCAAATTCAGCCAGGTTTCCGACGGCCATCTGCATCGCTTCCAATACAAGGCGAAGGACGGCACCGTCATGCGCTTCATCATCATCAAGAAGAACGGCGGCGCGTACGGCGTCGGCCTTGACGCGTGCGACAACTGCGGCGACGCCGGCTACTACGAGAAGGACGGCAAAATCATCTGCAAGAAGTGCGATGTGGCCATCAACCTCGCCACCATCGGCTTCAAAGGCGGCTGCAACCCCATCCCCTTCGACTACCAGATTAAACCTGGCAAAATCGTCATCCAAACGTCCGCGCTCGACGCGCTGTCGAGCCACTTCCAGTGAGCGAAAGGAGAGCCGAATCCCATGTTCTTCCTGAATATGATCTTCCGTTCGTTCAGCCGGCAGTTCAAGCGACGGCTGCTCATCGCCGTCACCGTATGCCTGTCCGCCACCGTCAGCGTGGCCATGCTCGGCGTGGTGTTCGACGTGGGCGACAAACTCAACGCGGAACTGTCCACGTACGGCTCGAACATCATCGTTCAGCCGAAATCCGACGCGGTGGTGAGCGATCTGTACGGTTCGGGCGATTCCGGAACGTCTTCGGCGACCTCCACGGCTTCCGGGTCCTCCTCCGACCCGACGTCGTTTTTGAAGGAATCTGACGCGAAGAAGATCAAGACCATCTTCTGGGCGTTCAACATCACCAACTTCGCGCCCGAGCTGAACATCCACGCCGACGCTGGCTGCTCCGGCACGTCGCAAGGCAGCTGTAAGGCCGCGAATGTGCCGGTTGTGGGCACTTGGTTCGCCAAAACCCTGCACATGGATTCCGGCGAATCCACTGTGGTCGGCGTGGATGGCATGCGATCGTGGTGGAAGGTCAGCGGAACATGGCCGAAGGACGGCGGCGAGCAGGCGATGGCCGGCAGCGCGGTCGCCGCGAAACTCGGCCTGAAGATCGGCGACAGCGTCACGCTTGACAAAACGATCGCCGCATCCGACGGAAATGGCACCGAGCGGAATCGCGTGAAAGTGAAGATCGTCGGCATATTCGATTCCGGCGATTCGGACGACAACGCCATCTACATGCCGTCTATCATGGCGCAGACGCTCGCGAACCTGCCTGATTCCGTCGACAAGATCGAGGTCAAGGCGCTCACCACGCCCGACAACGACCTCGCGCGCAAGGCGTCGAAGAACCCGGCCGCGCTCACGCAGGACGAGTGGGAGACCTGGTACTGCACGGCGTATCCCTCGTCGATCGCCTACCAGATCGAGGAGGTGCTGCCGGGGGCGGTGGCCAAGCAGGTGCGCCAGGTGGCCGCGTTGCAGGGCGACGTGCTGAACAAGACGCAGGCGGTGATGGTACTTATGACCGTGCTGTCGCTGGTCGCGGCCGCTATCGCCGTGGCCAACCTCATGGCCGCCTCGATTGGCGAGCGTGGCTCGGAATTGGCGTTGCTGAAGGCGATCGGCGCTACGGACGGTGCGGTTTCGCGTCTGATGCTCGCCGAAACGGCGGTGGTTGCGCTGGCTGGCGCGATCGTGGGCGCGTTGCTTGGCTCCGGTGTGGCGCAGATCGTGGGACACGTGGTGTTCGGCTCCGGCATCACCATGCGGCCGATGGTGTTCGTGCTGGTGTTCGTGCTGCTCGCCGTCACCATCCTGGTCGCCTCGCTGTCGTCGATCCGGGCGATTTTGGGGCTTAAGCCGGCGGAGGTGCTTCATGGACGGTGAGTTGAAGCTGAAGCTGGGGACGAATTTCGTAGGGGGTGTGTGATGACGAATCGCAGGATGTTCTTCACCATGCTGTGGGGCGCGGTGTTCCGTCGCCGTTCGCGGGCGATGATGGCCGTGATCGCGTCGCTGGTCGGCGCGGCCACGCTGTTCTGCCTCGCGTCCGTATGCGTCGCGGTGCCACGGCAGATGAATGAGGAAATGCGCGAATACGGCGCGAACCTGATCGTCACGCCGTCAGCCGCCTCGGGAAAATCGCAAGGCATCGACAGTACGACCATGCGTGCCGTGACATCGCTCGTAACGGCCGGACACAGCGCGAAATCGGCCGCATATCGGTATGAAAGCGTGCGCGTCAACTCCGCGCCGTACACCATCGCCGGCGTGGATGCGAAATCCGTCAGGGCGCTCAACCGCCATTGGAACGTGACGGGCGATTGGTCCAGCGCGGGCAACGTGATGGTCGGCCGGGACGTGGCCGACGCGCTCGGCGTGAAGGTCGGCAGTCGCGTCACCATCGCCTACCGTTCCTCCGATGCCCAAACGTCCGATTCTGCAGAATCGGACAAACAAAGCTCCAAATCCGACCCGCGAATGTCCGATTCTGGAGAATCGGACACGAAGAGTGCCCAAAACGGATCCCAGATGTCCGATTCTGCAGAATCGGACGCTCAGAGTGCGGAAGGCACGGATGGTACGGAAGATACGGAAGACACGGGCACGGGTGCCCAAGGCGCAGGAGAAGCGGACGCAGCTTCTCGTAGCGCGGAAACGGGCACCCATGCCACGGAAAACGGCCGCGTCTCGTCTGACATCATGGACACCGACGGCACCGAATTCCGCGTATCGGGAATCGTCGACACCGGCGGCAACGAGGACTCCATCATCTACGCGACGACCGCGGATGTGGCCAAACTCGCCGGCTCCAAGCGCGGCGCCGACGTGGTCGAATACTCGGTGAACGCCATGGGCGATGACCTGAATGCCATCGTCGACGGCATCAACCGCAATTCGAACAGCGCGGTGAAGGCGCAGACCGTCACCAGAATCACCTCGTCCGACACCCGCATCATCGCCATGCTGCAGACGCTGTTCTGGATCGTTTCGCTCGTGGTGCTTGTGCTGACGCTCGTCGGCGTGGGCACCACCATCAGTTCCATCGTGAGCCAGCGACGCAACGAAATCGGCCTGCGCAAGGCGCTCGGTGCCTCATCGCGGGCCATCGGCGCCGAATTCACCGTGGAATCCGCCATCTACGGCCTGATCGGCGGCTTGTTCGGCACTGCCATCGGCTACGCGCTCGCCCGCATCCTGTGCGTCACCGTATTCGACCGCGCGTTCGGCTTCAATTGGCTGTTGGGCATCGCATCGCTGATGCTGAGCATGCTCATCGCCGTCATCGCTTCCATTCCGCCGGTCCGCCGCGCGACCCGCATCGACCCCGCCATCGTTCTGAGGGAGGAATAATCATGAGCTCCGAACATACCCTGCTTGAACTCGACCACATTTCCAAGATTTACGGCGACCTGCACGCCGTCGACGACCTGAGCCTGACCGTTCCGCAAGGGCAATGGCTGGCGATTGTCGGCTCGTCCGGCTCCGGCAAGACCACGCTGATGAACATGATCGGCTGCATGGATACGCCGTCGAAGGGCTCCGTCATGCTTGAAGGCCGGCGATTGGAGGATTTGAACGCCAAGCAGCTCGCCGACGTGCGCAAAAACATGATCGGACTGGTGTTCCAGAAGTTCTACCTGGTGCCGCATCTGACGGCCGTGGAGAACGTGATGGTGGCGCAGTACTACCATTCCGTCGTCGACGAGAAGCAGGCCATGGAAGCGTTGGAGCGTGTGGGATTGAAGGATCGCGCGCACCATCTGCCCGGCCAGCTGTCCGGCGGTGAGCAGCAGCGCGTGTGCATCGCCCGCGCGCTCATCAACTGCCCGAAGCTCATCCTCGCCGACGAGCCGACCGGCAACCTGGACGAGAAGAACGAGAAGATCGTGCTCGACCTGTTCCGCCAGCTGCACGAGCAGGGCACGACGATCATCGTCGTCACGCATGACGCGCTCGTCGCTTCCTGCGCACAACGTGAGATCATGCTTAACCATGGCGTGCTCGTCGGCGAACAGTGGAACGACGAGGAGGCGCGTCGGGCGTACGAGGCAGCCGGTGGCGAACCGGCGCACACCGGCTCGGACGCGGAGGGCGCGCAGAACGGCGGTGTCGCGATTTCGTTCGCGGATCCGACGAAGGCCGCGAAAACCGGCGATACGGACGGTCGTACGGCGGAATAGCAAGCACAAGGCCGTTTTGCGGCGGCTGGATGGACACATTGCCCGTTATGACGGGCGGAAGGGGTAATAATGAGCGCTGCTCAATCGAACGCGGTCAAGGTCATCGCGCTGTCGGCGGCAAGTCTGGCGCTGCTGTCGGCATGCGGCGAACCGAAGGCAACGCCGATGGACGACGAATATGCCGGAAATTCCGGCGAAAGCGTGCAATCGCAGGAAGACAAGTCGAATACCGAAGGCAAGGCCACTGACAACACCGCCAACAGCGATGGCTCTACGAAGAACCATGCCGACGATAAGAATTCCACGACCTCCGACAAGAAGGACACCGGCAATTACGCCGACGGCGATTATTCGGTCAACGGCCAGTACGGCCCGGTCGGCGAGGATACCATCGACGTGCATCTGACTATTAAGAACCAGAACGTCACGGCGGTGAGCATCGTCGGCCATCCGTTCACGTCCATCTCCAAAAAGCATCAGAACGACTTCGCCAAAGCCGTGCCGGACGCGGTGGTCGGCAAGCCGCTGAAGGACCTCAAAGTCGACAAGCTCGCCGGCGCCAGTTGGACCACCGAAGCCTTCAACAAGGCCCTTGACGTGGCGCGACAGGAGGCTTCGGTTCAGTAGGGTGCCGAGCTGTCGCCGGGCAGCTACCGATTCGTGTCGGCGCAGACGTTCGGCCAGAGCAACGCGGCCATGCGATCAGCCCAGGAGCCGGCCTCCTGCCCCATGTCGGGCTTGTGCTCCGCCAGCGCCTTGCACGCCAACATGGAACCCAGCACCGTGCTGAACAGGAACTTGCAGTCCAAGCCGTCCCGGAACACGCCGGCACGGATTCCGCGTTGCATGAATCCCATGAAACGTTGTTCGGCAGGTTCCAGCACCTGCGTCGTGATCGCCTTGAGTGAATCGTTGTCGGACGTCAGCACCACGCCGACGGCTTTCAAACCAAGTTCGCTGTCAAAGCAGCCCTGGATTCGCTGCAGCATCACGCGCAGGCCGTCGCGGGACGGCTGAAGATCGTCGAAATCCGGCAGTCCCGCAACCTCCACCTGGATGCGCTGCAGCAGGTCATCGGCATTGCGATACCGCCGGTAGATGGTGGTTTTCGCCACTCCCGAACGGCGTGCGACCTCCTCGATGGTCACCGCGCCGATGCCGTCGGAAATCAGGATTTCCAATGTGGCGCGCATGATTTTGCGATCGGTTTGCTCCCGTAGCTGCTCACGCCGTCCACGGGCTTTGCTGACGACCCCTTCCACCGCATCCTGTACGGCGCCTTTGACGGTTCCCGGCAGAGACCCCGGCAAGGACCCCGACGAGTTGCCGCGTCCGGTTTCCGGAGCGCCCGTACACGGAGCCCCCGGCATCGGCGTTCCCATGGATGCGCCCATCATGTCAGGCACTTGCGATCACCTTCGTGCTTTCCAGCTTGCCCACATACCACTTGTTGAATTTGATCAGCGGAATGCGCAACAGCAGGCCGATGAGCAGCAGCGGCGGAATGAACAGCAGCAGCGCGCCGATCGCATACCAGTAATCGTTGCCATAAATGCCTCCGATCGCCGCGCGCATGGCCACGATCGAATGGGTGGCGGGCAGGAACGGGCTGATTCCGCTGATGATCTTCGGCAGCACGGCCAGCGGATACGCGCCGTTCGCGCCGGAGATCTGCATAACGAGGAACAGCACGCCGATGGCCTTGCCCACGTTGCCGAAGCTGGCCACGAGCGTGTAGGTGAAGAACGAGAACACCAGGCCGCTCGCCCAGCCGGAGAGCATGAACAGCCACGGATGCACCGCCTGCACGTGCAGGAACAGCAGGCTGCCGCCCAGCGAGAATGTGCTTTGCAGCAGCGAGATCACGCCGAACACGCCGTAATGTCCGAGGAACAGTTGATGTGGCTTCGGGTCGTCGAGCTCCTTCCGGGTTTTGCGCGAGACGGTGGTCTTGAGCGTCACCACCATGAGCAGCGAGCCCACCCATAGCGGCAGGAACGTGTAGAATGGCGCCATTTGCGAGCCGAAGTTCTTGACTGGGAACACCGCGTTGCGCTTCACCTTGACGGGTGCGGCCAGCGTGGCTGCCAGCGATTCCGTGTTGTCGGACAGCACGTCCTTGACGGTGCTCATGTCGCCGCTGTCCAGCGCGTCGGACAGCGTGCCGGTGAATGTGCCCAGCTTCGTGCCGGCCTTGGAAAGGCTGTCCGCGGTAGAGTCGAGCACTTTGTGGATGGCGGTCAGCTGCTTGTCCGCGTCGGCGGTGGTGGCGTTCAGATCGCCGAGCGCGCCTTTCAGGCTGGTCGCGGCCGAGTTCAGCGAGGCGACCGTGGCGTTCAGCGAGGAGGCGATGCCGTCGAGCTGCGGCTTGAGCTGGGTCTCGTAATCGGTTTTGATGCCTTTGATGGACGATTGCGCCTGCTGTGTCAGCTTTTTGATTTCCGTCAGTTCCGTGGCGGTGTCGCTCACCTTGGTATCGATATTGGCGGCGCTGTTATTGAGCGCCGCGGCCAGATCGTTGAGCTGCGTGACAGTTGCGTCCACGTTGGTCTTGAGATGGTCGATGGCGGTTTTCACCGCTGCCGGCAGCTTGTCGTTCTTGCCGAGTTCGTCGAGCGAGTCGGAGATCTGCTGGTAGCTTTGCGCCTGCTTGGTGACGTTCGACGCCTGGTTGCGCAGTGCGGTGGCGGTGTCGCCCGCCTGCGTGCCCGCCTTGTTGAACAGGTCGTCCACGCTGCCGGACATCGACTTGAAGCTGTTGGCCGATTTGCCGAGCGCGGTGCCAAGCGCCGTGGTGCTGGTCTTCACTGCACCGGTCAGGTCATCCACGCTGCCTCCGGCCTGCTTGAGCGTCGAGCCGGCGCCCTTCGCACTGCCATCCACCTGCGCGACCAGACTGGCCGAGCTGGACAGCAGATTCTGCGCGCTTTGGGTCAGCGAGCCGAACGATTTGAGCATGTCCGCGCTTTCGGTGAGCGTGCCCGAGAACTCCTTGACGTTGCCGGTGAATTGCGTGAGTTGGTTCTTCGCCGCCGGCTTGTCCATCTGGCTGGCCAGCTGCGAGGCGATTTCCAGCGCGGTGCCGGTGAGCGTCTCGGAGAACATCTCGTTGATCTGCGCGCTCACCGTGTCAGCGCCCTGTCCGGTGATCTTCGGCGCCAGCGCGTTCTTCTTCTCGTTGTTGTAGTAGGTGAGTTCGGCATGGTCGCCATCGGAGGTGAAGAACGTCATCATGCGGGTGCTGAAGTTCTTCGGAATCACCACGGCCGCATAGTATTTGCCGGATTTGGTGCCGTCGATGGCCTCCTTTTCGGTGGTGAAGGTCCAGTCGAGCTGGCTGTTGGAGCGCAACGTGTTGACCACTTCGTCGCCGATGTTGATCTTCACGGGGATGAGGTCTGACTTGTAGCCCTTGTCGGTGTTGGCCACGGCGAATTTCAGATTGCCGGTGTTGGCGAACGGGTCCCAGCTGGCGGCCACGTTGAACCAGGTGAAGATGCCGGGGATCACCACCAGGCCGATGACGATGATGACGGAGACGACGTTGCTGGTGATGCGTCGGATGTCGCCGACGAACAGTTTCCAGATGCTCTTCATGCGTTGCTCCTTCCTGCGTTGTTATCGATGTTTTCGGTGGTGTCAGTGGTTTCGGGTGAAGCTCCCGACGTGGTTCCGGCGGTTTCGGCCGCGTTCATTTTCCGGACGAGCATGGCGATGCCGTCGCCGTCGTCCTGGGATGCGCCCGTCACGTTCGCCGCCGTTTCCCTGACGACGCTCGTCTTGCGATCGTCTTTTCCGGAGCGTCGTTGCGTCTTGTGTAATAGCCGGTTTCGTCGCTCCTGCTGCGCGCGCTTTCTACGGCGGATGCGCGCGGCCTGACGCTCCATCAGCATGAATTGGATGGATTCGTCGCTCAGGTTGCCGAGCTCCACCTGACGGTTCAGGCTGTCCTTCATGTATTCGATGACCATGAGGAAGCCCATGATGAGCAGGATCCAGACAAGCCAGGTGGCCAGGACGGTCACCTTCTCGCTGTTGGTGAACGAGAACACGGCCGCCAGGATGACCGGCACGATGAAGCCGAGGACCAGTGCGCCGCGCTTGAGCTTCGGATACAGTTCGGTGAAGCGGCTCGCCCGTTCCTCGATGGCCTCGCGGTAGCCGCCCTTGTCGGCGAGCACCTGGATGGCTTGGGACACGTTGTATCCACGCTCCGGAAGCTCCACCTCCTCGCCGATGATCATGTCGCTTTCTTCGATTTCGCGGGCGAACAGGCGGTTGAGATTGGTAAGTAGCGGACGGATCACCAATCCGATGAAGAAGGCGACGGCGGCAAACAGCAGCAGCGTGCCGATCGCCTTGGGCCAATGTCCGTCATAGAAGCCGGCGATGGTTTCACGGAACGCGTCGATCGAATAGCTGAACGGCACGAACGGATAGATCGCGCGGAAGAACTTCGGCATCATTTCGATCGGGTACAGGCCTGATGCGCCTGGGATCTGCACGATGACCAGCGCCACGCACAGGCCCTTGCCGATATGCATGAACGTGGTGGACAGCGCGTACGTGATGCTGAGATACACCAGCGACGTGATCACGCCGGTGAGCACGAACAGCGGCGCGTTCTCCGTCTGCACGCCTAGCATCAGGTCGCCGACGGTGCATAGCACGCCCTGGATGGCACCCATGGTGCCGAGCAGCAGGTAGCGCGACAGATACTTTTCGGTGGGAGTCGGGTCGAGATCCTCGAGCTCCTCGTCATCCACCTCCACTTTGAAGATCACCACGAAGGCGAACGCGCCCACCCACAGCGCCAGGTTGGTCATCAGCGGTGCCATGCCGGAGCCGTAGGAGTTGATCGGGTACACGTTCTTCGTGCTGATCACGGTGGGGGATTCCATGAACGAGGCGATTTTGTCCGTGTCGAGCGAGCTGTCACCGGTCAGAGTTTTGAGCAGATCCGCCGTGGTCAGGACCTTCAGGTCGGTGCTGACGGTGGTGAGCTTCGTCTCCACCTTCGCCAGCTGCCTGTCGGTTTGCTCGAGGGTGGTGCGCGTGTCCGACGCCAGCTGATCGAGCTGGTCGAGCACGATGCTGGTCTGGCTGACCAGTCCGGTCTGGCTCGTCACCGCGCCGGACAGCGTTCCGGTGGTAACGGCCAGCGAGCTCAGACCGGAGTTGAGCTGTGGCAGTGCTCCGGAATTGATGGCGTTTCGCGCGGCGTCCACGCTTTTCAGCGTGGTCTGTGTGCTGTTGTTGAAACTGGTGGAAAGTCCAGTCACGCTGCCGGCCGTGGCCTGCGTGTCCGCGCTCAGGGTCTTGAGGTCGGTGAGCGTTCCGGCGGCGGCGTTGTTGGTGTCCTCCAGCTTGCTGATAATCTGCTGGTATTGCGCGTTGTCGCTGGCGGATTTGAGCTTGTCGATGAGCTTCGCGTTGCTGTCGGTGACGCTTTGCATGCCGGTGACCGCCTGTTGCGCGGAGCCGCTTGCCGCCGCCACCACGGACGAGATTTGGTTGATGCTGGCTGTCGATTGGGCCGCGGCCTGGGAGACGAGTCCGGAGCCGGTTTCTAGCGCGCTGCCGGCGGCGGAGGAGAAGGTGTTGATGCGATTCTGCGCGATGCCGATCGCGTTGGACGTGTTGGCAAGGCCCTTGCCGGCGCTTGCCGCGGCCAGCTGCACGTCGTTCATGGAATTGCGTGCGGCCTGGGTCTGCTGCGGAACGTTGGCGAGCTGCTTGTCGAGATCCGAGATGACGGAGCGGATCGTGCCTACATTGCGATTGGTTTTGTCGAGTTCGCTGATGGCGTCGCCGGCGATGGAATGGACTTCGCCGTTGGTCGCGCCGTTGGCCGTGTTGATGGCTTTGACGAGTGTTTCGCTGACGGTGGATACGAAGGTGTTATTGACGGTGCGGTCGACCGTGGTGGCGCCTTGGTCGGTGATCTTCGGCGAGATCGGGCTCGCCTTTTCGTTGACGTAGTATTCGAGCGTGGGCCGGTTCTTGCTATCGGTCACGACGTTGGCCAGGTCTTCGCTGAAATCGGATGGAATGACGATCGCCGCGTAGCAATCGCCCGACTGCACGGCCTCTATCGCCTTGGACCTGCTCATGAACTCCCAGCCGAGCTGGTCGTTGCTTTTGAGTGTGCTTTCGATCTGGTTGCCAAGATTGACTTTGCCGAGCAGCGCGTTGTCGGTGCCTTCGTCCGTATTGGCCACGGCCACCTTGATGCCGTTGGTGTTGCCGTACGGGTCCCAGAATCCGTAGATGTTGAACCATGCGTATAGCGGCGGGATGAAGATCAGACCGATCAAGATCACCCATGCCGCCGGCACGGTGAGCAGACGTTTGAAGTCACGACGCAGAATCTGCAGTACGTTGTGCATTGTCTCTCCGGTTTGGCGATTGATTCCTCTCATAGCGATACGGGAAACGTAGCGCTACGCAATTCGTATCGTATGACGCGCTCCGGGACAAAGCCGCCATCTATTCGCTGAACGCGTTGGCGCCATGCGCTCAAGGCGGAAAACGGGGTGAAAGCAGGGGCAATCGCAGCGGAATCGCATTCAGAAAACTTTCAAAAATCATCCAGAAACCTTCCTGACGGCATCCAGTTCCGTCGCAATAACAAGGTGCTTAATACGACTAACGACGTCGCATAACCACATATCCGCCTTCAAGGGAAAGGAACGATCATGGCTTATGCAACCCATCAACATGTCAATCGCAGAACGCAGCCGATCGGCAAAGCCATTGCCATCGCGGCGGCCGTGTCGCTGGTCTCGGGCTTCGGAGCGGGCATGGGCGTGACGGCACTGCTCAAAGCGAGCCCCGGATCGCAGCAAAGCATCGCGGCCACGCTCAACGGCCCCGGCGGAGCCAACACCATGAACTACGACTACACGGGCACCTACTCCGGCGCGCTCGCCGCCGATGGCAAGGAAGTCACGTCGGACGGAGAAACCACCACGGCGACCCAGACGGACCAGAACGTGGCGCTCGCGCAAAACGGCGGCACGCTCACCATCACGAACGGCAAACTCGTCAAATCGGGCGACAGCAGCAACTCCGACAACTGCAATTTCTACGGCACCAACTCGGTACTGCTGGCGGTGGGGAAGCAGTCGAAAGCCGTCATATCAGGCTCCTCCATCAACGCCGAAAGCGCCGGATCGAACGGCATCTTCGCCACCGATTCGGCCACGGTGCTGGCCAACGACGTGGACATCGCCACCTCTGCGGCCAATTCACGCGGACTTGACGCCACCTACGGAGGGTCGATCATCGCCAACGGCATGACCATCAGCACGAAAGGCGATCACAGCGCATCCCTGGCCACCGACCGCGGCGGTGGGACCGTATCCGTCACCGGATCCACGCTCTCCACCGCCGGCATCGGATCGCCGCTGCTGTACTCCACGGGAGATATCGAGGTGTCGGGCGTGACCGGCACGGCGAGCGGCTCGCAGATCGCAGGCATGGAAGGCCTCAACACCATCCTCATCAACAAGTCGACGCTGGAAAGTACCAACACCGGCACCACCGGCTCCGATCCCGTGGCCAACGGCGTGATCATCTACCAGTCCACCTCCGGCGACGCGGACACCTCCACCGGCGAACACGCCACATTCCAGGCGAAGGACTCCACGCTGAAATCCGCCATCGAATCCGGCTCGATGTTCTACTTCACCAACGCCACCGCCGACGTGGTACTGCAGAACACGAGACTCGACTTCGATTCCTCCGCCGCGGACCTCATCTTCGCCGCCGGAAACGATTCGAACAACTGGGGGTCGGCCGGCTCGAACGGGGCCACGGTGAACTTCACCGGGCGCTCGCAGGACCTGTCCGGCAAGGTGAGCGCCGACACCATCTCGACGGTGACGCTCAACCTGCTGGAAGGCTCCTCGTGGACGGGTTCTGCGGAAATCACCGAGAATTCGGCTGCGATTTCCGGCTCGTCGTCGGCTTCCAAAGCGCCGATCAGCGTGAACGTGGACGGCACCTCCACCTGGGTGGTCACGGCCGATACCACCATCTCCGCGCTGAACGTGGCTTCCGGCGGCAAGGTGGTCGATTCTTCCGGTCGCACGGTGACCATCAAGGCGGGCGGCAAGACCGTGGTCTCGGGCGATAGCGATCTCACGGTGACCGTCACCGGCTCGTACGGTACCTCGGTCTCGGCCGGTTCCGACACGAAGCTGAGCTCGGACGTGACCGACCGCGCCGCGTTCGACAAGCAGTTCGGGGCCGATACCGCGTGGTCGTTCTGACGGCCGGTTCCATTCATTGCCATTCGCGCAGCAATCCATAATCCACAATCCACAACAACCCATAACAATTCAAACAATTCACTGCAAGGAAGTGCATCATGACCGACTTCGATTTCAATACCTCAACCCCGTCCAACAACGTCGTGCCGTCCGACAACATCGTTTCCGACGGTGTCCAATCCGGCAATGCCGGCTACGGCAATGCGATTGCCGACGGGAATCCTGGCAACTTCCGTACGCCGAATCCGCAAGCCGACCCGGAAACCTTCGGTGGTCCGGCCGCGAAAGCCGCGCCATCGCCAAAACTCGGCGGCAAGGCCATCGCCATCATCGCGGGTCTCAGCCTGGTGTGCGGCCTGATAGGCGGCGTCGGCGGAGCGTTCGCGATGAGCGCGATTTCCGGTTCGGGCCAGCAGCGGACGAGCCAGCAGGGGCCCGGCGGTCAATCCAATGGCCAGATGGGCGGTCCTGGCGGTCAGTCCGGCTCCGGCAGCGGCCAATCTAACGGCCAGATGGGCGAGCCGCCGAGCGGGCAGCCTGGTCATGGTGGTTCCGATTCCGGGCAGTCCGGCCAGAGCGGTTCCGGGCAGTCCGGTTCTGGCCAGTCCGGTCAGCAGGGTGGCTCCGGTTCGGGCTCTTCCGATTCCGGGTCCTCCGGATCCAACAATTCCAGCAGCTATCTGGATTCCGGTGATTCCGGCAGCATCGCCAGCTGAACGGGGTTCGCGTCAGACGTCTCCGCAGCCCTGACGTCTTAGACCCCCGTATTCAAGACCCCTGTATTTAGACCCCGTACATGTAGTGGTCATCCGCAAGACCTCGTTTTCGCAGCCATTCGCGTACGGGGGTATTCTTGTCGTTGGCCGTCAGACGCGCTTTCCATAATGGCGTCCCCGAATCATTGATGGTGGCGTCATGGTCGGTGGCTAAGGAATCCGTTCGAGGAATCTTCGCAAGGAATCTTCTCAGGCCGGCTCCAATCCTCAGCACGCTGGCCAATCGCCATACCCCTATCCTCTTTCCCCACAGCGATTATTGCCGCCGTTTGGTAGCGTTGAACGCGGGAAGGAGCGGTACATGAGTGAAACCGTGCAATCCGAAGCGCAATCCAAGGGCTCCGTCAAAAGCAAGGCGATCGCGGAAAGCAAGGCGATCGCGGACGAAACCGAAATCGCGGCCATCGAAGGAACCGATAGCCCCGCCGACCGTCGTCTGCCGTTGATCGCCCGCATCTACGGCATCGTGATGATCGTCGAAGGCGTGGTGGCGCTGCCGATCATCGTGCTGTCGTGCCTGTACGTCGTGCAGGCCGTGCTTTCCGGCGATATGACGTTCGACGCGCTGAGCCTCACCACGATTCTGTCGGCGATTCACGCGGTCGTGCTGATGGTCACCACCGCGTGCCTGACGGTGTTCGGCGTGCTGCTTTTCAGGAACAAACGCCGGCACGTCGCGCAATGGACGTACCTGCTGATTCCGCTTACGCTCGCCGAAGGCCTGCTGTCGCTGGCGTTGAAGGGGCTTGGCCTGAACCTTGTCAGCCCGGCTGTCCAGCTTGTCGTGTTGATCGCCCTGCACATCACCGCCGACCCATCGCTGCGGGAGGAGCGCCGGCTGCAGTTCGCGTTGCGGCGCATGGACGCCCGCAGCGCGTATGAGAACGCCGCCTCCCAAGGCATGGCCGGCCGCGACCTGACCGGCAAAGGCTATATTTCGCTGGATTTCTTTAATCTGTTCTGGCTGTTCACGATTGGTTGCGTGTTCGGTTTGGTGATCGAAACCATCTACCATTTCATCCTGTTTGGCGAATACCAGGACCGTGCGGGCTTCCTATGGGGGCCGTTCTCGCCCATCTATGGTTTCGGCGTGGTGATCGTCACCGTGTTGCTCAACCATTTGTGGCAGTCGAATTGGTTGCTGATCTTCTGCTCCAGCGCTGTGATCGGCGGCGCGTTCGAATATTTCACCAGCTGGTTCATGCAGGCCGCGTTCGGTATTCGCGCATGGGATTACACGGGGCAGTGGCTTTCGATTGACGGGCGTACATCCGGCAAATACATGTTCTTCTGGGGCGTCCTCGGCTTGGTTTGGGTCAAGTTGATTCTGCCGCGATTATTGCGATTGATCCAGCGTATTCCGTGGAAGATTCGCTATTCGTTGACGCTGGTCTGTTTCATACTCATTTTCGTTGATGGCGTGATGACGCTGATGGCGCTTGACGCTTGGTATTCCCGCATGGCTGGGGTTGCGCAGAATTCTCCTGTTTCGCAGTTTTTCGCCACGTATTTCAATGATGATTTCATGGCGCATCGTTTTCAGACCATGAAGATCGACCCATCCACGGCCGGCCGTATGTAGGCTGTGCGCGTCGGATGCCGGCCGGGCCGCTCCGGACTGGCCGGCATCCGCGTTTACGCCGCGATGCTTTGCGCCAGTTGCGCTTGGGCTGGCCGGATTGCGTGGATGTGGACTGGGCGGGCTGGCCGTCTCGGGCTTTGTTCCCGGGCGCTGGCCGGTTTCGCGTTACGCCGCGATGCTTTGGGCCAGTTGGCGGATGAGGTCGGGGCGGTGCCCGCTCCATGAGGAGTTCGGTGAGATGACCACCGGAATCTGCTTGAATCCTGCGTTCTTGATTTGTTCGAAGGTGGATGGGTTCTGCGTCAGGTCGACCGCCACATACCGCACGCCCAGTTTGGAAAGTTCCTGTTCGGTGGCTTCGCATTGCGGATTGTTCGGATTGGTGAAGACGGTTACGGTCATTACTTTTCCTCCCTATGCAAGCGGCTTCCCGCTTTATGCGGATGCCTCCGGTCACGTTCTGCGATTATCGCCCGTCTGTGCGAGCCGTTCATCAGTATACACTACCCGTAGTGTCGTTTTGCATATCCATCCACTGTATATAGTGGGGAATTCCCCATAATACTGAAGTATGCGAACAAATGTTCGACATCATCCAAGTCTATCATCGCATGCGATCGCGGCGCGCCGAACCCGTCTTCGCTGGGGCGACGCGACCATCGTCGCCTGTATTCCGTCCCCAATCGCCTAAACGTCCTGCTCGTTCGAATCATCCGTACCGCCTAAATTGTCTGAGCCGTCTGAGCCGTTCGTACCGCCTGAACCGTTTGAACCTTTTGAACCGTCCGTACCGTTCGTATTGTCCGTACCTTTTGAGCTATTCGTACCGTTCGTATTGCCTGAGTCGTCCGTGCTGTTCATGCCGTTTGTGGCGTTTGTGGCGTTCGAATGTTTTGCTCGTCCGTATTCCGCGTCCGGCTTGCCCTCGTTCCGCACATCCTGCGCATCATTCTGTGTCGCGTGCGGATTTCTGCCAAACTTTGCGGATTTTTGCAAGGCCGTGCGGATTTCTAGTGGGGTTTGCGGATTCTGGCAGAGCCGTGCGGATTTCTAGTAAGGACGTGTGGATTCTTGCAAGGCCGTGCGGATTATTTACAGTGCATGCGGATTAAAAAGCGGCAGCTTTGGTCATTTAGCCCCCGAAAAATACGGGATCTCCATCCTTGCTCCCCCGATTGTATTTTTGGGGCGATGCGAAATCCGCACGCGCCGTGAATAATCCGCACGCGTTGCTAGAAAACCGCATGGCACTATAAGAATCCGCACATGCTGTCGAGAATCCGCGTGACACTGTGGAAATCCGCACGCGTTGCTGGAAATCCGCAAAGGCGTATTCGGAAGGCGTATTCAAAAGGTGCGTTCATTCCATATTGATGCTTTTGCTGATGTTTTGGCCTGGGTTGATTCGTTGCAATAGGGTCGATTGGTTTTGTTCGGGATGGCTGGGCCGATTGGGCTCGAAGGGGCTGGCTTGGCATGTTCGGGGGTCAAGCCAGCCGGGGATGCGCGCCAGGGCACGCGGTCGGGGCGCGGATTTATGGCGTACCGCGCGTTCGCATATGCGGCTTATGGATGTGATTGTGATGGGTTTTAGATGGGTTTGTCCAAAAAAATCAATTTCAATCAAACGAAAAAGCTTTGAAAACCATTGCGAACATTGGCTTTCAAAGCTTTTGACCTGTGCCCCCCGTGGGATTCGAACCCACAACCCACGACTTAAAAGGACGCTGCTCTAACCGTTGAGCTAGAGGGGCAACAGCAACATAGTATACAGCATATTCGGAAGAATCGCCACCTACAATCGAAACCATGTCATGCACCACGATTCTTGTAGGTAAAAAAAGCAAGCTACGACGGCTCTACCATCATCGCACGCGACGACGATTCCGGTTCCGGCCGTTACGATCCCAAGAAATTCGTCGCTATCGCGCCAAAGGAGCAGCCGCGGCACTACCGCAGCGTGCTCAGCCACGTCGAAATCGACCTTCCTGATAACCCATGCCGCTACAGCATCGTGCCGAACGTGCTGCCGAATCGCGGAATCCTTGCGGAAGCGGGCGTGAGCGAATGCAACGTGGCCATGAGCGCCACCGAAACCATCGCCGTCAACGAACGCGTGCTCGGTGCCGACCCGCTGGTCGTATTGCAGCCAGCCGACGAAATCGCAGGAAAGCCGGAAATCCCTGGCGGCATTGGCGAAGAGGACATCATCACCCTCGTGCTGCCGTACGTCAACACCGCGCGCGAAGGTGTGAAGCGCCTCGCTGAACTGCTCGAAACATACGGGACGTGCGAATCGAACGGCATCATCATTTCTGATGTGGACGAAATCTGGTACGTCGAAACCATCGGTGGACACCATTGGATCGCCCGCCGCGTGCCGGACGACAAATGCGCGATTATTCCCAACCAGCTTGGCATCGACTATTTCGATTTCGACGACGCCTTCGGCGACGCGCGCGAATTCATGTGCAGCGACGACCTGCAGGAATTCATCGAAACGCATCATCTTGGCCGCGCGTCGGGCGTGCAAGTCGGCATGAACGGCGGCCACTGCAACCCGCGCATCGTATTCGGCACCGCCACCGCGAAGGACCACATCTACAACACGCCGCGCGCCTGGTATATGTACCGCTATCTCGACTTGGACGACGCGGAAAATCACACGCCCGAATCGGACGATATTCCGTGGTGCGTCGAGCCGGAGAACGCGGTGACCATCGAAGACGTCGACTTCCTGCTGGGGTCGCATTTCGAGGGCACCCCGTACGACCCGTATGGCACGCAGGGAACCTCGGAAAGCCGCCATCGCTACCGTCCGATCGGCATCAACCGCACCGGACACATGGTCGCCATGCAGATTCGCCCGTACGCGCCTGCGGAAAGCCGCTCGATCATGTGGATCTCCTACGGTTCCGGCGCGTTCACTACGGCGGCGCCGTTCTATGCAAACGTGGACGATACGCCCGCCTATCTGCGCGACACCACGCCGGAGGTCTCCACGGACTGCCTGTATTGGACGAACCGTCTGATCGCGGCGCTCGCTGACGCGCACTTCTACGAGACGAGCAATGCGATTGAAGGATTCTCGGAAGACGTCCGCTCCTTCGGCCACCGTTTGGTGGAACGTACGGATGGCGAGCTTGCGATTGGTGGTGCGGAGGCGGACGCCAGTGCTGGTTCTGTGTCCGTTTCGGTCCGTCTCGCGGCGGCCAACGATGAAATGGCGGAATATTTGCGATCGCGCAATACGAAGCTGCTCGGCGACGTGCTGTATACGTCCAGCAACCTCATGCACAACAGTTTCGCCATGTCGGATCGCTGGAACTAAGCCCGCTGACGCTTCACGTGTCCGATTCTGACCCCTGATTGTCCGATTCTGCAGAAACGGACACTCAGGG
>NZ_JDTK01000013.1 GCF_000770925.1 Bifidobacterium ruminantium DSM 6489 | reverse complement strand
CACCCGCGCGATGCGGATGCCGGCTGAAGTCAATCCGAGAACGATGAAATCAATTGTTCGACGCACCGCGTCGCGACACATATCCGGTCGCCCGACCGGAACCCACTTTTTCGATACGGCCTTGGGAAAGAAGATTCGCAAGCGTTCGTTCGATGGTGGTCATGCTGATGTCCGGGCATTCCTCATGAATCATGGCTTTGGTGACCTTGCCAAGCCTGCGGTCGAAGATATCCGCGACACGTTGCGACTTGGTACGGCGGTTGCCTCCGGACACGGATTCCACTCGATCGGCGAAATCGCGATACGCCGCCAGAATGATCCCCAGCATGAACCGCACGAATGGCGTCTCGTCATTGCGGTTATCATCCCAACCAGTGGAACTCTCGGCAAGAGCCTCATAATAAAGCGCCTTATTGTCTTCGATTAGACGCTCGACGCTCACGTATGCGCAGACCTGATACCCCAAACGTTCCAGAAGCAGCACCGTGAGCAGTCTGCTCATACGCCCGTTGCCGTCATTGAACGGATGAACGCAAAGAAAATCGAATACGAATCCGCATACGGTCAGCAGCGGATCGCCATCCCCATGCGCAAGTCCATCATGCAGGGCAGCGCACAGATCGTCCATGGCGGCGGGCGTGGCGATGGCGGACGTGGGCACGAATCGCGTCACGCGTCTGCCGTCCGCATCGAAACCGACTATCTCGTTATCCGTGTCCTTCCAACGGCCGCCATAGGAGAACGATGTATGCCGCATAAGATCGCGATGCAATTGCAGAATGGTGTTGGCGGTGACATCGATGTATTCATGCTGTTCATGGATCAGCGCCAGCACGTCACGGTAGCCGGCTATCTCCTGTTCGTCGCGTCCGTGGGGTTCCGTGGCGTGCAACACGATCCCCTCCAGCCTCGGACGGGTGGTGGCTATGCCTTCGATGCGGTTCGATGCGCCGACGCTTTCCACGCGTGCCACGTCAAGGAGGGAACGCAGCACCTCGGGACGAGCCGTCATCCACAATGCCTGGCGACCCTTGCACTCCCGAATCTCCAACAACAATCCGGTGATGTCCGCGGACAATAAGGCTAACGGCGTCTGCCGATAGTCAAACACATGCATCGTTTCACCTTCGCTTTCTGCATCACCATGTCTTTTTCTGCATCATTTTACTATCAAATAATGCAGAAAAACAGGTGATGATGCAATAAAGCAGGCGCAGACGTCCCTGCGCGGGCCGCCGTACAAACCCGTCACGCATGACAAAGCCGGCACCCGCGCGAGGCGGATGCCGGCTGAAGTCGATGATGGCTGGTGGCCGGACGCTTAATCAGTTTTAATGACTGACGGTCTCTTCCGCTTTCATATAGCGGCGATTACGGGTCTTGCCCAGAGCGACCAAATACCCCTTTTCAACCAGCCTTCCAACCTTACGTCTTACAGCACGGACATCAGAGCCACTCAATTGCGCGATTTGAGCGATCGTGATCTCATCGTGCCGAGACAACAGACGTTTGACGGCATCCTCAATACTGATAGCCGCCACATCAGCCACCTCCCCAGATTTCCGTCCAACCTTGTTCTCATGTTCGGCATCACGCTCACGGACAGGCACGAATGCCGTGAACACCAAACCATCATGGAATCTTGGCTCGCCTCCGGAATACAGCTTCGTATATTTCATGAGATTCCTCACGCCACTGCCCAATTCCTCAGCCAAACCAATCTGCATAAACACGTCAGCAATCAACGGATTCTTAGGCACAGGAGTGAAGTTATCCAAATCGATCTCACCTTCAAAAACCGGACGGCTGGCATTGCGCGTCTCAATTCCTTCATCCGAGATGATGATTTGGGCCGGAACCGGACTGGAATATTCACGATGCACAAGGATGTTCGATACCAATTCCCTGACGATCCAATCGCGCGCGCTGACAGCCGTGCCATTCTCCGCATGGAAACTATCCGGCAACGATTTACGCATGAATGCTGAAAGCTGCTCATACGCATCAATCAGATTGGTACGGACTATCAGCCGATCATCATATCGATCCAAATCATCACGTCTGACAACGGCATCGGTTTTATAAGCGGGAAGCAAATCGGCAATCACCTCATCCTTCCCCAGCAAAAGTCCGGCGGCCAATGTCAATCCCTCAGTCTTGCTGCCATAGTCCCGCGCATACAGGCGAGCGCTACGCAACAAAGTCCGATCATCCATCCCGCCCCATGGATGATCAGGGGTTTTACTTTCCGCCATTGCGCGGATTCTGGCTATCAAATTTGAATCAAGATCCTCAAACGACAATCCTGGATAGATGTGCTGTTCCGTGAAAATGTTCTGTTTGCGAATATACATCTGGGTGATCTGCATCTCACCGTCGATTCGTCTGTCAGCATCCGCAACACGATCCCATATCTGCCCTTTATAGCGGAATACGGATGAAGTCGGCGGCACCCATATACGAATCACGGTCTTCCCGTCATATTGGAAACGTTCCGTTTCTACAAACAGCGTCGGGGAGAACGATTGCGGCTGTCCGGTCACATTGGCGATATTGCGCTCGATGCTCAAGGCTGATTTCTCGGGAACCCCCAATACCGTGCCATCATCCTTCACACCAAGGAAGATGGCGCCTCCAGCATGATTGGCGAACGAGCAAATAGTCTCATAAGTGTCATGCTCAGGATTGCCTCCGCATCGTTTGAATTCCACCGTCGAGCTTTCACCTGCACGGAGAATGTCCTCAAAATCTGCGATATCCATTGATTCACCTCATTACAGGAGTCCTCGACCCGTCGATTCGACCGCGATTCGACCGCGATTCGACCTCTTGATTCATATTTAACCATATTCGGAATCTATCCCCACCCTGATGCGAAAAAAGCAACGGAGACAAGAGCTCTAACGCGACCTGCACGATTCTCAGCAAATGCACCGTGCAGGTCGCCGCACAAGCCGCCACATATGACAAAGCCGGCACCCGCGCGATGCGGATGCCGGCTGAAGTCGATGATGGCCATCGGCCAGCGACCAGCGTCGGCCAATGCCAGTCAAAGCAATCGACCGAAGCGATTAGTCGAAATCGGCGCCGAGGGCTTCCAGCTTGCCGCGGAAGTCGGCGTAGCCGCGGTCGATCAGGGAGATGCCCTGCACATTGGACGGACCCTTGGCAGCCAACGCCGCGATCAGGTGGCTGAAGCCGCCGCGCAAATCCGGCACGTCGATGTCGCGGCCGGTGAGCGGGGTCGGTCCGAAGATGACCGCGGAATGCTTGTAGTTGCGCTGCTGGAAACGGCACGGCAGGGAGCCGAGGCATTCGCGATACAGCTGGATGGTGGCTCCCATCTGCACCAGCGGCTTGGTGAAGCCGAAACGGTTCTCATACACGGTCTCATGCACGATGGAAAGGCCATTGGCCTGGGTCAGCGCCACGACGAGCGGCTGCTGCCAGTCGGTCATAAAGCCCGGATGCACGTCGGTCTCGATGGCCACCGGCTTCAGGTCGCCACCCGGATGCCAGAAGCGGATGCCCTTGTCGGTGATGTCGAATTCGCCGCCGATCTTGCGGAACACGTTCAGGAAGGTCAGCATCTCCGGCTGGGTCGCGCCCTTGACGAAGATGTCGCCATGGGTGGCGAGCGCCGCGGATGCCCAGGATGCCGCCTCGATACGGTCGGTCAGCGACGTGTGCGTATAGCCCTTGAGCTCCTTGACGCCTTCGATGCGGAACGTGCGGTCCACGTCCACGGAGATGAGCGCACCCATCTTCTGCAGCACGTTCACCAGATCCATGATTTCGGGTTCGATGGCAGCGCCGGACAGCTCGGTTTTACCTTCGGCGAGTACGGCGGCGAGCAGCGTCTGCTCGGTGGCACCCACGGACGGGTACGGCAGGTGAATCTTCGCGCCGTGCAGTCCGTTCGGTGCGGTGATATGGATGCCGTCCTTATGCTCCTTGTCCACATTCGCGCCGAGCTTGCGCAGGGTCTCAAGATGGAAATCGATCGGACGACCGCCGATATTGCAACCGCCGAGCGCCGGAATGAACGCCTCGCCCAGACGGTGCAGCAGCGGGCCGGAGAACAGAATCGGAATGCGGGACGATCCGGACAGCGTATCCACGTCGGCCACGTCGGCAAGCTGCACATGGGTGGCGTCAATCGTCACCACGCCGTTCTTGCCGTCCACATTCACGTCCACGCCGTGCAGGCGCAGCAAATCGGACACCACATGGACATCGCGGATTTCCGGCACATTCTTCAAGACGGACTTACCGGGCGCGAGCAGGGCGGCGACCATGGCCTTGCTTACGAAATTCTTGGCTCCGCGAACCTTGATCGTGCCATGGAGCGGCTTGCCGCCCTCAACATGGAGCATATCGTCTTTCTCTTCGACCACGTCGACCTCTTTCGATTCCCTTGCCCGGACGCGTCTGTCGCCCCGATGGGCGGCCGACGCTGACACACTACTGGTTGGTATCACCATGGTGCCACACCGCATGTGCATAAGCGGTGAACATGCTACCAGCCGAATCGTACGTGAAAAGCGGTTTTCCGCCAATCGCCACAGAACAACGACAACACCGTCCATGACACGCTTGCGAGATGCCGGTTGTCAGCCTTCCTGCGGACATAGAATGTCTCGTTGAAGCACGCTATCGGGCGGTGCTTCGGAGGGATTTGGAATGATCAAGCATGTGGAGGAGCATCACATGAGCAATTCCGGCGGCGCGGGAGAGCGCCAATATTCGAATATCACGCGTGGCGTCTTTTCCAGGGGACGTTCGCTGACCAAGCTGATCGCCGCAATCCTCGCAGGCACAATGCTGGTGCCGTTGTCCGCGTGCGGCGGGTCCGACAGCGATACATCGGCGTTGTCAAGCGATTCCGCGTCGGAGAGCGCGACTCCGTCCGAATCCGCCTCTCCGAGCGAAACGTCCGAATCCAGCGCAAGCCCGTCAGACGACGCATCCGCGCAATCCGACGCAAATTCAGGATCGTCCAACGCGTCCGGCGCCGCCGTCGACATGCTGGCAACCCTGCCGGTTAAAGGGCGCGCACCCAAGACCGGATACGCGCGCACCCAATTCGGTGCCGCCTGGTCGGACGTCGATCACAACGGCTGCGACACGCGCAACGACATCCTCAAACGCGATATGACGAACGTGACCTTCAAATCTGGCACGCATGATTGCGTGGTCAAGACCGGCACGCTCAACGACCCGTACACCGGGAAAACCATCAATTTCGTGCGCGGACAGCATACGTCAACCGCCGTGCAGATCGACCATGTCGTCGCGTTGTCCGACGCGTGGCAAAAGGGCGCGCAGCAGCTCAACGCTGACCAGCGGCTGCAACTGGCGAATGACCCATACAATCTGCTCGCGGTGGACGGGCCAGCAAACCAGCAGAAATCCGATTCCGACGCGGCGTCCTGGCTGCCGTCGAACAAGTCGTTCCGCTGCCAGTATGTCGCACGGCAGATCGGCGTGAAACACAAGTACGCACTGTGGGTGACGCAGGCTGAGAAAGACGCGATGACCAACGTATTGTCCGGCTGCCCAGGGCAGACCGTGCCCGATGTCGGCGGTGTGGCCGCCTCTGCGCAAGCAGACAGCCAGCCTGTGCAGGCGCCCGCACCGGCACAGACACAAGCCGCACCCGCACCGGCACCAGCACCGGCACAGGCTGCACCGGCTCCAGCGCCAGCGCAGCAATCCGGCGGGGATGTCTACTACCAGAACTGCTCGGCCGTCCGCGCTGCGGGCAAGGCTCCGCTGTATCAGGGGCAACCGGGGTATTCCAGGAAACTCGACCGCGATGGCGACGGCGTAGCCTGCGAGTGATTGCTGGTCGGGATCGACTGCGCGGTCGGTTTTGGGATGCCACCCGAATCGGTCGTTCTGAATCAGCCGCGCAAATCGTCTCACCAGCGCCGCACATCGCCACGACCAATCACGCCAATCCATATACTGGGAGCAAATACGGGTGCCGAAAGGCAAATGACGGGAGTTTGCAAGCATGACCAACGAGCAATTCGAGCCGTTCTACGACGTCAATCTCACGTATGACGACAATTACCGGCGTGGGCCGTTCGGCCAGTTCGCGCAGGCGCTGGCGGGTGAGGCTTCGGTACTGAAAGGCGAGGCTGCAGCATCCAACAGCGGCACGATGGATTCCGCGGCGACTTCCGAATCGGCTCCGACAACCGATGAAACCGCTGCGACACACGCAACCCCCACAGAACCCGCAACCGTGCTCGGTTTCCCCGTGAATCTGCCGTTCGGCATTCCCGCCGGCCCGCTGCTCAACTCACGGTTCACGACCGCCGCCTTCCGTATGGGATTCGATTTGGCCGTGTACAAAACCGTGCGGTCGCGCGCATGGGGCTGCAATCCTTTCCCGAACGTGCTGGCCGTGCACCCCAAGGCGGCAGACGGATCGCTCACCCCCGGCAGCCCCGAACTCGATGAAGGCGTGCTCGCGGACACCCGATATGATTTGCCGATTTCCATTTCCAATTCCTTCGGCGTGCCGTCGCGCGATCCTGATGTATGGCAGCCGGATATGCGTGACGCCATCGCCGCCGCCGGCCCCGGACAGCTGTTGGTGCCGAGTTTCCAAGGCTCACGCGTCGCCGGCATGAGCACCGACGAGTACATCGCCGACCACGTGGCCACTGCACGGCTCGTATGCGAAACCGGCGCACAGCTCATGGAAATGAACACGAGCTGCCCGAACGAAGGCCATAACCGGCTGCTGTGCCACGACCCGCATCTGGTCGGCCGCATCACCGAAGCAGTCAAGAACGAGATCGGCGACCGGCCGCTCATCGTCAAACTCGCCTATTTCCCCTCGGATATCGAGCTCGAGACCATGGTGCGCGAAACCGTCGGACATGGCACGGCACAAGGTTTCTCCACTATCAACACGATTTCCGCGAAACTCGTGGACGCTTCCGGCAATCAGGCGCTTCCCGGCGAGGGTCGCGACCGCAGCGGTGTGTGCGGGAACGCGATCCGTGGGGCTGGACTGGACATGGTCCGCCGCCTGTCGGCGATCCTCGAGCGCCTCGGGCTTGATTTCGCGATCATCGGCGTCGGCGGGGTCATCGAGCCGGAACATTACCTCGCGTACCGAAAGGCGGGTGCAGATGCGGTGATGAGCGCGACCGGCGCCATGTGGGATGCGACGCTCGCCCGGCGAATCAAGGCCGCCGTCAACGAGTGAAGCAGCTCATCAGGGTGCGGCAAATCCACATGGGCATGCCCGCCACACCTGCCTTCTGCTTCTGCCGACGCTGACGGGGCATTCAGCGCCGGCAGAAGCAGGGCACCATCAGCATTCGGGACGACGCTGGTCCCAGAAGGTCTGCACGTCGCGCTTGTCGGCGATGGTGAATTCGATGATCTGCTCGAGCACCTTCCACGCGTCGCTACGCCCATACGGGATTTGGAAGGTTTTCTTGCCGCGTTTGAGATGCTGCTGCTCGATCAGCGGCATGGCATGCTCGAATGCGCGCGGTTCGGAGCCGACGGTCACATGATTGGTCAGCGCGGTGAACCCGATGATGAATGTGCCATGGTCCATGAACATCGGTTGGTTCCATTTGACTTCGCAGACCAGCTGCGGCCATGTGGCATGCACCCAGTCGAGCAATTCCTTGAATTCGGCGCGATGCCGCCCGTCGGCAATCGAGTCAAGATATTCCTCGACGTTCGCGAATTTCGCCATGTGCTGCTCCAATCCGATCGGGATGCGTTCCGGCTTCGCCCGGCCGCACTGTTCCCGTAAGCGTACCGTATCGGACACGGCGAATCGCCAGCCGGCGGCATCGTCTTCCCCGCTCCCCCACGGTTCGCCGCCCATTCGACGGCGAACGCGCGTTGCAGCCCTATCTGCTGGTTCCTGTACCGCGCCGTTTGCAGGACACGGCAGATAACAAGCCACATGGCACAACATGAAGCAACCGGAAGACCAAATCGTTGTTCCTGCAACCCGCCGAAAACAGGAACCCCAAGATACACACCCATCCGCGACCAGCCGCGAGCGACCGACCGCACCCTCCCAAGATACCCACCCAACACCGGACCGCCGTCAACGACAAGCCCCCACAACCGGCAGATACGACCGCGTCCACGGGCTCCTGCAAACGCATCAGCCGAACCGCAGACACCCCCGCAAATACTGCTCTATCTCGCGATCCCCGTATCGCGCCGTTGGTAGGACACGGCAGATAACAAGCCACATGGCACAACATGAAGCAACCAGAGAGCCAAACCCGAAAAAACTACCTGACAAAACCTCAACTCCCTATTGAACATAAACAGGTCGAGGATTTCCTAGAGGCGGGTTTCGTCTACTTCATCGGAGTCGGGTTCTTCCGAGGCTGCTTCTTTCGAGTCGACTTCTGTTGAAGCTGCTTCTTCTGAACGCTTGCCTTAGGAGCCTGACTCTTGGGAGCTTGATTCTTCGGAGACGACTTCTTCTGAGGCTGAACAGCCGGCTTCTTGGGGGTCGGCTTCTTGGGGGTCGCCCTGGTCTCGCCGTCCACCTTGACTTCATCGATCGCCTTGGTCCCGTCGGCCGCCGCAGCCGCCTCGGCCGGCTCGGAATCGTCCGGCACCGCGGCATTCTTCGAAGCGTGGCTGAGGGCGATGGCGGGGCGCGTCATGGCGGCGACGATATCATCGTGTTCCTGCGCCGCGGCGGAACCCGCGCCAACGCCGCCCGCAACACCCACGCCCACAGCAACACCGTCACCAGCACCACCGCGCGCAGGACCCACGACCGCATCAAGCAGCGCATTGATTGACTTGATCTTCCCCGCGTTCGCCGGGGTCAGCACATCGAGCACCGACATGCACGCCGGCACCTTGTTGTTGTTCGCGCGGCAGAAATCCGCCACCTGCTGCTTCGTCGGCGTCTGCTTGTTATTCCACTTGCGCTGCCAGGCGTCGATTTCGGCCTTCGAGAAATTGTCGCCTTCGCTCATCGCCTTCCACACGAATCCCGGCGCGAGCCCCTTGACGTATTCCTCCTCGAGGTCGCATTGGCTTACATACACATGCTTTGAAGACAGCTGCTGCACGGGCACATTGAGTTTCTTCGCCATGTTCTCGACCGCGTCCTTGTCAATCAGACGGAAGATGGGCACGTCGAATCCTTCCGGCCCGAACAGTTTGTCGAACGGAATCATCTTGTCCACGCCGTCAGTCTGCACCAGTGAGACCCCGAGTCGGTCGAGGTCGCGCCCCGTAAGCTCCGCCACGCGCTGTACAAGAAGCCGGTCGGTGATGCCCTCCACGAGGATGAGCTTGGTGGCGGTGAGCGGCTCGAGCCGGTCGTGCATCCACAGCTTCATGCGCACGCACGCGTCGGAGTCGAGCGCGCCGGGTTTGAGCTGACGCGCCTCGCCGTTCTTCATGGCCACGATGCAATCGGGGTCGAAGGCGCTGACGATATCGGCCGAATGAGTGGAGACAATGCACTGCGTGTCGTTCGCGGCGAGCATCTTCGCGAGGCTGCGCTGCGAGCTGGGATGCAGGTGCAGCTCCGGCTCGTCAATGGCGAGAATGCCGGCGCCACGCATGGCGAGCACGAACTGCGCGATGGAGCCCATCACCTCGGAGCGCTCGGAATGCATGTCCCCCGTGTTGACGCGCAGGTCGACGCCTTCCATCGGGTTCGAGGGGTTCTCAGGCAGGCCGGCGTACGCGAAGCTCACGTCCTCGGGGCGCACAGTGCGCGGCGAGATCTGCGACAGCTTCTGCGCAATCTGCTCGCGCAGAAGGCGCAGCTCCGGCGACTGGTGCAGCGCATTGTCGACGGACCTATACGATGCCGCGATCTTGCGCGCGCTTTTGCCCAGGTCCACGCTCGACACGGCGGTGTTGAGGTACGAATCGCCCGGCATGCTCAGCCCGTGCAGTCGCCGCAGCTGCATGTACACCTTCTCCTCGGGCGACGGCGCCGCGTATATGGGCCGGCGCTGGGAGCTCGCGAATCGCCAGCGCAGTGCGCTCAGCTCGGCGTCGCGCAGCGGACGTTCCCCGAGTATGCCGCGCGCATTGCGTTCCCGCACGAAGCGCGCGGCCGTGACGCCGCCGCGTCCGTCCCCGGTGACGCCGCCGCGTCCGTCCCCGGTGACGAACAGGCGCATCGAGACGCCCCCGTCCACCACGGCGTCACCAAAAACGTCGGCTTCCGTCGGCGTGAGTCCGTCGAGACGGCAGCGCACGATGAACGGCGCCGACTTGTCGCGCAGGTCGTCGGGGCTCAGGCGCAGCGCGAGTTCCTCGGGCGCCGCGCCAAGCAGGAGGTCGAGGCATCGCATAACCGACGATTTTCCCGAGTCGTTGGGCCCGACGAGCACGAGGTGGCGGCGCACCTCGATGTCGATGTCATGCATGAGCCGGCTATGGTTCTTGATGGATAGGTGGGAGAGCTTCATCACATTCCTTGTCTTGTGCGGACGATCTGCGCTTCCCTCCAATATAGACACCTCCAGCGTCTTCACACGGAAAGCGGGGTCCCGGCGAGCACCACCGGAACCCTATTCGTCGGGCTGGCGGGATTTGAAGAATTTATTGCAGTCTCGGGGTTTTCCAGCATTGGCTTGGTTCTACGAGTACTTTTACGAGTACTCGGCGGCTACAGTCGGTCCGTGAGTAGTACCGGGTTCGAGCCCGCGACGTGCTGATGTCGGGCTAGGGTGGCGTACTGAGGTGCCATGCATGGCTTGGTGGTGGGCGCTTGAGGGCCTAGGCGGCTGCCGCGCAGGAACGGCTTCAGCCGGGCCGTAGCGGCATGATGACATGGCACTCAGTGCCCGTGCCAGCCTTTGTGATGGCGACTCGGAAGTGATGGCCGAGCCGTGACGTCGAGAGGTCATGCGTTGCGGGTCGAGGACTTGGTGCTATCACCGCAAGGTTGGGAAGGCGGCGCCCGGAGGGCGGCGCGTGGCTGCTCAGCCAGCCACTTTCTTCCCCAACCTTGCGTGCAGACAGAGAAAAAGCCTTAGAAACGTTGAGACTACGCCCATTAGCCAGCACGCAAAGTAGATTGAGCTGCGTGCAGGTTTTGCGAGAATGCATCAACCTACATAGAATCGCCGATTTAACGTTGCGTGCAGGCTATCCCGATTACATGCGACGTTGCGTGCTGAGTCAGTTAGTCAGGACTCCGTGGAAGGCGACGACCCTGAGATGAGAGACTATTGGGATGGTGTGTTGTTTCCCTCCGTTCATAGGGCCTGCCAACAGAGTGGATGGCCGACCGCGGAGCGTCGGCGGTGTCAGTGTGATGGTCTTATCATTAGAGCGTTTTCTGGAGTCCAACGAGATTATTACGGCGAGGCTTAATGTAGATTCATTCGGTTTCGTCGTAGTCGATTCTTACGAGTACTTTTACGAGTACCTTTTTGGCCTATAAAGAAAGGGCCAAACCGTTGGAAAATCAACGATTTGACCCTATAAGTCGGGCTGGCGGGATTCGAACCCGCGACATCCTGCTCCCAAAGCAGGCGCGCTACCAAGCTGCGCTACAGCCCGATGCGCGAACGCGCCGCGCACCCTC
This sequence comes from Bifidobacterium ruminantium DSM 6489, assembly GCF_000770925.1. Classification (GTDB taxonomy): domain Bacteria; phylum Actinomycetota; class Actinomycetes; order Actinomycetales; family Bifidobacteriaceae; genus Bifidobacterium; species Bifidobacterium ruminantium. Next base: position 79,209 of record NZ_JDTK01000013.1, on the reverse strand, counting down.
CCCAAGATACCCACCCAACACCGGACCGCCGTCAGCAACAGGCCCTCGTCACCCGCAGATACGACCGCATCTGTCAGATGTTGCAACCCGCCGAGTACACCATTGCCGAGATGCGCCCGCAACCGCGGCTTCCCGCCACACACGTATCAGCCAACAACGCAAAAGGCCGCGGAACCCATGTGGATCCCGCGGCCAACAGCCTATGCTGCACCCCCTCGGAGACTAATCCCGGCTACCGATCGGCTAGCGGACCTTGCCAATCAGGGTATTCACCCTCACGGGCGGATTCAATCGGCTGCTCCGGTTCGCGCTTGACCGGCAGGGTCTTCGGCTTGAACGGGAACTTCTCGGCGCGCATCTTCTCATAGGCGATGATGTCGTCCTCATGCTGCAGCGTCAGGTCGATATCGTCATAGCCGTTCATCAGACGCCAACGGGTGTAGTCGTTCACTTCGAACGGCAACGTCACATCGCCGCAGGTGACGGTGCGATCCTCCAGACTGACGGTCATCTCGCGGCCCGGCTCTTCGTCGAGCAGCTTCCACAGCAGTTCGACGGACTCCTGCGGCATGATCGCGGCCAGCACGCCGTTCTTGGCGGTGTTGCCGTAGAAGATGTCGGCGAAACGGGAGGAGATCACCACGCGGAAGCCATAATCATGCAACGCCCACACGGCATGCTCACGGGAGGAGCCGATGCCGAAATCCGGTCCGGCAACTAGGATCTTGCCATGCTGGTATTCCGGCTTGTTCAGCACGAATTCCGGATCGCGGCGCCATGCGTAGAACAGCGCGTCGTCGAAACCGGTTTTCTTCACGCGCTTCAGGAACACGGCCGGGATGATCTGGTCGGTATCGACATTGGAACGGCGGAGCGGCACGGCCACGCCGGTGAGTGTAGTCAGTTTTTCCATTTCAACAAATCCTTCGATTACTTACGATTGCCTACGATTGCAAGCTGTTCAGCCAAGCTCACAGATCCGCCGGCGAGCAGATGGTTCCGCGGATGGCGGTGGCGGCGGCGACGGCCGGCGACGCCAGATGCGTGCGCGAGCCCTTGCCCTGACGGCCTTCGAAGTTACGGTTCGAGGTGGAGATGGAGCGTTCGCGGGCCACCATCTTGTCCGGGTTCATGCCCAGGCACATGGAGCAGCCAGCGTTGCGCCATTCGGCGCCGAAGTCCTTGAAGATCTTGTCAAGGCCTTCCTTCTCCGCCTGCAGACGCACGCGGGAAGAGGCCGGCACCACGAGCACGCGATGGATGTTGTCGGCCTTGTGATGGCCCTTCATGATGGATGCGGCCACGCGCAGGTCCTCGAGGCGTCCGTTGGTGCAGGAGCCGATGAACACGGTGTCCACGGCGATGTCCTTGATGCGCATGCCCGGCTTGAGGCCCATGTAGGCGATGGCACGCTCGGCGGCGGAACGCTCGGTCTCGTCGTTGAAGGAGGCCGGATCTGGCACCACGCCGGAGATCTTCACGCCCTGGCCGGGGTTGGTGCCCCAGGTGACGTACGGTTCGAGGTCGGCTGCGTTGATGGTCACTTCCTTGTCGAACACGGCGTCGTCATCGGTCTTCAGCGTCTTCCAATATTCGACGGCCTTGTCCCACATCTCGCCTTCCGGTGCATGCGGACGGCCCTTCAGGTATTCGAAGGTCACCTCGTCCGGCGCGATCATGCCAGCGCGCGCACCGGCTTCGATCGACATGTTGCAGATGGTCATGCGGGCATCCATCGACAGCTTCTTGATGGCTTCGCCGCGGTATTCGATGACATGGCCCTGGCCTCCGCCGGTGCCGATCTTCGCGATGATGGCGAGGATGATGTCCTTGGCGGTGACGCCCTTCGGCAGCTCACCCTCGATGTTCACGGCCATGGTCTTGAACGGCTTGAGGCTCAGGGTCTGCGTAGCCATGACATGCTCAACCTCGGAGGTTCCGATGCCGATGGCCATCGCGCCGAACGCGCCGTGGGTGGAGGTGTGCGAATCGCCGCACACGATGGTCATGCCCGGCTGGGTCAGGCCCAGCACCGGAGCGAACGCGTGCACCACGCCCTGGTCAGCATCGCCGAGCGGGCACAGACGAACGCCGAAGTCCTTGCAGTTCTTTTCCAGCGTGCTCAGCTGCAGCGCCGAAGTCTCGTCCGGATTCGGACGGTCGATGTCGACGGTCGGCGTGTTGTGGTCTTCCGTGGCGATGAGCTGGTCGACGTGACGCGGCTTGCGCCCTGCCAGACGCAGGCCTTCGAACGCCTGCGGGCTGGTCACCTCATGCATGAGCATCAGGTCGATGTACAGCAAGTCGGGAGCTCCATCGCTGCCCTTGCGTACCAGATGATCGGCCCAGACCTTCTCGGCCAATGTCGTTCCCATTGTGGGACCTCCTCGGTTTTCCTCACTAATTTCCTTGCGGCTATTGCGTCACCGCGTTACTCGTGCTATAAGCCTATGGTCTCGAAACGGGTTCGAGCTCCCGGATGCCGGTATATGAGATATGAAAACGGGGAGGATGCGGCGGCCGGACGCGCTCCGCCGGAGCTTAACCCGACACCAACCGTAAAAACGTTGGAATTTCAGCATTTTCCCAGCTTCGATCGCCATCGCAAAAAGAGTAAGATATCCGCTTTACCCCACTCGCGAACCACATACATTTTGCATTTCAATATGTGAGATGGCATAATTCGACGTATGACTTCTTCGAACCCGAGCAAAGCTATGCCCCCGTCGCAGGCCGAGAACGCTGCGCACGAGGCGGATGGCACATATACGGCACCCCCTCAAAGCAATGAAATCCATTCCGGGGTCGGCGTGCTCGACAAGACAGTCAAAATCCTCGACGCCCTTGAATCCGGTCCGGCCACGCTCGGACAGCTGGTTTCCACGACCGGGCTCGCACGTCCGACGGCGCACCGTCTTGCGATCGCGCTGGAACGGCATCGCTTCGTACTGCGCGACCAGCATGGCCGCTTCGTGCTCGGCTCGCGATTCGCGGAGCTTGCGGCCGCGGCAGGCGAGGACCGTCTGCTCACCGCGGCGGCGCCTATTCTGCAAACCCTGCTCGATCGCACCGGCGAATCCGCGCAGATCTACCGCCGTCAGGGCGACCAGCGCGTCTGCATCGCAGCCGTGGAACGCGCCTCCGGCCTGCGCGATTCCATTCCGGTCGGCGCGATGCTGTCCATGGAAGCGGGCTCCGCGGCGCAGATCCTGCTGGCATGGGAGGATTCCGAACGACTTCATCAGGGACTGCGCCACGCCAAGTTCTCCGCGGCCAAGCTCACCGCCGTCCGCAAGCGCGGTTGGGCCGAGTCGGTCAACGAACGCGACGAAGGCGTGTGCTCGATTTCCGCGCCGATCCGCAATGCCTCCGGCCAGGTGATCGCCGCCATTTCGATTTCCGGTCCGAACGGCCGCATGGGCGCCAATCCAGGCCGCCGCTACGCGCCGCTGGTCATGGCCGCCGGCAAGTATCTCACCGACGCGCTGATCAAGGCCTCCTCCGGACGCTGACGGTTCCACAGCGATCCGCCGATTCGCTTATATACCGTTCTTATTTCGACACGAAAATGCCGATTCGCCATCTTCGACGAATCGGCATTTTGCGTAAGTACCGGACATGCCAACGCAGACGGACTGGCACAGACTATCGGCGAACCAACGCGGCCAATCTGCCCAGCACCTTGCCCCACCATGTCGGACGATGCAGCAGATCCATGCCTTCCGCGTCGGGCTTCGATTCGCTCGTCATGCCGTACGCGTACGGCCTTCCGGCGCTCGGCTTGCCTACCAATTCTCCGTATTCCAGCAATTGCGTGCGCGGCTCGTACGGATGCCGGATATCGAATTCGAAAAGCCGTGCAGCGCGTTTCTCCGGCACCGGGCCATACGAGCCGAAGCCGCTGGTCGGCGAGGCGACCATCATGATCCGCCTGTCCTCGTCCTCGCCATCCCCGGCCACGATCGAGCCGACGAAGGCGTTGCGATGGTCATGTCCCGCGGAAATCGCGAAATATCCCGATTTGCCGAGAATCGCGAATTCTCCGCTATCGGCGTCCGGACAGCTGACGCCCTCCCCCAGATAGCTGCCGGGCTGCGTCTTGTCCTCGTCAAGCACGAAATGACGGCCGGCGAAATCGCGGTATCCCTCAATGGCGCGCGCCGCGGTGGCCGCGACCGGCTTGAGCAGCTGGTAATACTGCGCGACCGGGAAATGCTGGAAGACCATGCACAGCAGCTTTCCCGCACCGTCGCGCCCTTCCTGTGGCCGTGCGGCCCACATCCGCTCCGGCACGTCGGCGAGGAAGCGCAGCGCGGCCGCGGAGGGGCTTCCATAACCGCCGGAACGGGCGTAATCGCCGGAATCCAGCAATACCAAGCCCAGCACGTCGTGCGTGCGATCGACGTCCGAAACCGGCAATGCGAACGTGCCGGGCGCGCACGCATACGCCGGCTGATCCGGCAACATCGCTTCCCGCCCGTCGCGCGTTCCGGCATCCGCCGTCTCCTCCCGCGCGGGATTGAGGCATCCCGGGAATTCACGGCAGATGCCTTCGATCTCGGCATTGTCAAGTCCGCACTGGAAATCGTGGTTGCCGAACGTCACAGCCCACGGAATGCCATGTTCGGCAAGCGGCTGCACAAGCCGTCCGATGGTCTGCCGCACCAATCCACGGGTGCGCTCCAAAGCGGCCGCATAGCGCTCCTCCGATGCCTTGGAAGCATCGCCGGCCGGGCGTGCGCTCCAGCGGCGTTTACGTGTGGTCTGCGCGTACGCGGGGTCATATCCGGCGATCTGGTTGCCGCTGAAGATGACGAGGTCGGGACGTGTGGCGTCGACCGACGCTTCGATGAGTTTGACGGTGTCCTTGCTGACGTCCGGCCCGTCCTGGATGTCGGCGAATTGCAGCACGCGGAATTTGCCGGATTGATGGAATTGCAGCCGACCGAGACGCGCGGAGACGGAAAGCGGACGATCATCCCCCTCCTCCGCTGGTTGGATGCGCGGGCGCGTGGCTTTGTCAGCATGCTGCATTTCGGTCATAGTTCTAGGGTAATGCACTTTGGCCGGCACATTCCGATTTTGGATGGCGGCTTTTGCGATTCGGGAAAAGGATTGCCGTGGAAGGAATTTCCAAGGCAACAAAAAACCCTCGCAACTGCGAGGGCTCATTGGCTGGGATGCCTGGACTCGAACCAAGAATGGCTGAACCAGAATCAGCTGTGTTGCCAATTACACCACATCCCAATTTGGCAGGCGTGGCAACTTCGAAAAGTTGTCCGTCGTACCCCCGACCGGATTTGAACCGGTGTTGGCGCCGTGAGAGGGCGTAGTCCTAGACCGCTAGACGACGGGGGCTTGAGTTATCATTGTGATTCTCAGCAGTGCCGTGAACCGCAACGAGTGATAAATATACGCGAAACCAAAGCACTATGCAAATCACGGCGTGTCGCACCATTTTCCGCCGTTTTGCGAATATGCGGAAAGCATGCGAGAACATGCAAAGGCATGCAAAAAGCCGCTCCCTGCGCAGAGGAGCGGCTTCGAATCAACGCACGCTTGCGGACGTCACATCATCACAGGTGCTCGCGCAGACCACGCAGACGAGCCATGGAAACGTCCTTGCCGACGATCTCCATGGATTCGAACAGCGGCGGGCTCACGCGGCGGCCGCTCATGGCCACACGCACCGGGCCGAAGGCCAGACGCGGCTTGTAGCCGCCTTCCTCAACCAACGTCTTGTTCAGCGTCTCATGCAGGTTGTCGGTCTTCCAATCGGCCTCGGCAACGCCGTCAAGGGCGGCGATGGCCTTGTCCAGCACCTCGGGAGCGGAATCCTTGAGCTGCTTCTTGGCGTCGGCGTCAGGCTCGATGTAGCCCTCGGCGGACAGCAGGGAGCCGACCATGCCGGCGACCTCGCCCAGCAGACGCACGCGCGGCTGCACGAGCGGGGCGGCGGCGGTGAGGACCTCGCGCTCACGGTCGGTCAGGGCGTCCCAGGAATCGGCGGACACCACGCCGTCACGCTTGAGGTACGGCACGGAACGGTTCAGGAAGTCCTGCGGGTCGAGCATGCGGATGTGCTCGGCGTTGATGGAGATGGCCTTGTCGATGTCGAAACGAGCCGGGTTGGCCTTGACATCACGCACGTCGAACTTCTCGATCATCTCGTCCATGGAGAACACGTCGCGGTCGGGGGCGATGGACCAGCCCAGCAGCGCCAGGTAGTTCAGCAGGCCCTCGCGGATGAAGCCGTGGTCGCGGTGCAGGAACAGGTTGGATTCCGGATCGCGCTTGGAAAGCTTCTTGTTGCCCTGACCCATCACGTACGGCATGTGGCCGAACAGCGGCATTTCCTTGGCCACGCCCAGCTTGATGAGGTAGCGGTACAGCACGATCTGGCGCGGGGTGGAGCTCAGCAGATCCTCGCCACGCAGCACCACGTTGATGCGCATCATGGCGTCGTCGACCGGGTTGGTCAGCGTGTACAGCGGGTCGCCGTTCGGACGGACGATCACGTAGTCCGGCACGGAACCGGCCTTGAATTCGATGCGACCACGGATGAGGTCATCGAAAGCGATGTCTTCGTCAGGCATGCGGATACGCAGGGCGGGCTTGCGGCCTTCCGCACGGAAGGCGGCCTTCTGCTCCTCGGTCAAGTTGCGGTCGTAGCCGTCGTAGCCGAAAGCCTTCGGACGACCGGCGGCCACGTTGCGGGCCTCGATCTCCTCAGGAGTGGAGAAGGATTCGTACGCGTAGCCGGCTTCGAGCAGCTTGGCCGCGACGTCCTTGTAGATGTCGCCGCGCTCGGACTGACGGTACGGGCCGTCCGGGCCGCCGACGTTGATGCCCTCATCCCAGTCGATGCCGAGCCAGTTCAGGGCTTCGATGATCTGGTTGTAGCTTTCCTCGGAGTCGCGCTGGGCGTCCGTATCTTCGATGCGGAACACAAACGTGCCCTTGGTGTGGCGGGCCTCAGCCCAGTTGAATAGTGCGGTGCGGACCATGCCGACGTGCGGGATGCCGGTCGGCGACGGGCAGAAACGCACGCGGACGTTTTCGGGAAGTTCCGGTTTGGTATTTTCAGCTTCAGTCATAGGCTCCATTGTGCCGCGCAAACCGGACGTGACGCCTTTCGACCGCCATTTTTCTCCGATGGCGTTCCACAGTGCAATATTTCCCCTATCTCCATGCCATCAAGGGAGTACAGTGGGAAATGATTTTTTCTCAAATCACCAATTTTGCGAAAGGGCGCTCAATGACGGACCCCAACCAATACAACCCACAGTCGCCACAGCCGGCGGCGCAGTACAACCAGCCGGACTACGGCCAGCAGGCACCGCAATACGGAACCCCCGATTACGGCCAGGTGCCGCAATACGACGCTCCGGCATACGGACAACCGCAGTACGGACAGGCTCCGCAGTACGGACAAGATCCGCAGTACGCGGCCGCCAATTACGGACAGCCGGCACCGGCACCGCAGCCCGGCGGCGGCTTCTTCGATCTGACCGCACCGCTTGACATGCCGGCCTACGGCTGCAAGATGGGCGAGGCGATCGTCCGCTTCTTCAAGAAGTACGCGGTGTTCAAGGGACGCGCGTCCCGCAGCGAATTCTGGTGGTGGTTCCTCGCCAACTGCATCATCGGCTTCCTTATCGGCTGCTTCTTCAGGCTGCTGGGAATGGTCATCGATTCCGACGCCATCTCCACCATCGACGATCTGGTCAGCGGCCTCTGGTCGCTTGCCATCCTCGTGCCGACCATCGCGCTCAGCGTGCGCCGCCTGCATGACATCAATCTACGCGGAACCATGCTGGCCATCATCTACGGAATCGAGTTCATCTCGCTGATTCTCCTTGCCGGCGGCATAGCTCTTATCTGCGGAGGCATGGTAAGCGTCCTGAGCGGCGACAAGAACAACCTGTCCGCCATCGGCGTCATCATGCTCGCCGTCGGCGTTCTGGCAATGCTGGGCTCGGTCATCTTCTACATCGTCCTGATGGCCAAGAAGAGCAACCCCGAGGGCGCTCGGTTCGACAATCCGAATGCCGCCGCCCTTCCGTATCCCAACGGCGCTGCGACCACCAACGATCCTTATGCCGCGCAGCAGCAGTACGCGGCGCAGTACAACGTAGGCCAGCAGTACGGCGACGCACCGCAATATGATGCGCCCCAGCAGTATGCCGCGCCCGCCGCGCAGCAGCCGGCAATGCCGACGGCTCCGGCAGCCGACCCGTACGCGGCGCAGGCCACCCAGTACGACGCCACACCGCAGCAATACGCCGCGACAGAGGCGCCGACGGCACCGGCAGTGCAGCAGCCGACGATGCCGCCCATGCCAGCCGTGCCGACCGTTCCGGCCATGCCGCCGATGCCGGCCATGCCGCAGGCGCCCGCCCAGTCCCAGGACGCGTATTGGAACGCACCGGCCGATGCGAGCACTCCGGTGGAGCCGAACACTCCGGTGGAGCCGAACACTCCAGTCGATCCGAACGCCCCGACGTACGGTGATGCCCAACAGCACTGACTCGGAACGAGCATGACGCGCATATAAACGCCGAATCCCGGCTCTGCCAATCGCAGGAGCCGGGATTCGTCATATATGAATCGAAATATGGGACGAAAAACGGAGGACGCCTATTCGCGCGGCTCCGAATCCGCGCCGTCGGCCGTGCCGGAATCCGAATCGGCCGAATCGGACGAATCATCCTTCGTCAGATTGAATTTCTTGGCGAGCGCCTCCTTGCTCCTGCGCTCATCCTCGTCCTTGGCCTCCTGTTCGGCCTTCTTCGGATCCCACCGCAGATACGAGGCGTGCTCAGCCCATTCCTGCCCGGCGAACATGGCGAGATACCGTACCGTGGCGACGAAGGTCTGCGGACAGAAGGAATTGGCGAACACCGGCTTACAATCGCCGAACCGCCGCGCGGAATCACGCAGGTCGATCAGATAGCCCAGCTGCTCCGCCGTGACGAATGTGTGCGGAACGGCCAACTGCTCACGCAGACCGTTGATATACAGCAGCACCGGCAACGCGCGGATGGCCTGCTCCTGCTGATCCTCAACGTCGTAGCACATGAGGTTCAGCAAGGCGTCGCCGACAGTCACCGAAGCCAGATACCGCCGTGCGAGCACATCGCGATCCACCGTGACGGACTTGCACAGCCCGACCTCCTCCACCACATCGTCGTCGATTTCAAAACCGGAGGTGTCACGCATCGTGCGCGCCACGCTAGCCATCACTCCGCGAATCCCCCGTTCGATGCGGTCCTCCACATCGATGCCAAGCGTTCTGGCGGCTTCCAGGAACAGGTCGGCACCGTTGACACCACGGTAGGTCGACAGCACATCATAGGCCTGATTGGCGTTCATCAAAGCATGCATGACGTCCCGATCACAACCGGGAATCACGTCCATGCCTTCGTACGCAGCCTCCGCGACGGATTGTTCGATTTGTTCGGAACGCTTCAGCAGCGTCTGCGCCATCATGCAGGAGAAGCGCACTTGCAGATCTTCCGCGTAACGCGCGTCGTTCTCCAATTCCTGCGCCGTCTGCAGCGGCCACATTTTGACCAGATCGATACCTAGATCGATGGCGGTAGCGACCACTTGCGAGTTGAGCATCGAAGTGACCGTCTCCTGATCAATAACGAAAGGCATGCATCCTCCTTGTATGTCCGATGTCGTATGTCCGATGTCGTATACCTGATCGGACGGTCGGCTTCGACCATCGCCGGTCGCCGTCGACTGTCCGTTCCTTATGCCCACCTTACTCGACGCCCGCCACGGGGTCTACATATGTGATGGACAGCACTTCCTTGGTATCGCAATCGTACGTGATGGAGGTGATGGATGCGAGCGCGGTGTGGCGCAGCAGCATGTTGTGTTCGGGGTGACCGGTTTCCAGCATATGGCGGTAGCTCCAAATGGGTGATTCGTGGCTGACCACCACGATCTGCTTGCCCGAGTATTCGTCGACTTTCTCCAACGCGAAGTCCTGCATGCGGCGCGCGATCGATTGGTAGCTTTCGCCCCAGCTTGGCTTCCACAGGTTGCGCACCAGTTTCCAGTTGCCGTTCTTCCACAGCGCGCCTTCGCCGAAGCCGATGCGTTTGCCGCGGAATTCGTTGCGTGCCTCGATCAGGCGCTCGTCCGTCTTGAGTTCCAGCGGCCGCTCGTCGCGCAGGCCGCGCACCGAGTTGAGCGATTCGAGGATTTCTCCGGCGGTTTCGCGCGTGCGTTCCAGCGGTGACGAATAGACGGCGGACACGGTGTTCAGCTGCGGGCTGACGGCGATGTAGTGCGCGGTGGCCTGCGCCATGCGGACACCCAATTCCGACAGGTGAAAGCCCGGCAGGCGCTCGTACAACAGGTGTCCGGGATTCTCCACCTTGCCGTGGCGTACGAAATGGATGGTTGTCGCCGGCATCTTGGCCGCCTTTCCTATGGCGGGCCGGTCCGTTTCGCCGGTGTCCCGGCTGCTCCGCGGTTCGGTCAGCCGCCGGCCCTCTGTTCTTGCATACCTACGTAATCCTACGTAGACCATCCAACCGAATCGAATATCGTTTCCCATGCCGACGTGCCGCGTGTCACGACGGTATCTGCGCATAGAGTTTTCCTTGGTCCACAAAGACGCATAAACAACACGCAACCCCCATACTTTCCCCTGCTCGGCATGCCAGCTGCGTCAATCGATTGACGCATTGCGATCGCCAGGCGGGAAGGCTATGCGCGGAAGCGGTTCACCAACATTATTTCCAGGGGTAAGCATCATCAGCCCACGGCGACGCAAAGCCGTGGACGCGGCAAACAAAACCGTGAGCAGAAAGGAGCGGCGGAGCATGTCCAATACTGTCCTCGCCAGCGTCAAGGACGCCGGCCAACGTCTTTTCGGAGGGTACGCGGAGCTTCTGCGCATACCACACACCGCGCGCTTCTCCATCGGCTCGGTGATCGCCTGCATGCCGTTCCCGATGGTCGGCATGACGATCACGATTTCCGTGCAGCATTACTACGGCAACTATTCGCTGGCGGGCGCGATGACGGCCGTGCAGGCGATCGCGCTGGCCGTGGCGAGCCCGGTGTTCGGCAAGCTGGTCGACAAATTCGGTCAACGGCAGGTGTCGATTCCCACAATCATCGTGTGGATGGTGGCGGCGATCGCGCTGGTCTCCTGCATCACCGCACGCGTGCCGTCGTGGATCCTGTTCTGCATAGTGCCGTTCATGGCCGCGATTCCGCCGTGGGGCGCGATGAGCCGTCAACGTTGGACCACATTGCTCAAGGGCGATGCGGAGAAGACGAACCGTGCGCTGTCGCTGTCCGGCGTATTCGACGAGTGCATGTGGGTTATCGGCAATCCGCCGGCGTCCACATTAGCCGTGATCTCCGGACTGCTGGCGTTCTCGTTCACCGGCATGTGCGTGGTGATCGGCGCGCTGATGTTCCTGACGGAGCTTACGACCGAGCCGAAATCGCAGACCCAGCTGGCCCGCGAGGCGGGCATGACCCGCAAGGAGTACCGCGAGCGCGAGGCCGCCCGGTCCAAGGCGCTGCAGGCCGAGGCCGCGGTGGAGTACGCGCGCGACAAGGCGCGTGCGGAAGGCAAGACGGCCGCTGAGGTGAAGGCCGCGATGCAGAAAGCCGAAGCGGATATAAAAGCCGGTCGCAAGGAATCGATTTGGGGGCCAGGCCTGATCGCCGTGTGCGTGACGTGGTTCGGCTTGGGGGCATTCCAGTCGGCCGCCAGCATTTCGATTGTTGCATTCGCCACGGAAGCGCATATGAAGCAGTACACCGGTTTCGTGTTCTCCTGTTTCTCGCTCAGCTCGCTGATTGGCGCACTTGTGTACGGCGCGAAGAATTGGAAGATTCCGCTGTGGAAACGTTTCTACTTCTGCCTTGCGGTGGTGAATCTGGGCATCGGCTCATTCATGTTCGCTAAGCATCTATGGGTGATCATGATCATCTACCTGTGCATCGGTGTTTGCCAGTCGCCGACGTGGGTGAACGGCAACCAGCTGATGCTGCATTTGGTCCCGCCCACACGATTTACAGAAGGCATGGCTTGGATGGGCGCGATGAATTCGATCGGCGGTTCGGTGGGCTCCGCGATCGCGGGACAGTTCATCGACCGCATGGGCTCGCAGGGCGGCTTCATCGTGGTGACGGCGTTGGCATTGACTTCGCTGGCAATCGCCATGCTCGGCTTCAAGCAGATCAAGGAATCCACGGAGCAACCGATGCTCACCAGCGTGAGCGTGTGACGGAGCATGTGCCGGATGCCGACGGGTAACCGGCAGGCACGGCAGACAATCCGCATAACGAAAAGCGCGTCCGAATCGCAATGGATTCGGACGCGCTTTTCGTTACCCCGTTATTTGGGAGTTACTTCGGCCAGCCCTTGGGCGTATGTTCCAGCGACCACACGCCGAGCTTGTGCGAGAAGCTGTTCTCCCACTTGGCCTCCAGCTCTTCGGGAGTCAGGCGGTTCTCCTGCTTCTTCAAGCGGTTCATCGCATTGGTGTGCGTATCGTCCAGCAGCCACTTGCGGGTCAGGAAGTTCCACACCATCACCACGGCGGTGGCGATGAGCTTGCCCACGTTGGTGCGGATCAGGTATTCGGTGCTCTGCGACACGTAGGCATCGTGGTTCATGCCGTACGTGGAGATCCAGATGATGGCGTCGTTCATGAACAGGCCGATCACCGCGCCGACCACGAAGATGACGATCTCCATCCAACGCGCCATATCGTCGCGATGCTTGAACACGACCTTCATGCTGGCCACGTAGTTGAAGATCAGGGAGATGATAAAGGAGATGGTGGCGGCGAGCACATTATGCATGTGGAACAGGCCGACCAGAAGATTCAGGATGCCCCAGTCGATGATGAAGGCGATCACGCCCACAATGCCGAATTTCATCAGCTGTTCAATCAGTTTTTTCACACAGAATATTAAACACGCGCACGCAGACCACCTAGACTTGGGTGACGAAGGACATTATTTTCCAACGATTGCAAGGAGCAGCAATGCCAGTCATTCACACGCATGTTTCCGTTTCCACCACCCCTGAGCAGCGCGAGGCGCTGAAGGCCGCCTACGGCAAGGCCATCACCGCAGTCCCCGGCAAGTCCGAAGGCTGGCTGATGTGCCCGTTCGAAGACAATATGCCGATCTACTTCGGCGGCGACGACTCCAAGCCGGCAGCCTATGTGGAGGTGAACGTGTTCGGCCGTTCCGTGCCGGGTTCCGCCTGGGAGAAGCTGACCGAGCAGATCATGGCCGCGCTGAACAAGGAACTCGGCATTCCGAAGGACCGCACGTACATCCGCTACACCGCCACCACCGACTGGGGATGGAATGGTGGGAACTTCTGACGAAGTTCCACCGGCAGCCGCCAATTCGGCTATTGATGGCAGATTGATGTCTCTCTCGTAGGACAGTTCGCCTACTTATGGCAGCCAAAACCAGATAGGCCGAGTATGGGCCTTGGAATTCCAGGTCTCATACTTGGCCTATCGCCGTTTCAGTGCCACAAACAAGCCACTTAGCTGTTTTTGGAAAGCGTCAATCAACGCTCATGGCGCAATCTCGGCTTCTTCGCATTGCCGCCACCCACCTGATCAACCGAGATCCGTCAAATAACCGTCAAATAAAAAATCGTTGGAAAATGGCCGTTTTGCGCGACTCGACCACCATTTTCCGGGTTACTCGTCAAATAAACGCGGGCATCAGCCGACGTGCGCAAAGAAAAGGCCGCCGGCCCGAATGGAACCAGCGGCCTGAAGCTCGCAAAAGCCAGGATCAGACGATCTTCGGCATCGGAGTGGTCAGGGATGTGGTGAGGTTCACGTGCACCAGACCGGCGCCGGCATGCACCTCCACCTTCTTCAGGGTGACGGTGCGTTCGTTTTCCGGAGCACGGTCGTTGTCGGTCATGGTGGCCGGGGACTTCACCGCCACCAGAGCGAGCGAGCCGAAATCGACGCCCGCGCTGGCGCACAGACCCTCGGCGGCCTGCAACGACTCGGCGAAACCGTCCTTCAGAATCACACGGTCGGCCGGAACGCCATACGCATGCTCGGCCACCCAACGCACGTTCTCCACCAGAGCCATGCCCTTGTGGCTGTGCGGTTCGGCCGGCATGGAACCGTTCATCACGGCATCGGCGAACGCGTCGAGCTGCGGGGCGAGCGCGTCGCCGCCGTCGCGATACAGGTTGCCGATGATCGGATCGCGGAACTCCAGTTCCTTGGCCGTGGCCTTGAGCGCCGGAATCTGATCGTCCTCGCCATCCCACAGATTGATGAGCGGGAAGGTGGGGATGTCAAGACCTTCGAGACGCTGCACATGGAACGGGTAGCGCCAGGCCAGATCCGGATCGTCGCGCCACGTGGAGGCGCGGGTCACGACGATGGCCGCGGACGGCCACTGGGCGCCGTATTCACGGCAGGCGATGTCCAGCCACTTCTGCGCGCCGGCGTCGGTGCCGTAACCGGCTTCGACGATGACCACATCGTGCAGCGCGCAGGCCATCTCCACGGAGACCAGCGTCGGGATGCCGATGGACACGTTGGCGAACGGGCCGCCATGCACGTACACCGGGGAGCCATTCACCGTCTCGGTCTTGGCCGGCTTGACGGCGTCGCCCAAGATGCCGGTGATGCGCCACAGGTCGATGAACTCGCCGAAGGTCACGGCCTTGCCGTCCTTCGTGCCGGCGATCATCTTGGACACGCGGTCGGAGATCTCTTCCATGGAACGGGACAGCACGACGATCTGCATGAGCTCACAGGTCGGGGTGAGCACCACGCGTTCGGGCACATCGCCCTTGCCGCGGTCCACCGCGATCTGGCGCAGGGAGCGGGACGGCACTTCGGAGACGCGCGGCACGAGGATGGTGTCGAGCTTGCCTTCGTCCACGGCCTTCTCCGCGAAGGAGACCAGCAGGTTCTGGGCCGCCTCGATGGCGCCCATCTCGCCGCACAGACCCCAGTCGATCAGCTCCGGGTGGGTCAGGGAGGCCTTGCCGCCACCGGAGGCGCCGCCCTTGGAACCGGCTGCGGTGATGCCCATGCTCGGCTGGCGAAGCACGGCGGCCGCGTCGATGCCACGTTCGCGCAACGCGTCGATCAGCGCGATCGTGGTGGTGGTCTTGCCTTCGCCGCGGGACGCCTTCAGCGGGGTGTCGGCGGTGACGAGAACGACCTTGCCATGCTTGCGCGGCGCATCAGGATTCTTCTTCAGGTAATCGAGATAGCCGAACGCATCAATCTTCTGCACCAGGCCGTACTGGCTGGTGAAATCCTCAATGCTGGTCACTGGGCTCCTTTCTTGGGAAAGCATTCCGCCGGACGCGGCGCCGCGCGTGCGATACGCATGCTGCACGTTTCTTGCACGCAACGCAGGCCCGAGCGGAAAAGCAAAGACAACCGCCATTCTAATAAGCCCGCATTACCAATGGAAAAACCGACTCCACACAGCGGACGCGCGCCGACCGTCATGTGAAAACGGTCGGCGGCGAGCGCCGTACGGAAGCCGGAATTCATATATGCATGGGCGGTCGCAGACGGCTCATGGACAATCGCGAAAACGCCTGCGGGAACCGTCAGAAGTCAGACATGTGGAAGCCGTTCTTCATGTTCATGCTGGTGGTGTAGAGCACGGAATCGAGCAGCTTGTCGGTTTTCTCCTTGAGCTGCGCGGCCATGGTCTCGTTGGCAGCGGCGAGCACGTCGCGGGCTTCGCCGTTGCGCACGGCCTTGATAACCTCGTCCGGCTCCAACGGCTGCACGTCGCCGTTTTCGTCATCCGTCTCGAATTCGTCGGACACGCCTTCCACCAGACGGGCGATCTGCTCATCAGTGGCGGCGATCATGCGGTGGCCCATGCCGCCGGTCTTCTCCTGGTAGCGTTCCACCGCGTTGGAGGTGTCGGCGAAGTTGGCGTCGCACAGGGCCGCGATGATGCGATTCTCCCAGTAGAAGTTCTCGGAGGTGACGCGCGTGGTGGTGTCCTCGAGATACTTCGGCGTGGAGCCGACGTTCGGATAGAACGGCACGAGCGTGTTGAACGGGTTGGAGCCGTAGGCGATCCACTGCACGGCGCGGTTGACCTGCGGACGGTACGGGCGGATCTGCATGACGGACAGCTGGCTCTGACGGTTGATGCCGATCGGGCGGAACATGTGGCGCGAATGCTGGTCGCCGAGGATGCCGTACGGATCGTACGGGGTGCCCTGGTAGTGGGAGCTCAGCACGTACTTCACGTCCTCGATGGTGATCTTGCGATCGGGCTGGCGGGCCCACGGAATGTCGTCCGAGGTCGGCTGATGGTCGGCGTCCTGGCCGTCCCACTGCTCGTCGTACGGGTTGAGGAAGCGCTGCATGTACCAGGCGCGCGGCGTGTTGTAGACGTGGTCGGAATCGGAGTGGGAACCGAAGGCGTCGCGCGGATTGAACGGGGTGACGTTCTCCACGGCCAGATCCAGATGGTTGCGTTCGATGAACTCGCCCAGATCCGCAGAGCACATGTGCTCCTCCTGGTCGCCGAGGGCGTCGTCGAGGTCGAATTCGTCGATGCCGAGCTGGTTCGGCATGGTCACGTACGCCTCGTCCGGCACACGCTTGGCGATCCAATGGTGGCCGCCGACGGTTTCGAGCCACCAGATCTCATTGACGTCGGAGAAGGCGACGCCGTTCATCTCATACGTGCCGTGCTTCTCGAGCAGTTCGCCGAGACGGGTCACGCCCTCGCGGGCGGTTTTGACGTATGGCAGCACGAGGGTGAGGAAATCCTCCTCGCCGATGCCGCCGGGCACTTCCGGCTCATAGCCGTCGGCACCGGGCTGGCCCTTGGCCGGGGTGAGCTCCACGAACGGGTCAGCGCCAAGCACACGCTCGTTGGTGGTGAGGGTTTCGGTGGCGCTCATGGCCACGTTCGCCTCATTGACGCCGGCTTCGCCCCAGATACCCTCCTTCAGGTCAGCGTTCGGCACGGCCGTGTACTGCAGCGGATCGTCCGGCAAGTCGATTTCGATGTGGGACAGCACGCTCCTGTAATGCTTCGGCTGTTCCTCGGGCTTGACGACGACGAAACGCTTCGGGCAGAATTCGCCGTTCGCGCTGTCCTCATTGCGGGCGATGATGGTCGATCCGTCGTAGCTCGCGTCCTTGCCGACCAGAATCGTGGTGCATGCCATGTGTTTGCAATTCCTTTCGATGGTGTTGCTGATAGGTGTTGCCTATACGTGTGTTTCATGCGGTTCGCACGGCGATATGCGGCACACGTGCGATACCGGTTTTGCAAGGCCGGCTGCGATCAGGCCTTGCCGGTCAGGAAGACGCCGCCCTGGTCCGCGATGGTGCCGGAGGTGCGCAGCGCGCGCTCCATCTCGTTGAGCCAGAAGCCCTGGTTGAGTCCGGCAAGCGGAGCCGTGGTGCCCCATACGTGCAGATAGTAGTCGTGGTCCTTGTCAGGCGGGCACGGCCCGTTATAGCGCATGGTGACGGCCGGGTCAGTGCTGCGTCCCTTGAGCAGCGGCGACGCGGCGGAAGTGCGACCCTGCACCGTTTCGGGAATCATCGCGGAAACCGTGCGGGAGAAATCGGCTGGAATCGCCAATGCGTGGGAATCGTTGAAATCGTACATCAGCGCGTCCACGGGCAGGTTGGCGAGCGCCCAATGGTTCCATTGGAAGCCGCATACCGGAATGGAATCGGGATCGACGAATTCCCAATGCAGGAACTGCACGGCAGGGTCAAGCTCGTCGATGTAGAAGGGGAAGGAAACGATCGGAGTGCCGTCGATGCGATTCTCAGGCGGCGCCGCCTTGGCGAACGCGGCGGGAATGACGGTGAAATCTGCGGAAATCTTCATATCTCCAGTATCGCGCATACCAATGTACAACGCGTCCGATTCGCCGGAAACCGAAAGCCTGCAACCGAAAACGACCCCATCCGTGCGGCAATCGCACGAAACGGGGTCGTTTCCGGGAAACAGGGCCTATCAGAACCTTGGAGACATCGTTCTCATAGGCACAGATACATGTGTCGAAACCCTGCGGCCGCGGGAATCGCAGCCGCAAAGCCCAGACACAGCCGAGTGAAGGAAAGAAGGGGAATCACTCGGCCGGCTTGTAGAAGTCGCCGTTGAGGGCGGCGGCCGCCTTGGCCTTGGCCTCTTCGAAGGTGACTTCGGCGAGGGCCGCGCGGACGTCGTCCAGCGCGACCGGGGTCATGGACAGGGAGTTGACGCCGAGGCCGGCCAGCACGACGGCCAGATCCGGATCGGCCGCGGCCTCGCCGCACACGCCCACCGGCATGCCCTTGGCGTTGCCCGCGTCGCAGATCATCTTGATGGCGCGCAGCACCGCCGGATGCCAGGCGGTCTGATAGTTGGCCACGGAACCGAGGGTACGGTCGGCGGCGAGCGTGTACTGGGTCAGGTCGTTGGTGCCGATGGACACGAAGTCGGCCACGTCGGCCACCTTGTCCGCCATGAGGGCGATCGACGGCACTTCGGCCATCGCGCCCACGAACTTCAGGCCGAAGCTCTTGCCGAGCTTGACGAAGTAGTCGGCCTCATGCTGGTCGGCCACCATCGGGGCCATGACCCACAGGTTGGCGTCGGTGGCAGCATCCGCGGCGGCGAGCGCCTTGAGCTGGCCTTCGAGCACGTCCATGTGGGCGCGCAGGGTGCGCAGACCACGCAGGCCGAGGGCCGGATTCGGTTCGTCCTCCGGGGTGAGGAACGGCAGAGGCTTGTCGGCGCCGGCGTCGAGCATGCGGATCACGACCTTCTTGCCCGGGAACTGGCTGAGCAGTTCGGTGTAGGCCTTGGTCTGCTCTTCGACGGTCGGCGGCTCGGAGTTGCCGATGAACAGGAATTCGGTGCGGAACAGGCCCACGCCTTCGGCGCCGTATTCCAGCGCCTTCGCGGCGTCGGACGGCTTGCCGACGTTGGCGAGCAGCGGAATCAGGTGTCCGTCCTTGGTGGAGCCCGGCTTGCCGCGCAGCTCCTTGGCTGCGGCGGCGCGGGACTTGGCAGCTTCAGCGGCTGCGATCTCCTCTTCGGTCGGATCGACCGTGATCTCGCCCTTGGCTGCATTGACGATGACGTTGGTGCCGTTCTGGAGATCTTCGGCTTCGGCGGCGGAAACGACCGCCACGATGCCACGTGCGCGCGCCAGGATGGCGGTGTGGGACGTTGGGCCGCCCTGGGAGGTGACGATGGCCAGGGTCTTGGACATGTCGAGCGCGGCGGTGTCGGCCGGGGACAGGTCTTCGGCCACGAGCACGAACGGGGTTTCGCTGGTCGGCAGGCCCGGTGCCGGGGCGCCCATGAGGTCAGCGATCACACGCTGGCCGACGTCGTGCAGGTCGGCGGCGCGTTCGGCCTGGTATCCGCCGATGGCGCGGAACATGTCCTCGACAGCGGCGAAGCCTTCCAGCACGGCGCGTTCGGCGGTTTTGCCCTGGTTGATGAGGTCCTTGATGGACTGCGCGAGGGACGGGTCGGATGCGAACATGGCGATGGCCTGCAGGATCGGGGCGGCCTGCTTGGCGCCTTCGTCTCCGTTGGCGGCCTCTTCGGCGCGACGGTTCAGGTCGGCGTTGACGAGGGCGAGCGACTTCTCGACGCGGGCGATTTCGCTTTCCGCGGAGACGCCTTCCGCACGCGGCGCGTCCGACGGCTCCGGAAGCGGGGCGGCCATACGAATGACCGGGCCGACTGCGACGCCACGACCGATACCAACACCCTTGATGTTCATGGGAACTCCCTTTCCTGTTTCCTTGGAAAAAATATTGGGTACGCAAACGATTGCAGGATTACACCTGCCATGCGCATAAGTTACTGCAACAATCCCCACCGTCTTCGCCGGTAAATCGTTTTCAGCCTGCAATCAGTATACACAAAATTTCCGCAAAACAAAACCGGTAAACGTTTTCTGTGTCGAGCGAAATGTGTTACACTAAGCATTAAGAAAAGCAGATGCCGGCCGTCGCCGCGCAAATGCAATCGATACGCAAAAATCGATACGCATCGACGTGTAAATATCGAAAATACCTAGCGTAAACGCAATCAAACACCAACCATTGAAGGAGTCCATCATGGCAGTCCGCAATCTCGTCATCAACGATCCGGTCGGCATCCACGCCCGTCCGGCCGCAATGTTCGCTCAGGCCGTCACCGCTTCCGGCCAGACCGTGACCATCGCCAAGGAAGGCGGCAATGCCGTCCCAGCCGGCTCCATCCTGTCCATCATGGGCCTGGGCATCAAGCAGGGCGACACCGTGGTCATCAACGTCGAAGGCGACAACGCCGAGGCCGTGGCCGACAGCCTGGCCAACATCCTCGTCAACGCCGAGTGACGCTTCCGTCGCCGACATTCCAAGGTTTTGAGACCGCCCGCCGATTCGACGGGCGGTCGTTCTATTCTTGATGGGTCTTTCGATTCCGGGTTCCCGCTTCTGATTCCGGGTTCCCACTTCAGGAAGGTACGGTGCGCATGGCAGGCAAAGCCGACGGCGGCAGCTCCATAACCAATGTCGCGGCGATGGCCAACGTATCCATCGCCACCGTCTCCCGCGTGCTATCCGGCAAACGAAGCAAAGACGACGACATCGCGCGGCGCGTGCGCGAAGCCGCCAAGCAACTCGGCTACTCCGTCAATTACGCGGCCAGCGCGCTGCGCAGCGATGTGACCAAAACCATCGGATTGGTCATTCCCAGCGCCACGGACGCGTTCGCCGCGCAACTGCTCGACACGATCGAGCCGACCATCGACGTGGAATCACAACAGCTTCTACTGGGTATCGGCGCCACGCAGGAAGCGCAAAAGGAACGTATCGAATCGCTGATCGATCGTCATGTGGACGGCCTGATCGTGATGCCCGCGCCCGGAGCCGACCATGCCGAAACGCTGAGTCGCCACGCGGACGCATTGCCGATCGTGCAGATCGGCGGACGGCAGACCTCGCCGCACGTGTCCATGGTCGGCATCGACGAAGACGTCGCGATGGAGACCGTCGTCCGGCATCTCACCGAACAGGGCATCGCATCCGTCGCGTATATGGCCGGCAACGAGCTGTCCTTCGAATCGGCGGAGCTCTTCACCATGTTCCACACGCATCTGCGCACGTACGGGCTCGCCACGGACGAGGATTGGAACCGGTTCGGCGCATGCACGGTGCAGCGCGGATTCGATTGCGCCATGCGGCTGTTCAACGGGCCGATCGTGCAGCCGGAGGCCGTGGTCTGCGCCGACGACACGATCGCGTTCGGCGTGATGGTGGCGCTGGACGCGCTGGGCATCCGCGTGCCGGAGGATGTGCTGGTGGTCGGCTACCACGACTCCCCCATCGCGCGCACCACCATGCCACAATTGACGTCGATGCGCGCGCCCTTCGAACGCATCGTGTCGGAGTGCCTGCAATTGCTGGCTTCCAGCCCTGCCGGAGGCGCGGCTGAGACGACTGATGCGTCCGGCGGCAACGTGCGCGCGCCCCGCGTCATGCTCGCCCCGCAGCTTATTGTGCGGGATTCCTCGGTGTTCCGCCGGTGAATCGCGAATCGAATCGCCGGTAATTACTGGAAATTACGAAAATCACGGAATCAGCGCGCAGAACAGCGCTTCGAACACCAAAACCGGATTGCCGTTGCCGTTGAGCCTGCGGCGCGCGGTGGCGATGTCCTCCAGCCGGCGCACGGCGCCCGTACGGTCGAGCCGTACCGACAATTCCGTGATGGCGGAACGGTTTTCGAGGTTGATGAGTCCCACCGCGTCCTCGGCGTTGTTCTGCAGCACCGCCACGTCGCGGTAGACGCTGGCGATGGAATTGAGCGCACGGTCGAGCACGTCGCGCGTGAGTCTCGTGGCACGCCGCTTGAGCTCGTCTTTTTTGGCGATCGCATTGTACGCGCCGCGCAGTTTTGGAGGTATGCGGTCCTTCGCGTCGAGGCCGTTGACACGACGGAAATCGGCTTCGGCCGCGGCCGCTTTGACGTTGACTTCCGCTTCGGCCTGGGCTTTCGCATTGTCGATGAGATCGCCGGCCAGCAGCACCGCGTCGGACGCGCGATGCAGCTCCAGCACGCCGACGATGAGCTCGTCGCGGTCCGTCATGACACGTTCGTTCTTGGCATACAGGTTCGCGATACCGATGTGCCCTTCCGAAAGCCTTGCCGCACGTGCGGCGATCTTCGGCTCGAATCCTTCCGATTCCAGGAATTTCGCAACCGCCTGATTGGTGGGCACCGCAAGGTTGACGATGCGCGTGCGCGAGCGGATGGTCGGCAGCACGTCCTGGGCGCTCGGCGCGCACAACAGCCAGATGGTATGCGCGCTCGGCTCCTCGATCTCCTTCAGCAGCACGTTGGTGGTGCGCTCCAACATGCGGTCCACGTCCTCGATGATGATGATGCGCCACGGCGCGGTGCCGGGCATCTGTTCGGATGTGGCGATGATGTCCCTGACCTCGTCGATGCCGATGGTGACCTTGTTGGTGGCCAGCACGGTCACGTCGGGATGGGTTCCGGCGAGTACCTGTTCGGTGGTTTTGGTCGGCTCGTCGTTCAGTCCGTGGTCGAGGCTTTCAAGCGCGGCGGCGAACGCGCGCGCCACGTTGGACCGTCCGGATCCGGGAGGGCCGCAGATCAGCCACGATTGCGCGATGGCTTTCGGATCGCCGCTGGAAACGGCTTTGAGCTGCTCGACCACCTGCGATTGGCTGACTATGGAATCCCATACGCTCATGCGACACCCCCGTCAGTAGCGGTCACGTTGTCGAAATCGGCTTTGATGTGGGACCACACCTCGTCGATGGACGGTCCGGCGTCGATGACACGGAAGCGTTCCGGCTCGGCTTGGGCCAGGTCGAGGAACGCGGCGCGCGTGCGACGCTGGAATTCGTCGCCGGCCGCCTCCATACGATCCTCGGCATGCTGCAGCCGCGCGTGCGACCGCGTGGGATCCATGTCAAGCAGGTACGTGCGCTTCGGCAGCAGACCACCGGTGGCCCACATACTGAGGTTCCTGATCTCCGCGGGTGTCAGCTCACGGCCGCCCGCTTGGTAGGCGAGGGACGAATCGAGATAGCGGTCGGTGATCACCACCGCGCCTCGCCGCAAGGCCGGTGCAATCACTTCCGCGACGTGCTGCGCGCGATCCGCGGCGAACAGCAACGCCTCCGTACGTGGGGCGATGTCGGCGCAATCGCCGTCATTGTCCGTATCCACGCCATGCAGCAGCATTCTGCGAATCGCCACGCCCAGCGCGGTACCGCCCGGCTCGCGCGTGACCACGCATTCGCGACCCTGCGATTCAACGTACGCGCGCAACCGTTCGACCTGCGTGGTCTTGCCCACGCCGTCAACGCCTTCAAACGAGATAAAAGTGCCCTGCATGCCTTTCACTGTACCGTGCGCCCCTGCCGTGCCCGGCCATTCGGCCCACGGCTTGGTGTCGTACGATGCCGATTGTCTTGCGGAACATCAGATCGTGCGACGTTTCCGCACCGCGTAACGTCAGCGTGCGGGAACGACTTCAGGACGCGCGTAGCCTTCGTTGGCGGTCAGCCAGTCGACGTCAGCCTTCACGGTGGACGCGGTGGAGCCGATCTCCTTCGCTATACGCGTATTCGCCCAGCCCTTGTCGGCCAGTTCACGCACCTTGGCGCGGCGGTCGGCACGCGCCTGTTCGGTCGCGCTCACTTTCTTCGCGGATTTCGCGCCTTTGGCAGCGCCCTTCTTGGCTCCCTTCGCAGCCGTCTTGCGGCCACGACGCTTCGACGGGCCCTGCGCGCGCTTCTCCGCCAGCAGGCGGAACGCCTCGGCCGGTTCGATCGATTCGGGAGCATATTGCTTCGGCAGTGTACGGTTTGTCTCGCCGTCGGTGATGTACGCGCCGTAGAAGCCGTCCTTGATGGTCACGTGCTTCTGGGTTTCCGGATCGGTGCCCAAGTCGCGCAGCGGCGGCTTGGCCGCGCCACGTCCACGACCGCGTCCGTACTTCGGCTGCGCGAACAGTTCCTTGGCCTTCTCCAAGTCGACGGTGAAGATTTCGTCTTCGGAAGCCAGCGAACGTGTGTCGGACTTGCCGTCGGCACCGGTTTTGGTCAGGTACGGGCCGTAACGGCCATTGTTGGCCATGACCGTAACCGTCTGCATTTCGCCGGTTTCGGCGTTCGCTTCCTCGTAGGAGCCGACTTCGCGCGGCAGGCTCAGCAGTTTCAGCGCGTCTTCCAGCGTCAGCGATTCCGGGCTCATCGTCTTGAACAGCGATGCCATCTTCGGACGGTCGGCGGCGGCCTTCTTGCCGGCGCGCTTCGTCTTGCCGGCTTTGTCTGTCTTGTCCGCCTTATCCGCGGCAGCGGCGGTTTCCTGCGATTCCGGCATGACCAGCGCCACGTACGGGCCGAAACGTCCGTTGCGCACCTCGATGGTGCCGCCCGACACCGGGTCCTTGCCCAGCTCGCGCGGGCCACCGGAATGGTTCTCGATCAGATCGTGACCGACCTCGACGGTCAGCTCATCCGGAGCGAGCGTATCCGGCAGCGAGGCGCGCTTCGGATTGCCTTCCGCATCCAGATGCTTCACGTCCTCAAGATACGGGCCGTAACGGCCGACACGCACGTGCAGACCATCGCCGATCTCAATCGTGTTGATCTCACGCGCGTCGATCTCGCCAAGCTGCGCCACCTGCTGCTGCAGGCCCTCATGCGCCTCGTCGGCGGACTGGGCCGCACCATCGCCGGAACCGAAGTAAAAGCGGGTCAGCCACGCCTTGCCGGTCTCATGGCCGCCTGCGATCCGATCGAGGCCGGTCTCCATATCCGCGGTGAACTCGTAATCCACATACTTCGGAAACTTGGTCTCCAGCAATTTGATGACGGAGAACGCCAGCCAGGACGGGATCAGCGCACGGCCACGCTCGTACACGTACCCGCGGTCGATGATCGTGGAGATGATGCTCGCATACGTGGACGGACGGCCGATTTCCTTCTGTTCCAACGTTTTGACGAGCGACGCTTCGGTGTAGCGCGCCGGCGGCTGGGTCTCATGCCCGTCCGCGGCAACGTCCACGGCGGCAAGCTCGTCACCGGGGTGCATCGGCGGCAGCGAGACGTTGTCATCGCTCTTCCTTGAAGCCTTCGAATCGACCTTCACTCCGGCTGCGGCCGCGCTCTTCTTCGCGTCGGCAACGCTACGGCGGCCCTCGCCGGTGGCCTTCATGAAGCCGGGGAATTCGATGACGGTGCCGGACGCCTGGAACATGGCCTCGCCGTCGGATTCGGTGGGCGCGGACAGGCGCACGGTTGCGGTGGAACCCGTCGCATCGGCCATCTGGCAGGCCAACGTGCGCTGCCAAATCAGCGTGTACAGCTTGAGCTGGTCCGCCGGCACCTTGCTGGCGATTTCGGCCGGGTCACGGAAATGCGCGCCCGCCGGCCTGATGCATTCGTGGGCCTCCTGGGCGCCAGCCGTCTTCGTGGCGTACTGCTTGGGCGCGTCGGACAGATACTGCTTGCCGAAATGCGTGGTGACCGCCTCGCGCGCGGCCGCGATGGCCTCCTGCGACAGCGTCACCGAATCGGTACGCATGTACGTGATGAAACCGTTCTCGTACAACCCCTGCGCGGCGCGCATGGTCTGCCGGGAGCTCATGCCGAGCCTATTGCCAGCCGTCTGCTGCAACGTGGACGTGGTGAACGGCGGCACCGGACGGCGACGATACGGCTTGGTCTCCATCGAAGCCACGGTGAACGTCGCATATTCCAGCGATCGCGCGATCGCATTCGCGTGCGTTTCGTCCAGCTGCACGACGTTGTCTTTGACGCCGGCCGCGGTCAGCTTGCCATCGTCGCCGAAATCCTTGGAACCGGCCAAACGGCGGCCGCCAAGCGACACCATACGAGAATCGAACGCAACATTGTTGCCGTCGGCGTCGGGCGCTTCCAGCGTGGCGGCGACATCCCAATAGGGGGCATGCACGAACGCCATGCGCTCACGTTCACGCTCCACAATCAGACGGGTGGCCACGGACTGCACACGGCCTGCAGACAGTCCCGGACCGACCTTGCGCCACAGCACCGGCGACAGCTCGTAGCCGTACAGACGATCCAGGATTCGACGGGTCTCCTGCGCGTCCACCATGGCGCTGTCGACGTCTCGCGTGTTGTTCAACGAAGCCTTGATCGCTTCCGGCGTGATCTCGTGGAACACCATGCGCTTGACGGGCACCTTCGGCTTCAGCGTCTGCACAAGGTGCCATGCGATCGCCTCGCCCTCGCGATCCTCATCAGTCGCGAGGTACAGGGTGTCGGCCTTCTTCAGCGCGCTTTTCAGTTCGGAGACGGTTTTCTTCTTATTGCCGTCCACGATGTAATACGGCTTGAAACCGTCTTCGATGTCCACGCCGAACTTGCCATACTTGGCTTTGTCGGCAGCCGGCACCTGGCTGGGCTGCGCAAGGTCGCGGATGTGGCCGACCGATGCCATAACCGTATATCCGGAGCCCAAATATCCGCCAATTTTCTTGGCTTTAGTCGGGGACTCCACAATCACGAGTTTGCTGCCGGTAGCCATAGCCACTCCTTATTACTAGTGTTTGCAACGCAATAATACTCATGAAACGAGCGGACATGGCAAACCGTCCGTGTGCCGCGCGCCCCCGGCAGGCCGGACGCGCGACTACCGATAAACCCGGAACCGGCTGTTTTCAACGCTTCGGCGGCGCGGGCGGAGCGCCCACCAAACCAAGCTTCGTCAACGGTGACGCGGTCAACTGCCGCATCGCAAGCGTCAGACCGAACATCAAAGCGGACACGGAAGCCGTCAGCACCATGGTGGAAAGATGCGCGCCGGAATACGTCCATTCCGCGCTCATGGCGAGTCCCGGCTGGATCTGCCAGATGATGTACGCGCCGTACAACGTGCCCAACACGCCGAACGTCAGCATCACACTGCCGACGATCTGCACGCCCGCGGACGAGGCGCGCGTGCCCGGCTCATCCATGCCATTGGAGAAGGTGGCGGCGAGCATCAGCATAGCCAATCCGCCGACGATCAGCAGACCCATGACCACGTCAGTCGGACGGTGCCATTGCCCGGCGATCACCGACATGCCGACCAGTACCGTATATATCCAGCCGACCACGGCCGCCAATGCGCGGAACGCACGCGGCACGGCGCACAGCAGTATCACGCTGGCCGCGGCGGCGAGGATGACATGTCCGGATGGCGCGGAATTACTGCGATTCGACATGAGATTGATAAGATACGGACGCGGCAGCAGCGGCTTGAGCAGTTCGGCCGCGGCGAAGCACAATCCGCCAAAAACGGCGAGCTGCGCGATGGTCAGCCATCGTTTGCGAACGACCAGCACAGCTATCGCGATCACCGACATGATGACGCTTACGGCGATCACCACGGCGGAAATGGTGAAGACATGCACGACCGGTTCCAACCATCCCGGCAGGGCGGCGTCGAATTTCGACCAGACGATGTCCTCATAGCTTTGACCGTCCATGGTGCGCACACCCAGCCACCAGATTCCGGCGGACGCGGCCAGCAGCAGCACGCCGAACACCACGCACAGCACGATGCTGGACACCCGTGGATGGCGGGTCAGCGGATCGGCTTTCGCCAATCCCCTGCTGACCTCATGTGGGGACAGCACCGATTCGACCTCGCCCGTGTCGGGGAACGACAGCGGCTCCACCGGTTTCGGCGGGACCGGCACGGGCTGCTGCAATATGTTCGTGGTTTTTTGCGGGTCTCGGATCAGTGGCTTGAATTCGTCGGTCATATTCACCGAGGATACGGCATCGCCCCTACTGTGGAACGTGCGTTGAAGAAGATATAAGAAAACCTCCACGCACCCGGAAGAGGCCACTTACCCTTGCTGCATTCCTGCCCTGGGGGAGTTGGGTGACGTACCGCCACGCGGAGGCTCTTGCCATATTACACCATGCCCCGACCTTGCCGCGCCGACCATGCGCGCGGGTACACTTGAGAAGGAATCGCACGCGTCGATTGTGCGTTTGCGTATCTGCGATAGGCATCGATTTGTTTCGGAAGGTTGTTTTGTTATGACTGATGCGGTGGAATATCCCGATCTGGTGGTCGTGGGCGCGGGCCTGTTCGGCCTGACCGTGGCCCAGCAGGCCGTGGAGCATCTGGGCGCGCGGGTCGAGATCATCGATGTGCGCGACCATATCGGCGGCAACGCGTACTCGTACATGGACGAGGAGACCGGCGCGGAGATCCACAAGTACGGCGCGCACCTGTTCCACACGAGCAACAAACGCGTCTGGGACTACGTGAACCGTTTCACGAGTTTCACGGACTACGTGCACCGCGTGTACGCGACGCATGACGGCGAGGTGTATCCCCTGCCGATCAACCTCGGGACCATCAACCAGTTCTTCCACGCGAGCTACACGCCGGCCGAGGCGAAGGCCCTGGTCGAACGGCAGGCGGGCGAGCTGGCGGGCACGGATCCGCAGAACCTGAACGACAAGGGCATCAGCCTGATCGGCCGTCCCCTGTACGAGGCGTTCATCAAGAACTACACGGGCAAGCAGTGGCAGACCGATCCGAAGGACCTGCCCGCGGGCATCATCAAGCGCCTGCCGGTGCGCTTCAACTACGACAACCGGTACTTCCGCGACACGTGGGAGGGCCTGCCCACGGACGGCTACACGGCATGGATGGAGCGCATGATCGACGACCCGCGCATCCACGTGACCCTGAAGACCGACTTCTTCGACGAGTCCCAGCCGTACAACAAGGCAGCGCTGGCGGCGGCAGGCGTGCCGGTCGTGTACACGGGTCCGGTGGACCGCTACTTCGACTACTCGCTCGGCGAGCTGAAGTGGAGGACCGTGGACTTCAAGGAGGTGCGCTACGACGAGGGCGACCACTTCGGATGCCCGGTGATGAACTTCTCCGACGCGGACGTGCCGTACACCCGCGCGATCGAGTTCAAGAACTTCAACCCGGAGCGCCGCGCGTCGCAGAACCCGGACAGGACCGTGGTGTGGGAGGAGTACAGCCGTTTCGCCGAGCGCGGGGACGAGCCGTACTATCCGATCAACACGGAGGCCGACAGGGAATTGTACGCGAAATACGAGGAGCTCGCGAAGGCGGAGCCGCTCACGGTGTTCGGCGGGCGTCTGGGCACGTACAAGTATTACGACATGCACCAGGTGATCGACACGGCCCTGACCGCATATGAGGAGCAGGTCGAACCACTCCTCAAGAAGTAAGGTCCGAATCGCTCTTTTAATCGTGCTGCATCCAAACATTGCACCGTCTGGATGTAGCACGATTCTGTTTTTTTCGGCGAAAAATGGAATCGTGCGACAAAAAACACAGTCCTCTGCCAGCCGAAAGCAGGCATCCGCCGATCCGCAATACCCCCGAATTCGATTGGTGGCACCGACATACAAAAATCCCCAATCCGCCGATGGCAGGTTGGGGATTTCCGCGTCCAGTTCAGGGGACCAGGCGATCAGGCGCGCCACACGTCCTTGCCGGCGGCCTTCGCAGCCGCCACATCGGCGTCAAGCTGCTCCTCGGTGCCTTCCACATCGCCCTTGATGAACTCCTCCACCAGACGACGGGCCTCGCCGTCCTCATGCTGCACGGCCGGGGACTTCATGAAGTAGGAGCTGGGAGCCAACACCGGGCCGGCCAGATGGCGGTCGAGCGCGATCTTGGCCGCACGCACGGCGTCGATCACGATACCGGCGGAATTCGGGGAATCCCACACCTCAAGCTTGTATTCCAGATTCAGCGGCACATCACCGAAGGTAGTGCCTTCCAGACGCACGAAGGCGAACTTGCGGTCGTCGAGCCAGGCCACGTAATCGGAAGGTCCGATATGCACGTTGTGCGGATCCATGTCGTGCGGCACCACGGAGGTGACGGCACGGGTCTTGGAAATCTTCTTGGATTCCAGACGGGAGCGCTGCAGCATGTTCATGAAGTCCATGTTGCCGCCCACATTGAGCTGGTACGTGCGGTCCAGACGGACGCCGCGATCCTCGAACAGGCGGGCCAGCACGCGGTGCGTGATGGTGGCGCCAACCTGCGACTTGATGTCGTCGCCTACAATCGGCACGCCGGCATCGCGGAACTTCTGCGCCCATTCAGGGTCGGAGGCAATGAACACCGGCAGGCAGTTCACGAACGCGCAGCCCGCGTCCATGGCGGCCTGGGCATAGGCCTTGTCGGCCTTCTCGGAGCCGACAGGCAGGTAGGAGACCAGCACGTCCACCTTCTTGTCGCGCAGCACCTGGGCCACATCCACAGGCTCCGCATCCGACTCCTCGATCATCTGACGGTAGTATTCACCCAGACCATCGTCGGTCGGACCGCGCAGCACCTCGACGCCCAGATTCGGCACATCCGCGAACTTGATGGTGTTGTTCTGCGAGGCACCGATCGCCTCGGACAGATCCTTGCCCACCTTCAGCGCATCGACGTCGAACGCGGTGACGAACTCGATGTCACGCACGCGGTATCCGCCGAAGTTGTTGTGCATCAGTCCGGGGATCTTGTCCTCGTCCTTGGTGTCCTTGTAATACTCGACGCCCTGCACCAGCGACGAGGCGCAATTGCCCACGCCGGCGATAGCCACTCGAATGCTCATCTGAAAACGACTCCTCTTATTACGCGTTTCGCAGGTTTATCAGGTTCCAAGCATACCCGCAGACCATTTTCGAATCTGGAAAATCGCTGAAAAGCACCGGCATTGCGACAGTTCACGGAAATTTGTCGATTTGTAAAAAAGCTGCGGAAAAACGTGCCCTTATCGGCGAAGCCAGTCATCAACACCCTTGTTTTTCAGGTCGTTCGGCTACGGTGGAAGGCATGGTTTCACGAAAACGAAGTGTGAGCTCACGCTCAAGAAGCGCGCGCAGAAGCAATGCCACGTCCACGACGCCGGGAGTAGGCACCACCTATGGCGTGCATGGCGAAGTGCTCAGCGAGCCGACCCATGCCCCAAAGCACACTTCGCATCGCGCTCCCAAAAAACGCAGGAAGCACAAGCATCTCGTACTCAAATGGATACTCGGCATCCTCGCGGCGTTCATCGCCGCGGGCATCGGCCTGTTCGCGTACATGTACATCACCACGGAAATCCCGCAACCTGAGAAATTCGCGCTGGCCGAGAAGACGACCGTGTATTACAACGACGGCACCACGCCGATCGGCAGCTATGCGGAACAGAACCGCGAAATCATCAGTTGCGCCGATCTGCCCGACTACGTCGGCAATGCGATCGTGGCTTCGGAGGATCGTTCCTTCTATACCAACAAGGGCATCGATCCGATTGGCATCGCACGCGCGTTGTACAACAATCTGACCACCGGCAGCAGGCAGGGCGGATCCACCATCACCCAGCAGTACGCGGAACGCTATTATCTGGGCGAAACCACGACATACATAGGCAAGCTGAGGGAAGCCTTCCTGGCCATCAAAATCGCGCAGGCGCAGGACAAGAGCCAAGTGCTGTGCAACTACATGAACACCATCTACCTGGGCCGCAACGCGTATGGCATCCAAGCGGCGGCCAAGGCGTATTACGGCAAGGACGCGAAGGATCTGACGCTTTCCGAGGCGGCCATGCTCGCAGGCATCATTCCGGGACCGAGCGTATGGAACCCGGACGCGAACCCCAAGCAGGCCGAGAAGCGATTCAAGCGCGTGATCCACATCATGGACGAGGACGGCTACATCACACCGGACCAGAAGAAGGAAGCGGCATTCCCGCAGGTCATCGAGATGCAGCAGGACAACCAGATGTCGGGCCCGAACGGCTATCTGCTCACCACCGTCAAGAACGAGCTGGTCAATTCCAAGACGTTCACCGCCGAGGACCTTGAGACGGGCGGCTACAAGATCGTCACCACGCTGGACAAAACCATGCAGGACGAGATCCAGCAGGTGGGCGACACCCGTCCGGAAGGCATGCCGGACAGCATCGAGGTGGGCGGCATCGCGGTGGAACAGAAGACGGGTTCCGTCAAGGCCATCTATTGCGGCCAGGATTATCTGACCAAACAGCTCAACAACGCCACCCAGGCCACCTTCGAACCGGGCTCCACCATGAAGCCGTTCGGTCTGCTCGGCGCGGCACAGCAAGGCGTGAACTTCAACACCACGTTCAACGGCAACTCCGGACAGGTCTTCGAGACCACGCCGGGAGTCACCGCAAGCGTGCCGAACGCGTTGAACACCAACTGGGGGTACATCAACCTCTACCAGGCCACGGCCAACTCGGTGAACACCGTGTTCATGGATGTCAACAAGCACCTCGGCGCGGACAAGCTGGCCCAGATCGCGCATCAGGCCGGCATCAAGGAAGACATCGACACGAACACCACGTACAACATCCTGGGCATCAACGCCATCACCGTGTGGGATCTGGCCCAAGGCCATGCCACCATCGCGAACGACGGCGTGAAGAACACGCTCCACATCGTCGACAGCGTCTCCAGCGCCGACGGCTCCAAGGAGCTATACAAGACCGCCCAGGAGAACGATCCGATCTTCGAGGCCAACGACTGCCATCTCGTGCAGAAGGCCATGCAAGGCACCACCACCTACGGCACCGCGGCGGGCGTCGCCAAACGTCTGGGGCGTCAGGTCGCCGGCAAGTCCGGTACGGCGAACGATGAGCTGGCCGCCTCCTTCGTGGGGTACACGCCGCAACTGCTCAATGTGTGGGCCATCTGGAATCCAGCCGAGGACGGCAGCGCACAGGTCGTGCCGCAGTTCGCCGGATACGGCGTCTCCTCCACCGGATATCCGTCCCACCTGTTCGAAGAGTTCATGAGCCAGGCCCTTCAGGGACAGCCCGTCGAGAACTTCACCGAACCGACCGACAACGGCAAGATCGGCGGACCCGACGGAACCTGGGGCACCGGCGGCGGAAGCTCCACGCGGAAGCGCTATACCAGCAACCAGTGGTACAGGTCCACGAACAGCCAGGGCACCACCACCGAAACCCCGAACACCACGGAGAACACCCAGCCGACGAATCCGACGCCCACGCCGAACACCACGACCGAAAACGGGCAAGGCGGCAACGGTGACAATGGCGCCGGTACCGACGGCGGTGGTGGTACCGATGGAAGTGAAGCGCCACAGTAACAGACAGCCATAGCCGTCATCGGCAGAAAATACCTACCGTAGGCTCATGTACAGCATCCGCCGATCGGAGCGAATCGTCGTTCCGGTCGGCGGATGTTTTTTGTGCGACGCTGCGCCGCTTGACGCCGCATAATTTGCTGTCATATGACTTTGCGCGGCGGTATTGCGGCGGCATACGACACGATATACGACGAGGGGCTTCCCGGGTTATCCGGAAAGCCCCTCGAATCATATGACGGCACGCCCGCTCAGCGCAGGCGGCTCATTCAGCGCTCGGAACGGTTGATGGCCGAGATGATGGCCTTCAGCGAGCTGGTGACGATGGAAGTGTCGATGCCGACGCCCCACACGATGCTCGCGTCATCCTCTTCGCCGATCTGGCATTCCACGTAGGAGGCGGCCATGGCGTCGGTGCCGACGGACATGGTGTGCTCCACGTAATCCATGACGGAAGCCTCGACGCCGAAGTTGCTCACGGCGTTGAGGAAGGCGGCGATTGGACCGTTGCCGATGCCGGAAACCTCACGCTCGACAGGCTCGTCGACACCGACATTCACGCCGCGGTCGAGAATACGGGCCTTGAGCACGGTGTCGGAGCCATCCTCGCCGGAGGAAACGGACACCTTGAGCAGCTTCAGACGGCCCCACTGCTTCAGGGTCTCGTCCTTGCTGTCTCCGACCACGACGCCGGCCGCGGTCGCGCCGGATTCCTCGACCGGCAGATACTCGTCCTTGAACAGGCGCCAGATGTCCTCGTCCTTGACTTCCTTCTTGGTCTCATCGGCGTAGTTCTGCACGACCTTGTCAAACTCGACCTGCAGACGCTTCGGCAGATCGAGGTTGTGGTTGGTCTTGAGCAGGTAGGCCATGCCACCCTTGCCGGACTGGGAGTTCACGCGGATGATGGCCTCGTAGGAACGGCCGATGTCCTTCGGGTCGATCGGCAGGTACGGCACGAGCCACACGAAGCTGTCCAGATCGGCGCCAGCACGGTCGGCGGCCACCTGACGGGCCTCGAGACCCTTCTTGATGGCGTCCTGGTGAGAGCCGGAGAACGCGGTGAACACGAAGTTGCCGGCGTACGGGTGGCGCTCGGAGATCTTGATCTGGTTGCAGTATTCGACGGTCTTGCGGATTTCCGGAACGTTGGAGTAGTCGATCTGCGGATCGATGCCCTGGGTCAGGAAGTTCAGACCAAGGGTGACCAGGTCGACGTTGCCGGTACGCTCACCGTTGCCCAGCAGGCAGCCTTCCACGCGGTCGGCGCCGGCCAGCACGGCCAGCTCAGTGGCGGCAACGCCCATGCCCTCGTCGTTGTGCGGGTGCAGGGACAGCACGATGGAATCGCGGTTGTCGAGGTTGTTGGACACGTACTCGACCTCGTCCGCGAACACGTTCGGCGTGGTCATCTCGACCGTGGCCGGCAGATTGATGATCATCGGATGCTCAGGGGTCGGCTTGATCACGCCGGTCACGGCATTGCAGACCTCGACGGCGTACTCGGGCTCGGTGCCGGTGAAGGACTCCGGAGAGTACTCGTAGTACAGGTCGATGCCCTTGGCTTCGCTTTCAAGGCTCTTGCACAGTTCGGCGGCGTCGATGGCCAGCTTCTTGATCTCTTCCTTGTTCTTGCGGAAGACGACCTCGCGCTGTAGCACGGAGACGGAATTGTAGAAGTGCACGATCGCGCGCTTGGCGCCCTTCAGCGCCTCGTACGTGCGGCGAATCAGATGCTCACGGCACTGGGTGAGCACGACGATGGTCACATCGTCCGGAATGAGCTCACGCTCGATCAGCATGCGGATGAAGTCGAAATCGGTTCCAGAAGCCGACGGGAAGCCGACCTCGATCTCCTTGAAGCCCATCGACACCAGCAGGTTCCAGAAACGCAGCTTACGCTCGGAATCCATCGGGTTGACGAGGGCCTGGTTGCCGTCGCGAAGATCGACGGAGCACCAACGCGGTGCACGCTGCAGTCGCTTGCCCGGCCACGTACGCTCCGGGTAATCAAACGGCACCTGCTTATCGTATGCGACGTACTTGTTGTACGGCATCTTGCTGGGCTTTTGCGGAGCTCCAATGAAACGCGCCGGAGGCAGCAGCGGGTCGTTATTCCCTCCGTTGGACGCCGCGGCGACTGCCGCGAGATCGAATACTGACGATTGATCCTGACCCATCACTCCTCCTTATCTTTAGAGTCGAACCGGTTATGCGCCGATCCACCTTGTTACGTGCATGTTACCTACCTGCACTGCCGCCCATACTAGCGACAACCAATCCCATATTTTGCCGACATTTCGAGATATGACGGATTAGTTTCGATTTTCGTCTTCTTTTTTCACCCCATATCCAGATTTTCCGCATTACAGTGGGCATCATGAGCTTGCGATTCAACAGCGACGGCACGTTCCGCGTGCTGCAGATGGCCGACATCCAGGACGGACCGGATGTGCGCGAGGACACGATCCGGCTGATCGACGCCGCCATCAAGGCATCGCACCCCGATCTCATCGTGCTCACCGGCGATCAGATCCGCGGCTACGATCCGGCATATATCGATACGTTTCTACGTCGCCGTGGCGAACAGCCCGGTACGCATGTGCGCGCGATCACCGAAATCGAAGCGAAAATCCGCGGCATCAAACGTCATCCAATCGCCAAAACACTGACCAAATCGCAACCCTCCGACGAATGGTGGATGATCGACGGCATCGGCACCGATTCGCCGAAACTGGTGAAAAGCGCAGGTCGCAACGGTTCTGCCAGCAAGCTGGAATCGTGGGCAGAAGCCATCAATCGCGTCACCG
This sequence comes from Bifidobacterium ruminantium DSM 6489, assembly GCF_000770925.1. Classification (GTDB taxonomy): domain Bacteria; phylum Actinomycetota; class Actinomycetes; order Actinomycetales; family Bifidobacteriaceae; genus Bifidobacterium; species Bifidobacterium ruminantium. The sequence continues at coordinate 43,231 of NZ_JDTK01000013.1, read as the reverse complement.
CGGCGTCGCTGCTCGACGAGACACGGCAGAAAGTGCGCGACACGTTCGCCGCGTTTTTGGGGCCGGCGTTGGAATCGCATATCCCCTTCGCCGCGACGTACGGCAACCATGATTTCCAATGTGGCATCCTCGCCGACGAACAGGACGATCTTTACCGCGAGTTTGCCGGCTGTATGAATCCCGTCGCCGGCTCGTCGCCATTGGCGCTCGAACCGGGCACGTTCGCGTTGCCGATCGAAGCGTCCGACGGTTCGGGGCGTATCACAATGAGCGTGATGATGGTCAATTCGGGCGATTACGCCGACACGGCAGACGCGGGTGACGGCAACGGACGGCAGTCGGTCACCGAATACGCGAAATACGCGGCGAATTCGCGCGGCTGGGATTTGGCCGACTCCGACGGCTACGGCACCCCCTCGCCGGAAGCCGTCGAATGGCTGAAGCGCGTGCAACGCGAGTTGGGCAGGCGCAATGGCGACGGGCAGGCGGTACCGGCAATCGCCTTCCAGCACATTCCGCCGCAGGAATTCTACGATTGCCTGCGCGAAGTGCCCGCCTACACGCCGAACGCCGTGGAAGGCGCGCGCACATTCGCCGGACACTGCTATGTGCTCGACCGCGACGTGTGCCGTCCCGGCTCCCGACTGGGCGAGGCGATTGGCTGCGCCGACGTGAACGTGGGCGAAGTGGACGCGCTGCGTGAGGCGGGCGGCTATTTCGCACTGTTCTGCGGGCACGACCACAAGAATTCGTTCGTCGGGCACGTGCATGACATCGACCTGGGATACGCGCCGACCTGCGGATTCGAATGCTACGGGCCGAAATCGCGGTTTCGCGGCATCCGACTGTTCGAATTCCGCGAAAGCAATCCGATGGCCTACGTGACGCGCATGCTGACATGGGGCGACCTGATCGGCCGATATTCCAGCAACGAGATGCGCGTGTTCTTCGAGGATCACTGCGTGACCGATTTGATCGGCGTGCGCAACGAGCTTCGCCGGCCGCAGGTCAGCGCCACGCTGCTGGGCGCTGGCGCGGTGGCCTGCGGCGCGATCGGATACGCGGTTCGGGGACTGCTGCGCAAATCGCAGTAATGCGATGCTCGTGGCAATCGCAATAATCGACAGCGACTCGACGGCAGCACCGCCGACAACGCGACCTTATCGAATATCACTCAAGATATTTCGATTGGAAGAAGGCGTCTTGCTGTGATTCGCTACCGAGATTCGTGTCCTCGGCATTCACGATAATCGGCGTTTCCAGTTTTGCGGGCATGCTGTCATACCACGCACGGCTCCAGCCGACGATCGCTTCGCTGAGCTGCGAACTGTCGTATCCCGCCGGATATACCGTGAATGTACCGCAAGGGGCAATGCCGTAGGGGTCGGCAACCGTATATTTACTACCGTTTTTGATATACGTGTCTCCTATATTGCCATCGATTTTCAGCGCCGATTTGTCGCATTGCATCGTATAGCTGCCGTCCGCGTTCTTCTTGGCATCCTTGAAACGGCCTTTGAAATTCGAAATGGTGACCGATCCGTTCGGATAGTCATCTCCCGTAATGCCCATGTCGGAATCATGATATGTTCCGCTGAACGTGCCATCGGACGCCACCGTCATAGTGGTGCCCCAACCGCCGGAACCGGAAGCGAAACCGTACTTTCCGGCGATGGACTTCATCAAAGACCGAGTGGCGGCATCCGATTGGGAATCAGATTTCTTGGTGTTTGCGTTCTTGCTTGCATTTTTGCCGTTAGATTTCTGACTCTTGGCGGACACGCCCTTGATGCTGGCGTCTTCGAGGGAATCCCAGTCAGGCTGGGTGCCCTCCACCAAGTAGTAGGCGGTCTCGTCGCTCGGGGCCGGCTTCATCTTGGTGATGGAGCTTCTGGAACCGATATGTCCGTTAAACGGCAGGAACGGATTGATGGAATTTTCCGTGACCGATTGTTCCTTCTCACTGTCCTTGTACTGATTAACATCGCGGTACATCAGGAACGGACGATCCGTATCGACAGCCTTCTGCTTCTTGGCTGCCGCAAGCGCGGACGCGTCGAAATAGCCATCGTCCTCCACTGACTTCACATCGGAGCCGACGGGGAACACGGCGAACAGATCCATCATGCGGTAAGAACCGCCGGATTCAACACTGCTGTGAGTTCCGTTTTCTTCGGGCTCCACAACGTGCCCGGCAGAGCAATACGATGACATCGGAGCCCCGCCAAGCACGATTTCGTCACCGCACCAATACGCGGTAAACGCTTTATGGGGGAACAACTCAAATGAACCGGAATCGCCAGTCAACAGATAATCGGCACTCTTGCTGCTGCAGAACGCCTGTTGCACCGCGTCACAGGAAACCAGCATCTCTCCGGTCATGCTGTACTTCGTATCCGCACCGCCTTCAGTCACTTCCAAAGATGTGTCACCGTCGGAATAGCTATCATCATGTCCCAATGTGATGCAGTCACCGGACTTGGTGCACCATTGCCCAGCCGCGACATCGCTGTTTCCAGCCAATTCGGCGCTGTCCATCCCACTGTATTTCTGCATGTACGTCTGCTTGGCACCTTCCGCATCCACGCCCTGATACAACGTGACCGTCTGACCTTCCTCCAACTGGCTGCCCGGCCCCGGCTTGGAACCCGACACCTTGCCGACGTTCTTCTTCGACGCGAGACGCTTCTCCACCTTCACGGTGTAGCCCTTGGACTCCAGCTCGGACTTCACGTCCGAAACGTTCTGGCCGACGATGTCCGACGGCAGGCCGCCATCGCCCTTCGCGGCCACGCCAATGTAGATGCCGTTCTTGCTATCCTTCACGGGCTGGCCCTGCACCGGATACGTACTCACCACGCTCCCCTCGGGGGTCTTGCTCGAATCCGAGACCAGCACCTTCTTGTAATGCACCGGAACACCCATGTCGGAGAACGTCTTCACCACCCGCTCGGCCTTCCTGCCAACAGTGCCGTCCGGAACGCCGGGTCCCAACGACTCACGCACCGTCACCGTGCTGCCGGACCTCACGCGCGCGCCGGAATCCACCCCCTTGTAGCCAAGGAACTTGCCCTTGCCCAGGCCGGAGAACTCCTTGACGCGCTTGACCTTGAAACCCTTGCCCTCAAGCTGCCTGACCACGACCTTCGCGTCCGCCGCCCTCGACGAATCCTTCGGGGATGCCACCGTCACGTCCGGCAGCGACCTGCCGCCCCACAATTCCATGCTGTACGTGACGATGCCCGCGGCAACGGCCGCGACCAGCACCACCGCGGCGACCGCGATTCCGATGACGAGATTGCGGTTCAAAGCCTTGGCACACGCACCGGCATCGTTGCCCTCTTTGCCCGATGGCGCTCCTGATCCGGCCGGGCCAGGTTGCGGCGCCGGCTGAGACTCCGATTGAAACACGGGCCGCACGGCAGGCAACGTCCCGCCGCCCGGCAACGGCACCGGCGGCATCGCACCGCCATCCTGCCCCAAATCCTGCGGAGAGGGAGCCTCGGCCACCGTAACATCACCCGGAACGGCAGCCAACGGACTGCCGCAACTCGTGCAGAATTTCGCCTCCGAAGCATTCCGCGAACCACACTGAGTACAGAACATGGAACCCCCACCGTCTATCGTCGTCTCGTCTCCGCAACCAAGTATAGGGGGAATGCGCGCCAATCCGTGCGACGCAGCCAATCAGCGGAACAAGCTCACTCCGCGACGCGCCATGCAATAGGCGTTGCCCAGCCACGTATGACGGGAATTCGGCCACACCGCACCCAATCGCGGTGCATTCTGGCTCATCCAGATGCTCGGCACGCGACCATCGGCGGAACGCGAGCCGAGCAGATTGAAGCCGTTCTTCTCCAGCAGCCATTCCGGATGCTGTGTGGCGATCGCAAGCCCTTCCTCCAAAGTAAGCGGCAGCCGCTCATCGGAATCGATCAGCTTGCGTGCCACATCCGGCTCGCGATTGATATAGCAGGTGCCGGTATGCGGCTCGACCACCAGATAGAAGGGGCCCTCCGGCGGCTCGAAGCCGTCCTGCGGAAGGAAACTGGCGATATCACGCGGCGGCATGGTGGTGAAGCCAGCCATGCGGTTGATGGAAGTACGGGCGATCAACGATTCGGGCGACACCAGTTCGCGCGTGGGAACCAGCAGAATCCGCGTATCCAATCCGGCCTCATCGCCGCAATCCTCCAACGCGCGGATAAGCGGACGCGCAAGCGCGCGGAACGCGGCGGCCGACATGTCGGCCACGTCCGGATAGCCCAACGCCACGATACGATCCAGCTGCTTCTGCGCTTCTTCTGATGCCTTCGACATGCCTACCAGTGTACGCGGGCGCGTGCTTTTCCCGGCACCGTCAGCACACTGCGAATGTCCGAATCGCCGGAAACGGACATTCCGGCGAACAGACCAGCATACGGATAGCAGGAACGGCTTGACGGCACGTTTTCATAGAATTGAACAACGCGTGTGGCCGCCCACGAAGTCGTTTGGGGCCGGCTGGTCGACCTCAAGCGTGAATCAATCGAATTTGCAGAGCAATTCCGTCATGTAAGCGAGAGGTTGTTATGTCCGAAAAGATCAAAGTCGGCATTCTCGGAGCTACTGGCATGGTCGGTCAGCGTTTCGTCACGCTGCTCGAAAACCATCCGTGGTTCGAACTGGTCACCCTTGCCGCGTCCGCGCACAGCGCCGGCAAGACCTACGAGGAAGCCATCGGCGGCCGCTGGAAGATGGAAACCCCGATGCCCGAGTTCGTCAAGAACATGGTGGTCAAGAACGTGGCCGACGTTGAAGACGTGGTCAAGGACGTCGACTTCGTGTTCTCCGCAGTGAACATGCCGAAGGACGAGATCCGCGCCATCGAAGAGGAATATGCGAAGACCGAGACCCCGGTCGTGTCCAACAACAGCGCCCACCGTTGGACGCCGGATGTGCCGATGGTCGTGCCGGAGATCAACCCGGAGCACTACGAGGTCATCGAGCATCAGCGCAAGCGCCTTGGCACCAAGCACGGCTTCATCGCCGTCAAGCCGAACTGCTCCATTCAGGCGTACACCCCGGCCCTGGCCGCGTGGAAGGAATTTGAGCCGCATGAGGTGGTCGTGAGCACCTACCAGGCCATCTCCGGCGCCGGCAAGACGTTCAAGGATTGGCCGGAAATGGTGGGCAACATCATCCCATTCATCTCCGGCGAAGAGGCGAAGTCCGAGAAGGAACCGCTGAAGGTGTTCGGCCATGTGGACGAGGCCAAGGGCGAGATCGTGCCGTTCGATGGCCCGCTGCGCATCACCTCCCAGTGCATCCGTGTGCCCGTGCTCAACGGTCACACCGCCACCGTGTTCATCAACTTCGGCAAGAACCCCACCAAGGACGAGCTGATCGACCGCCTGGTCAACTACACCAGCAAGGCCGCCGAGATCGGTCTGCCGCACGCTCCGAAGCACTTCATCCAGTACCTGACCGAGGACGATCGCCCGCAGGTGCTCAAGGACGTGGATTACGAAGGCGGCATGGGCGTTTCCATCGGACGTCTGCGCGAGGATTCCATCTTCGACTGGAAGTTCGTGGGATTGGCGCACAACACCCTGCGCGGTGCCGCCGGCGGTGCGCTGGAAAGCGCCGAAATGCTCAAGGCGCTGGGTTACATCACCAAGAAGTGATGTGACGGCTGCCGACCGTTAGTCGCAGCTAAGCCGCGCAGCCAAACCGCACATTCAAACGCAAGGCCGACTCTCCGGAGCCGGCCTTTCTGCTATGCATCAGCAACTCATGCCAATGCAAAAAAGAACGAAAAAAGGGAGCGCGGCCATACAGACCACGCTCCCTGGAAACGCCGGAATCGCCGAAAATCAGCGACCGGTGCCGCCGTACACCACGGCCTCCACCTGATCGGCGTCCAAGCCATAGGCGGTGTGCAGCGCCTTGACGGCGTCGTTGAGCTGCTCGAGCGGCACAAGCGCGGCGATGCGGATCTCGGACGTGGAGATCATCAGCACGTTCACGCCCTTTTCGCTCAGCGCGTTGAAGAACTTCGCTGCCAGACCGGAGTGGGTCTTCATGCCCACACCAACCACGGCCACCTTGCCGACGTTCGGGTCGATGTCGAAGGACTGGTAGCCCAGCTCGGCCTGCTTCTCCTGCAGCACCTCCTGGACCTTGGAGGCGGCGGCGCCCGGCACGGTGAAGGAAATATCGGCGGTGCCGGTGGAGGCGGAGGCCTGCACGATCATGTCCACGTTCACGCCGGCTTCGGCCAGCATGGTGAACACCTTGGCCGCCATGCCCGGCTCGTTCGGCACGCGGCGCACAGTGGCCAGCGATTCGGTGCTGTCGTGCGCAACGCCGGAGATGATCGGCACTTCCGGACCCAGATCGGGGAACAGGTCACCCATGGACTGGTTGTTGTTTTCGCTCATGTTCTTACCTTTGTTTGTAAAGTCTTGCGATTGTTGTCGTTTTGCGATTTCTGCGATTGCGCGCTCCGACCGAACCTCAGATGTTCGGCAGCGTGCGCGGATCGACGCCTTCCGGCACGATCAGCGTGCCACGACGATGGGAGAAGGAGCTGCGCACGTGCAGCGGCATGCCGAATCGCTGTGCGTATTCCACGCAACGCAGCGCCAGCACCTTGGAACCGCAGGACGACATTTCCAGCATCGATTCGTAGTCGATGACGGGAATGCGGCGGGCGGTCGGCACGATGCGCGGATCGGCGGTGAACACGCCGTCGACGTCGGTGTAGATCTCGCAAATGTCGGCATGCAAAGCCACGGCAAGCGCGACGGCGGAAGTGTCGGAGCCGCCACGGCCGAGCGTGGTGGCGTCGCCGCCTTCGTTCACGCCCTGGAAACCGGCCACGATGGCCACGGAGCCCTTATCCAGCGCATGCCGGACGCGGTCGGGCTTCACAGCTTTGATATGCGCGGTGCCGAACTGCGCGTCGGTCATGAAACCGGCCTGGGAGCCGGTGAACGAGTACGCATGGGAGCCGGCCGCATGAATCGCCATAGCGAGCAAACTCATCGAAATACGCTCGCCTGCGGTCATCAGCATATCCATCTCGCGCGCCGGCGGGTTGGAGTCGATGCTGAGCGCCTGATCGATCAGGTCGTCGGTGGTGTCTCCCATGGCGGAGACCACGACGGCCACGTCATTGCCGGCGTTCTTCGTTTCGATGATGCGTCGGGCCACGCGCTTGATCGATTCTGGGTCGGCTACGGAAGAGCCGCCATACTTCTGCACGATGAGAGCCACAACTTATCCAATCTTCTTCAACGTATCGTCTGCCTGTTTTGGCAGACGGCACCCATTATAGGAAAAGTCCGATTTGTCAAGTCGAGCCGTGCCCAGCATACGGAATGCGCGCCGGTTCGACTTGCCTATTTTTGGGCGATTCCGGACTGTTTCAGAGCGGTTTCGGACGAACCGAAAAAGGCGTCGGCTCAGATCGCGCGGCGGCCAGCAAGCGCCCTGCCCAGGGTGATCTCGTCGGCGTATTCGAGATCTCCGCCCACAGGCAAACCGCTGGCGAGACGCGTCACCTTGATGTCGGTCTGGCTGAGCAGCTGCGAGAGGAAGCTGGTGGTGGCCTCGCCCTCCACGTTCGGGTTGAGCGCGAGGATCACCTCCTTGACTTCGTCGTCCTTGAGCCGTTCGATGAGTTTCGCTATGTTGAGGTCGCTTGGCTGGATGTTGGCCATCGGATTGATGACGCCGCCGAGCACGTGGTACATGCCACGGTATTCGCGGGTGCGTTCGATGCTCATCACGTCCTTCGGCTCCTCGACCACGCAGATCACGCTGTGGTCGCGGCGCGGATCGGCGCACACCGGGCATGGGCTGGTTTCGCACACGTTGCCGCAGATGTCGCAGAACCGCACTTTTTCCTTGACTTCCGTTATGGCGTCGATGAGTTCCTGCGATTCCTCATCAGAGGCGTTGAGCAGATGGAAGGCGATGCGTTGCGCGCCTTTCGGACCGATGCCGGGCAAGTGTCCGAACGCGTCGATGAGTCGTTGGATGGCACCGTCATAGGCCAGGGCCATGGTTGTTCACACCTTTCTGATTCACGCCTGTCATTTAGCTTGGTTCCACTGTCGCTCCGCGTTGCGTTCCACGACGTGAGGCCAGCCGTCTAGTCGTCAAGGGTCTTCTTCACCTGCATGTTACGCGGGTTGTGCGGGTCATCCGCGGCGAATTCCTCCACTTTCTTCACCTCGAACAATCTGTTGAGGTCGTTCACGTCCAGTGCATCCGAAGCGCCTATGGACTTGTCGCTCATGGAGTATTCGTCATCCTCCGGGGCGACTTCGGGCTCCGGAGGACCCGCCATCACCGGCGTGGGCGCGCCCCACGGATCGTTGGAATAGTCGACCTGCCCTACCTGCGGTTGCGTCGGTTGGGGCTGCCGTTGCGATTGTTGGGCAAGCTCACGCGGACGGACGTTCGGCTGTTCCGTCGGCGATGCGGCTTGCGACGCGGATGGATTCTCGGACGACGGCGTAGGTGACGGCGCGGGCAATGGCATGGCCCACGGGTCGACGTCGTCGCTTATATCCGGCACGGCCACATGCTTGTGGTGGTGTTCCGGCGGCTTCACGCTATTGGCTGATGCTTCGGCGATCGGAGTCGGCTGAGACGGAGCGCCCCACGGGTCGTCGTCCATTGTTTCCTGCTGGTTCGGCTGGGCTTTTCCTCCGGATGATGGAACCGCCCATGGATCATCATCGACGAATCCGCTCTCCGTTTCGGCGGAGACGGCTCGATGGTCCTCCCCGTCGGAGGAATCGGAGGAATCGGAGGAATCACCCGATTCGCGGAATTCCGGCTGGACCTGCTCCTTGCCGGACGCCTCCATATCGGACGCCTTGCCGAGGTTCGCGGCCAGCAGTGTGGCGGCCTTCAGCTGTTCCTGCGCCAGCTGGGCGTTGATCTTTTTCTGCTCCTCCAGGCTGAGCTTGCTCCATGGCACCGCCGTGGAGCCGTCCGCGAGCTTCTTGGCCGGGGCGAGCGTGATGCCGGGGCCGAACACCTTGTGCACCTCGTTACGCACCATCTGAACCACATTCGTGGTGCCATCGACCGACTCCTTGGCCACGGCCTTGGCGAACGCGTATTTGCTCAGTGGCTTGTCGAACTTGATCCACAGACGCCCCTTGCCGCCTTCCAGCATCACGCGCGGCACCTTTTCGCGATCCACATAGCGTCGGACATCCTCGGGCAGTCCGGCGACGAGCGCGTCCCACTTCTGGTCGGGGGTGCGGTCATCCGACACCGCCGTCTGAGCCTGCGCTGATCCGGTCGATCCGGACGATTCAGCGCCGGCCGACGGCGTCTCGTCCATCGCCTGCTGCACTTGAGCCAGCACGGAAGCCGTTCCGGAGACGACGGCGTCGGCAGGATTCACCGGTGCCGACGATTGCGCGGCATGCCTGCCCTGTGTCTGCGATTGCGCTGCATACCTGCGCGAACCGTTCGCATGCGGACGTTGCGATCCCGTCGAAGAAGCCGCGGGAGCAGACGCCGCAGCCGCAGGCATGCCGGAAGACGGAGCGTCCGAGACTGCGGTGACCGTCTCCGCCTCGCGGCCGGCAAGCAGGCGCGCGGCCAACAGTTCCAATCGCATGCGCGGGGAAATCGCACCGTTCATATTGGCCAGCGTGGCGTTGATCGTGTCCGCCATCTGCGTAAGCGCGGCCAATCCCAATGCGGAGGCCTGACGATGCAGGTCATCCATGTTCTCGGCGGCCGTGTCATCGGAAAGCACGCTTTCCGCTCGTTCGCCGCCCAAAGTGAGCACCAGCAGGTCACGCACACGGGCCAGCAGATCCTCCACGAAGCGACGCGGGTCGAACCCGCCGACCACGACCTTCTGAATCACGCCGTACAGCGCCTCGCCGTTCTTGTCGGAGACGGCGTCGATCGCCTCGCCGATCAGCGCATCCGGCGTGAAGCCCAGCAGCGCGACCGCGGAATCGTACGCGATCTTGCCGTCAACGGCACCCACCATCAGCTGATCGAGCACGGACAGCGTGTCACGCACGGAGCCACCGCCGGCACGCATGGCCAGACGCAGCACGCCCTGCTCGGCCTCGATATGCTCGTCCACGCAGATCTTCTCAAGATACGGCCCCATGACCTCCTGCGGCACCAGACGGAACGGGTAATGGTGGGTACGGGAGCGGATGGTGCCGATCACCTTGTCGGGTTCGGTGGTGGCGAAGATGAACATGACGTGCTCCGGCGGCTCCTCCACGATTTTCAGAAGCGCGTTGAAGCCCTGCGGCGTGACCATGTGGGCCTCGTCGAGGATGAAGATCTTGTAGCGGTCGCGGGCGGGAGCAAATCCGGCGCGTTCGCGCAGTTCGCGGGCGTCGTCCACGCCGTTGTGCGATGCGGCGTCGATTTCCACCACGTCGATGGAACCGGGTCCGCCGGTGGCAAGGTCGCGGCAGCTTTCGCATTCGCCGCACGGATGCGAGGTCGGGCCTTTGGCGCAGTTGACACAACGCGCCAGAATGCGGGCGGAACTCGTTTTGCCGCAGCCGCGCGGACCGGAGAACAGATAGGCGTGCGTGAGCTTGTTCTCGTCAAGCGCCCGCATCAACGGAACCGTGACCTGGTCCTGTCCTATCACGCCATCGAACGTGTCGGGACGATACCTTCTATACAGTGCCAGTGCCATCGCAATAATCCTTCCGCCGTAGTGTTCTAAGGGTACTGATGAATTACGACACGTTCACCGGTCGGAACGCGCCATCCCCCGGCCAACACAGCAGGTTTGTCGCGTGTCAGTCTGATCCGCGGCCGACATAGCCGGTAATCTGGGAGACAAGTACGGTAAGACCCCCATGTCGTGTTGACCGGATGCCAATAGGGGATTCAAAAATAGGGGATCGGAGGAGAGCCATGGCCGAAACAGCCAAGACAACCATGAGCGCCATCGGAGATGCCCGTCGCACGCAGATCGTGCAGGCGGCACGGACAATCTGCCTGGAAAAGGGCTTCTCGAAAATCACGATCAGCGACATAGCCGAACACGTCGGCATGACCAGATCGCTCTTCTACCACTATTTCCAGGACAAGAATCAGGTCGCGGACGCCGTGCTCGACGACGTCATCAACGAGGTCATCGCCCGTCTGGAGGAATGGAACGAGCATCGTGAGACGGGTAACATCTCGAAGGCACTCGATGACGTGGTGCGGCTGACACGCTCGCTCATCGCCGACGAGGGGCCGTTCAGCCAGCGTCTCATCGAGGATGGCAACGCCGGACTGTACCTCAGGTTCATCGACCGCGCAGCCGACCGCATCTCCGACTACCTGTGCAGCTCCACTGTGCGCGAGTTCGAGCAGCATCACGGGATGCCGATCACCTACGAGCACGAGACCTTCTACACGCTGATCGTCGGACTGATCTCGCTGATCCGCCTACACCCGGACATCGATGACGCCATAGTCAGGCAGGTCGCGGCGCAGACGCTGCATCTCGACGAATACCTGTGATCAGACACCTTTCGGAAACGATCATTCGAGAAACTCGCCGGTAAGCGGATCGCGGCCGTCCCGCTTGATGACCTCAAGCACCTGATTCCCATCATCCGCGGACAGGCTTTCCGCCACCACCGGAGGAACCAGCACACGCAGCGAACGGTTCCGCACGGAAACCCTCACCGGCAAACGCCCGACATACTCGCCGTCGGCCATCAGCACCGGCGGTTCGTCGCCTTCAGCGGCACGGGTAATCTCGATACCGCGCACGCGTTTCCATCCGAAGACCCGGCTGCCCAACAGTCTGCCGTCGTAGGCACGCGACACCGCGTCCACGCATTCGGCGAAATTCGGCATATGGTCAAACCAGACCAAGTCAAGAAGACCGTCCGAGAATCGCGAATACGGCGAAACTTCGATGCCGCCACCGATATGGCGTGAATTGGCCACGGTCAGCAACGGGGAGACGATGTCCCGCTCCTCCACCGAGCCGTCGGCCAATGTGGCTTTGACATGGTATCCGTAGCGCTTCATATGCGTCAGCTCCACGAGCACCGCGGCGAAATACCGCAGTGAGCCGTTCGGCAGATGCGAATGGTTGGCCCGATCGTTGATGCTGGCATCCAGACCGCATGACAACATGCCCGCATAATAGCGGTCGATGCCGTCGACTTCCGGAGGCTTCGGGGAATCCACCGAGTCCCCAGCGACGTCCGGCATACCGGCGTCCGACCCACCGGCATGGTCACCAGGCAAAGACTCCACGAAGCCCAGATCCACATCAACATGCGTGCCCCGCACGATCGCACCGACAATGCCGTCGACGGCGGTCTCGACACGATTGACCGGCAATGCCAGTCCGCGCGCGAAGTCGTTGCCGGAACCGATGGCCACGATACCGAGCGGCTTGCCAGAGCAACCGACCGCGTTGACGCCAAGAGCCACCATGCCATCACCGCCGACCGTGACCAGATAATCGTATTCGTCGCCACGAAGACGGGCATTCGACAGGGACTCGTCAAAGCTCGCGCCGGTCACATCGATCACGTCGAAGCCATGCCTGCGCCCGGCCTCGCGCAACAAGTCGAGGACCTGCCCGCTTACCCGCGCGCCCTTGCCTTTGTTCGATGTCGGATTGCCGACCACGGCGACAGTCGTATTCGTATGTGACTTTTGACTCATACCTGTACGATAACCATGACCGGCGCCACGCGCCAGAACGATGAGACCACCGGCGAACTGGGCCACGGTGACGCACGGCGGCGAAACCGCGCACCCTAGCCCTACGGAAGACCATGATCCAGGAAGGCCATGTTCTAGCCGCAGGCGATTGGCCCGGCACGCGATTGACGTTCCACCCATGGTGCGAACGGCAGCTGCGTGGCCGCCCGCACCGTAACCAGCGCGTCCTCGCCTTCGACGGCGCACGATCGCAGCATCGTCTCATTGGCGGCCACCGTACGCGAAGCTACCAAACATGGGTCGGCGGCGCCGTCACGCAACGAAGTCGCGGCAGCCACCGCAGCCATATCCGCCGTGTTCTGCGCGCGATGAGCGCAGAACAGCAGATTCGCCACCATGGCGACCGCGCCAAGCATAATCGAGGCGATCGCGATCAGCGCCACTCCGGACATGGTTCCGGAGCCTTCGTCGGCGCCGCCCAGCCATCGCCTCGCATCATTCAAACGCGCGACAATATGTTTCACGACATATTTCACACCTGTATATCCTTTACGTCGGAACGATTCGGTATGTGCCCCATCAGTAGTATCTGGTCGCCTTGCCCACAACCTGAGCGGGAATCAATCCGGTTGGATCGGACATGACGGGACAGCGCACGGTAACGGTGACCGCATCCACATCGTTCGTGAACGACACCGTCGACCCGTCACCGGCGATGGATCTCGCCGCAGCCATGGCCCTGCGCTCGCCGTCCGCGTCGATCGTCATGGCACGCGCCCCGGCGGCAGCGGCGTCCTGGCAATTCATGGATACGATGGCGCCACGTCCAAGACACAGCACCAGCATCGCCATCACCGCCACGCAGGGAAGCACCACTGCGAATTCGGCGGTGACCGCGCCGCGATCGGCCTTATCGACATGGCGCCTCCACCATCGCACGATCACGGCCTACCCCACGCTCAGCGCCTTCTTGATGATGTTGGTCAGCAGCGTTCTGACGGCATCGGATTTCACGATGGCCACCAGAACCGCGGCGAACGCCGTGGCCGCCACCAGCACCACCGCGTATTCGGCGGTGACCGCGCCTTTTTCGGATTCGGCGGACGGCTGCATGGAGGCCAGAGTGCGCATGCGCGCGTCCAACAGACAGGCCGTCCTGTTGGCTCGGTCTCTGGCCGCGCCGAGCTTTCGACCCATTCGCGCCATCATTCCCGACGAACCGTCGACATTGATCGACATTGCGTTGTTCATGGCATTTCCTTTCTTGCGGTACGTATCTCTTTTGACACGTTTCTTTTTGGGTATAGTTCCGACCATCCAGCCGGATTCGTTCAGTGTCGTGCATACGCCATCGTGCATGTCACGTTTCCTCGGGGTTGTGGTCGGAGAACGCGGGTTATCCACATCATCGGCGTGTCATCCACAGTTATCCACAGGCCATCAGGGCATGCGAAAGTCAGATCATGCAACATCAATGCAGGAACGACATCACAGCAGGAATCACACCAATCGCCACAAAGGCTGGAAGCATGCACAATCCGGTCGGCAGCAGAAGCCGAATCGACAGCTTCGCCGCGGACCGTTCTATCCGCGAGCGCTCATTCCACTCCAACTGTTCGATTGCAGTTTCCAGACGATTGACGGGAGACGACCCACTCGACCAGGACGAGGCGAACGCGTCACGAATCACGGCAAGCTCACTACCATCAGGCCATGCCTCGTCCCAGGCGACGCCGTCCTGCAATCGTTCGCCGGCTAGACGCAGTCCGGCGCCGAATTCGTCGGACGCGATATCGCCGACCGTAATCAGCGCGGTCGGGATGGATGTTCCATGGCGTATCGCCACGCCCAGCATTTCCAACACCAGCGGCAACGGCATGGCGCAAGGCCGTCCGCTGGAATCGGGAGGCGAACGAACCGGCGACCACCCATGCAGCCATACAGCGCCTGCGGCGCACACCGCCGCCGCGATAGCCCATATCCCGCCCATCATCCTCCCTCCCGCCGCAACAACGCACGTATCCAAACCAAGCCGACGGCATAACAGCATCCTGCGAATCCGAGGCAGGCCCATCCCCTGCCATCACCCAACAGAAATCGCACGGGATGCGCGCCCATGCCTTCGCCCAACGCCACCGTCAATGCCGGCAGCGCCATCAGCAGACGTGCCGTCGCCTGCGGCATGGCGTAGGCATTGGAACGCAGATCGTCCATCAATCGTTGCCGTTTCAACGATGCGGCGACCGCGTCAAGGCAACGGCTCGTCTCGCAGCCAAGCAACAGGCTAAGCGCGCAGACGGCGTGAAGCTCCGCACCGAGACGTTCGCGCCGTTCACTATGCCGGCGATTCCGGCAGCGACTCCGCACCGCCATGTCGATGCGGAAACGGGTCAATTCAGGCACCGCGAAAGGTGCTCCGCGCAATTCCTCGAACGCCCGCACCAACGAGGATCCTCCGCGCACGGATGCCCGCAACGCAGCCACGAACGCGTCGGCGCTGATGGAGGGGAGACGGCTCGTGCTGTCATCGACGCGCTCCTCGTTCCAGCCAGCACCCACCCCACCCTCATGTACCCCACGCAACGCGACCTGGCACCAAACCAGGCAACGAACCAGCAACCGGGCAATCGGAAGGTCTCTCCAGAACGCGTTCCGATTCAGCCACATCCACACGGCCATAGCCGCCAACATCGCGGAACAGCATTCCCAGGCCCCCATCATGCACTCCACCTGTCCGCGAAGTCCTTCCAATGCTGGCTGACCCGCATCCGCCGTCCGTCCCATGCGGCCAGCAATCGCCCCCGCAACCGTCCGTCCACCGTTTCCAGCCTGCCGATCTGCGCGATGCGTCGTCTGCCACCAATACGTTCCACATGCAGCACCACATCGAACGCGTTCTCGGCGAGCGCCGCCGTGGCCCGGGGATCCAGTCCGGCGAGTAATCCCAGCGACACCAGACGTGCCGGCACCGCCTCCACTTGGTTGGCATGCAATGTGGTCATGCCGCCGCGATGCCCGGAATTCAACGCTCTCAGCAGATCCGCGATCTCGCCTCCACGGCATTCACCGACCACCACGCGGTCCGGCCGCATGCGCAGCGTGGCCGCTATCAGCACTGGCAATCCTATGGCGCCGGCGCCTTCCACATTGGCTTCGCGCGTGACCAGCGAGACATGGTTGGCATGCCTGATCATGCCCAGCTCGCGCACCTCCTCGACGGTGACGATGCGCTCATCGGGCGAGCAAAGCATCAGTATGGCTTTGAGCAGTGTGGTCTTGCCCGCGCCCGTGCCGCCGGTCACCAGCACGTTCGCCTTGTTCCGCGCCAAGCCTTCCAACACGGGCATCCATGCGGCTGGAAACATGGCATTGCGCGCCAACGATCCCAAATCGGGCGACACGGCATCCGGCAATCGTATGCTGATGGCCGCGCCTTGCGGCACCAAAGGCGCGATGACGGCATGCACGCGCAAACCATCCACGGTGGATGCGTCCGCGATCGGACAGGCGTCGTCGAGTCGCCGTCCAAGCTGCGCGCATAATCTCACGGCGAAATCGCGAATCGACTTCGCGGATGGAAAGCATTCCGGAAGAGGACATGCCCGCATGCCCCGTCCCCGATCCACCCAGACCATGCCGTCACAGGTCACCGCGATGTCCGTGACGCCTGGCTGTGAGGCGAGCACGCTAAGGGGTCCGAGTTCCATGATTGCCCCGCTTGCCCTCCAGCGCCTCCTGCACGCCATCCGCCAGTATGGACAGCGCCTTGGCGGTCTGCCGGTTCGGTCTGCGCAGCCCCAAACCTCCCAGCAGCTCGCTGCACAATCTGGCATCCGGTTTGATGGCCGCTTCGATGCCACGGTCAAGATAGTTTTCCGCTTCTTCGACCGTGGTCGCGCCATTGCTTCGTATGATGCCCCGCGGCTCGACGCCGACGATGAGATGCCGGTCGCGGTTTTGCAAAGGATGCTTCGATCGCATGGTCGCTTTGGCCCGGGCGAGGCCAAGCACCGTCAATTCGACGGCTGTGACGCGTATGGCTTGGGTGAGCTCCGGCACATCCCGCAAACCGTGCCACTGGCCGACGTCCACGACCACCGCATCCCGCACCTGCGCAAGCGCGCGGACGCACGACTGAACCTCCCATGATTGCGGATTCTCGTTTTTCCAAGGATCGCAGGCCAGCAACGGCACGCCGTCCCACACCGGCAGTTCGCGGATCAGCGCCTTGCCGTCGATGTTGCCGAGCGGCGCGCTGACGTCTCCGAAACGGGTGCCGTCCTCGTTCTCCACGCCCAGCAGCACATCAAGTCCCCCGCCCGTAAGGTCGGCATCCACCAGAACGCTTTTGCATCCGCGTTCCGTCAACTCGCGGGACAGCAATGCCGCCAGGGTGCTGGCTCCGATGCCTGCGACTGCGGCATCGACCGTCACGACATTGCCCAGCACGGCCGTCGATACCGACATCCGTTCCGCTTCGGACGTTCCCGGACGTGCGGATTCCACGCCTGTCGTCGAACCTCGGAAACCTCCCCTGCCGAACGCATCCGCCCGTTGCACGGAAGCACCGTTCGCGGAGCCGGGCGGCGTATAGAACCGTTGGGGCGAGATCGTCTTGCGCCCGGACGCCGTCCGTCCGCCATTCGACGGCAGCGGCACCGGAGGAATCTGCGAAAAGGAAACTGCGTTGCTCATATCGCGATTGAAAAGCGTGGCCGTCATCGCATGCAAGCCGATCGGCCCCTGTGGTCGGAGAACGTGAGTTATCCACATCCTCGGCGTGTCATCCACAGCTATCCGCAGCGCATGGATCCGAGCTTCCACAGCATTCCATCATCCACAGCGCACGTCACGCAAAACACCGAAAAAGACCGCAAAAAGGCGAAGCGCAACAAAAAGGAAGACCCGCCGAAGCGGGCCTTCCTGCAAGAATCCTCGGAGCAGAATCGCTGCACAACAACATCGTCGTAACGGTAAGTCTATCCAATGCCCGTTCAACGTAACAACCATTCTCGGTCATACACACCTTGTGGGGGCTCTGCTCTTCAGTTGTCCTTGTACTTCGTAATTATGCTCGCCATTTCCATGGATGCAAACCGGAACCGGGCAATGTTCCGTTTTTATCCAAACTGTTGTTTTACGATCGCAAGAATCGAAAAAATGCATCATCGTGTGCGAATCGAACCGCGTGTATGTTCAATCACGTTCGTTTAGACCGAAAAAGCGGCGTGTCGACCCGAATTTCGCTTAATCAATAAACGAATGTAAACTCCGCCTTAATTTTCACGAGTTTTGCGAGACATTCCAAGCACTTGAGGATAAAGTAGGGAACCATGGCACAGATTTTTGACGCACCCTCAAAGGCGATCCTGCGCAGCCAGATAGCTGAGCACATCGCCGAAACAGACAAGAACGACAAGCGGGAGCTCCAAGCCGGTGAGAAGCCGCTTCCCACCGACCGCTTCTTCGATCGTGAGCTCAGCTGGCTGAAGTTCAACAAGCGCGTTCTCGAACTCGCCCAGGACGAGGATCTGCCGATCATCGAACGCGCGAGCTTCGCCGCGATCTTCGCGAACAACCTCGATGAGTTCTTCATGGTCCGCGTGGCGGGTCTGAAGCGCCGCATCGACACCGGCATCGCCGTGACCGCCGCCTCCGGACTGAGCCCGAGGCAGCAGCTGCGCGCCATCAGCGACGAGGCGCACCGACTGCAGGACGAGCACGCGCACTACATCATCGACCATATCCTGCCCGATCTGGCGAAGGAACAGATCGTGCTGCTGAGCTGGGACAAGCTCACCGCAGCCGAGCAGGAGAGGCTCTCGCGCTACTACCGTCAGCAGGTGTTCCCCGTCCTGACGCCGCTCGCCGTGGATCCGGCCCACCCGTTCCCGTACATCTCCGGCGGCTCCCTCAACCTCGCCGTGCTGGTGGAGAACCCGGCTTCCGGCAAATCGCACTTCGCCCGCGTGAAGGTTCCTGGAAACCTGAACCGTCTCGTGCCCGTCGATGACCTGACCGAGGACGAGAGCAGCAACGTGCGCTACGGCTTCATCACCATGGAGAACCTGATCATCGCCCATCTGGAATCCCTGTTCCCCGGCATGATCATCAAGGAAGCCCGCTCCTTCCGCGTCACCCGTAACGAGGACATCGACGTGGAAGAGGATGATGCCGAGAACCTGCTCAACGCCATGGAGAAGGAACTGCTGCGCCGCCGCTTCGGACCGCCGATCCGTCTGGAGATTTCCGATGAGACCAGCCCGTTCCTGTCCCAGCTGCTCGCCGACCAGCTGCGTGTGAGCGCAGACGAGGTCTACCGCCTGCCGGCACCGCTCGACGCGACCGTGCTGTTCGAGCTCGGCGGCATCGACCGTCCGGACTTGAAGTACCGTTCCTTCGTACCGACCACCAACCGTCAGATCGCGGAAGTGGAATCGTCCCGCGCGCAGGACATCTTCGCCGCCATCCGCGAACGCGATATCCTGCTGCACCACCCGTATGATTCCTTCTCGACGTCCGTGCAGGCGTTCCTGGCGCAGGCCGCGGCCGATCCGAAGGTGCTGGCCATCAAGCAGACGCTGTACCGCACGTCCAGCAATTCGCCGATCATCGACGCGCTGATCGATGCCGCGCACGCGGGCAAGCAGGTGCTGGCACTGGTCGAGATCAAGGCGCGCTTCGATGAGGACGCCAACATCGCGTGGGCACGCAAGCTCGAACGCGCGGGCGTGCACGTGGTGTACGGCATCGTGGGATTGAAGACCCACTGCAAGCTGAGCCTCGTGGTGCGTCAGGAAGCCGACGGACTGCGCCGCTACTGCCACGTGGGCACCGGCAACTACAATCCGAAGACCGCCCGCATCTACACCGATCTGGGTCTGCTGACCTGCGATCCGGTGGTCGGCCAGGATATGACCCGCCTGTTCAACCAGCTGTCCGGCTACGCGCCGAAGTCGAGCTTCCACCGTCTGCTGGTGGCGCCGCGCACCGTGCGCTCCGGCCTGATCCAGCGCATCCGCCGCGAGGAGGACGCCGCACGCGCCGGCAAGGAGGCGTGGATCAAGATCAAGGTCAACTCCATCGTCGACGAGAAGACCATCGACGCGCTGTACCGCGCAAGCCAGGCCGGTGTGAAGATCGATATCGTCGAACGTGGCATCTGCGCGCTGAAGCCCGGCGTTCCGGGACTTTCCGAGAACATCCGCGTGCGTTCCATCCTCGGCCGCTTCCTGGAGCACAGCCGCATCTACGCGTTCGCCAACTCCGACGGCCCGCAGATCGGCGAAGGCCCCGCAGCCGGCCCGGAGGTGTGGATCGGTTCCGCCGATCTGATGCACCGCAACCTCGACCGTCGAGTCGAGGCGCTGGTGCGCATCGTGGCTCCGGAACAGATCGACGAGCTCATCAAGTACGTCGATTTGCAGATGGCCGATTCCACCGCATCGTGGCACATGCAGCCCGACGGCACCTATGTGCGCCACTGCAAGGATGAGGAGGGACGTCCGCTGGTCGACAGCCAGGAATACCTCATCAAGAAGCACACCCGTCGTCCGGCGCGTCACTGACGCGAATCAGGAGTAATGGCCGGCCTGCGTGATCGCGCGGGTCGGCCATTGCCTTGTGCACGGGTGGTTTGCGCACGGGTGGTTGCGTACAGATAGTCTGCATACGGACGGCTTCCGCGGCATAAGGCCGCAACCGATCCGCCCAGCCCGGAAGCCCCAGCCTAGAATAGGAAGACATGAGCGAAAAGATGAGACGTGTCGTGGAGGCCGCCGGAGGCATCGTATGGCGATGGAAGGCCGGCAGCGACATCGCGGCGGATCCTGCGATCGCGGCGCAGCGATCGACCGAAGAGCAGCTCGACAGCATCGAAGTATGCATCGTGCATCGTCCGAAATACGACGATTGGAGTTGGCCAAAAGGCAAGCTTGAGCCCAACGAAACGCATCGGCATGCGGCCGTGCGCGAAATCGGCGAGGAGACGGGCGAATCCGTGTCGCTCGGACCGTATCTGTGCGAAGTCGAATACCCGCTTTCCGAGGAAGGCAAGAAAACCCGCCATTCGCGCGATTGCACGGCCGACACCAAGCATACGTTGTATTGGATGGCGCAATCGATTTCCGCCGACGACGCCGAGCATTTGCTGGACGCGTTCGGCCCGGTGCATCGCGCGGACGTGGGCGAGATCAACGACATCGTCTGGGTCTCGCTGCGCGAGGCGCGCAAGATCCTGACGCATTCCACGGATAAGGAAACGCTCGCCGTATTCGTGGATCGGGTGCAGGAAGGCGCGGCGAGGGCGCAGAAACTGCTGATCGTGCGCCATGCGAAGGCGGAATCGCGCAAATCGTGGAAGGGCACCGACGCGAACCGTCCGATCACACCGAAAGGCGCCGCCATGGCGTTCGCGCTCAATCGTGAGCTCGCCTGCTTCAATCCGACCCGTCTGGCCACGTCGCCGTGGCTGCGCTGCCAAGAGACGCTGCAGGTGCTCAGCTGGCAGACCGAACGCCCGATGGAGTACGTCGACGCGCTGACGGAGGACGCGTTCGCCGAACATCCTGCCATCGCGTGGATGGCATTCCGTGAGCAAATCATGCGGACGCTCGACAGCCGCGAAACCACGGCCATCTGCATGCATCGTCCGGTCATCGGCGGCATGTACGACCATCTGCGCGGCCTCTGCTCACGCAAGCAACTCGCCAAACAGCTCATCGCGAAATCGCCGTTCATGCCCACCGGAACGGCCGTGGCACTGTTCATCATCGACACTCCGCAAGGTCCCAGCATCATCGACATCCAGAAGGTCGCGCCCATTGTCTACTAACATGCACTACGGTTCAGGCTCAGTAATTCCCAGCCGTTCCGCCGGTTTCACCAACACCGGCTCCCCGCGTCCGGCACGCCCCGGACAGCTCGACCAGATGATGGCCGACAACATCGCGGGAGGCGCGGATCCGGCGCAGATCAGCGAGATGAGCCACGCTTCGGCGGCGGCCCTGCTTGACCGCGTGCACCACACGCAGAGCGCCGAATTGGTGGAGCGCGTGCTGACACTGGTGGACCGCGAAGGCGTGGATGTGATCGCCGAATTGTGGAGCCATGCCGATCCCGATTCGCTGCCGGGCATTCTGTGGCGGCTGTATCTGCTGCGCACATGGATGCGGAAGAACCGCGAATCGATCGCGCGGTTGTGGCGCATCGGCGAGCCGGTGGCCACCACGGCATCCGCGATCGCGGGCGTGGATCAGGCGCCGACGGAGGACGACATCGCTCGCACCGCCGATTCGATTCTGGCCGGCGCGTTCACCGGCGATTTCGCGGTGGCGCTCGAGCGTGCCGCGGCCTTCACCGACGTGGTCGCGTTGGGGCTGCGTATCGAGGCACGCAAGTTGGCTTCGTTCGGCACTTCCGGCGATTCGGCGTCTTCTGTCACTGCGACTTCTTCCGCGGCAGCCAATTCCGCCGGACAACCTTCCGCCGTCGAGAAGCGTGCGCGCGCGAAATCCGCACGACTGATGCACACCGCGGGCAACTTGTTCGCCACGGCCAAGGATTTCCGCCATGGGGCGAATCTGTGGAAACGCGGACGATTGGAATGATCGAAATAGCTGCCGCGACACGGCAATTCGCGACGACTGAATCGACGGTACAATAGGAATTCGCGTCGGGCCATGCATAGCCCCGGGCTCCATTTTTTGCCGCTGCGAGCGGCCTTTGCGCCGACAGGCGCTTTCGTGGTTCGGCGCATTCCTTCTTCTTTTCGCCTCGTTCCGAAGTAGCGTTCCATTTCAAGCCAAAATCGTCATTCCAAGCCAAAACGACGCGTTTCCCGGCATACGGTCTATGGACTACGCTTAGAAGCCATGGATATTCACGTTTTGAACCACCCGCTGGTAGACCACAAGCTCACCGTCCTTCGTGACAAGAACACTCCTTCCTCCACCTTCCGCGAGCTCATCTCCGAACTCGTCATGCTGGAGGCTTACGAGGCGACCCGCGACGTCGAGGTCGTGGACAAGCCGATCGAAACCCCGGTCGCTCCCATGATCGGCAAGCACATCGCCTCGCCGGCTCCGATCATCGTGCCTGTGCTGCGCGCTGGTCTCGGCATGCTCGACGGCATGACCAAGATGATTCCGTCCGCGGAAGTCGGTTTCCTGGGCATGAAGCGCAATGAGGAGAACCCGACCGAGCAGATCACGTATGCGAACCGTCTGCCCGAGGATCTCACCGGCCGTCAGTGCTTCCTGATCGATCCGATGCTCGCCACGGGCGGCACGCTGGTCGCAGCCACCCATTACCTGGCCGAGCGCGGCGCCAAGGACATCACCGCAGTGTGCATTCTGGGCGCTCCGGAAGGTCTGAAGTTTGTCGAGGAGAAACTTGATCCGTCCATCAAGTTCAAGCTGGTGCTGTGCGCCGTTGATGAGAAGCTCAACGACAAGTGCTACATCGTGCCAGGCTTGGGCGATGCAGGCGATCGTCTGTATGGCGTAATCGACTGATCATCCATTGCGTCGCGCGTCGGAACGAACGAGAACACCTGTTTCGACGTCGATCTAACACCCACGAAAAAACGGCGGTGCCGAATATGCGTCCGCAACCCGAAAACGGGAAATGGACCGCATATCCGGCACCGCCGTTGCTATATCGGCCATATCGGCCGTATAAGCCGTATGCCAGACGACGCTACCGCTCGTCGGGCACGAACGCTTCGAAGATGTGGCGATCGAACTGATCGCTGCACTGCGCGTATTCGTCGCGGCTGCGCACCGTCCACGACACCGGCATGGCTCCCATGAACCGCGCCAGCTTCATCTGCGGGCTGTTGCCGCCCTTCCAATCGTAGGCGATGAAATCGGGGCGGGAAATCCAGTCGAACACCAATGCGCCGGCCGCATATTCCTTGCCCAGCGCGACCGGATCGGCGGGCTTCTCATCGTCCTCCGGCCACCAGGACAGCTGTCCGCGGCACACTTCCGGACGGTTCTCCTTGTACCAGTTCACGGCCGCCGGATTGAACGATTCGATCACGTATTTGCCGGAATAGGCCTGCAGCAGCGCGTCGCCCTTCTCCATGAGCTCCACGTCGCGCGGATCCCACTTCGAATTGTCGTCGAACTTGTATTCCACGATCAGCGGCACGCGACCGGCCACCACCTTGAGCACGTCGGCGAACAGCGGCACGTGCTGGTAGTAACCTTCCGGAGCATTGTCGGGGGTGGTGACCAGCGGCGGATCCTCCAATGCCAACGGCAGCGGCGCGGCCTTGCAGGCACCCGGAGCGTCGGTCGGGAACAGCGGAATGCGGGTCAGCTCATCGTAGGTGAGGTCCTCGATGCGGCGCGGATCTCCGGCGACGCGCATCAGATCGCCATCATGCACGACCACGACCTCGCCGTCGCGCGTCATCTGCAAATCCAGTTCGATGCCATAGCCCGCCTCGCAGGCGGCGGCAAAGGCGGCAAGCGAGTTTTCCGGGGCGATGACGCCGGACACGTCCGGGCTACTGTAGCCGGCCTTCATGGCCATGCGACGGGCAAGCGCCACATATTCGCCGCTTTCGTCGGCATACTGCGCGGTCAGGCCGGAACCGGCGTCATGCAGGCCGCGATGCGCGTACCACACGTCCGGAATGGCCGGCACGTAGTTACGGCGCTTGTCGGAGAAGGAACGCGGAGCGATTGCCCATACAGCGGCACCCGCGACCACAGCGCCACCGAGCAGCGCCTTCTTGAGAAACGACTTTGACATGGGCATCCTCCTTGCGATCGGCCCGCCCGCCGCGTCCCGTTACGCGGCAAGCCATCTCCTACGAGCGTAGCCCACTTCGACTTTTTTCGCTCACGTTTTCACCGATTATTCAGTTTTCGCCAACGCTGTACCGCTGTCTACAGTGATAGCATTATGCTATCACTCGATAATACGGTCATGGAAGGAGCGGGGATGGCTTCGATCACGATCCGCCGATTGGACGACGACGTGCTGGCGCGGCTGAAGCAATCGGCGCACGACCACGGCCGGTCCACGGAGGCCGAGGTGCGGTCGATTCTGGAGGATTACACCGCCGGTTACGTTGCGCACGGCATAGTGACAGCCGGCGATTTCTTCAGCCAAATCCGCGCCGATTTGGATGGTGGCCTGCGCGATGATGAGTTGGATCTTCCGGAACGTCGGAACGATGAGGACGGTCCGCGACCGGTGAACGTCGCATGAACGGCGGCGCCGACGCACGACGTTATCTGCTGGACACCAACGTGCTTTCGGAGGCGATGAAAAGGGACTGCGATCCACACGTGCTCGACTTCCTGCAGTCGCTCGACCTTCCACAGGCGTTCATCAGCACCATTTCCGTCACCGAATTGCTTCACGGCATCGAACGGCTTCCCGACGGCAAACGCAGACGGCAGTTGGAACAGGCGCTGGAGCACCTGCTCGCCACGTTCGGCAGCCGCATCCTGCCGTTCGATCTGCCGGCAAGTCTCAACTGCGCCGCGATGCTGGCGATGCGCGAGCGCAATGGCAGGCCGACCGCTTTCGCGGACGCGCAGATTGCGGCGACGGCGAAGGCCAACGCCTGCGTTGTAGCGACCCGTAATATCAAGGATTTCGAAGGCGCTGGCGTGCAGCTGGTTGACCCATGGGATTTCTAAGAACGCACGGTGTAAGGCACATCGGCACGCGCGACTCGTGCCATGAAGCCTCCGGCGGCCGCCACCTATTCCAGCAACTGCTCCTTGCGCTTCTAGCGCAGCCACCACTCGTGGACGGCGAATCCGGCGATAACCGCCAGCAAGCCGACAATGCCTCCGCCAATCAGGAAGTTCCTGGTGGTCAGACCTCCGGTGAGCGGCAACTGCTCCGCACTTCTGCACACATTCACGAACGCGGCGCCGTCGTTCTCGTCGGTGGCCGTCGTCGCATCGTACCCGGGCGTGGTCGCGATAACGGAATACACGCCCTTCATCTGGTCCCCCTCGACGCGGAATCGCAGATACCGTACGTTCGTCGCGTACGAAAGCGTGGCGTCCGAACCGGCAACCTCCGTCACCTTGTACACGTAGGCACCCGGCTTGGAGAAGCTGAACTCGCCGAAACCGATTGTGGCGAAGTCGCCGGCTTTGGTGACCAATGCGGCGAAGTTCTTCGCGCTGTCGTACGTGTAATAGCCGTTTTTCAGCTGGAGCAGACCCTTGAGATTGGTGTAGGTCTTGCGGTATTGCGTGGCCGAATCCGTGCTTGCTGGATCGAACAGGTAGTCGAGCGACTGCGTGCCGTCGGTCGTCTTATTCGAGTCATACTGCCTGCCGGCCTTGAGCTGCGGGTAGCCGTTGACCAAGGTGTTCTGGACGATGTTAAAATTCGGTCGCGCGCTTCCGGTCCACGCATTGACGCTTTGGCCCATGTTGCCGAAACCGCTGTAGGTGAATTTCAGCTGCTTGCCGTTGTTGATGCCCATATTCCGCTGGTTGGAAGCGTCGGTGCCGTCCGCCTGATGGTACGTTTGCACCCAGTAGTCGAACAGGTCAATGGAGGTGCCGGACGGACTGACCGTGTCCTTCACCACATGGTTGTTATACGGCACATTCGAAGTGTCGTTGGCTTGGGCTGAAGGCGCGATAAGCACTGTGACGAACAGCAGAACGGCCGCGACGATGGCCGCGACGAACCGGTTCGGCGCAAGGGAATGGCAAGACTTTTGCGAACCTTTGCATAGACGTGTTCGGGCTACCTGCGTTTGACCTCTGCTTCGAACAAGAATGCCTCGCCACTTACGAAACCCCGTCTTACGCTTTTAAAGCCTTGCAAAACCAACGGTTTCACACCCCTACCGACACCAAACGACCACTTATCGACATGGTGCCAGCCAATAATGGTCGAAAGTCTACTACATGGGGTCATACCAGCTCAAGATCTGCTGTCAGCCACATCGAATACGGGGGAACAGACAAACGCATTATGCGACACTTTTGCGCGGGCTGCGGAATGGAGACGCGATGCCCCGAAACCAGCAGACGATGCGTGTTCACGCCGTATGGCGTGCAGGTCATCAGCGTCACACGCTCCTCGCCTTTGACCACGCGCAGCTTCGACGTGTCCGAAGGCTCGATCACCTCAATGCGGTCCACCTCGTAGCCGAGCGTCTCCCCCATCACCTCGATGTAGAAGAAATCGCCCTTTTCATCTCGTCCAAACGCGTGAACATGACCGCCTCGACCAGTCCACGGTGCCCGGTGATCACCGCATGCGTGCTCACGCCGCCCACCGGAAGACTCGTGCCATACAGATGCCCTGCGCCCGAAGCGAGCGCCACATCGGAAGTGCCGTGGTGGATCGGCAGTTTGATGGACACTTTGGGCACGCGGATGGTGCCCATCACCCCGCCGCCGGCGTCCAGCAGGGATTGGTATTCCTTGTCCTTGGCGGATAGCGAATCGTTATCGCCGGAAGTGTGCGAGCCGCCGGGAGCGTTTGAGAACGGGTCGGACGCCTCGCCAAGCACGCTCTGCGTGGAAACGTCGATCGCCTCGTCGAACGTCATCGGACGCCATGGCTGCCGGTCCGCCATACGCACCTCCTGACGACCTACATGACCCGCCGGTCGCAACCGGCGAAAACGGACGGAAGCCAAGTCTAGCGCATCATGACAACGCCGATCGGCTACCGCTTCTTCGAACTGCGCCCCTTGAAATAGATGTCGAACACGATCCAGACGGACAGGATGAACGCGATCACATAGCCAAGGAAGCCGACGATCGGAATGCCGAAGATCACCGGCTTGATGCCCGCGTAGTACACGATCGACGAGCCGACGAACAGGCCGACCACGATAAGCGCCATCGTGAGCCTGTTCACCATGTTGGCGAGCAGATGAATCGGTTCCTGCGATCCGACCATCTCCATATTCACGCGCAGCTGGCCGCGCGTGAGCATGCGGGAGGCCACCTCCAGCTCGTTGGCGGCTGCCAGCAGGCTGTGCAGCGCCTGGTGCCCCTCAACTGCCAACGATTTCGCTTCGTCCTTGACGAAATCCTTCTTCGACGTGCTCGCCGCGATGTGGTCGGAGATGATCTGAATCATGTTCACGTCGGGGATGAACTTGTCGAGCAGGCCTTCCAAAGTGACCAGCGCGCGGCCGACCGTGGTGACGGTGCCGGGCACTTCGATGCCGTGGCGCTGCGCCATCTGCGTCAATGCCGTCAGCATGGCCGCGATGTCGAGCTCGGCCAGATCCACCGTGCCGAATTCCTTGACGATCACGTCCAAGTCGGCCAGCAGGGCCGGATAATCCTCCGAATCGGCTTCGGTGCCGGCGAACCGCAGCAGGCCGTCGGCGAGCGCCGGCGAATCCTGTTCGGCCACGGCGAAGATCATGTCCTTCAGAACGGAGCGGGTTTTGGCGTTGAGCCGACCCGTCATGCCGAGGTCAAGCAGCACGATCTGCCCGCCGCGCACCATGATGTTGCCGGGGTGCGGATCCGCGTGGAAGAAGCCCTCGTCAAGCACCTGCGTGGCGTAGTTGTCCACCAGTTTGGTTCCGATTTCCTTCAGGTCGTAGCCGGCCGCGATGAGCTCGTCCGGATGGGACACGGAGATACCTTCGACATAGTCCATGACCACCACGTGCTCGGTGCAGAGCTCCGGATACGGCTTCGGGCAGTCCATGTACTTGTAGCGCTCGCAGAATCGTTTGAATTCCGCCAGATTGCGGGCTTCGATGAGGAAGTCAGTTTCGGATTCGAAGGTGTCCCACAGCTCTTCGACCACGCCGGAAAGGTCCACCACCTGCGCGCTGCGCATGGTTCTGGTGGCGACTTTGGCGATGGTGCGCATGATGGACACGTCCTGCGCCATGGTTTCGCGCACGCCCGGCCGTTGCACTTTGACGGCCACATCCTCGCCGGTGGAGAGTTTGGCGCGATGCACCTGCGCCAGGCTTGCGGAGCCGAGCGGTGTGGCGTCGATGTGTTCGAAGATCTCGTCCACGGGACGTCCGTACTCGCTTTCCAGCACTTTCAGCACCGTGCTGTACGGCATGGGGTCGGCGTCGGCGCGCAGTTTGGACAGTTCGTCGCAGAACGCTTGGGGCAGGATTTCGGAACGCATGGACAGAATCTGTCCGACCTTCACGAAGGTGGGGCCGAGCGCTTCGAGCATAAGCCGCATTTTGACTGGCGTGAGCCCGTGCACCACGTCGAATTGGTTGGCGATGCGCGCGATCTGCATGAGCCGCTTGAGCTTGCCGCGCCGGGTCAGGTGGTAGCGTTCGGAGAATGTGTCCTTGTGAGGCCCGAAGATGCCGATGGTTTCCGCCGATTGCCCGTTCATCCGCGAGGCCGCGTCCGGCGAGGGGTCGGCGGATGGGTTGATGACCGCGTTGACCCTATCGGACAGCGTGACCGGTTCGACGCTTTCGGGGCGTGCCGTGTCCGGCTTGTCCGATGACGATTTCAAAGACATATCACTGCTCGCAAACGGTTGGGATTACTGGGCGATCGGCGCATGGACGATGCGCATAGGACGGGCATAACAAATCGCCGTCCGGGCGCGGGCGTGCGCTGCAGACGGCGATACAAGGGTTTTGCCTTATTCGGCCTTGTCTTCGGTTTCGGCCGGAGCGGCTTCGTTCTTGGCTTCGGAAGTTTCCTTGGCCTCTTCGACCTTGTGCTTAAGTTCGGCGTTGAGGGCCTTGCCTTGCTCGACGGTCAGCTCGCCTTTCTTGACGAGGTCGTCGACGATTTCCTGGCTCTTCTCAACAGTGGTCGCCAAAGCACCGATGCCGGCGAGAAAAACCTTGCGCAGGCCGTCACCAAAATTAATATCAGCCATGATGTCCTCCTTTAGGTGATGGTGGTACCTACTGTATCGCAAATGCTCCACATATGCGGGAGGCAAAACCGGTCAATCGCATGGCGATTGGCGGAATACGGGACGGTTTCCACACACTCAGCGCGGACGGGACATGGCCACGCGACGGGCGCGGTCGGCGATGGCGTCGATGCGGCGCAATTCGGCGCGCTGCTCGTCCGTCTGTCCGGCCGCAGCCGGGTCGAACGTGCCGTCGCGGCGTTCCACGGCGGTGCGGATCAGGAAATCGGCGATCGCGGGATTCTTCGGCAGCAGCGAGCCGTGCATGTACGTGCCGATCACATTGTTGACACGCGCGCCTTCCGTATGGTCCTCGCCATTGTTGCCGGTGCCGTCCGCGTCGACCGTGCCGAGCGGCTGGACGCCGTCGCGCAGGAACGTCTGTCCGGAATGATTCTCGTAGCCGATGATGCCACCGAAATCGCCGGAATGTTCCGTAAGATTGCCGATCATGCGCGTCTCGCGTCCCACCGTGTACGCGCCAATCACGCCGATGCCTTCGAGACGGGAGCCGTCCACCGTTTCGAAATACTCGCCGAACAGCTGGTACAGGCCGCAGATCATAAGCATCGGCACGCCGTCTGCCGCCAGCGATCGCAGCAAATCGGCACGCTGGAAGAAATCATCGATGATCTTCTTCTGGCCGGTATCCTGTCCGCCGCCGCCCAGAATCATGTCGACGTGTTCAGGCCATTCGCAGCCCTGGTTGTAGGCGTGCACACGCGGCTCGTAGCCGTACAGCGCGAGTCGGCGCCGGATGGTGAGTACGTTGCCGGAATCGCCGTAGATGTTCATGTCCTTCGGATACAGCGACACGATGTCGATGACCTGGCCCATATCGTCTCCTCGTTCTTCTTCGCCGCGTCTCACTTACCCACGCCGGCGTCGGCCACGTCGGCGATTTTGGCCAGTGCGGCGCGCGTTCTCAGCATGGCGGTGTACGTGCAGTAGATGTGTTTTGGGGTACCGGGATCCGCGTTCACGAACGCCATGACCGTTTCCTCCAGGTCGGTGCTCACCTGTTCGACGGGCACCTGGTCGTATTCGAGGCGCAATGCCATGTCCCACGCGCGCACGCCGGACACCGCCTTGACGCCGGTGCCGCGCAGCGAGGTGAAGTCCACGTCCCACAGCCAGCTCATGTCGCGACCGTCGGCGTATTCGTCGTTGATGCAGATCATGGTGTTGCAGCCTTCGGGCTTGAACGAGGCCAGGGACAGGCGGAATCCCATCGGGTTCTTGACCAGCAGCAGTTCCACGGGCGAGCCGTTCACGGTGATGACCTCGCCACGGCCGAACGCCGGGGTGACCTCGCCGGCCGCATCGATCATGGCCTGCGTGGTGGCATGTGCGAAGGCGATCATGCGCGGCGATACTCCGGCCTGGCGCAGGATCGCGTTCGCGGCGGTCTGGTCGGGCTGATCGGATGCGCCGTCTGTGCCGGACTTGCCGTTCGCATCGGGCGTGTCGGCCGTATCAGATGCGGAAGCTTCGGCGAGCGCCTCTTCGAACGGCAGGAACATGGCCTGCGCGTCCGCCTCGACCGCACGCACCACGGCGAGCGCGGCGGCCGCGTTGTACAGGTTGTAGACGCCTTCCAGCTTGACGGTCGTCTCGTACGTCTCACCGTCGATGACGAAGCTGGCGCGATGGTCGCCCACGGAACGCAATGTCACGTCGGCGGGCAGCGCGTCGGCCGCGCGATCGGCTGAATCGACGGTATTTCCGCCATTTTCCAGGCTGTCCTGCGATTCCGCGTCGACGGTGGTGCGCATGTCGTCGTCCGACGGGAAGAAGCCGCGCAGCGACTCATCAAGGCCAAAATAGCGTACCTCCACGCCGTCTTCAGTGCCGACGACATCCGCAAGCCGGGCGATGCGCGGATCCTCACGGTTGAGCACGACGGTTCCGGTGGTCGCTTCGGCGGCTTTGCTCAGCAGGCGCGCGGTGTTGTCGATCTCGCCGAAACGGTCGAGCTGGTCGCGCATCACATTGAGCAGCAGGCAGTAGTCGGGTCTCACCTGGCGCACGAAATGCACGGCGTACGCCTCGTCAAGCTCCAGCACCGCGATGTCAGCGTCGAGCTTGCCAGAAAGCGACACTTCGGCGAGCAGCGACGAGACCACGCCTCGAGTGAAATTCGAGCCGGTCGGATTGGTGAAGACCTTCAATCCGAGCGATTCGAGCATGCTGGCCACCATGCGGGTGGTGGTGGTCTTGCCGTTCGTGCCGGAGACGAGCACCACGCCGAGCGGCAGCTGCGCCAGCGTGCGCGAGAGGAAGTCCGGGTCGATGCGTTCCACGATTTTGCCGGGGAACGCGCTGCCGCCGCCGTGCGCAAGACGGGAGGCCGCGCGGACGGCTTTGCCAATCAGGGGCGTTGCGAAGGAGTTCCAAGCCATATCACACCATCTCCTGCTGGGACTGGTAATCCTGGGGCATGTCCTTGAACTTCGAGTAGGCGCCAAGGAACGCCAGATTGAACGTGGCGGTGGGTCCATTACGATGCTTCGCCATGATGACGTCGGCCTCGCCCGGGCGATCCTCCTTGTCGTAAGCGTCCGGACGGTGCACCAGGAACACCACATCGGCATCCTGTTCGATTGAGCCGGATTCACGCAGATCAGCCAACTGCGGCTTCTTGTCCTGACGCATTTCCGGGCCACGGTTCAGCTGGCTCAACGCCACCACCGGCACCTCAAGCTCCTTGGCGAGCAGCTTCAGCGCACGGGAGAACTCGGACACCTCCTGCTGACGGCTTTCCACGGCCTTGCCGGAGGTCATGAGCTGCAGGTAGTCGATGACGACGAGTTTCAGATCGTTCGTCTGCTTGAGCCGGCGGCATTTCGCACGGATCTCCATCAGGCTCATGTTCGGACTGTCGTCGATGAACAGCGGCGCGTTCTGCAGCTTGTCCTGCAACTCGTTCAGAACGGCCCAACGCTCGGGAGTGATGTCTTCCGCGCGGCGCATGGCGGCGAGCGGAATATTGGCTTCGGCGGAGATGATGCGCTGCGCCACCTCGTTTTTGCTCATTTCCAGATTGAAAATGATGGCGGTCATATTGTGATGCAACGCCGCGGAACGGGCGAAGTCGTCAGCCAATGTGGATTTGCCCATACCTGGTCGTCCCGCCACAATGACCATCTGACCAGGCTGCAGACCCTGCGTCATCTCGTCGATGTCACGGAAGCCCGTCGGCACGCCTTTGGCCACCTCGCCACTTTGCAGGCGGTCGATCTGGTCGAGCGTCTCGGCGATGACGCTGCCGATCGGCGCGTAATCCTGGCGCACTTTGCCAGTGGACATCTCGTACACCTCGGCCTGGGCGAGATTGACGACGTCCTCGGCCTGCGAGCCTTCAGCGGTGTAGCCAAGCTGCGCGATTTTGGTTCCGGCGGCGATCACGTTGCGCAGGATGGCACGCTGATGCACGATGTCGGCGTAGAACGTGGCGTTGGCCGCCGTCGGCACCGAAGCCACCAGACTGTGCAGATAATCGGAGCCGCCCACCTTCTCCAAGTTGCCCTCGGCGAGCAGCTCATTGGCCACCAGCACGGCGTCGACCGGCTGGGAGGCCGCAAATAGCTTGATGATCGCCTCGTAGACGGTCTGATTGCGCGGCTGGTAGAAATCGGTCACGTCGATCATCTGCGACACTTCGCCGATGGCGTCCTTGCTCATCAGCATGCCGCCGAGCACCGCCATTTCGGCGTCGTCGTCATGCGGCGGCACGCGGTCGAAGATGGCGTCGCGAACCGGCTGTCCGGGACGCCCGTCCATGCCGTTCCTGCCGTTTCCGGCGCCAGAAAAACCACGGTTCTGCGTCAAATCGTTACCCCACGAATCGTTCTCCGCCATATCTCTCCAAACGCGACATCGACCGAGGAAATCGACCGAAAATATCTTCAATGCTGAGGAAAACCATAATACCTGCGTGCCGTCACGTCCGGCATGGCTCCGCGATTGTGGATGAATCTCCGCATCGGGGCATTCCGCGGATCCGCGACACGCGCGGAAGACCCCATTGTGGATAAGAAAATCGAAAAAAGCCGAGTTATCCACATATTGGGGATAACCATGTGGAAAACGTTCCGACTTTTCCACAGAGTGGGGATAACCAAGTGGAAAACTTGGGGACATTTTCCGTTTTGTCGTGAAATCCCCATATTTCGATTTGCCGAAGTGAACGTGAGGTGATATGTTCCCCACTTTTCGTGAACGGACGGCGAACAGCTCACATGTGGTAGCGGGTGGCGTTGTACATAGTGCGCACCAGCGTCTCCCGCCACCTGCTCCAGCCATACTGCTTGGAAATGGTCTCGCCGGACGTGGCGCCCAAGGACGAGCCGTCCGCGCGAGTCAGGTCGAACAGCATGTCCAGCAAAACGGGGTCATGGTCGAGCCGGCCGGCCAAATCGTCGCCGACGTTCGGATCGTTGGGATTGCGGCCGGTGGCGAATTCGGACAACGTCAGATGCTCGCGTACCAGCAGCGTGACCCAGCGGACGATGTCGCGGTCGAATCCCATGCGTTCCACGACAACGGCCGCGTGCCGCGCGCCTTCCGCCGCATGGTCGGCCACTCCCGGCCGCTTGCCGATGTCGTGCAGTATGCCGGCGAGCAGCAGCGCCTCGTAATGCCGGTCGTCGTACCGTCCGCCGCTGGGCGTCTCGCGGCCGAGTCGCGTGACGACCTCCACCATATGCCGATCGATCGTATATCGGTGCGCGGCGGACGCGCTCGGCCGGTTGCGCACGCCCAGCCATTCGGGGATGAGCTTTCCCGGCACGTCGATGAAGTCGATTTCCTCCCACACGTTGAGCAGCGCGGGTCCGGCGGCGAGCAGCCGCACGAACAGTTCGCGCGATTCGTCCGTCCAATTGCGGTCGCCGATGGCGCTTTTTTTGAGGTTTCGCAACGTTCCCGGGGCGATTGGCAGACCAAACTCCGCGGCAGCGACGGCCACGCGCAGCACGAGGTTCGGGTCGGCGGCCGGTTCCGCGCCCGGAGCGAGGACGATCTCCTCCTCATGTTTGGCCACGCCGGGGGCGATCACGTCGAAGGTCGGCGCCTGGCGTTTGCCGCCGCCACGCGGCTGGAACACTTGGAAGAAAGCGAAACGCGGCTTGTCGTGCGTCAGCGAATGTTCGGCGCGCGACGCGGTGGAATCAAGGGAAAACGCGATTTGCCGGCCGACGCGGGCCAGCAGCGTCTGCAAATCGTCGATCGACTGCGCCTCGCGCTCGCCTTCGGGCAACGTCGGATCGGACAGGCCGAGCATCGCCGCAACCTTCGCCTGGTATGGCGACAACAGCAGATTCGTATCCTTGCCCGCGACCAAATGGATGCAGTCGCGCACGTCTAGCAAACGTTCGACGGCATCGTCGTACGTGCCGTGCGGACGGTCAGCGAGCCAGGACGCGGCGAGCGCGGAGACGAGCACGGAATCGCGCAAACCACCGCGCGACTCCTTGATGTCCGGCTGGTTGATGTAGGCCATGCGGCCGAATTCGTCAAGACGCGACTTCGCGGAGCCGAGCAGCTCCGGCAGACGCTTGCGGGCGGCCTTGCGCCACCGTTCCAATATGGAGGTGGCCGTGTCCGCGATCAGCTGAGTGTCCCCAGCGATCGGCACCACATCCAGCCAGCCCATCGCGGCAGGCAGGTCGCGGTCGGTGACGGCCTCGCATTGCGCGACGGTGCGCACCGATTGGTCGAGATCGAGGCCGGAATCCCAAATCGGATACCACAATTTGTTGGCGAGCTCGTTGAGCTGCTTGTCGTTCACCGCATGCGGCTCGTAGATGACCACCAGATCCAGATCGGAGCTGGGGCCGACCTGGCCACGGGCCAGCGAACCGACCGCGCCGAGACCGATGCCGGAGGATGGTACCTCGAAGGGCACCTCGGCGCAGGCCTCCTCCCACAGCCGCTTCAGACTGTCCATCGCCAACCGCGTGCGGGCCTTGCGTTTCGCCGCGCCATCGCGGTAGACACCGTCCTTATCGGGCTGGCTCATAGCCATGAACCGTTTCTTGAGACCTTCGACCGCTGAAGCCATAACGCACGTTCCTTACGAAATCCGACGCATTGAAAACCGGGAAAACACGTCCGAAAAGACGTCCAAAAAGACGAACCTATGGAAATCCCCGCACGGCGCGAAGCACGTACGGGGATCGTCCTAATTGATAACCCGAACCTTGAAGCACGGGGGTATTGAAGCCGTCCGAATCGAAATCGAAAACGGAATCGAATCAGATGGCAGCGGAACCGGTCTCGCCGGTGCGCACGCGGGTCACCGAATCAAGCGGAGCCACCCAGACCTTGCCATCACCGATGGTGCCGGAGCCGGCAGACTTGACGATCACGCCGACCAGCGTCTCGGCATCAGCATCATCGGACAGCACCTCGATGCGGATCTTCGGAATGAGATCCACGGTGTATTCGGCGCCACGGTAGACCTCGGTGTGGCCGCGCTGGCGACCGTAGCCGTTGGCCTCGGACACGGTCAGGCCGTGCACGCCCGCGGCGGCGAGGGCTTCCTTGACATCGTCGAGTTTATGGGGCTGGATGATAGCGGTAATGAGCTTCATCTCACTTCACCTCCTTGAGGACGGAGCTGGCGGTACCAGCAAAATCGTAAGCACGTTCGCCCTGGTCGGCAAGATCGATGCCGCCGACTTCCTGGGCTTCGGTGACGCGCCAGCCGATCGTCTTCTCCAGAGCGAAGGCGATGATGCCGGTGATGACGGCGGACCAGACGATGGCCACGAGAGCGACGATGAGCTGGACGACCAGCTGCCTCCAGTCGCCGCCTGCGAACAGGCCGGTGCCTTCGCCGAAGAAGCCGATGAGCACGGTGCCGGTGAAGCCGCCAACGCCGTGGACGCCGACGACGTCGAGGGAATCGTCATAGCCGAGCTTGAACTTCAGACCGCAGGCCAGGCAGGTGAGCACACCGGCGATGGCGCCGAGGACGATGGCCCACAGCGGGGAGACCACATCGGCGGCCGGGGTGATGGCGACGAGGCCCGCGACGATGCCGGAAGCGGCACCCATTGCGGTGTAGTGGCCGGTGCGGATCTTCTCGGTGAAGCCCCAGGAGAGCATTGCCGCAGCGGTTGCAGCGGACGTGGAAACCCACGCGTAGCCGGCGGTGCCGTTGGCTGCGAAGGCGGAACCGGCGTTGAAGCCGAACCAGCCGAACCACAGCAGGAAG
This sequence comes from Bifidobacterium ruminantium DSM 6489, assembly GCF_000770925.1. Taxonomy (GTDB): domain Bacteria; phylum Actinomycetota; class Actinomycetes; order Actinomycetales; family Bifidobacteriaceae; genus Bifidobacterium; species Bifidobacterium ruminantium. The sequence goes on along the minus strand of NZ_JDTK01000013.1, from coordinate 6,453 downwards.
GCGCCGAGCATGACGAACGGAACATTGTGCGGACGGAACGGCTGCGTGCCGAAGCCCTTACGCTTGCCGATGATCAGCACGATGACCAGAGCGGCGACTGCGGCGTTGATGTGGACGACCGTACCACCTGCGAAATCGTGGGCGGCTGCGCCGATCGCTTGGGAAATGGCGCCGTCAGCGGACAGCAGGCCGCCGTTCCACACCATGTGAGCGAGCGGAGCGTAATCGAACGTGATCCACAGCGCCACGAAAATCATCCACGTGGAGTACTTCACACGTTCGGCGATGGCGCCGCAGATCAACGCGACGGTGATCATGGCGAACGCGGACTGGAAGGCCACATCCACGCTGACCGGGTAGTTGTTGCCGTTCAGCGCCGCCGATGTGAAGACGCCCTTATCGGAAACCATGGTGTCCTTCAGCAGGAAGCCGGTTGCCGGGTCGCCGAAGATGCCGCCGACCGAGGTGCCGGCGTAGGCGATCGACCAACCCCACAGCACCCACATGATCATCGTGACGGACAGTGCGGCCGCCTCCATGATCATCATATTCAGCACGGCCTTGGCGCGGACCATGCCACCATAGAAGAACGCCACACCAGGCGTCATGAGGAACACAAGGGACGCGGAAGTCAATATCCACGCGGCATTTCCAGAATCAAGCTGGCCCATGTCACCCTCCTCTTTCTTTCTCTATATTTGGTTCAACATTTCCGTCCCCATCGTGTGGGGCTGACAGAACGATATCGAACGCCGGCCGCGTTTTGAAAACGTTACGACGTGTTACGGCGACGTAACGGCATGCGAGAAAAACGCCCATCAAAGTCGCGGAATGCCGGAAATTCAACGAAAAGGATTACGCGGCGACGGCCGCGGTATGGCCGTCCGGCAATCGCAATATGAAATTGCGGCGACGAGCGAAGGACGAGGTCGGAGTAAGTTGAATGCAGGAAACCTACGTGACGCGCGGCGCATGCGGCGTGCGCGAGACGCATGGCGCACGATATGCGCGGTGTGCGGGACGAGAGAGCGACGAGAATTATGACAACGTTCATCATTTCACTATGCGCCATTCTGATGCTGACCACGGTCTCCGGACTGATCTGCAGGAAGGTGCAGCTGCCGGAAGTGATCGGGCAGATTCTCGTCGGCATCCTCGTCGGCCCGGCGCTGCTGAACGTGCTGCACATGAGCGATTCGCTGTCGCTGTTCAGCGACCTCGGCATCATCATTCTGATGTTTCTGGGCGGCGTCGGCTGCGATCTGCAGCTGCTGAAGAAGTATTCGAAGGCCGCGATCATCATCGCGTGCATGGGCGTGGTGTTCCCCGTGGCCGTGATGGGCGGAGTGAGCCTGCTGTTCGGATTCAAGCCGATTCCGGCGGCATTCATCGGCGTGGTGTTCTCCGCCACGTCCGTGTCGATCTCCGTGGCGGTGCTCAAAGAGGCCGGGCTGCTGGATTCCAAGGAGGGCGTGTCCATTCTCGGCGCGGCCGTGGCGGATGACGTGATTGGCGTGATTCTGCTATCCGTGATGTGCACGCTCGTCAACACCGGCAGCGTGGACGTGGCCGGACTCGGCATGATCCTTCTGAAGCAGGTGCTGTTCTTCGTGGCAGCCGCCGTGGTGGTGGTCTGGGTGGCGCCGGCGCTGATGACGTTGGCAGGCGTGCTGAAGGCGCCTTCCGGCATCGCGGTGATGGCGATCATCATCTGTCTTGCGATGGCGTGGGCGTCGAATCTGGCCGGGTTGAGCTACGCGGTGGGCGCGTTCTTCGCCGGCATCGCGGTCAGCAACAGCGATTACGCCGAGGAGGCGGACCGGTACATCGAACCGGTTGGCGACACGTTGTTCGTGCCGGTGTTCTTCGTGGGCATCGGTTTGCAGACCACGGGCGTGGACGATCCGAAGATGATTGTCTTCATTGTGATCATGACGATTCTCGGCGTGATCACCAAGATCGTCGGCTGCGGACTGGGCGGACGCATGGCCGGCTTCGGCGGAGCTTCCGCGCTGATGATTGGCGCGGGCATGGTGCCGCGTGGCGAAATGGCGCTGATCACCGCGCAAATCGGCTTCAACGAGCACGTGCTCGGCAGCGAATACTATTCGACGATCATCTTCATCATCTCGCTGGTCACACTGGTCGCACCGCTGTTGCTGAAGCTGACGATCCGCAGGGTGCCGGGGGTGGGTGCTGTGGATGGGGTCGCGGGCGAAACTGTTGCAACCGTCGGAACCACCGAAGCCTCCGAAACCTCCGAAACCTCCGAAACCGTATCCGCGGAGTAACCGCCACACCGAATGTCCGATTCTGCAGAATCGGACATCTGAAGTACCAAATCGAAACCTTGTTTGTCCGATTCTCCAGAATCGGACATTCGCGCGCCAAAATCAGGGTCCCAAATGTCCGTTTCCCCAGAATCGGACATTCAAATGTGGTTCGAAGTACCCTGTTTGTCCGATTTTCCAGAATCGGACGTTTTGAGTGCGAAATCCGTATGCCACGTGTCCAATTCTGCAGAATCGGACATCCAGGCGCGGTCCGAAGTGGCCTATTTGTCCGATTCTGGGGAATCGGACACTCGAGATCGCAATAACGCAATAAAAAACGCCTCCCGATTTCGGGAGGCGCGATGCTACGGAATTAGGCGGGTCAGGCGAGGATGCCGTCGACGAAGCCTTCCGGATCGAACGGGGCGAGGTCGTCCGGACCTTCGCCCAGGCCGACGAGCTTGACGGGCACGCCGAGCTCCTTCTGCACGGAGATCACGATGCCGCCCTTGGCGGAGCCGTCGAGCTTGGACAGGACCACGCCGGTGATGCCGATCGCTTCGGCGAACACCTTGGCCTGCGTCATGCCGTTCTGGCCGGTGGTGGCGTCGAGCACGAGCAGCACCTCTTCCACGGGCAGGTTCTTTTCGGTGACGCGGCGGATCTTGCCGAGCTCGTCCATCAGGTTGGCCTTGTTCTGCAGGCGACCGGCGGTGTCGATGATGAGCACGTCGGCGTTCGCCTCCTTGGCCTTGGCACTCGCTTCGAACGCCACGGAAGCCGGGTCGGCGCCGTCCTTGTCGGAGCGCACGACCGGTACGCCCACCTTCGCGCCCCAGGTCTCCAGCTGGTCGGCGGCGGCGGCGCGGAACGTGTCGGCCGCGCCCAGCATGACCTGCTTGCCTTCGGAGACGAGCAGGCGGGAAAGCTTGCCCGCGGTAGTGGTCTTGCCGGTGCCGTTCACACCGACCATGATGATGACGCTCGGCTTGTTCGCACCTTCCTTGTCGGCGTTGAGACGGCGGTCGACGTCGGTGCCGACGAGCTTCAGAAGCTTATCCTTCAGCGCGGCACGCACTTCGGCCGGGTCGGACTGGCCTGCGATGCGGGCGTCGTTGCGCAGTTCCTCAACGAGCTGTTCGCTGGCTTCCGCGCCCACGTCGGCAAGCAGGAGGGTGTCTTCGACGTCCTCCCAATCGGCTTCGGAGAGCTGATCCTTGGCGAGGATGTTGAACAGTGCCCTACCGAACGGGTTGCCGGACTTGGACAAGCGCGCTTTGAGGCGCTGCATGCGGGTACCGGCGGCTTCAGGGGTTTCGACGGCTGGGGTCGCGGATTCAGTTACGGCTGACCCGACCGGAGTTGGTTCAGTTGCCACTGGCGATTCAGGTGTGGCAGACGAAGTCGCGGATTCCACGGATTCCGTCGCTGCGGATTCCGCGGCTTCCTTGGTTTTCTCAGCGTTTTCGGCACTTGCGGCGGCAGATTGCGCGGTGGACTTCTCCGTAGCCAAACGAGCATCGGCCTTCGCCTTCGCCGCTTCAGTGGACTTGTCCACGGCGGACTTGCGGCTCTTACCGAACCACCATCCGCCAATCGCAAGTAATGCCGCGATAACGACGACCGCGACAATCGCAATAATCACATTCGTATCCATGGTTCCAGCCTAAAAAGCGCAACGGACACACCGTCACCTATCCCCCTACCCGTCCTTCCGACCATCCCACGAGTGTCCGATTCCCCAGAATCGGACACAAAAGCTCCCAATCCAACATCGCAAACGTCCGATTCCCCAGAAACGGACACTCAAAAGCCAAATTCCATACTCCACGTGTCCAATTCTGCAGAATCGGACATTGGTGGGCGGCGGAATATGGATTCGGGGATCCGGGGATATGGAGAAGTGGCGGGCGGCCAAGGGACTATCCACGGGACGTGAAAAACTGGACAGTATGGCCAATACATCCAGAATGACGTCGTACCAGCGGCGCGAACAGCTTATCGAAATCGGTCGATCGCTGTTCGCGGCCAAGGGATTCGAAGCAGTGAGCGTGGAAGAGATCGCCTCGACCGCAAAAGTGTCGAAACCCATCGTCTACGAACATTTCGGAGGAAAGGAAGGCCTGTACGCCGTGGTGGTGGACCGCGAAATGCGCGCGCTCACCGACGTTCTCATCAACGCGCTGTCCGACCCGAAAGCGCATCCGCGCCAAATTGTGGAACGCACCGCATTGGCGCTACTCACCTACGTGGAGGAAAACGCCGAAGGATTCCGCGTGCTCACCCGCGATTCGCCGAAAACCGACCCATCCAACTCGTTCAATTCACTGCTCGGAGACGTCGCAGTACGCGTGGAGGACATTCTCACCGAAGCGTTCAAACGCCAGCATCTGCCGGCCAAAAGCGTGCCGTATTATGCGCAGATGCTCATCGGCATGACCGTGTACACCTGCCAGTATTGGGCCGACCAGCGCAAGCTCAGCAAAGAGCAACTCGCCGCGCATATCGTGAATCTGGCCTGGTACGGTCTGAGCCGTATGGAAGCCAAACCGGAACTGCGCTACGAAAGCGAAAAAGCCATGCGCGACGCGGAAAAGCAGGCCGCGCGCGAAGCGAAGGAAAACGCGAAGCGAGAAAAGCAGGAAAAGAAAGCCTCGAAATCGCAAGACAAATCGCCAGCCGAAACGGAAAACGACGAAACGGACGAAGCAATCGCAACCGAATCGCAAGAACAAAACAACAGCATTTGACAAAGACCGACACAATGTCACCTGAAATGACCCTAGGGGAAAATTCAGGTGCAGATTACGTATTTCAGGGTACCGTTTGTGCGACGAGCCATTCCCCGAACGCGCACATGGTGCTACGTTAGTTTCGTTACGCTTTGGCCGACGCAGATAGACCAGCTGCGACCAACCGCATGGCTCGACGTGAGCCCGATACGAGGAAGATTATGCAGGAGAAGAAGACGCTCACCTTCGTGGTGCCCGCGTACAACATGACGGAATACCTGGAACGGTGCGTCTCGTCGTTGATCGCGGCGAAGCGCAACGACGACATCGAAGTGCTGATCGTCGACGACGGTTCGTCCGACGGCACGCTGGACATGGCCAAGACGTTCGAGTCCCGCCATCCGGGAATCGTGCGCGCGATCCATCAAGAGAACAAGGGGCACGGCGGCGCCGTCAACACCGGCATTGCGGCGGCGAGCGGCATGTACGTGAAGGTCGTGGACGCGGACGATTGGGTCGGTCCCGAATCACTGGAACAGGTTCTGGCCGTGCTGCGCGACGAGGTCGGCAAGGACGACCCGCTCGACATGCTCGTCACCAACTACGTGTACGACAAGGTGGGCAAGCGCAACAAGCACGTCGTGAACTTCCGTCACGCCATGGAGCCCGGCAAGCGGCTCACTTGGGACGATCTGGGACATTTCGGCCTGACCGAATACATTCTCATGCACGCGCTGATCTACCGTACGGCCGTGGTGCGCGAATCGAAGATGCAGCTGCCGGAGCACACGTTCTACGTGGACTTCATCTACGCGTATCAGCCGTTCCCGTGGGTCAAGTCGCTGCAGTATCTGGACACGCCGTTCTATCACTATTTCATCGGCCGCGACGGCCAAAGCGTGCAGACGGACGTGATGATCCGACGTGTGGACCAGCTGCGGCTCGTCAACCAGTGCATGGTGCGCGCCACCCCCGAACGAGGTACGGTGCCAGACGGCCTGTATCGCTATATGATTCATTTTCTTGCGATTGAAAGCTCCGTGGCGAGCGTATTCATGATCCTCTCGCGCGACCCGGCGAATTACGAGAAAAAGAAGGCCCTGTGGGCGGATATCAAGGCATATTCGCCGACAATCTACAAGGACGTCCGCAAGAAGGCGATGTCACGCGCGCTGAACCTGCACGGTTCGCTCGGCCGGTTCGTGATCCGCAAGGGATATTTCGTCGCGGAGCACGTGGTCGGATTCAACTGATTTCGCGCGAGTTTCGCGGTATAGCGGTATGGAAGGCACGCGATTACTGCGATTGGCCAGGCGCTCCTGTGTCCGATTCTGGCGATTCGGACACAGGAGCGCTTTATTTTGATGCCTGTCTGTCCGATTCGGGAGAAACGGACAGACAGATAGGTGAAATTGACCCCTGAGTGTCCGTTTCTGCAGAATCGGACA
>NZ_JDTK01000012.1 GCF_000770925.1 Bifidobacterium ruminantium DSM 6489 | reverse complement strand
GCCAGCCAATCGCACTGCGATGAGCTGGCCGCGGCCGTTTTGCGCTATTGTGATAACAATCATTTCAAGATCGCCGCCGCCGAATCGCTCACCGGCGGATTGCTGGCCGACGCCTTCGTGCGCATCCCCGGCGCCTCGAAAGTGTTTCTCGGTTCGGCGGTGACCTACGATATTCGTGCCAAGGCGAAGATCCTCGGCGTCGATCGCGACCTGCTGAACAGAGAAGGGGCGGTGCATCCCGAAGTGGCGCGACAGATGGCATCCGGCACCGCGCGTCTTTACCAGCAGGATGAGGATGGTGATTGCGTCGTCGGCTTGTCCACCACCGGCGTGGCCGGGCCGGGGCCGGACGGGGACAAGCCGGCAGGTTTGGCGTATATCGGCTGCTCCCTGCCATCCGGTTTCGGAGACGTTCAATCGCGACGGACGGTCGCTTTCGAACTGCGATTAAACGGTGGGCGTGAGGCTGTCCGCCATGGTGTTGTGCAATGCATTCTGGAAAAACTGAGCGTTCTTTCAGCACTTTCACAGGAATAATCGACGACCATGGGTGTTGACCATAGTGGATATACGCAACGCAAGGAAAGGGGCCGGCGGCATGGACGCGATGACACTCACCAAGGAACAGATGGAACTCAAGGCGATGGCTCCCACGGTGCAAAGCGGCAATGTCCGTGTCAGGGAGCTCACCCCGGCCCAGCGCCGCGCGGTGATGTTCGCACAGCAGCAGGTGCTGCGAGCCCGTGCCGCCAAAAGGGCCAAGGACGAGCGTCAGGCCGCGTTGACCCGCATGTGGCAGGAAGAGGACGGCGACCAAGCGCGGTCATATGCCGCATCTCCGTCCACGGAAACGGCGGAAGGATCCAAGGAGGTTTCGCTGCGCGAAGCGATCGGTCATGTGTTGCGCGACCTGCGCACCCATGATCGCAAGACATTGCGCGAAGTCAGTGAGAAGGCCGGAGTGTCCCTCGGGTATCTGTCCGAGGTGGAACGTGGGCAGAAGGAGGCCAGTTCCGAGCTTCTGAGCTCCATCGCCCAATCGCTTGGCGTCTCCACCGCGCAGATGCTGCGTATGGTCGCCGATTACCTCGATTCGGTTGCGGCCTGACTCGTATCGGATCGTCAACGTCTGGCAGCTTATGTTGCCGGGCGTTTTCATTTGGTTGCGTGGTTGCGCTCGCTGAGTACACTTGAACCCGTGCAGGAACGTGAATTTTGGCAATTGCTTGAGGAGGTGCTCGGGCGCAGCTACGGGCGCGCGCTTGCGCACGACCAGGTGCTCGACAGGTTGGAAGGTATGACGGCCATCGAGGCGCTGGCCGCGGGGGAGGAGCCCCGTGTGGTGTGGAACGTGCTGTGCGACCAGATGAACATTCCCGATTCCAGAAGGTGGGGCAAAGATCATAACGCTCCTCCGATGCCGGTTCGCTGAACGCCGTTCGTTGCGAAACACCGGTTTCGAACAGATGTTCGTATGATGGGATATAGTTATCCACAGGACATGCGGATTAATTGATGCCGGCCGCTTGTTTTTTCAGGATTCCGGAATGGCGGAATTCCATGATAAATGAGCATGAGGCGCATCAAAGAGTATGTTCTCCGACCACAAGGGTCGTTTGGGCTTGCGTGGATGGATGATATGGCTTTACGGTGAGGCCATCATTCGTCTCGGTACAACAACAAGGAGTAGCCATGGCACAGACGAGCGCGGCGAAGAACGCCGCACAGAACAAGTCCGCGAACGGAATCGATCCGCGCCGTCAGGCCGCGCTCGATACGGCGCTCGCGCAGGTTGAGAAAAGTTTCGGCAAGGGATCCGCCATGCGATTGGGCGATCGGCCGGAGCAGGACGTTGAAGTCATTCCGACCGGTTCCTTGGCGTTGGATATGGCGCTGGGCATCGGCGGCCTGCCCAAGGGGCGAATCGTGGAGATTTACGGTCCGGAATCCTCCGGCAAGACCACGCTGGCATTGCATGTGGTGGCGAATGCGCAGAGAGCTGGTGGCGTCGCGGCCTTCATCGATGCCGAACACGCGCTTGACCCGGTCTATGCCCGCAAATTGGGCGTCGATACCGATTCGTTGATTGTCTCCCAGCCTGATAACGGCGAGCAGGCGTTGGAGATCGCCGACATGCTGATTCGCTCCGGCGCATTGGATGTGATCGTCATCGATTCCGTCGCGGCCTTGGTCCCGAAAGCGGAGATCGAAGGCGAGATGGGAGACAGCCACGTCGGTCTTCAGGCGCGTCTGATGAGCCAGGCGTTGCGCAAGATGACCGGTGCGCTGGCTCAGGCCGGCACCACCGCCATCTTCATCAACCAGCTTCGTGAGAAGATCGGCGTGTTCTTCGGCAATCCGGAAACCACCACCGGCGGCAAGGCTCTGAAGTTCTATGCCTCCGTGCGTATGGATATACGCCGTATCCAGACCATCAAGAACGGGGATGAGGCCGTGGGCAACCGCACCAAGGTCAAGGTGGTCAAGAACAAGATGGCTCCGCCCTTCAAGACGGCCGAATTCGATGTGCTTTATGGCGAGGGCATTTCCAAAGAAGGTTCCGTGCTCGATATGGCCTTGCAGGCCAACGTCGTCAAGAAGTCCGGCTCGTGGTTCACCTATGAGGGCGATCAGCTGGGACAGGGACGCGAGAACGTGCGTCAATTCCTCAAGGACAATCCGGAACTCACGGAGGAGATCGAGAACAAGGTCAAAACGGCGTTCGGGCTGATTAAGCCCACTGATCAATTCGCAGAGGATGGTGCCGAGGACAACGCGGAATCGCCTTCCTGCGGCAAGGAAAAAGCCGGTACGGACAAGGTGGCGTCTAAGACATCCAAAACGGATGCCAAGGCGTGACATATGATCGACGCCGAAAGCTTTCTTAAGGAACAGGGTCTTCAGCCGGCTTCGACCGATGCTGGGGACCCTGTCCCTTTTGGCATGGATGCGAAGGGCGCATCCGATCAGCTCCGATCGCGTTGGATGGATTTCGGAAGATCCGATGAGTTCGCTGGCAGCGCAAACACGCCGAAGGCATCGCGACACGCGCGACACGCTGGGCGTGTCGCGAATCGTGGCTCAGAAAGGGCGATGCCGGACCCCAATGACCTCGATTCGTGCCGAGAGGCCGCGCTCCGATTGCTGGATGCCGCGCCCCGTCCCTCTGGCGCTTTGCGCGAGAGACTCGTCGGTAAAGGATACGCGATCGAAGTGGTCGATGACGTCATCGACCGCCTGGAAAGGGTTCAGTTGATTAACGATGAGGCCTATGCGCAATCCGCTGTACGCTATTGCGCATCTCGTCTCATGGGACGAAGAGGAGCGGTCATGGAACTTATCCGTAAGGGCGTTGACCGCGGACTCGCGCAGCATGTCTGCGATGAGGCGGAGGCCGAAGGCGTGTTCTCCGAAGCCGCGTGGGAATTGGGTCGTAGAACCGCGCGAAAAACCACTGGAATGGATTGTGATGTGCGCAAGCGTCGTTTCTGGAGCGCCGGTGGAAGGAAAGGCCATAATCCCGACATTCTGCGGCAGGTGGCGCAAGAGCTGTTCGACTGAAGTCGGTAGCTGGACGACCAAGGTGAATTGTCCCGGGAATCGAAGGAAAGAAAGGGAAATGAGACCTCTTATACCCCGGGTTCTGTCGTGCCAAAGGCACGGATGGCCATCCATCTCGACCTGACGTTGCCGTCAGGCTCTAGCAGCCTACCCGAAGGCTTCGGACGAGCAGTCCTCAGACGCCTTCTGCTTGGCCTTGCTCCCGATGAGGCTTGCCATGCGGCCCACTGTCACCAGCGGCCCGGTGGTCTCTTACACCACCGTTTCACCCTTACCCACCGGCCTAAACCGATAAGGCGGTCTGTTCTCTGCTGCGCTATCTCTCAGGTCACCCTGGGCGGACGTTATCCGCCATCGTGCTCTATGGAGCCCGGAAGTTCCTCAACCGGCAAAGCCGGTCGCGGCCATCAAGAGGTCTCAAACGCACAATTATAGCAAGAGAATGGCCGAAAGCAAAGCGTAAAAAAACTTTTGTTTTTCTCGGGGCGTCATGCCTCAAATCGATGATCTTATGGCTACAATGATGACTACCAAGCAGCGATGCAGCTGGTTGGTCCGTATATAGCGGGTGAAACCGCTTGACTCTAGGGAGGTTCACATGGAAATCGTCGTTACCGGACGTCATACGCAGATCAAGCAAAGGTTCCGTGACGTTGTCGAAAGCAAGATGAATCGTGTGACCGCTATCGCCCCGGATGCGCAGCGTGCCCAGATCGTGCTGTCCCATGAGGGCAATCCGCGCCAGGCCGATACCGCCAAGCGCGTTGAAATCACCGTCATCGCAGGTCGTACCGTGGTGCGCGCCGAAGCGTCCAGCGCCGACGAGTTCAGCGCCTTGGATCTGGCTCTTGACAAGCTGACCCTCCGTCTGCGCCGTACGCGCGACCGACGCAAGGATCACCGTCGCGGCTACACCGACCCCGTCCCGGTCGATCTGGGTCCGGTCGAGCCCGCCGCGGTCGAGGAGCCGGAGCCGGAGGAGCCGAACAACAGCCCAGCCGATGCCGTCTCCGCCGATCTTGGTCCCGGAGAGTCCGTCGAAGTCCAGGTTGGCGACACCCCGATCGTCATCCGTCGCAAGCTGCATATCGCTGAGCCGATGACCATCGACGAGGCTCTGTACGAGATGGAGCTGATCGGTCACGACTTCTTCCTGTTCGTGAACAAGGAGACCGGACGTCCGTCCGTCGTCTACCGTCGTCACGGCTGGAGCTATGGCGTCTTCGAAATCGACACCCCGGAGAACGTAGCCAAGAAGAAGTGAGCCTGTAAGTATCTGAACATTCCGAGAGGATCCGTGCACATGTTGCACGGATCCTCTTGTGTTTGCACGTTATGTTTGCACATGCGGAAAGTGTCTAAGCGAATCTGTCCGCTTGAACGATGCGACATGCAAAAACTTACGTAAAATGGACGGAATTTTTCGAGAATCGCAAGGAAGCGACTATTCTCGGTCAAGGAAAGTCACCATACACAAAGGGAGTGATTGTGGTAGATATCGTTGACAAAGCCCTGCGCATGGGCGAAGGCCGACAGATCAAGAAGCTCGAGAACGTGGCCAAGGCGACCAACGCCTTCGAAGATGAGATCGCGGCCCTTGATGACGAGGAGCTCAAGGGTCAGACCGCCAAGTTCAAGCAGCGTATCGAAAACGGCGAGTCCCTCGACAAGCTCATGCCGGAAGCCTTCGCCACCGTGCGTGAGGCCTCCAAGCGCACCTTGGGCCTGCGCCACTTCGACGTGCAGCTCATGGGTGGTGCCGCACTGCACTGGGGCAACATCGCCGAAATGAAAACCGGTGAAGGCAAGACCTTGGTGGCCACGCTGCCCGCATATCTGAACGCGCTTGAAGGCAAGGGCGTCCACGTCGTCACCGTCAACGACTATCTGGCCAGCTACCAGGCCGAGCTGATGGGACGTGTCTATCGTTTCCTCGGCATGAGCACCGGCTGCATCATCACAAACCAGAAGCCGCCGGAGCGCCGCAAGCAGTACAACGCGGACATCACCTATGGCACCAACAACGAGTTCGGCTTCGATTATTTGCGTGACAACATGGCATGGGAGAAGTCCGACCTTGTGCAGCGCGGCCACCATTTTGCCATCGTCGATGAGGTTGATTCCATCCTCATCGACGAGGCGCGTACCCCGTTGATCATCTCCGGTCCGGCCGAGGGCGACGTGACCCGCTGGTACCGCCAGTTCGCGCGCCTGGTTCTGAAGCTCAACCGTGACGAGGACTACGAGGTCGACGAGAAGAAGAAGGTCGTCGGCATCCTTGATCCGGGCATCACCAAGGTCGAGGACTATCTCGGCATCGACAACCTGTACGAGCCCAACAACACCGCATTGATCGGCTACCTGAACAACGCCATCAAGGCCAAGGAGCTGTTCCTGCGTGACCGCGACTACGTCGTGACCGGCGGCGAAGTGCTCATCGTCGACGAGCACACCGGACGTATCCTGCCGGGCCGCCGTTACAACGAGGGTCTGCACCAAGCCATCGAAGCCAAGGAAGGCGTGGAGGTCAAGGCCGAAAACCAGACCTTCGCCACCATCACCCTGCAGAACTACTTCCGCATGTACGACAAGCTGGCCGGCATGACCGGTACGGCGGAGACCGAAGCCGCCGAGTTCATGGGCACCTACAAGCTTGGCGTGCTGCCCATCCCAACCAACAAGCCGATGATCCGCGAGGACAAGGACGATCTGATCTTCCGCACCAAGAAGGAGAAGCTCGCCGCCATCGTGCGTGACGTGGCCAAGCGCCACAAGAAGGGCCAGCCGGTCCTGCTGGGCACCGCATCCGTGGAATCCTCTGAAGTCGTGTCCACCCTGCTTGATGTGGCCAAGATCCCGCATCAGGTGCTGAACGCGAAGCAGCATGACAAGGAAGCCGCGGTCGTGGCCGTCGCCGGTCGCAAGGGCGCCGTCACCGTGGCCACCAACATGGCAGGCCGTGGTACCGATATCATGCTCGGCGGCAACGTCGAGTTCCTCGCCGATGCGAAGCTCAAGTCCGAAGGCTATTCTCCGGATGACACTCCGGACGAGTACGAGAAGCGTTGGCCGGGAACCTTGGCCGAAATCAAGGACCAGGTCAAGGACGAGCACGAGGAAGTCGTCAAGCTTGGCGGTCTGTACGTGCTCGGCACCGAGCGCCACGAATCCCGCCGTATCGACAACCAGCTGCGCGGCCGTTCCGGCCGTCAGGGAGATCCGGGTGAATCCCGTTTCTACCTGTCCCTCGAAGACGATCTGATGCGTCTGTTCAACACCCAGCTGGTGGCGCGTGTCATGGCCAAGGGCATGCCGGAAGGCGAGCCGATCGAAGCCAAGAGCGTTTCCAAGGGCGTGCGCACCGCACAGAAGGCCGTCGAATCGCGTAACTTCGAAATCCGTAAGAACGTGCTGAAGTACGATGACGTGATGAACAAGCAGCGTACCGTCATCTACGCCGAACGCCAGTCCGTGCTGAAGGGCGCCGATATCCACGAGGACATCCTCAGGTTCATCGACGACACCGTGCTGAGCTACATCAAGGGCGCCAACAACGGTTCCGACAAGCCGACCGATTGGGATTGGGACGGTCTGTTCAAGGCCATCTCCTCCGTGTACCCGATCGCCGTGGAGCAGGAAGCGGCCAAGGACGCCGTCGACAAGCTCAAGGGCGACAAGGCCGTTGAGGCCCTGAAGGAGCTCATCGTCTCCGACGCCAAGGACCAGTACTCCGATTTCGAAGACAAGCTCGGCAGCGAAGGCCTGCGCCAGCTCGAGCGCCGCGTGGTGCTCGCCGTGCTCGACCGCAAGTGGCGTGAACACCTCTACGAGATGGACTATCTCAAGGACGGCATCGGCCTGCGCGGTATGGGCCAGCGCGACCCGCTGGTCGAATACCAGCGTGAAGGCTACCAGATGTACAACTCCATGATCGAAGCCATCAAGGAGGAGACTATCCAGCTGCTGTTCCATGTGGACATCGACCGTGTGGCCATGACCGAGGACGAATCCACCGAATCCGACGAGGACGAGGCGGTGAACGCCGCCGAAGCCGTGATGGGTCTGGATGGCGAGGCCGCTGCCACGGGAGAGTCCGCTCCGAGCGAGCCGGAGACCGATGATGAGGCCGAAAAGACCACCATCGATGAGCTGGCCGATGAGCAGAAGAACGAGAAGGGCATTGTCGGCATGCAGCCGATCAGCCACGCCGAAGGCAAGGTTCCGGCCAACAAGCGTCCGAAGAGCGAGGAGCTGCACTCCCCGTGGGCCGATGGTCGCACCTTCCCGGGAACCGGCAAGAACGCCCAGTGCCCGTGCGGTTCCGGTCGTAAGTACAAGATGTGCCATGGCCAGAATGAGGCGTGACGCTTCGCATAAGCCAAGGTGATGGCCCCGTCGGTGTGTTTCATACTGTCGGGGCCATCGCCATATCAGGGGTTCACACAGCGGATGTCATTCCCCGAAATCGATGTCGCCCATGGCCTCTGTGGCTGGAATGCGCACCTCCGGTCCGCAAATCCAGTTGAAAACAGGTCTTTTTACAAAGGGACCGAGGTCTCCATCTCCATAGCCAATACGTCCACGGCAACGACCCACTGCCCACTGTCTTATTTGCTGTCATATCGTCTGTTTTTTCGGGTAACGCTTCGGCATCCGCCGAAACGATTTCCCGAGTATGGAGAATGCTGAAACGAATACCACGTTGCCTGCCTCCAGATTATTTCGATGCAGTCAAGTCAGAGTCACCTTGAAGCGATCGTACTTTCACAGATACGTCGCAGACTCGCCGCAGTTTCTTGATAGCAGCATTGATTTGTTTGGAAACGGCTGCACGTGAAATCCCACTACTGCGAGCTACATCGGATTGGGATAGGTTGCGGAAGCACACATTTTCCACAGCTTTCCGCTGTCCATCGGGAAGCGTCCGCAAAGCTTCAAGAACCCGACGAGCGGCTTGCTCCCGTTCTTGTGCCGTCTCGTATTCGATGAGCAGCTCTTCCGGAGATAACGAATGCTCTTGCGGTTCACGGTTGATGCCGGCTATTTCCTCATACGACCATGCGCTTCCACCAACGCGATCGGAACGGTGACAGGAGTGCGCCACACGCTCTTCGGCATTCCAGAGTTCCTGCAAAATGCATTGCGGCGCACGGAATTCCAGCTCTTCTTCGTCGCGGTGTTCAGCCGCAGCACGCAGCGCACGATCGCGTCTAATCATCGGAAGCAGTTCCTCCTGGGTAAGTTCATATGTTTCAGTAACGGATGCATTGCCCGCAATAGGGGTCTCATGCTTAAAAACAAGCTTCATGTTCTTGGGCCTTGCTCATATAAAGTTGCTCAAGACCTGCTGACGCAATATGAGACCAGCCTTGAAAACAATGAAGCGAGATGTGTCTGCCAGTTATATGCACACTGACAGACGGCATCTCGCCCGATATCGATAAGCAGGTCTCAAAACGGATTGTGAACCACAGCCAGCTTCGCCGTGGAGTAAAAATGCAGACAGCGATTACGCCATACATAAGTCACTGATATTCGAACGGCCGTTTCCGAATACGAGCCTTAGCAATAAGAATTCACGGTCGTAACTGATTTACATGTCCATCTCCTTTCGCCATTCGGCAGAGTTCCGAAACGAATGCGGCTGATTCGTCGTATACTGGCCGTAATTCCAGTAATGACAAGGCTTCATCCGCATCTGTTTTCATCGTAGGAAATTGACCTATCAGAACCGAAGACGAAATAAGACGACGTAAGGCGAGGAGGAGACGAACGATGGATAAGCCCAACGGCACATATGCTTTGGGAGTGTTCTGCACATTCGTTCGGCCCTACGTCAGTGGGGAAAGCCGCGGAATCAGCACATAGAAAAAAGGGTTCATGAAAGATTTCTTCGATGTCATCCTTGAATCAAGCGCAACAGACACATCAGACGTAAACAAAAGGCACTATTCAAAGGCGAAGACGGCAATCAATGAAGGCGTATGGGCGGGTATCAACCAAACGGATTTGGTGAAGTTCTTCAACGGATGCAGAAAACTACCGCAATGGAAGGCCTCTGAATTCTTTCAGCATCTGGATAAGGCCCGAGTGGAAAGCCTGTTTGACGATATTGGTATTGACGCGCTATCGCAGTTTCAGCGTTGTCTCGGTCAGGTGAACATCAAAGCCTCGTCAATTGACAAACTCCCATCCGCAGTGAGCACTTGGCTGTTCGAGATCTTGGAAGCGAATGCCGACAATCGTGATCTTCTGGTGGACGGCACCGCATTTCAGCCGGAATTTGAATTGCTGGATGATCTGCCGCTGGCCGAAGGACACATCTCATCAGGGAAGCTCCATCTTGGGCGTTCAGCCGTGGCATGGCGGAAATCTCCATCCCCACCAGAATCACCGGATTTCAATGTGGAAAGAACGTATCTTGCACAAATGGAATCGGCCTACGCCGAACACTTGCACAGGCAAATCCGGTCCCGAGATGATTTGCCCGACCGACAGCGCAAGGAATATGACCGGCAGCGTGGGCATTTTTACAATGCAGAAGGACTGCGGCGGAACATGAGAGATGCCATCGATGATGGTGAAACCGAGTTCCATGCGATGAAAGACGACCTCTACGATGGAGTCTGCGACGTATGCAACGAAGAATATGACGATGGGCTGGCCAGAATGCTGGCAACCTTGAACCAAGCTGCGATTCTTCCCCTTTCCGGTTCCGTCATCACCCGTTTTCCAACCATCGTCAAAGCCGCGGAGAAGAAAGGCATATGCCACATGCTGGTCAATGACACTCGACTGGAATGGGTGAGCGCCGATGAGTGATTCCCTGTTCAACACCCCGAGCGAAACCGCAACCCGTCTTACGCTATGCCTGTCCTTATTGCCACACCCTGCAACATTGGATGAAATCACGGTCATGGATTTTGCCGCAACTTACATGAAGGTCATGGGCTTTGGCAATAGTAACCTTCACGGGGACAACCCTTATGCCACAGCAGAGTATGATGCCAGGCGCAAACGTGTACGAAGAGGGCTGAACAGGCTGGTAATCATAGGCTTCGCCATCACCGAAGATGCCGGATCCAGTTATTCCGCAAGCCCGACGTGCATGCAATTCGCCAACGAATTACATGGAGAATATGTCACGGCTTATCGTCATGCCATCGAAACATTGGCGACGCTGAATTACGATTCGATAATAGAACGAATACTGGAAAGCCGGTAACCAAGATGGGGAAAATGTGGATTCGTCAAGTCAAGGCGATTCGGAACGATGGCAATGCCTCAACCATTGATTTGCAGCAGGGATTGAATTGCATCATCGGCCCGTCGAATACCGGCAAAACCGGAATTACGAAAACGATCAGCTTCGTATGCGGCGGAAACGTCATACCATTCACGGATGTCACCGGATATGCAGGAGCATCCGTCACCTTCAGTACCGAACACGGAGAAGTGACATTACAACGCTCGTTGGCTTCGCAAACGATTCAGGTCTCTTCGACTGACTCAGATGTGGAACCGGGAGATTATACGGTCGCACGCAGAGGCAAAAACAAACGACCAATCAACTCGGTACTGCTAACAATGCTGGACGTTGATGAGGCACGAAGAATCGCAGTCAATGAGGCCTACAGAACCGTGGCCTTTACTTGGAATGCCATCCGACATTTGCTGCTTGTTCCCGAAGATCAGATCGTTCGCCCCGAACCATCGATTCTATTGCCCAAAACCACCAGCAACACAACGATGACGCAGAACCTGTCCGCTTTGCTGGTCCTCGCTCAAGATGAAACATTCAATGATGAGGCAAGACAGGAAAGTTCCGCCGAGCGCCATGCACGCAGGCAAGCGGTGGAACGATTCATCTTCAGCCAACTCGATATCATCGAGCCCCGCATCAAACAGCTTGAGCAACTTGAACGGGACGCGGCTGCCGAAGGCAAAACCGTCGATAGTTATATTGAGAAACTGCGCAACACGTTACAGCAATTGGAACAACAGCGTCGAAAAACCATTGATGAAGATGCGGAACTCGTTGAACACATCAGCGCACTGCATCAGGAAAACGAGCGTCTGGACGTATTGCTCGCCCAGCGTGAAACCCTACTAGGGCAATACGATTCCGATTTGGCACGCCTTGATCTGCAGTTGCAGGCAATGCGCCATAACCGGGAACAACCTTATCCCGATGTTTGTCAGTTCTGCCACAGCACCGTCCATATCGATCCACCGAGTGAAGAAGACATTCGTGCTCGGGAAAATGAAATGTCCCGCATTCGCGAACTTCGTAATGGTGTGGCCAAGGATCAGGAATCCTTACGCCAAGCAAGAATCCAAGTGACACAGAGCATCGACGAAGCGCAAAACGCCCATCAGTCCAATATGGAACAGCTGCACCGGAATCTTGAGCCGGAGGCCCGAACAATACGACAACGACTTGATGGGCTTGCCCAGTCAGAAAGAATTCGTGCAGAATGTGCCGAGCTGACTGCTTTGCGTAAAAGATTTCAAGCTACTCTTGATGGTGCCGACGAGGAAAAGGTCGATTACAAGAAATATCGGCCAAGAGAATGGTTCCACGAGGATTTCTATTACCGGCGTTGGGCGACGGTAAACATCAGGCCATGCACAGACACATCACAAAACAGCCGGATTGTTCACACGGGAAGGAACATCATGCCAGAACCCAGTAAGAGCGACAGCGAGTGTATAGCCGGACTCGAACTACCGAAACAGGACAACGCACATGCACCACACCCGGTGTCGGCAGCCATTATATATGCAGGCGTGTTTACCGTGACATGCGCACTGTATAGCAGCATCTTATCCGCCTGTTGGGGATTTTTACTGATAATACTTCCCGGCTATGCAATCGTTCCCTTCATAGCCCTGCTACTGACACGAAAAATCAACGCCTCATGGAATCTCTTGTGGCTTGCCGGCACCACCGCGCTCACCTACGCGATGACACTAGTAAGCATGGCAGCCTTGCTAATGCTCATACCTCCCAAAGCCACCCTATGGTTTAGCGTAGTAAAAATACTGACCAACTCATTTTCAGACATACTATCGTTCCAGCTTTTCATGGGCGGGTATACAATTCCGACCATCTTCTATATCCTTGGCTTGATCTGCCGCGCATACCACAACAGCCGCAATCGGTAACAAAGAACCGGCGTTGGGCAACGGTAAAGGCGAAAATCATGCACAGACATTGCGGAACAGATACATTGAAAACATACAAGGGGGCATCATGGCAGAGAACGACGGGAATGACAGCAAAAACAGCGGCTGCATGGCCACAGGCAAACACGATTCGGCCGGGCACGACCCGGATGTACAGGTGACGTTCGCGCAGAACTCACCGGACCAGAAGAACCCACTCACGCAAACCCCAGTGGTAACGGCCGTGATATACGCGGCTACATTTGCTGCGACTTGCGTGCTGTATAACTATATTGGGTGGCATCTTTTTTATATATTTCTGCTATTGGTCTTCCCTGGCTATGTGATCATCCCTTCTGTTGCCCTGCTGCTAACGCGAAAGGTCCGAGTCCTACGGAATCCCCTGTGGCTTGTCAGTACTGCCAATGCCGCACATGCTGCATCGATCGCGGAATCAGACGTGTTATCCTTATGGGCCGAAGACCAAACCGCAAACATCTTCTGCCAATCGACACCGCGGAATGCGCTTACTGCCGCCGCCTTTGCGACAAATCCACGCTTCCCCCATTGGTATCGGTCATGAACTGTCGCCACGAGCCGATATAGCGATCCAGCGCCTTGATGATCGCAGACGCTGTAGCATCCTGTTCGAGGGGTGCGGCATCCGTTCTGCGGAAACTTTCGGCTGATACCGACCATTCGATAGTTGAACCATTTCCTCCATCACGCAGGTAATCCTTGGACAGGTAGTTCAGCATGCATCGCCATGTCGGAACCGTCACCCAAATTCCAGTGGTTCCAGTGGTTCCACTGGGCACATAGTCCTGCCCCACCTTTCCTTGACCACGCAGTTCATCATGTAGCCGGTGGTGAGCCACTGCACGGTCGCCGCGTCGATGCCGAATTCCGGCGGCGTATGTTCGTGCGCTCGAATGTGGTGGATGATGCGGCCATGATATTCCTTTCTTCCTGCTCGTGTGATGCTCCCCATCGCCACCGATACGGGCGACGATGGAATCCTGGTCGTCCGGCACGGCGTTTCGGCGGAGCGGAAAGTCGTGCGGTGGGACATGTCTAAAAGATGGGACGGTTTCCCGCCGTGCTCGCGCCAGGACATTGGTCCTTGGTGCCGGCGACCGCGGCAGCAAGGCTTCCGTGATTCGTTTGGCGGTCTGGCAGGCGTCGAGCAGGATGCCAATCGTGTTGGAGGTCGGTGTGCCGTGGCCGTCGTCCGGCACGCTGAAGTCCGGTGTGTCGGCGTTGTGGACGTTGCGCTCCGCGGGTTTGCTCATGATGCCTCGATATTGGTTATCTTGGATAATTACCTCGCATAACTAATGGGAAGCGCTCTGGACAACCACAGGATGGTGGGCGGAAGTTATGAATCATACCGTCATGCGGACGGGAACGGTTTACGCAATATCCGGCGGTTAGAATATGCGGCGGAAACACAATCGAAGCGCTTGGCGTGAAGCCAGGGGGAGGATACTATGGCCGAGATCACATGGAAGTCGATTCTCACCAAACTGGTTGGGGGAGACCACTTAAGCGCCGAGGAATCCGAGTGGTTCGTCGATGACCTCATGAACGGCAACGCCAATCCGGCCGCCGTCGGCGCGGTGCTCGCCACCCAGCAGCAGCTGGGATTGACTCCCGATGAAGTCCGCGGCGCGGCGAAGGCCATGGTCGCCCACGCCATCCCGCTGCATATCGAAGGCGAGACCACCGATATCGTCGGCACCGGCGGAGACGGCGCATCCACGGTGAACCTGTCGTCCATGGGCGCGATCGTTGCCGCCGCTGCGGGCGTCAAAATCGTCAAACACGGCAATCGCGCCGCCTCGTCCAAGTGCGGCACCGCCGATTGCTTCGAAGCGTTGGGACTGCCGTTGGATTTGACGCCGGAACAGGTGGCTGAAGTCGGTAACGAATGCGGCATCGCGTTCGCGTTCGCACGCACCTTCCATCCGGCGATGCGTTTCGTCGGACCGATTCGCGCCGCGCTCGGCGTGCCATGCGTGTTCAATGTGCTTGGTCCTCTGACCAACCCCGCGAGCCCGAAGCATATGGCCGTTGGCTGCGCCAATCGCAAGATGAGCCCGATTATGGCCGCCGTGTATGCGGCGAACGGCCAGACTGGCATGGTCTACACCTCCAGCGAGGGACTCGACGAGATGGCTCCGACCGGGCCGGTCTCCATCTGGGAGTTCAAGGATGGCAAGGTCGTCGAAAACGAATTTGACCCGACCGTCGAACTTGGTCTCGCCAAGATTAACGTTTCCGACCTGAAAGGTGGAGAACCCGAGCTCAACGCACGACTGGCACGTGATTTCTTCGCGGGCAAGGATGTGCCGTTCCGCACCACCGCCCTGTTGAACGCCGCATCCGCCATCGTGGCCGACGGGCATCAGGTACCGGCCGATGCCAGCTTGGCCGAACGCTTCAAGGCGGCTTATGCCATTGCCGAGCAGACCGTCGATTCCGGCAAGGCAACGGCGCTGCTCGATAAGTGGATTGCGACCGCCCAGGCTGCGAAAGCCTGAATCCGCGCGTATATAGCGCTTGTACAGACATGTGAAGACCCCGACACTGATGGAATGACAGTGTCGGGGCCTTCACATTGCATCGTCCGATATGACTGTAGCCAGGCCGCATATGGGAGCCGTCATCAGACGCGCGCACCATCATCGAATTCGTCCGTGCGTGTCTGGGAATGTCCCTTATGCTGCACAATGAGTCCGGCGGCGCCGATCAGCGCGCACAGACCGAAGATGGACCCTAGGATCGAAGCCAGCGCTGGCATGAACACCGAAGCGATGATGCCGATGACACCGGCGACCAGCAATACCCAGAAGACAAGCTTCGACAATTTCACAGGGCCGATTTTGGGGTTCGGTGGCACGAAATCCTCACCATAACGGTCCATGACCCGGTCAGTATCAAGCCAGCTTGAACCGGTGAAATCACGTGGACCGCGGCCGGTTGACGGCATGTCGCCGACGAATGTGCCTTGATCCAGATCGTTGACGGACAGCAGGGCCTCTTTTTCCTGACGTTGCGCGTGTTTTTCGAAACGTTTCGCACTGCGCGAGCGTTCCACGGCCTTCAGGTCATCGGCGTGCGAATTCGCGAATTCGGCCCAAGCCGCATCCAGATTGTCGGATGGCGAGACGCCGCCATCCGACTCATCGTTTGGGCGTTCTTCATCGTCGTTGGTATTGTTGAGGTCAGTCATACTTATACTCTAATCGGGCGGGTGCCAATCCGTTGGGAGGAACGTGAAGAATGCTCTACTGGTTTTTCGTCAAAGGTCTGGGTCCGATCGCCATCCATCGTCTGGGGCCGACCGCGCAGGGACTTGAGAACATTCCGCGTGAGGGCGGCGCCATCATCGCGGCCAATCACCTCGCCGTCATCGACGATGCCCTGCTGCCGCTGACCTGCCCGCGCATGATTCATTTCATGGGCAAGGCCGAGTATTTCGAAGGCAAGGGCATTAAAGGCAAGTTCAAGAAGTGGTGGTTCACTTCCGTCGGCGTGTTCCCCGTGGACCGTTCCGGCGGCTCCAAATCGCTTGGAGCGCTGAACCATGCCCGTGAGATCATCGAGGACGGACATCTGTTCGGCATCCACATCGAAGGCACGCGCAGTCCGGACGGGCGTCTTTACAAAGGGCATACCGGCGCGGCACGATTGGCGTTCGAAACCGGATGTCCGATCGTTCCGGCCGCCATCATCGGCTCCCGTGAACTACAGAAGCCGGGACAGGTCATTCCGAACAAAGGCAAATCCACGGTGATCTATGGCAAGCCGATTGAAGTCGAGAAGAAGCCGGTGGATGAGATTACCCATGACGACCTGCGTTCGCTCACCGACCGTGTGACTCGCGAGATTCAGAAGATGAGCGGCCAGGAATACGTCGACGAGTACGCGCAGAAGGTCAAGGCCGAGCTCAAGGCCCGACAGGAGGCCGAAGCGCAGGCTGGAGCGAAGGACGATCAGCCCGAGAACGGCAACAAGTAGATTCCTTCCGCATATGGTGATGGGGGTGTTCCGGAAACGTCGGAACACCCCCATCACCATATGCGGTGGTTGTCTCGTGCCGTGGAATGCGCTGGCTTTCAGAACAATGACGAATACATCTTCAAAGTGATGGTGGTCGGCGTCCCATCCTCCTGATGCAGACGCACCTCAGTGCCGCCTACGGGATCTTGGGATGCCACTTTCTTGTCCTGGCTGGAATCAAGCGTGATTTGCGAGCTGATCTTCACGCTGAATCCAAGCTTCTCCAACGCGCTCTTGGCGTCGGACGCGCGTTGTCCGACGTAATTCGGCAACGTCACGGTCTGCGGCCCCTTCGACACCACCACTTTGACGGCATCGCCCCAATGCAATTCGTCGCCGGCCTTTGCGGAGGCGGAAATCACCTGTCCCTGCGGGATCTTGTCATCGAACTGCTCGGACCAGTCGACAGTGAGCTTGAGCCCGTCCAACGCCTGCTGAGCCTCGTCCTTCGACTCGCCGACGACATTCGGCATGACGACAGGCTTCGGTCCTTGGGACAGGGTGACCGTGATCTTCGTATTATGGGGCAGTGTGGCGCCAGGGTTGACACTGAGGGCCAGCAACGCTCCCTGGGGAACATCCATGGAATATGTGTCATCGCTGTCCGGCGTCCGCTCAATATCGTCGAAGCCGGCCCTTTCCAGCGCCTTGACAGGATCCTTGCCATTTGCGCTGCCGGTGTCGAGTATATCGGCGGGAACAGTGGCCTGTTTGACACCCTTCGACACGACCACCCTCACCTTCTGATGACGTCGTTTGCTCACATGCGATCCGACGTTCGCCGGATCGGTGGAGACGATGTCTCCCGCGGAGACGGAATCGCTGTAGACCTCGGTCGTTTCGTATTCGATGTTGGCGAACTTCAGCAGCTCCTCGTAGGAGCTCCACTTGACGTTGGAGATACGGCAGGTCTTTGAAGTCGTGCATGACAGGTCAGCCGGTTGAGGCAAAGTCCAATAACTGCCCGGACCTTGGAAATACCACCACGCATAGCCACCGCCACCGGCGCAGACGAGCGCAGCCGCCGTTATGCACGCGATAATCACGGGGGTGTGTTTGCGGTTGCGTCCCTGCTGCTTGCTGTCGCCCTTTTCCGCGACTCCGGTCGGGGATTCGTGCCCGCCCAAAGACAGACGGGCGGTCGCCTCCGGGTCGCTCTGCGATTGTTCCGCCGGCATGATGCTGGTGGCATTCGGCGCGGTCTCCCCAAGAGGACGTGTGCGGTCATCGGATTGATCCGTAGGTGGGACGGGCGGAGCGGGAGGAACCATGCCCGGATCGCCGACTACGGTTGAGACGTCGGTTCCTGCGGGCAGACGATACTGCCAATCGTCAATCGTGAGTCCCGTTTGCAATCGCTGTAGCTCTTCAAGTGCCGCGGAGGCGTCCCGGGGACGTTCCTCCGGTGCGCGCGTGGTGAGTCTTGCGATGAATGCCGCCACATCGGCGTTGATGCCGGAACAGACGGTCGAGACGTCCGGCACATCCTCATGCACGTGCTTGAACACCAACGTCACTGGATTGTCGGCGTTGAAGGGAACCTTGCCGGTCAGCATCTCCCAAGCCATGATGCCCACGGAATAGAGGTCACCTTGAGGAATCGCCCGGTTGCTTTCGATCATTTCCGGCGCCAGATACGAGGCCGTGCCCAACAACATGCCCGTGGATGACAACGTGGCCTGCGAAACGGCCTTGGCTAAGCCGAAATCGGTGATCTGCACATGCCCTCGGTCGTTGAGCAGGATGTTCTCCGGTTTGATGTCACGGTGCACCAGGCCCGCACGATGAGCCGACGCCAAACCATCCAGCGTTTCCCCGACAATCCGGAGCGTCTCGCGTACGCTGAAGGTGACCTGCTGGTTCATTTCGTAACGCAGGTTCACGCCATGGACGTATTCCATGACGAGATAATCCAATCCATCGAATTCGCCGGTGTCGTAGACCTGCACGATGTGCGGATTGGCTATCGCAGCCGCGGAACGGGCCTCACGTCGGAAACGTTCCACAAACTGATCGCGCTTCGGCCCCTGCGCCAGCTGCGTATGCATGATTTTTATGGCGACGGTGCGTTCCAGCCGTTCGTCGATGGCCTGATACACCGTGGCCATGCCACCGTCGGCGATTCTGCTGATAACCCGGTACCGGTCTTCTATGACCTGGCCTACGGGGTCATGTGGGGCTTCATTCATGGTTGATCGGTACGGTTCCTTCTCAAAAACGTCTTGTCGAACAATCTTCAATCCGTAGTCTACAAGCAGGGGTCAAGCAGGAACCCCACGAAACGTGCGACGGACTCGGGTCTTTTACATGTTCCGGCGATCCCCGATGCTGATTCCAGATCTATCCACGGACGATGGGCACGAAGCGTGCGCAGGCCTCGACGAGCATATCCTTACGTTGACGGGGCAGATTGAGCGATTCGATGGCTTTCCTCGATTCGCTCCACAGCTCCGTTATCCTCTCCTTGGAACGTTCGATCGCACCGGTGGATTCGAAAAGCTCGATGGCGCGCGCGACCTGTTCCTCGTTGCGGGAGCTGGACTCCCACATACTGATGAGTTCTCGTCTTTCCTTTTCGTCGGCTGCATCGATGGCATCGGCGAGCAGCACCGTGCGTTTGCCTTCCCGGATGTCGCCGCCGATTGGTTTGCCGGTATTGCGGCTCGAGCCGATAACGTCCAGAAGGTCGTCGGCAAGTTGGAACGCCAAGCCAAGAGGCAGACCGATCGCCAAGGCGCAGTCGCGCGCGGTACCGGCATCGTCGCCGGCTGCGAGCATACCGAATTCCAATGGCGCGATGGTGGTGTAGCTGGCGGTCTTCCAGCGGAACACGTTCAGCGACGCGGCCGCCAACTCGGCGGGATTGTCCAAGGAATTGAGCTCCACGGCCAAATCAAGCACCTGGCCGATCTCCACCTCGCGATGCATATTCAGAAAAGCCGACACCACGGCCGTTCCGGAACCAAGACGGGACGCCGCCTTGTCCGCGATGTCCACGCTTGCGGTGGCCAGCATGTCGCCCAGCATGATGCCCAGCCCGTTGCCGATGGCATCACTGTGCGTGTCCATGGACAGAGCGCGATGGGCGGATGGCTTGCCACGCCGAAGGTCGGAATCATCGATGATATCGTCGTGCACCAACGCTCCGGTCTGGAACACTTCGATAGCACAGGCCAGATCAAGCACCGCATCCATGTCTCGTTCCAGCACTTCCCGCGGTGCGAACGCACGGAACGCATCCAACGTCAGCAGCGCGCGCAGCCGCTTGCCGCCCTCGCTTGACGTGACCGCCTGCCGGGCGACCGCGTCGGCGATGGGCCTGCAGGAATTGGCGACCGCGTCATCCGCGTGAAGGAACGAAAAATCCCTTACCAACGATAATGTGCGCGTCTCAATCTGTTCCAAATCGGAGGAGCTAGTCATACATCAAAGTTATCCACATGCGTCCGACAAGAACGGAATGCAGTAATTGCAATGGATGGAGCGTTTTGGCACGTTTCATGACACGCCGATGGGCGCGTTCTCCGACCACAGGGGCCGAAAACACGGCCCGCGCATCGGCGGATGTCGCATAGTACTCCGGAAAGCGGTCGCGCACGGCGTCCGCGCCAACTATGCCAAGGAGAACGAAATGATGAACATGATCGACGAGACGACGCCGATACCTGCCACGGAAATGGATCAGCTTGGCGAATGGCTGACGGAAGATTGCAAATCGCGGGGAATGGAGGAAACGATACGCGCATTCCTAGGGGAGCCATTCGGACGATGGATGGACTTCCTTGCCGATTCGCCGTCCGGCGTCGACGGTCCGGAAGGCGCTCGCGGACTGTCCAGGAGCGATATACTGGCGATTGCCGTCGCCCTGGAACGGGCGATGTCGGTCCGCGACGCATTGCTGGTGTCCATCGTCGCGGGGGAGGACCGTTCTCCGCGTGGGTTCCTGATGGACTTCATGACCAATCCGATGCATCCCGATAATTCACGTCGACTGGAGGAAATACTCAAGGATTCGTTCCGGAACGTTTCGGCGACTCCCGACGACGCACGCTGCGACAGCGGCGTCACCATGATGTTCGACATCATCGAGATGGTACCCGAACGCTATCAGGTTCAGCCGCTGGCTGTAATCAGCTACGTATTGTGGTGGATGGGTGACGAGCGCGCCATGCTGTGCGCCCTGAGAGCGCTCGCGTTGGATGAGGACTGTTCGCTTGCCGCGATCGTCTGCTCCGCCGTGCACCGTCATATCGGCCCGGCATGGACTTCGGAAACATAAGCAACACGCCGAACGGAAGCGACGCTGATGCGCGGTGGGCTCAACATGCGGGAATAATCGTCCTTGCAAGATGGTTTACTCACATAGTTGACGATTTGCCCTTGCCAGAAGTGGGTCCATATGGTATACACTTCCGGCGGGATCAGTAGGAGGATAAGTTTGGCCACCAAGGAAACGACGGCAAGCACGGAACAGACTGATCTGACCGAAAAGACCACCTCCACGAAGAAGGCCGCCACGCGCAAGACCGCTACGAAGAGGAGCGCGGCGAAGAAGACCACCGCCAAGACGTCGCGCAAGGCTACCGCGAAGAAGGCCTCCAAGGTCAAGAAGGGTCACGAGGAGGATCTGATCGATGAGGTTCCTGAGGACGAGGACGGCCCCGCCGAGGATGCCGATCTCGACGATTTCGACGATGACCTCGATGACGTGGACTCGGCAGACGATGACGACGATGATCTCGATGAGGATGATGACCTCGACGAGGATGACTCCGAATCGGATGACGACGAGGACAATAAACGCAAAAAGCCGGAGGAGCCTAAGGAAAAGGGCGCTTTCGTGGTTCGTGACGATGACGATGACGACAATCTGACGCCGTCGGGCAATCCGAAGCGTCGTGTGATCGCTGCCGGCGCCACTGCCGATCCGGTCAAAGACTATCTGAAGCAGATTGGCCGCGTGAACCTGCTGAACGCCGAGCAAGAGGTCGACCTGTCCGAGCGCATCGAAGCCGGCTTGTACGCCCAGCATCTGCTGGACACGGAATCCGACAAGATGGACTTCAAGCGCAAGCGCGAGCTCAAGTGGGCCGCGAACGATGGCAAACGAGCCAAGGATCATCTGCTGGAGGCGAACCTCCGACTCGTGGTTTCTCTGGCCAAGCGTTATACGGGACGTGGCATGCTGTTCCTTGACCTGATTCAGGAAGGCAATCTTGGCCTGATTCGCGCCGTCGAGAAATTCGACTGGAAGAAGGGCTTCAAGTTCTCCACGTACGCCACGTGGTGGATCCGCCAGGCCATCACCCGCGCCATGGCCGACCAGGCCCGCACCATCCGCGTGCCGGTGCACATGGTCGAGGTCATCAACAAGCTGTCCCGCGTGCAGCGCCAGATGCTTCAGGACCTCGGTCGCGAACCTACGCCGGACGAACTGGCCCGTGAGCTCGACATGCCGGTCGAGAAGGTGCAGGAAGTGCAGAAGTACGGGCGTGAGCCGATTTCCCTGCACACCCCGCTTGGCGAAGATGGCGATTCCGAGTTCGGTGATCTGATCGAAGACACCGACGCCATCGCACCGTCCGATGCCGTCGCCTTCTCGCTGTTGCAGGAGCAGTTCAAGCAGGTGCTTGAGACCCTATCCCCCCGTGAGGCAGGCGTCATCAAGATGCGTTACGGCCTGGAGGATGGCCAGCCCAAGACGCTGGATGACATCGGCCGCGTATACGGCGTGACCCGAGAGCGCATCCGTCAGATCGAATCGAAGACCATGTCCAAGTTGCGTCACCCGTCCCGTTCACAGACGTTGCGTGACTTCTTGGATCAGTGATCGAACGTGAATGAGCGAAGTCGAGAGACCGGCGTGAATGCGGGTCTCTCGACTTCTTCCGTCTGGAGACGCGATAATTGAAAGGGAACATGGCAAAGGATAATTACGGAGCGAAGAGCCTCACCGTGCTCGAAGGCTTGGACGCGGTGCGCAAACGTCCGGGCATGTATATCGGCACGACCGACAGTCAAGGATTAATGCACTGCCTCTGGGAGATCATCGACAATGCCGTCGATGAGGCTCTTGCGGGCGCCTGCGACCACATCATCGTGACGTTGCATGATGACGGTTCCGTCGAGGTGGCGGATAACGGGCGTGGCATTCCAGTGGATGTCGAGCCCAAAACCAAGCTCACCGGCGTGGAAGTGGTGTTGACCAAGCTGCATGCCGGCGCGAAATTCGGCAATTCCTCATATGGCGCCTCCGGTGGCCTGCATGGCGTTGGCTCGTCCGTGGTGAATGCATTGAGCTCCCGTCTCGACGTGGAAGTAGATCGTGACGGCAAAACGCATCACATGGCCTTCCACCAAGGCCATCCTGGTGTGTACTCCGACGAGGATCCCACGCATCCGTCCCCGAATTCGCCGTTCAAGAAGACGCGGAAGAACCGTCCGACCGAACTCGAGATCATCGGCAAGGTGAGCCCGAAGACTACGGGAACCCGCATCCGTTACTGGGCCGATCCCGAGATTTTCAACGACACCGCCGAATTCAGCTATGACCAGCTGATCGACCGCGTACGTCAGACCAGCTTCCTGGTACCGGGACTGAAAATCACCGTCATCGATGAAAACATTCCCGAAACCGGTGACGAAGCCGTCGATGAAATGCTGGAAGTCGATGCCGAGGACAATGCCGCAGACATGGCGCAACCGGATAGCGCAGCCACGGACGAGTCGCCCGAATCCCAGACGGGCGACGCTGACGCGCAGCCGCAGGAAAACGCTGTGCAGACCACGCGTCCGAAATACCCACACGCGCGCATCGAGGAATTCCTCCATACCGGCGGTGTGAGAGACTTCGTCGATTTTCTGTCCAAGGGCGAGGCTGTTTCGGATATCTGGCGTATCACCGGCGATGACACGTACGTCGAAGAGACGCAGGCTGTGGGCGACGACGGTGAATTGCATGCGCAAAAGGTGACCCGTGACTGCGCCGTGGACATCGCCATACGTTGGACCAACGGATACGACACCACCATGCGCAGCTTCGTCAACGTGGTGGAGACCCCCGGCGGCGGCACACATGTGGACGGCTTCCTGCAGGGCATCACCAAGCAGGTGCGCAAGGCCGTCGAGGACAATGCGCGCAAGCTCAAGGTGAATCTCAAGGATTCCAATATGAAGGTGGAGCGCGACGACATCCTAGCCGGACTGGTCGCCGTGGTCACCGTGCGTATCGCCGAGCCGCAGTTCCAAGGGCAGACCAAGGACGTGCTCGGCACCGCGCAGGTCAAGCCCATCGTCTCCAAGATGACCGACAGGCAGTTCGGCGAGATGATCACCGGCTCCAAGCGCGGATACAAGGAACAGTCCGGCCGTGTGCTGGAGAAAATCGTCGGCGAGATGCACGCCCGCGTGCAGGCCCGCAAAACCAAGGAGGTCACGCGCCGCAAGAACGCGCTCGAATCCGCCTCCATGCCACCGAAACTGTCCGACTGCCAGCCGGGAAACGACGATGTGGCCGAATTGTTCATCGTCGAGGGCGATTCCGCGCTTGGCACCGCCAAGGCTGCCCGCAATTCCGGATTCCAGGCGCTGCTGCCGATCCGAGGCAAGATCCTCAACGTGCAGAAGGCGTCGCTCGCGCAGATGCTGTCCAACAAGGAATGCGCGGCCATCATCCAGGTGGTTGGCGCTGGTTCCGGAGCGAGCTTCGATATCGAGCAGGCCCGGTACAACAAGATCATCATGATGACCGATGCCGACGTCGACGGTGCGCATATTCGCATCCTGCTGCTGACGCTGTTCTACCGGTACATGCGGCCGCTCATCGAATACGGCCACGTTTATGCGGCCGTGCCGCCGCTGCATCGCATAGCGTTGACGGGCGTGCACAAGGGCGAGTTCATCTACACGTATTCCGATGACGAGCTGGCGGGCAAGCTTGCCGAGCTCGACAGAAAACACATCGGTTACAACGAGGACATCCAGCGGTACAAGGGTTTGGGTGAGATGGACGCCGACCAGTTGGCCGACACCACCATGGATCCGCGCACCCGCATGCTGCGCCGCATCCGCATGGAGGACGCCGAACAGGCCAGCCACATCTTCAGCCTGCTCATGGGCGATGACGTGCCGCCGCGCAAGGCATTCATCGTGGAGAACGCGGACGATTTCGACCGTTCGAAGATCGACACCTGATCTTGATTGCATGGGAGGTAGGTTCCGTTCCGTCGAAACCCGCCTTCCGCATTTTTTGCCGGAACCAACGCCTGCTCGCTTCTTGGAACAGGACCGAAAACAAGACCGAATCATGCTTCGACCGGAATCAGACGTTGAATCGGTGCCGCAAATCGCTAGTTACCGTTTGGTAGGTAACTGCGGGTAAACTGTATGACGAATTCGGACCATCGCGTCCATGGAACCATCAAAGGAGCTGATTCATGGCTAATCTGCTGCTTGCCGTGATTTATGTGGCTTTCATCAGTCTGGGCTTGCCGGATGCCGTGCTCGGGGCCGCCTGGCCGACGATGGGCACCGATTTGAATGCGCCTGTTTCCTGGGAGGGTGGCATTTCCATGACCATTTCGGCGGGCACCATTGTGTCCGCGTTGCTGTCCGATCGAATGACTCTGCGATTCGGCGCGGGCAAGGTCACTGTGGTATCCGTGGCATTGACGGCGTTCGCTTTGTTCGGTTTCTCGATCGCGCCGAATTACTGGATGCTGCTGTTGTTCGCGATTCCTTATGGATTGGGAGCAGGCGGCGTCGACGCCGCGTTGAACAACTATGTCGCGATCCACTATGAAAGCCGTCACATGAGCTGGCTGCACGCCATGTGGGGATTGGGCACGCTGCTTGGCCCGTACATCATGGCGTATGCATTGGGCGCGGGTCAAGGCTGGTCGTGGGGATACCGGTACATCTCCATCCTGCAGATAGCGCTTACCGCGGTACTGGTTTTCAGCCTGCCACTGTGGAAGACACGCACCGCACAAGACACCGAAGAGACAACTGAGGGTGACGGGCCGCGTAAGCCGCTCGGTATCCGTGGCGTGCTCGCGATTCGTGGCGCACGCGAGATCCTCGTCATGTTCTTCTGCTATTGCGCGCTTGAATCCACCGCCATGCTGTGGGCCAGCAGCTATATGGTGCTCGGCAAGGGCATCGATAAGACCACGGCCGCCATGTGGGGAAGCCTGTTCTGTATCGGCATCACCGTCGGGCGTCTCGCAAGCGGATTCCTCACCATGAGATTGAGCGATCCGTCTATGATCCGCCTCGGTCAGGCCCTGGTATTGACGGGTGTCATCATCATGCTGCTGCCGCTGCCGCATCACATCGGCACCATCGCGGGACTGATGGTCATCGGCCTGGGATGCGCGCCGATCTATCCATGCGTCATCCACTCCACGCCGACCTATTTCGGCAAGGACAAGTCCCAGGCCATCGTCGGCATGCAGATGGCATTCGCCTATGTGGGGTCGATGTGCATGCCTCCGGTGTTCGGCCTGATTGCCCAGCACATCTCCGTCAACCTGTTCCCGTGGTATCTCGTGGCGTTCCTGGTGCTCATGGTGGTCATGCACGAAACGTTGCGCAAAAAGTGTGGTGGCCAGGTCACGGCCTGAACGTCAGAACATCCACGTCGCCGGATTGTCCGGCGAATAGGCGCTGCCGAAACCGTGCGCGGCATTGTATGTGCCGCACACCCAATCCGGATTGCTGAAGCCAAGCGTCACATACCAGACCATGACGAGCGCGGCGAGTGTCGCCATGAGCGGAAGACGTGCCGTGAACATGCGGATCGCGCACAGCGCGATGGCGATTGCCAGCAATACGATGAACGTCAGTGAGGCGTAGCGCAGCCAGGTTAGACCGTACGCTCCGATGTACAGGCCCAGTCGAAGGGCCGCCGAGGCCAGCATGACGGCGGTCACGGCCAGCAGCCCGCCCAGCGTGGCGTTCAGCCAAGGCGTGTGTGGGGTGGATGTGAGAGCGATGCCGAAGATGGCCAGATTGATGGCGGCCACCGTCAGCAGCTGGAAGAAACCGTCCCGCGCATACTCGCTATAGGTCAGTCCGTCCGGGAGTGAGATCAAGCCGTCCGTCAAAGCTCCGGCGAACAGGAAACGCAATTGCACCGCGCAGAACAGCGTGTATACGACCAGCATCATCGAGAGCACGGTGATCGTCATCGTCGAACTCAGGGCGATATGACGGGGCTCTGACGGCTCTTTGGTTTCGATATCGAGGCTAAGAAGCAGGGAGCATAGGAACGGCCAGGGCACAATGACGATCAGTGTGTGGATCGTAATCGCCGTAAGGTCGGGATGTCCGATGGCGGCTGTCAGTTCGTAGCGGAATATCTGGTCCGCGCTGGTCAGCAAGGGGATGATGGCCAGCAGCAGCGGTATCGAGACCAATACCGCCATACCGATCTCACGGGCCTTCGAGCGTTTGTTGGACGAAGCGGCGGAACGGGCCAGGATGGTAAACGACCCGAAGACGCGCCCCAGATTGGAAAACGGCTGTATGAGCCAGCCGGTGAGCCAATCGCGTGCCACTTGGGACGGATGCCATATGCTGTATCGGCCGTTGACCAGCTGGCAGTGCAGCATCAGCAGCATGGGTTGCGCAAGGAATGTGGTCAGCGAGTAATCGATGTTCCCGCTATACGGAGTGGCGCTGACGGAAAGCATGTTCCATACGCTCAACGCGGTGATCGTGCCGGCCACAAGCCACGTGTACGGACGCTTGCGCACGCTCGTCCAGTGGAGCGCGGTGACGAGCGCAAGGCATAGCAGCCAGAACAACGGCAGGGCATATCCGTATATGCATTCGGGAAGCGTGGAACTGCAGACGAACCGGTCGAAGACGAAGGTGATGGCGAGCGCCGTGGCCAGGGTCGCGATGGTGCGCCGCCTCGTCCGTCGGGATGCCGGATGCTGCTGTTCGATGGCGGCACGTGTGGCCGGTTGCGGCGCCGGTGTCTGTTGGGTGTTCATGGCATTCCTTTCGATTGATGGATCAATGGAACTATCGTCATGGTAAGCTATCGAAAAACGATAGAAACATATCGAAATTTATTTTTTCACGGAATTTGCATATTGAAAAACGATAGGTTATTATCGTTTTTCGTGAATTGCGTTTTATCTATGAAGGAGGTCTCACATGTGTGCGCGGAATGATTCGATGGACGATCCGGAACGAGGATCGGCGGTGATTGTGGCGTTGCGGGTGCTGGTCGTGCTGTTCGCGCTGTGCGGGCTGGCTCTACAGGTCGGCGCGCTCGTGGCGGGCGTGGTCGTCTCCATCGATTGCATACACGCGGATGTGGCGCATTGGCTCTACGTGATCGGATTCGTGCTGATGGTGGCCTGTTTCGAGGCGGCTTTGGTGCCGTTGTGGAGACTGCTGACATTGGCTCGTCGACGTGACGTGTTCTCCGGAAAAGCCGTCCGTCTGGTCGACGGCATACTCGGATGCGCCGGGGTGGAAGGTGTTCTGGTCGTCCTGGCGATGCTTTCCCAGGCCTGGCTGTCGCCATCCCTGTTCCTGTCGAAGCTGCTTGGGCTGGAAACCGATCTGGTCCGTTTCGCGGTCGTGGGTGGCGGTCTGGTGGCTCTGCTGCTCATAGCGGCGTTCATGCTGCTCATGCTGGTGATGCGCTCGCTGCTGCGGCAGGCCATCGAACAGCGCGATGAACTGTCGGCGGTGATCTGACATGGCGATCCGTGTGAATCTCGATGTGATGCTGGCTAAACGCAAGATGGGCGTGAATGAGTTGGCCGATGCGATTGGCATCACGCCCGCCAATGTGTCGGTGCTGAAGAACGGCCGTGCCAAGGCGATCCGTTTCTCCACGCTTGACGCGATATGCTCCGTGCTTGACTGTCAGCCCGGCGATGTGCTCGAATGGGTTGATGACGCCGATTGACGGTTGGCATGTCTGAAGGCGATGCCATAATCGAACGTATGTACGAATGTTTGGACTTGTTTTCCGAAGCGACCAGAACGTGGTTCAGGCATGCGTTCGACCATCCGACCGAAGCGCAGCGGCAGGCCTGGCCCGCCATCCAAGCCGGTGAGAACGTTCTGGTGGTGGCTCCCACCGGCTCGGGCAAAACGCTGTGCGCGTTCCTTTCCGCAATCGACCGGCTGATGTCCGGAAAAGAACGCCAGCCAGCCCAATCATCCAAAAGCGGCAAGCCGGCCGATGGTGTCAAAGTGCTGTACGTCTCGCCCCTGAAGGCGCTGGGCGCGGATGTCGCGAAAAACCTGCAGGCTCCATTGGACGGCATCTCCAAACAGTGCGAGACGATGGGAATCCCCGCTCCGAATGTCAGCGTGGCCATGCGCAGCGGAGACACCACGCCACAGGAGCGTCGCCGAATCGTCAGCCATCCGCCGGACATCCTCGTCACCACACCCGAATCGTTGTTCCTGATGCTCACCTCCCAGGCACGCCGGATACTCTCCACCGTCGAAACCGTCATCGTGGACGAAATCCATGCCGTGGCGGGAACCAAGCGCGGCGCGCATCTGGCGCTCAGCCTTGAACGGCTTGACGAGCTGACCGAAAAGCCTGCGCAACGCATAGGACTGTCGGCCACCGTCAATCCTGTGGAGGAAGTGGCCCGTTTCCTCGGTGGTTCAAAACCGGTGCGCATCGTGCGTCCGCAATCCCGTCCGGATATGGAAATCAAGGTCGTAGAGCCGCTCGCCGACATGCTCGACACCAGCGCCACCGGAGGATCGGTATGGCCGGCCATCGAGCGCAGCGTGCTCGATGAGGTGCTTGCCCACCGCACCACCCTTGTGTTCGTCAACTCGAGAGGACTTGCCGAAAAGCTCACCGCACGGCTCAACGACCTCTATACGCAATCCCGTGACGGTTCCATTCCCCAATACCAGGACATGGGCTCGCCCGAGGGGCGCGAGCATTTCGCCAGACACTACGATTCCGTGGTCGGCTCCACCACCATGCTGGTCGAGTCGCATGAGGATGCCGACGCGATCGCCATGGCCCACCATGGTTCGGTCTCCAAGGATCGCCGCAAGCAGGTCGAGGAGCAGCTCAAACGCGGACAATTGCGTTGCGTGGTGGCCACATCCAGTCTCGAACTCGGCATCGATATGGGATCGGTGGACCTGGTCATCCAGATCGCCCCTCCGCTGTCGGTGTCATCGGGCCTGCAGCGCGTCGGACGCGCCGACCACAAGGTCGGGGGAGTGTCGCACGCGTTGTTCTACCCGGTCACGCGCCAGCAGATCATCGGCATGGTGGCCAGCGTCGAAAGCATGCGGTCGGGAGACCTCGAACCATTGCGCATCATCAGCAATCCATTGGACGTGCTCGCCCAGCAGACGGTCGCTGCCGCGGCGATGCACGACCTCAAACCGGACGAATGGTATGCCGTGGTACGCAGATCCGCGCCATTCCGCAATCTTGAACGTTCCATGTTCGACGCCACCATGGGCATGATGACCGGCGCCTACAACAGCGAAGACTTCTCCGCATTCCGCCCTCCTCTGCAATGCGACGAGGAATCGGGGCTCATCACCGCCAGACCCGGCGCAGCGCGTCTCGCCGTCACCAGCGGCGGCACCATTCCCGACCGCGGCATGTACACCGTCGTGCTCCCCGAAGAAGGCTCCGGTCCGGGGCCGCGCAAAGTGGGGGAGCTGGACGAGGAGATGGTTTACGAATCCCGGGTCGGGGACGTCATCACCTTGGGCACTTCGACATGGCAGATCCAGGAAATCACCCACGACCGCGTCGTGGTGCTGCCGGCCCCCGGACGCACGGCTCGACTACCGTTCTGGCATGGCGACCAGGACGGGCGCGACTATCATTTCGGCATGACGGAAGGACGCCTCGTCCGCGAACTAAGCCGTGAACTGTCCGCTGGAACGGGTGAATCGGCCGGCAAACCGAAATTCACCGCATCGGCGGAGCGGCGGCTGCGGGATGACGGACTCGACGACAACGCCATCGGCAACTTGGTCGCATTGCTGGCCGAACAGCGCGAATCGGCCGGCATCGTGCCCAACGATCGTGAGCTCGTCGTGGAACGCAGCCGGGAGGACGACGGCGACTGGCGCATCATCGTGCATTCCCCGTTCGGCAGACGCGTGCACGAGCCGTGGGCCATGGCCATCACCACACGTCTGAAGCAACGTTACGGCTTCGACGGACAGGTGCATGCGGCCGACGACGGCATCATCCTGCGTCTGCCGGACGGATACGCCGACATGCGGGCGCGTGACCTGATATTGTTCGACTGCGACGAGCTGCAGCACATCGTGGAAACACAGATTGGCGAAAGCGTGCTATACATGGCGCGATTCCGCGAATGCGCCGCACGATCGTTGTTCCTACCGCGCACCAGACCCGGCAAACGCGTGCCGTTATGGCAGCAGCGTTTGAAAGCCGCGCAATTGCTCAACGCGGCACGCACCTGCAGGAATTTCCCACTCCTGCTGGAAACCGCACGCGAATGCCTGCAGGACGTATACGATCTGCCTGCACTGCGCCAGGTGATGGCAGGATTGAATGATGGCGTCATCGATTTGTCCGAAACGGCCACGCGGACGCCGTCACCATTCGCGGAACAGCTGCTGTTCGGATTCGTCGGATCGGTGATGTACCAGTACGACGTTCCCCAAGCCGAACGCAGTACGCAGCTGCTGTCCATGGATCCGGAAGTATTGGAGCGACTGCTGGGCGCCGCCGACATGGCTTCGCTGTTGGACCCGGACGCCATCGCGCAGGTTGAGAAGGATCTGGCCGGACGAACGTTCTGGAACGATCTGGATGAGGACGATGTCACGGGCCGAGTCACAAGATACGCCAAAACGCATGGACCGTTCACCGCGGACCAGATGATCGCACAGCTCCGGATCGACGCGGCGCGGGCGGTTCATGCCCTGGACGAGCTGAACGCCAAAGGGACATTGCTCAAAGGACGTTTCTCCGATCCGGACCAGACCACCGACCAGTGGCTCCACATCGAGGTGCTCCGCCGTATCCGATCGCTATCCCTCGCCAAAGCCCGCCGGGCCGTCAAACCGGTCGACCAGGCGGCATACCAGGCGTTCCTGTTGGATCGCCAGGGTGTCGGACCGGTGGGTGGCGCCCGATATGAAGGCGTCGACGGTCTGCTGCGCGTCATCGAACAGCTTGAAGGCGTGCCCCTCAACGCCGACGTATGGGAATCTTCGGTGTTCCCGGCACGGGTCCGCGATTACGAGCCGGGCATGCTCGACGAACTGCTCGCATCCGGAGAAGTGGTATGGGTCGGCTCCAAATTCAATGGTTCCAATGGCAAGGACGCCGGTTCCATCGCGTTTCATCCCGCCGATTCACGTTTGCTGGATGTGCCGGACGGTTCTGAACAGAACGAGTCGTCCGACACCGATGCCATGACCGTTCCGGAAGCCGTGCTCGCCGTTCTGAACGGTGGCGGAGCCTTCCCCGCTCGGCAGCTTTCCTCTATGGCGAAAACCCTATGGAAGAACCATGCCGAGATTCAGGTGAATGCCGAAACAGGGGAGATCATGTATCCCTCGTGGAACGAGGAACGGTTCGAAGAGGCGTTATGGTTCCTGATATGGCAGGGCAGGATAACGAACAGTTCGTTCATGCCCGTCCGCTCGCTGTCCCACAGGCATGGCACGGTTCGGGCTCCTCGCATGTCCGCCCGCAGACGCGTGCGGATGCGTCCTTCGATTCCCGCAACGCTTGGCGGACTATGGTCTGCGGTCAACCCGGACGGCACGGTCGGCTCCGACGATTCGACGCGCCCGTCAGGCGTCGAGGAATATGAGATCGAACTTGTCGAATCGCTTCTGGACCGATACGGCGTGCTCGCATCCCCCCTGGTGGACAAGGAACGGATTCCCGGAGGATTCTCCGGATTGTATCCGGTGCTCAAACGCATGGAGGAACATGGGCTCCTGGTCAGAGGCATGTTCGTCAAAGGCTTCGGCGCAGCCCAATTCGCCAGTCGCAACACTGTCGACGTCTTACGCGACGAGCACGCATCGCGCGGCCTGTCCTGCGTGGCGCTCGACGTGACCGATCCGGCCGTCCTGACGGGAGCCGCGATCGCATGGCCGCAACAGGAGCATCTCAAACCGGCGCGAAGAGCCGGTTCAATCATCGTGCTCGCCAAAGGCGCCCCGGTCATGTTCGCCATGCCGAAAAGCCATAAGATCGCCAGTTTCACCGATGATGAGCCGACATTGCGATCCGCCTGCGCGGAACTTGCCTATACACTGCAACGGCTTCCCAGCGGCAGCGTCAGATTCGCCGAAATGAACGGCGAATCATTGAACGCGCGCAACGATGCACGGCGTCTGCTACGCGCCGCGGGATTCGCCGACAGTCCGCAAGGCATGAAGCTATACCGCTGAACGTCATTCATACGTATTGACGCAAAAACGGGGTATCGCGCACCGATTCATACTGATGCACGACACCCCGCGATTCTCGGGAATCAGAGGTCCGCCTCAGCCGGCTACCGCGATCGGAGCGGACAATTCGGTTCCGGAACCATCACGACGCATATCGGGCTTCGGCAGCTCCACGTCGGTTCCGCCACTGGTCGAGGCATGAACCGGATATGCGCCCACAAACGCGAGAATCAGCGTGTCCTGCCCCTTGAGGAACCGCTGCGAGCGGACACCGCCAGTACCACGTCCCTTCGTCGGATACATTTCCAACGGAGTGACTTTCGCCGAACCGTTCTCCGTGCCCGGCAGCGCCTTGGAATCGCCGGCAACAGTCAATACC
Organism: Bifidobacterium ruminantium DSM 6489; assembly: GCF_000770925.1. Lineage (GTDB taxonomy): Bacteria > Actinomycetota > Actinomycetes > Actinomycetales > Bifidobacteriaceae > Bifidobacterium > Bifidobacterium ruminantium. Next base: position 54,023 of record NZ_JDTK01000012.1, on the reverse strand, counting down.
ACGGCTCCGGAAGCGGAGAACAGGCCGTTCTCGCCCTCCTCGTAGTTCCAAGACACCTTATCCGCCGGAACGACCGCGAAAGCGGCCACCGTGCAGCCTTCCGCCAATCGGATGCCGGCCATGCCTCCGGCGGTGCGGCCCTGCGGACGCACGTTCTTCGCCTCGAACGTCAGCAGGGAGGAATCAGTGGACACGAAGACCAACCGGTCGTTGTCATTCGCCTCGGCCGCGGCGAGCACCGAGTCTCCATCCTTCAAATCGATGACGCTCCACGAATCCATGGTGGTTGGCGACTCGCGGTTCCAACGCTTGACCACACCATTGCGTGTGCCCAACGCTAGGGGAGTGGGCTGGCCTTCATCCGAAGACGGCATGGCTATCGCAGCGATGACCCGTTCCCCACGGACAGGGTCGGTGTTCTCCGTCATGCCCAGCAGCTCCTCCGCCTTCACACCGCCAGTGACTCTGACCGTCCCCTCGGAGGAAACCTTCGGCAGCTCGACCACATGGGCCAACACCAGACGGCCCGCGGACGTGATCAGACCATACGAGGAACGCGTGGAAGTGCGGAACATCGAAACGATTTGGTCGTCCTTGGCGCGGCCGGTGGAAATGGAACGGTTCTCCCAACGTTCCACCGCATCCACGGAAGTCCGCGCTATCAGACCGGTGGCGGACAGCATCACCGCGCAAGGCTCATCGTCAATCTGCAGAGCCGCGGCGGTGGCATTGTCCTCGCCGGCCTTCCTCGCAGCCTTCGCGGCCGCGGCCACATCCGCCGCAGTGGAGGATACAGTGGCCGCCGTGCGCGCCGCAGCCATCGCATTCGCGGAAACGCCATCATCGCCATGCGCCACCACCGGAGTCAGATTGCCTTCGGCATCCTCATCCAGCAGCACGGTACGGCGTGGAGTGCCGTATTTGGCCACTGCATCATCCATCTCGTCGATGACCACGCCGTCAAGCGCCTCATCGGAGGCGAGGATTCGCTCGAGCTCTTCGATGCGGTTTTTCAGATCGTCGCGCTCAGCCTCCAACTCAATGCGGCTCATCTTGGTCAGACGACGCAGACGCAGATCGAGGATGTACTGCGCCTGGATCTCATCCAGATCGAATACGGCGATGAGCTTCGTTTTCGCGGCCTCGGCGTCATCGGAGGAACGAATCACTTGAATGACCTCGTCGATGTCCACCATGGCCAGCAGCAGACCCTCCACCAGATGCAGACGCTCCAGCGCTTTTTTCCTGCGGAATTCGCTGCGGCGGCGAATCACCGTGCGGCGGTGATCCACCCACACCTGAAGCATCTCCTTGAGACCCATGGTGTGCGGACGCCCATTGACCAACGCCACGTTGTTGATGGTGAAATTGTCCTGCAACGGCGTGTGCTTGAACAGCTGGACCAACACGGCATTCGGGTCGAAACCGGTCTTGACCTCGATGACCAGACGGGTGCCGTTATGACGGTCGGTCAGATCGATGGCGCCGGAAATACCCTCCAGCTTGCGGTTCTTCACGCCTTCGGAAATACGTTCCAGCACACGTTCCGGACCAACCATGAACGGAAGCTCCGTCACCACGATCGCCTTCTTGCGCGCCGTCACATTCTCAATATGCGTGACCGACCTCGTGGTCAACGCGCCACGGCCGGTCTCATACGCCTCGCGAATGCCCTTGCGGCCCACAATCACGCCGCCACCCGGCCAATCCGGACCCGGCACGTAGCGCATCAGCTCCTCCAAAGTCGCGTCGGGATGACGCATGAGATGCTTGGCCGCGGCCACCACCTCACCAAGATTGTGCGTGGCCATGTTCGTGGCCATGCCGACGGCTATACCGGAACCGCCATTGACCAACAGGTTCGGAATCGCCGCGGGTAGAACGGTCGGCTCCTTGAGCTTGTTATCGTAATTCGGCGTGAAATCGACCGTATCCTCAGCAATATCCGCGTTCATACCCAACGCGGCCGGAGCCATGCGCGCCTCGGTATAACGCGAGGCCGCCGGACCATCATCAAGGGAACCGAAATTGCCATGGCCATCCACCAACGGCAGACGCATGGCGAATGGCTGCGCCAAACGCACCATCGCCTCGTAGATCGCGGAATCGCCGTGAGGATGGAGCTTGCCCATCACTTCGCCCACCACGCGGGCCGACTTCATATACGGACGATCCGGATTGAGATTCATCTGACCCATCTGATAGATGATGCGCCGTTGCACCGGCTTCAGACCATCCCTGGCATCAGGCAGCGCTCGGGCGTAAATCACCGAATACGCGTATTCGAGGAACGATTTGCTCATCTCCTCGTTCAGCGGCGTTTCGACGATGTTCTCCTTGACCGTACGCGGGTCGAAGGCTGGTTTTGCCGGTTTGCGGTGCGACACCATGCGGTGATTCTCCTCACGGAAAGTTTATGGTAATCAACCTAGCAATGTTACCAGCTGGTACTGCCGCGGTGCTTGAATGGAAACCATGAGTGTTGAAGTGCCCGATACCGACCAGCTGCTGTCCATGACCAGACCAGCGTCATACGGAGACGATACGCCCGATGGAAACGCCCGCGGCGGAGCATTCCACTTGTCCTCAGTGCTTCCAGCCATCTCCAGTGCCATCGGACATCCCATACCGACGACGGTGCACGCCGACCCGAAACACCTGCAGGAGGCGCTTGGCCTGCCCGATGCGAGTTCGGCGGTCGTGGTTCTGGTGGATGGCCTCGGTTATTGGAACATCAACATGAGATTGGGGCATGCGCCATATCTGCGCTCGCTGATGGCTGACAGCGCCAACCAGCGTCCGATCGCCACATGCATGCCCAGCACCACGGTGGCCGCCATGTCCACCTTCGGTACCGGCACCTGCCCCGGACTGACCGGCATGACCGGATACACGCAGCTCAATCCCGACATTGGAGAGATTTGTCAGCTCATATCCTTCAAAAACGCCCCCGCGCCGATGGAATTGCAGCGCCAGCCGACCATTTTCGAACGACTGACGGCGCAAGGCGTTCGCGTCACCAGTTCAGGCTTGCCGAAATTCGCGTTCTCCGCATTGACACAGGCGGCATTGCGCGGCAGCGATTACATCTCCAACGACGATCCTCGCCGACGCATCATGACAGCCGCCAATGCGGCATGGACACCGGGATTGACGTACGTGTACCTGCGCGACACCGATAAGATCGGACACAATTACGGTTGGGACTCCGACAAATGGATCGGCGCGTTCGAACGTGTCGATGCGCAGTTGGGTCTCTTACGGCGCAATCTTCCCAAAGGCACGCTCATGGTCATCGTGGCGGACCACGGGATGATCACCGCGGACCCGGAATGCTGCGTCGATATTGCAGCCGACCCCCGTCTGATGAGGGGAGTGGCGAAGGTGGGAGGCGAACCGCGTTGCGTCATGCTTTACGCCGAAGCCGATGAGAAACCCGAGGACATCGCCGCGAGATGGCGTGAGACGTTGGGGGAGCGGGCGCAGGTGCGCACGCGTCGGCAAGCCATCGAGGAAGGCGTTTACGGACAGGTGGCTTCATACGTGGAGCCGATGATCGGCGACGTGATTGTGTCCTCGGCCGGAGCCACCACCATCGTCGATTCCCGTACGCAAACGGAAAAGGCGATGCATCTGCCCAGCGTCCACGGTTCGCTCACCCGATTGGAATCGGACATTCCCTGTCTGATCGACATCGTCTGAAGCACCCATCTGAAAACGCTTGCCGAGACCTTCGTCTCCTTCAAGCGGGCTTCTTACGAATGAGTGCGGGTTCTTACGAATGAGTGTCGTCAGTCTCCGAACAGGATCTCATCCCAGCTCGGCACCGCGGAACGTCCCGAACGGCGTCTCGTCTTGGTCGTGTTCTGGCTGTGCGGATCCTGCGTCTGCTCCGTTTTGAGCGTGATGGGCGCGGACACTTCCGTGGTTCCGGTTTTCGCGTCCTGGGTTTCATCCGTGGCTTGCGGGGTCTTCGCCTCGGTGGGCAGAAGGCTCGCCACTGTCTTCGGACGATCAGGCAACGGCACATCGTTGTTCGGCTTGGAATTGGACGCATCGAGGACATTCGAGACGGTTTTTCCGCCGTCCGATGGCGTGTCCGCCGTCGTGGGCGGTTCCAGTGTATTCCATGCGGACACCGTCTGCTCGATGCGTGCGGAACGTGCGGAATCTCCAGGAAGATTCAACGAAGTGAGGAATCCTTGATCGACATGCTTTTCGGCATGTCCTTCCCCCGGCGTGTCCTGCTCGCCGATAAGCTTGCGTGCCGCGGAATTAAGGCAGACGACCGCATTGTCATGCATGTTCCATGACCATTCCGCGCACACGGTCCGGCCGGAGGATTCGAATTGCGCGCTGATTTTCCACGGTTCCAATCCACGTCTGGTGGCCTTCCATTTCACGTCTTCCAAACGCACCCGCGCGGCCGCGAACGTGCGCTCGATCAGCTCGGAAAGCGACCGCACCCGGCTTTCCTTCGGCGCGGGAACGGCAAGGAACTGTTCGATCGCATATTGCTTTTCGGTCTCCACCGCCGATGAGAAACGCCGAACGAGCGCTTCACTCAGTCCATAACGTTCCGCGACGCGTGTCGGGCTCGCGCCGGCTCGGATCAGCGATTGAATCTGCGATATCGGTAGAGTTGAGGGGGTTTGGGCCTGATGCTCCTCTTGGGCTTCGGAGCGAATCTGCTTCGCCTCCAAAATGGCTCTTTCAAGCGATTCAGTGACTTTGACGGCGAATTTGCCGGCACCTGAAACAAAGATGAGTTCGCCGGTTTCGCTTACATGATCGAACCGTGCGTCTTCGAGCGCATTCTCAGGCACAACACACCACTTTCCCTTAATTTTTTCTACTAATTCTATTGTGCCCCACGTGTCGGATTTTACGAGTATTTCAATTCGTGTATTCTAGCGGGGGAAAAGTCATGTATTCTATGGCGCATAAGGCACCGTAGATGATGAAAGGAATCTCGATGGCACAGGATTATGATTCCCCGCGCAACAAGGACGAGGACGAGGAGTCGCTCCAGGCTTTGGGCAAAGGTTCTCAGAACAACTCCAACGATATGGACGACGACGAGAACGCCATCGCCGAGGATTACGAGCTGCCGGGCGCCGATTTGAGCAATGAGGACGCTTCGGTGACCGTCATTCCGATGCAGGGCGACGAGTTCATCTGCTCCGAATGCTTTCTGGTGAAGCATCGCAGCCAGCTTGACCACACCACCGCGGACGGCCAGCCGGTATGCAAGGAGTGTGCTGCCTGATGGCGTTCGACGAGGCATACAACGAGCCGGAAAACGTCGAAGTTCTGGTAAAGTCGCTGGATCCCGACCGACCCGCTCAGCTGCATTACGCCCACGCCGGAGACGCGGGCGCGGATCTGCGCACCACCGAAGAGGTCACGCTTGAGCCGTTCCACAGGGCGCTGGTGCCCACAGGAGTGGCGATCGCGTTGCCGGCCGGCTATGTCGCGCTCGTGCATCCGCGTTCGGGTCTTGCCGTCAAGCAGGGTGTCACCGTGCTGAACGCGCCGGGCACCATCGATGCGGGATACCGTGGCGAGATCAAGGTGCCGCTGATCAATCTCGACCCGGAGCATACTGTGACGTTCCATCCGGGCGATCGCATCGCGCAGCTGGTCATCCAACGGTATGTCGAAGCGAAGTTCATCGACGCGCAGACCTTGCCCGGTTCCGACCGCGCCGAGCGCGGGTTCGGTTCGACCGGCGTCGCGTCCTGACGAGGCATACGACCAACGAAGTTTTTTGGAAACACCCGGTTGCGCGACAATGTGGCCGGGTGCTCCCGATATGCGTCGATACGCGGGTACTATAGGGTTCATTCCAAGCGAGGAGGATGAAATGAGCGACATGGATCATGAGGTTCGTTCGGCCCGAATGCTGGGCTGCGAGATCAGCGCGAATCCCCTCGACCCGCTTGAGCCGATTCTGAGGATGTGCGAATACCATCATCCCGGCGAGGATATGAGCATTCTTTCAAGGGCGTACCAACGCGCGGTCACCCAACATTCGTCGCAGCGGCGCAAATCCGGCGAGCCCTACATCATCCATCCGCTTGCGGTGGCGCAGATCCTTGCCGATCTGGGCATGGGACCGTTGGTCGTGGCCGCGGGGCTCCTGCACGATACGGTGGAGGACACCGATTACACGCTTGACGAATGCCGCGCCGAGTTCGGCGACACGGTGACCGGACTGGTCGACGGCGTCACGAAGCTTTCCAAGATGGAATACGGCGATTCCGCCCAGGCCGAAACCATCCGCAAGATGGTGGTGGCGATGAGCCGCGACGTGCGCGTGCTGGTGGTCAAGCTTGCCGACCGTGTGCACAACGCCCGCACATGGCGCTACGTCAAGCAGTCGAACGCGCAGAAGAAGGCGCGCGAAACGCTGGACGTGTACGCCCCGCTCGCCAATCGTCTTGGCATGAACGCCATCAAAACCGAACTTGAGGAACTGAGTTTCAAGGTCCTGTATCCGAAGATCTACAACGAGATTGTGGTGCTGGTGGCGCGCCGCGCCGGCCAGCGGGATGTGTATCTGAAGCAGATTCTCGCCGAAGTCAATGAGGATCTCAGCGCCCAGCACATCAAGGCCTATGTGACGGGTCGTCCGAAGGACTATTTCTCCATCTATCAGAAGATGATCGTGCGCGGGCACGATTTCGCGAACATCTACGATTTGGTGGGTGTGCGCATCATCGTCGACACGATTCAGGACTGCTATGCGGCGTTGGGCGCGGTGCATGCGCGCTGGAGCCCCGTTCCGGGTCGCTTCAAGGATTACGTCGCCATGCCGAAGCTCAACATGTACCAGAGCCTGCACACCACGGTGGTCGGCCCTGGCGGTAAGCCGGTTGAGATCCAGATCCGCACGTGGGACATGCACCGGCGTGCCGAATTCGGCATCGCCGCGCACTGGAAATACAAGGAGAATGGCCAGGCCGGTCGTGCCCTGAGCTCACCGGACAAGTCCGACCGCAAGCGTGGGGAGAACCAGGAGCTGAGCGAGGCCGACAACCTCAAGTGGATCCAACAGCTCGCCGACTGGACGAGCGAGACACCGGATTCCAACGAATTCCTCGGATCGCTCAAGGAGGATCTGGGCGGATCCGAAGTATACGTGTTCACACCGAAAGGCAAGATCGTCTCCCTGCCGGCCGAAGCCACTCCGATCGACTTCGCCTACGCGGTGCACACCGAAGTCGGACACCGTACCATGGGTGCGCGTGTGAACGGACGGTTGGTACCGCTCGACACCAAGCTTGAGAACGGCGACACCGTCGAAATACTTACATCCAAGTCCGAGTCGGCCGGACCGTCACGCGATTGGCTGAGCTTCACCAAAAGCCCGAAGGCGCGCAACAAGATCCGCCAATGGTTCAGCAAGGAACGCCGCACCGAAGCCGTCGAGGAGGGACGCGACGAACTGATCCGTGCCATGCGCAAGCGCAACCTGCCGATCGGCACGCTGATGACGCCGGAAGCGCTGGTCGGTATCGCCGACGAGCTGAATTTCGCCAATGCCGACGCGGTATTCGCGGCGATTGGCGATGGTCAGATCTCCACGCAGAACGTCATCTCCCATCTGGTCCGGGACGCCGGCAGCGACGAGGTCGACGAGGAGGTCGAACAGGAGGCGTTGCCGCTCAAGCAGGTGGAACGCACCAAGAAGACCACCAGCTCGTTGGGCATTTCCGTCAAAGGCGTGGGTGACATCTGGGTCAAGCTGGCCCGCTGCTGCATGCCGGTGCCGGGAGACAAAATCATCGGCTTCATCACCCGCAACCAAGGCGTGTCTGTACATCGCGTGGACTGCCAGAACATGCTCGAACTGGAAAGACGTCAGCCCGAACGCGTGGTGGACGTGCAGTGGACCAGCACCAAGGGCGTGTTCATGGTCAAGATCCAGGTCGAGGCGCTTGACCGTCCGCATCTGCTCAGTGACGTGACGCGTGTGCTGTCCGATCATGGCGTGAACATCATCTCCGGTGCGATCTCCACCGGCACTGACCGTGTGGCCACCAGCCAGTTCAGCTTCGAAATGGCAGACCCGCAGCACCTGAACACGTTGCTTGCCGCAGTGCGCAAGATCGAAGGCGTGTTCGACGTGTACCGTATCACCGGAGCGAAGGATTCCGCGGAACCGCGGCTGCGCAAGATGTGACGGTCCCGATCAATCGGATCGCAGAATGAATGAAGCCCCTCGTCGGAGGGGCTTCATTCATATCGTATGGTGATTTTATTTGAACGCTGTTACTTGAGCACTTCCACGGACACGATGCCGACCGGCTCGGTCGGACGGTCCATGCGATCGGTGTTCACTGCCTCAAGCTTGTCGACGACGGCCTTGGACTCGTCATCGGCGACCTCGCCGAAGATGGTGTGATGACCATCCAGCCACGGGGTCGGCACGGTGGTGATGAAGAACTGGGAGCCGTTGGTTCCATGGATTTTGCCATCCATGCCGCGGCGCAGGCCTGCGTTTGCCATGGCCAGCAGATACGGGTGGTCGAACTTCAGTTCCGGAACGATTTCGTCATCGAAATCGTAGCCCGGGCCGCCGGTGCCGTTGCCCAGCGGGCAGCCGCCTTGGATCATGAAGTCCTTGATGATGCGGTGGAAGGTCAGGCCGTTGTAGAACGGCTCATGGGAAGGCTGACCGGTCATCGGATCGGTCCATTCCTTCTCACCGGTCGCGAGGCCAAGGAAATTGGCCACGGTTTTCGGGGTTTCGTCGTCGAATAGGTTGATTTTGATGTCACCTTCGGAGGTGCTCATGATAACTGTAGTCATGGTCTTAAGTGTCTCATGGGCTTGAGACGGTCATGATGCTTACCAAGCAGAATTTATTTGAGTAACTTGTGGATGTGTATTAGAGCTGCATATAATTTACATAATTCTTATGTAATGCATATTGAGAGGTGGTTGCTATGGCTGTGAAGGAACGGACGACCATTGCATTGGATCCCGAGGTCAAGCGTGAGGCGGCGGACGTGCTTGAGCAGATGGGTTTGAGCCTGAGCTCATTCACGGAGATCTGTCTGCGGCAGGTGGTCCGCGACAAGGGCATGCCGTTCACACCGAGTCTGAGGGCGACCCGATCCGATGGATATCCGGTTCCGCCGGCTCATGACGCGTATCGGTTCGAGCGTTCGAAGAGTACGGGCAACATCGTACTGCCTCAGGACTGGGACGATCCGGCGGACGACATCTACGATCATGCATGAGCCCGAAGTATATGACGTGTGGCTGATGCGCGTCGAGTTCCCCGATCATCCCGGCGTGGGCAAGATCAGGCCCGTCATCGTCACCAGGGTCGAGGGCGATCGGGTCTCGGGTATCGTCGTCAAGGTGACCAGTGTGACGACATGGAACGGTCCGGGTGACGTGCCGTTGCTTGACTGGCGTCAGGAGGGCCTATACAAGCCATCCGTGGCGAGATGCTCGCAGCGTTTCTGGTTTGGCGATGGTGACTTGTTGAAGTATTTCGGCAGGTTGTCGTTGCGCGACGCGAACGACCTTGATGCCGGTCTTGATGCGACGGGTGACATTCCGCCTCACCGTCAGTCGCGTCCATGATGCTTGACGGAGTCAATGGTTTTCTTCCCGGACGTTATCTGCATATCACTGTTTGTGCTCAATCAACAAAAATAGTCGGTGATTATCTGACGTATTCTGCGCGACGTGTTTTCTGACGGTGCCGTCATGGGCAGCGACCTCTACGCCAATGCCATATCCGAATCCGTCAACGGCGCATACGAAACCGCGCTTGTCTGACGGCACCAGCCATCACATTAAAGATTAAGCTTTTCAGTGTCTTTGGTGACTTTGTTGGGAGGGAGAATGGCTCGCTCGTCGAAGTAGGCGATAGGGTTCTTGGAGTCGTTGCGTTCGAGAATTTTGCCAATCCAATTGTCGTAGTCGCCGTGGATTGGCTCGCCGATAAAGCCCATGCGCATATCATCGCGTTTGATGATGCCGTTGATCTTGGCGACGCACGCCACCACGTTGTCGGGAGTCAGGACGAGGCCGAGATCGCAGCGGACCGCCCGGCCAGGTTCGAGTCGCCACCAGCTGTTGCCGGAACGCCAGATTTCTTCGAAGTCGCCTTCCATCTTGGGATCCCATCCCACCAGATGCCGAGTGCCGCCCTCTGGCAGGTCCTCGACCCAGCCAAGTTCTCTGCGGGGGCCAAGTTTCATCGTCACAATTTCAGTCATGCCCCATATCCTACAACCTTGCGTACCTGCCATCTTGAATGAAAGATATATGAAGACCATCCCATGCAATTACCTCATTATTCAGGGGAGGATTGTCTCTAGCGATGCAGAGGGGGGCATTTGTTCACTTTCCAAGAAACAGACGCCCCTCTACGGCACATTCTGCTAATTAGCAGAATAAAGATTTCTGCCTCACTCACTCAACGGGATTGTCGCTATTACGCTCTGCGACAGAGTTGTATCCATGTGGATGCTCATCTTCGCTATGGTATACAGAACTGAGAGTGTCCATCCACCAATGCTCCCGATTAATGATGTCTTTCGGCAAAGCGCGCATATCAAAGATTTCTAGAATCGAGTATTGGAAGTTGTCCACGATATATTTGGCACCCAGCTCCTTGAGACGCTTGTTGCCACCAGAATGATCACCATAGGCATACTCCGACCAACGGGACAATAATCCTTGCTCTGCACCCTTATGTGAGTAGGCAGAACCAACGTAATGCCATCCAGTACGACGGTCGGTTTGCAGGTAAACAGCTTGGACGTTGCCCAGAGCAGTTTTCCATGTATCGTTTCTCACTGCGGCAACTAGCTGCCGATGAGTGAGACACACGTTTTCAAAACCGGGGAAGGGAAGCGAGGAAATTGGAGACTGCGATAAGTGGTCTAGGGTCATGGTTTCCAAGAAACGATTCCGCAACTTATCGTTGCCCATATCGTTCATAAGTTGAGTGGGTCCTTGGCTTTTCTTGTAATACACCACAGCGCGAGCGTCCAACGGGGCATACTGCGGTATTTCTCGGTAGTCGTACGCGACAGTGCCGTCTTCTTTCTGATATTCGCCAAGGACTTCAGAAGCACCTATGAACAGCCATTTCGTCGGGTCTTCCTGGTGAAGTTGGATGAACTGCAGAACTTTCTTCTTCTTGAAAGCTCCCTTCACCTGCTGCCCAGGCCATTGCTTGATAAATACCCACTCCATCAGCTCATCATGCGATGAGTAGTAGGCATCAAGTACATCAAACCAAGCAGGCTTGTTGCCGTTCAACCTGATAGTGAAATCTTTCAGTTGTTCGTTGTCCAATCCAATCAAATCAAGGAACCGAATCGGCGTGTTTGGTGTATCCATCGTTTCTTCCTGCATCATCTGAGTGTCCTTTCCGGTAGTCAATTCTTTTTTGGCGGTTTCGTGCGCCGCCGTCTCTCCTTCGGACTCTGCGAGGATGACGGCGATTTTCGTGTCTTTTTGTTGCGGGTCCAGTGCCAGACCCCAGATGATTAAGGCGTCGTCCTGGACCGCTTCCTGCACGATTGTGACCAATGAGGTGACTTTGGCCAGACCAATATTGGCGGGAGCCCCAATGTTGATCAGCGCCCTATCGCAGCATGACGGGTTGATCCCTTGCGCGGCGAGCGCGTCCGAGAATGCCTTGCTCGGATCATCTCCGGCATTGAACCGTATGATGCGTATAGCCGCGGACGCGCAGATGGAGATGACATCCGGGAAATCAATGTGAATGTAGCTGTTTGTGTTGGTAAGCGATGCGATGATCTCCGCGGTCTGTTTCAGCGCGGTTTCGGCCTTGGCGCCGGGAGACGGGATGAGATGGGCGGCCGGAGTTGCCTCGACGGTGGAAAGGGGAGCTGTGGAGATAGTCAGTTCCGTCTTGTCGTCCTCATTGCGAAACGTGACGATTGAGCGGTCGGCATCGATGTCGGCGGTAAGCATTGCGGATCCTTTCTGTTTTGTCTATTTTCAGTATGTAGAGGGTGAAGTTATTCTCGATCGAAGCCGTCGTCCTGGGGATTCGCACATGACGACTGTGGCGCGTAGGCGTGCACGCGTTCATTGAGCTGGTCGCAGCTCTGTTCCATGGTCTCAAACCACGCGTTGTCGACGGTGAAGCCCTCCTCTCCGAACAGCGTCAGCCGGTATCTCTGGGTAAGATCCCAGTGACTCCCTCAACCGCCGCAGGGATTGCCTGGCGGTCAGGAGACGAATCGCCAGATCGGGAGGCAATGGATCCTCATAGGAGGATTCCGGTTGGTGGCGATTGTTGGGGTCGGAATCGTCATCTTCCTCTCCGTTGTCGAAAATCAGCCATAGCGGATCGACGGCATCCCAGATTCGCTGATACTCCTCGCACTCGAAGAGCTCGGCGTCGACCTCGTCGCCGTCTTCGTCAAGCACTCGCATTTTCTCGGAATCGGTACGTTCGACGGAAAACCATGAGACCTGATACCCCTGGCCGTCACGTTCCCCACGCTCCGGGCACAGTTCCAGCAGGTCCCGCACGTCAATCGCTGTGGAGTCGAACGAACCGACGCAGGCCTCCACGCGCCACCCATCCCAGGCTAGGTCGGACAGCCAGTCGCACACGGTTTGAGCAAGCCTGTCGTTCTGGCTGTTCAGCCATCCGTCGGACCGAGGAAGATGACCGGGCATGCGATTGCATGGGTCGATGACCAGATGCCTGCAGCGGAGCCATAATGTTGCCATCGCTAGTACCTCCTATTTTGTATCAAAGGTATCTTGTATATAAGATACCACATAAGCAGGTATGCTTGTAACATCGTTGTATGGGGAGGAACCGAAGTGAACCACATCATCACGCAACACATGGGCGGCAATGCATCCGCCGACGCACATGGCGGGGAGGACCCATGCGACCTGAATCCGATATATACGGCGATGCTGCAGGTCATGGAGCTGATGGACAAGCAGCGCATCAACCCAGCGGACGGGAACTACGTGCCCAGCGGATTCAAGGAATACGATAAACGCACCAACGGGTTCGCCCGAAGAACCCTCACGATCATCTCTGGATGGACATTGGCTGATTCGAGGAACCTGCAACTGGACATCGTGCGCCACGCAGCCGTGAACGGACTGCCATCCGCCATCTTCTGCCCTCGATTGTCCGGCTGCGAAATCGCGGTGCGTATCATGTCGGCGGAGACCGACGTGCCGATGAAGGTCCTCCTCGCGGACGGCGGCCTCGATGAGGACGAAAGGGGATTATGCGACGCATTCTGCTCGCTGTGCGAGCATATGCCGCTGTATGTCAATTCGGAACGATCCATTACCCTGGACTCCATCATGGATGCCTGCCGCAGGCTGAAAAGAACCGTGGACCTGAAACTCGTGGTCCTGCATCGCATCGACGTCATCGCCGACAATTCAGGCTGCGAATTGGGCAAGGTGCTGGACAGACTCGCATCATTCGCCGACGAGATCGACATCGCCGTCATCGTGACATCGGAAATGGAACGGGGTCGGGTGCGCATAGACGGCAGAAGACCTCTGCTTTTCCACCTCAGGAATTCGGACTCTGTATGCCAGTACGCGGACACCGTGCTCATAGCTCACCGCCCGGGACTGTACAACGACAAGACGGATCCGAACGAAACCGAACTCATCCTCGCCAAGCACCCATGGCTCTCGCCGTGCACATTCAATCTCATGCTCAAACCGGAATACTCAAAATTCACAGGCCAATGACAGGGCCGCGAAGACGCGGATCGCCAGGGGAACCGAAGGATTAAAACCTGCGGCCAGCGATGAAAACGCTTGATGCGCGCTATGTCCGCCACTGCTCCGGGGAACGGCAAACGTTTGGAGTCGCGGTTGGCGGTGTTTCCGGATTATTTTCGGGTGCCTGTAGGTGCCTCGTGGAAAACGAGGGTAATCGGCAGATTTCCCAAGAACGGAAAACCTTGGAATAAAGCCAAAAAACGACCACATGCGATTATCATCAGAGGTGCGCATGATGATGGTAGTCATGGTCCCAAGTGTCTCATGGGCTTGAGACCGGCTGCCGCTGGGTACGTCGATGCGTTCGTGGCTGAGCTCGACGGTCACTTGGAGTACTATTGTGAGGGCTGGTTAAGGAATCCCAAGGTTGGATGAGCCCGAATGAGTGTCGCAGGAGCATGGACATGCTTCATGGGAGATTCGGGGAATCGTCCGCATCGCCAAAATGGATTGCGGCTGGAATAGTGGACTTTGCAACCGGAACATGAAAAGAGGGGCATGATGGCCAATCCCGAGCTATCACAGCGCATACAGGCGCTGCCCGAGGAACTGCTCGACCTTGAGCGCGAGCCGGGAACCGCCGAACGTCTGCGGCGGATCGACGCGCTGAAGGACCGTGCCCGCGCGCTGGAGCCGCTGGACGGCGTCGAGGACATGGCGTTGGAGGATTACGACCGCGACTGGCTGGTGCGGTACACCTACAACTCGAACGCCATTGAGGGATCCACGCTGACCCTGGAGGACACGTCGCTGGTGTTGGAGGGCGAGTTCGTCCCGTCGGATTCGCCGGCACGGTATGTGTTCGCCGCGCGCGGCGTTGCGGACGGCATGGCCTACGTGCGCGAATACGCCCGGGAAGGGCGGAGACTGGATGAGGAGCTGGTCCGTCGCGTCCACGAGGTGACCGCGCTGGACCTCCAGCCGTTCGCCCGCGGCACGTTCCGCCCGTACGGCTATCTGGCGAGGATCACCGCGACCCGCGTCAAGACCGCGGACCCGCTGGAGATCCGCGACGACCTGCAATCCCTGATCGACGGGCTGGACGCAAGCGACGCGCATCCGTTGCTCAGGGCCGCTGGCTTCCACGCGATGTTCGAGAACATCCATCCGTTCATGGACGGCAACGGGCGTACCGGCCGCCAGCTGCTCAACTTCATGCTGCTGAGGCACGGCTATCGTCCCGTGGCGATCAAGTATGACGCCAAGCGCGACTATGCCCGCAGTCTGGAGGCCTGGCAGGTGGACGGCAAGACGGATTCGTTCTGTTCCATTTTCCTTGACTGCGTGGAGCAGGAGGAACACGCGTTCATCGATCTGATCGAGGGATTGCGCCGCGGACCAGGGAAGGAGACAATCGGACGAAGCTCTGTCTAAGGGTTGCCGGTTTCGCTGGAATCTAAGGAAAAGGAGGTGTGATGTTCGGAACGATATCTGAATCCGAAATGCGCCGCCGCGCGGAGAACATCGGACTGTTGGTGCAGTCAGTGCGATTGGAGGGCGGCGATGTTACGAGGGCCTTCATGCGCGATGCCGGAGAATACGAGCGGGGGAGCATCGGCAGTGCCGAGCCTCTTTCCTGTACCCGTCGCCGTTATGGACTGGAGTGACGATGGCGCGCGTCTCCGATCCCTACCTGATTCCGGGAGCGAACGTGCTACGGAACCTTGTGAGTGCCACGGACAAGGATGCGTTGGCGGCCGCGGGGCAGAGATGATTCTCGGGGACGCCGGACAGGAATGTCGAAATATCTAAAAGGGCATTGCCTGTCGTTGGTGGGAGGTCTTGAATGGGAATAGATCAGTTGGACCGGTCACCGTTGACTGGTCGGTGGGAATCAGTCGAGATTATTCTCGGGTGCCTGTAAGTGCCTCGTGGGAAACGAGGGTAATCGGCGGGCTTCCCAAGAGTGGAAAACCTTGGAATAGAGCCAAAAACAGTCGACCACGGTTATCATGCGAAATGCGCACGATAACCGTAGTCATGGTTCCAAGTGCCTCATGGGCTTAAGACCGGGGGAGAGGCGTTCGTGGCGGGTTTCGCGACCGCGTGTTGGAAAATGCGCGTCGGGAACGTAAGGTCATGGTATGGGTTTGTTGAATCTTGCGGAACAGGTGGTCCTGTGGTGGATGTGCTACTCCTGCATCGGCTGGGTGTGGGAGACCGGGCTTAACTTGGTGCTGAAGCACAAGTGGGTGGATCGTGGCGCGCTGAACGGCCCGATCTGCCCGATCTACGGTAACGGTGCGCTGCTGGTGCTCCTGCTGCTGCACGACGTGACCAATCCGGTGGCGTTGTTCCTGGGAAGCGGCGTCATCGCCTGTACCTTGGAATACGTGGTGTCGTGGCAGTACGAGCGGCTGTTCCATATTCGGCTTTGGGATTACACCGATAAACCGTTCAACATCAACGGCCGCGTCTATCTGAACGGATTCCTGACGTTCGGCTCGGGCGCCACGCTGGTTAAACTGGTCGTGCAGCCCTGGCTGGCGCAACTCACCGCCACCATACCCCAACCGTGGCTTCATATCGCGGCCTGGGGTCTCTTGGCCGCCACGTTCGTCGACTGGCTGGCCAGCACCATGGGCATGGCCGACATGGACAACAGGCTCGCGCGGCTCGGCGAGGATGTCAAGGCCGGGCGTCTGGAGGCGATCGACAAGGCGAACGACGATATGGCCGAGGCGAACGCGCGCATGGAGCATCGTCTTGCACAGGTTCAGCGGTCCGCTCAGGAACGTATTGACCAGACCCGCGAGCGTATCGATGGCACGATCGCCGATATTCGTACGGTCGGGCGAAAAGACAAGCCTGCCGCGTTGGACAGGCTTACCAAGGAGCATGTGCGTCGTGCGTTGAGCCGTCAGCAGGTTCGTCTGCTTCGGGCGTTCCCTTCCTTGCGTTCGTCGATGCATCGTGAGCTGACCGACCGCATCCACGATTTGCTGGAGCGTTGACGGTCTCCGTTTGTGGAGGACGTCTGGTGACTATTGTGGTATAAAGACGTGTGCCGAACGATTCGGAAAAGAGGAATGAACATGTCGATGAAGGATACGCTGAAGAAGGCCAAGATCGCGGCGATGAAGGCCAAGGACAAGGCCAAGCTCAATCCGATCAACCTGACGTTGGCGGACATTCAGAACATGGAGATCGCCAATGGTCATGAGGCCACCGACGAGGAGGTGCTGAAGGTCATCCAGAAGGGTGTCAAGACCCGTCGTGAGACCGCCAAGCTGTATGAGGACAAGGGACTGGCCGACAAGGCCGCCCCCGAAACCGCCGAGGCGGATTTCCTGGAAACCTTCCTGCCGGCGGGTGCCACCGATGAGGATTACGCCAAGGCCATCGCTGATGCCATGGCGGAAGTGCAGCCGGCAGGCCCCAAGGATATGGGTCGTGTCATCAAGGCGGCCCGCGCCGCTCTTGAGGGCAAGACCATCGATGGAGGCAAGCTGGCCGGTCTGGTCAAGGCCGAACTCAACAAGTGATTTTCCGGCCGTATATGGCCTTATAGGGGAATCGGGTCCAGACGGATTGCGTCTGGACCCGATTCTTTTGTGAATGGACGTTCGGTGGAATGTCTCAGCGTTCGTGATGGTCAATGCGGTTGGACACCACGTCGCCGATGGTCTGCACGATCTGCACGAGAATGACGCACAGGATCACGGCGACGGTCATCACGTCGTACTGGTAACGCTGGTAGCCGTATCGGATGGCGATATCGCCCAAGCCGCCCGCGCCGACGGTGCCGGCCATGGCGGAGAAGCCGAACAGGGTGATGAACGTCAACGCGGCACCGCGCACCAGTGATGGCAGGCTTTCGAACAGCAGCACCTTGAACACGATCTGCAGATTGCTGGCGCCGAAGCTTTGCGCGGCCTCCACCAGACTGCCGTCCACTTCGGCAAGCGACTGCTCCACCACGCGTGCCACGAACGGCGCCGCGGTGATGACCAGCGGCACTATGGCACCCGGTACACCGAGCGAAGTGCCGACAATCAGTCGCGTCAACGGAATGATGGCCACCAGAAGGATGATGAACGGCACGGAACGCACGATGTTCACGATCCAGCCGAGCACGGTGTTGAGTGGCGCGTTCGGGCGGATGCCCTTCTTCGCGGAAGTGATGAGCAGCACGCCGATCGGCAGGCCGATCACATACGCCAGCAGTGTTGCGACGGCGGTCATGATGATCGTGTCACGCACGCCTTCGACCAGCAGTTCGCCGTAATCGGCGATGAATTGCGAGATAATCTGTCCCATTTCACTTCACCTCTTCCTTGGCCGGCGCGTCCGTCGGATTGTCGGACGAAGCGGAATCATGCTTATGGCGATGGTTTTCCACCTTCGCATCGGCGATCAGCGTCTTCAGAATGTCGCTTTGCGGATTGGCGAACAATTCCTCCGTATCGCCCATCTCCACGATTCGACCGCCATCGATCATGGCCACACGGTCGCAGATGTTGCGTGCCACGGACAGCGAATGCGTGATGACGACCAGCGTCACGTTGAGCTCGCGGTTGATACGACGCAACAGATCGAGAATCTGCGCCGTGGTGGTGGAGTCGAGCGCGCTGGTGGCCTCATCGCACAGCATGATGGACGGATTGTTGGCCAACGCGCGTGCGATGGCCACGCGCTGCTGTTGGCCGCCGGACAGCTGGCTCGGGTAGCGGTCGGCCAGATCGGCCAATCCGACCAGGTCGAGCAGGTAGCGGGCACGTTCCTCACGCTTGGCTTTCGGCGTGTGGTTGAGTTCCAGCGGGAACGTTACGTTGCGTAGCACGGTGCGCTGTTGAAACAGGCTGAAGTTCTGGAAGATCATGCCGATTCCGGCGCGCACGTCCGCCAGCTCCTTGCCTTTCGCGCCGGTGATGTCACGTCCGTCGATGAGCACCTTGCCGGAAGTGGGACGCTCCAGCAGGTTGATGCAACGCACCAATGTCGATTTGCCCGCGCCGGACGAGCCGAGAATGCCGAAGACCTCACCCGAATCGATGGTCAGGTTAATGTCGTGCAGCACCTCATGCGCTTCGGCGCCACTGCCGTAGCTTTTGTGCAGATGGTCGATCTGAATCGTCATAATGTCCTGTTCCTGTTTTCATGTTTCCATAGCAAGAATGCCGCAGGACATACTATCCTGCGGCATTGAATTGTCGGCAGCCGAAGCGGTCGGCCTTAGAAGACCGGCACCACAGCGCCCTTGTAATTCTTGTTGATGTAGTCGCGTACCTCGTCGGACTTCAGAGCCTTCTTGAGCTCTTTGGTCTTGGCGGTGTTCTCGTTGCCTTCCTTCACCACGAGAATGTTCTGGTAGGTTTTCGCGGCCAGGCCGCCGGCCTTTTCGGTGACCAGCGTGTCCTTGGTCGGGTCGAAGCCGGCCTGGATGGCGTAGTTGCCGTTCAGGGCCGCGATGTCGACATCCTTGATGACGGTCGGCACGACGGCGGCCTCAAGCTCCTTGAACTGCAGGTTCTTCGGATTGGAGGTGATGTCCTTCGGTGTGGCGTTGATGTCCTTCGGATCCTTCAGCTTGATCAGGCCGGCATCCTGCAACAGCAGAAGCGCGCGGGCCTCGTTGGTGGCGTCGTTCGGCACGGCCACGGTGGCGCCGTCCTGAAGGTCCTTCAGCTCCTTGGTCTTGCCCGGGTACAGGCCGAATGGCTCGAAGTGGATGCCCTCCACGGACACCAGATGCGTGCCCTTCTCCTTGTTGAAGTTGTCGAGGTACGGCTTGTGCTGGAAGTAGTTGGCGTCAACCTCGCCATCCTCGGTGGCGGTGTTCGGCTGCACGTAGTCGGTGAATTCCTTGACGACCAGCTTGTAGCCGTCCTTCTCGACGAGCGGTTTGACCGCCTTGTTCAGGATCTCCGCGTGCGGGGTCGGGGAGGCGGCCACGGTGATGGTCTTGTCGTCCTCCTTGGAGGCGGCACCGTTGGAACCGGAATTGCCGCAGCCGGCCAGACCGAAGGTCGCGAGCGTGGCGGCGGCGAGCAGCGCGCCGAGAATCTTCTTGTTACGCATGGTTGAGTTCCTCTCTCTCAATTTCGCTATACGGTCCGTCCGCTTGCCGCGGTTGTGGGCCAACGATTGACCAATATAGAGGAACCCGTGACGGCAACACGGCGCACGCTTATCGGAATTACTTATAAAGGGTGCGAAAACCGCAGGAATTTACGGAAAACGCGTGCGGGAATCGCAAGAAAAACTCTGTAAAAAGCGCTTTACAGAATACCGAAATGCTTCAACGCGTTCGCGATGCCGGCGTCATCGACATTATCGGTGACGTAATCGGCCACCGACTTCGGCTCGTCGGTCGCGTTGCCCATAGCCACGCCGATGCCGGCATAGCGCAGCATGTCAACATCGTTGCCGCCGTCGCCGAATGCGATCGCATTATCCTTCGTCCAGCCGAAATGGTCGAGCACCACCCGCATGCCGGCCGCCTTGCCGCCGTCGGCGGGAATCAGGTCGGTGAAGGCCGGGTGCCATCTGACACCGCGCACGTTGCCGCACATGCCGGCGATTTCCGCTTCCGTCGCCTCGTCCACATATGGGCTGATCTGGAATGTGCGATGGTCCCCGATACGTTGCAGCGGATCGCATATGTCGATTTTCGGCGCGGTTTTACCGAGACTGTTCCACGTGCTTTCCAACGTTGCGTTGGTCCGGTTGAAATACCCGTAGTCGCTTTCCGCATAGTTGGCGATCACGTCGGTGTGCTCCTCCAGCCAGGAGGTGATGATCTCCACGTCGGCCTGGTCGATGGGATGCTGGTAGCTCAGACCGTCGCGAGTGGTGCAGTATTGGCCGTTGAGGCCCACGATGCCGTCGAACCGTACGGGAATGGTGTCCAGCACCACGCCCATATAGGAGGGTGCTCGGCCGGAACAGATGAACACCTTCACGCCATTCTCCTGCAACGCGTGCAGCGCGTCGATGGCCGACTGCGGCACCACATGCGTGACGAAGCTCGTCAACGTGCCGTCGATGTCGAAAAACGCAGCCCTGATGTCCGATCCCATGCCGACCTCCTCATGAATGTCCCGTGTTAGATCACTTTCCAGCTTACGGGAGGATCCGGGGAAACGCCGTCGACGACATGAAACCACGGACGCGAAAATAGGAAAAACGTCCGCATATGCCTACAATCGACAACCATGAGCGAACATATCGAGATTACGCCGGAGATCATCGAAATCCGACACTACCTGCACGCGCACCCCGAACGCAGCTTCAAGGAATACGAGACAAGCGCCTACATCGAGAAACTGTTGCGCGCACACGACATCGAGGTGCTCAACAATCCGCTGGAGACCGGCGTGGTCGGCCTGATCCGCGGCGAACAGCCGGGGCCGCGCATCGCACTGCGCGCCGACATCGACGGCCTGCCCATCCAGGAGGACACCGGTCTGCCGTTCTCATCCGTCAACGACGGCGTGATGCACGGCTGCGGCCACGACCTGCACATGTCGTACATGCTCGGTGCCGCGTTCTGGCTCGCCAAGCGCCGCAAGCGCATCAAGGGGTCCATCAAACTGCTGTTCCAGCCCGCCGAGGAACTTGGCCTCGGCGCGAAGGCCATGGTCGACGCGGGACTGCTCGCCGACGTATCAGCCGCCATCGGCGCGCACAACAACCCGAACTACGCGCCCGGACAGATCGCCGTCGGCCCCGAACCGATGATGGCCGGCTGCGTGAAATTCCATGTAACCCTGCACGCCACCGGCTCCCATGCCGGCTATCCGCACAAGGGCACCGGCCCGATCGAGGCGCTCGCCACCATGGTCCTCGCATTGCAGACCATCGTGAGCCGCAACGTCTCGCCGTTCCATCCGCTCGTACTGTCCATCACCGAGATGCACGGCGGCCACGTGTGGAACGTCGTACCCGACAAGGCGAGCTTCCAAGGCACCGTACGATACTTCCACGAGTCCGACGGTGAACTGGTGGAGAAACGCTTCAAACAGCAGGTCCAATCCATCGCCTCCGGATACGGCATCACCGCCGACATCGATTGGGACGATTTCCAGAACCCGCTCGTCTCCGATACCGAACTGTCCAAAATCGTCGCCGACAGCGTACGCGACTACGCGCAGCTCGAACCCATCCGCCCGTCGATGGCGGGGGAGGACTTCTGCGATTTCATGCCCGTCACCCTGCCGGTATTTGCCTTCATCGGCTCCAATGGCGAAGAAGGCTGCCCCGACTGGCACAGCCCGCACTTCATCGGACTCGACGAATCGCTGCAGACCGGCGTGGAATTCTACGCCAACGCGGCATTGACGGTACTCAATGAACTCTCATGACGCGCCGCGTCCACTCGCAACCCATGATCGCGGACGGACGCGATCGCTGAAAAACAAACGTCCAACAAACCAACGGTAAGCTAGGCAGATATGACAGACATTCGTTTCGCACTCGCCCAGATCGACACCTGCGTCGGAGACCTCGACGCCAACGCCGACAAGGTCATGCACTACACGCACCTCGCCGCACGCAGCAACGCACGCGTGGTCGTGTTCCCGGAGATGACCCTGACCGGATACCCCATCGAAGATCTCGCCCTGCGCGCCACCTTCCGCAAGGCCGCATGGGACAAAGCCAACTGGCTCGCCACGAAACTGGCGGCAGACGGGCTGGGGGGCCTGTATGTGGTGGTCGGCACCGTGGGCACCGACCGTGAGAATTCCAAGCCGCGCAACCGGCTCGTCGTGTTGCACGACGGCGTGGTCTGGGCCGGCTACGACAAGCACTTCCTGCCCAACTACGGCGTGTTCGACGAATTCCGTATTTTCAGCCCTGGCAACAAATCCATGGTGCTCGACGTAGACGGAGCCCGCATCGGCGTGGCCATCTGCGAGGACATCTGGCAGGACGGAGGCCCCGTGGCCGAACTCGCCAAGGAGAACATCGACCTACTGCTCACCATGAACGGCTCGCCATACGAGGAAGGCAAGACCGACACGCGATTCGACCTCGCCGTGCGACGCGCCGCCGAAGTGCAAGCGCCATTGATCTACCTCAACCAGGTGGGCGGCCAGGACGACCTCGTCTTCGACGGCGGCAGCTTCGTTGTGGACACCGACGGCACCCTGCTTGAGTGCTCGCCGATGTTCATGGAGGATCTGAGCTTCTTCGATTTGGACACGTCCGCGGAGCATCAGAAGGTCGGTACAATCGCAGCCAAACCCGATCCGGACGAGGAAGTGTACACCGCCTGCGTGCTGGGTCTGAAGGATTACATGGCCAAGAACCATTTCAAGGGCGTGTGCCTGGGCCTGTCCGGCGGCATCGATTCCGCGCTCGTGGCTGCCATGGCGGCCGACGCGGTGGGCGGCGAAAACGTGCACGGCATCTCCATGCCGAGCATGTACTCATCCGACGGCTCCAAAGACGACGCGGCCGATTTGGCGCGCAACCTCGGCGCGCATTACGACATCCAACCCATCGAGCCACTGTTCGTCTCCTTCCAGCATCAACTGAAATTGGAAGGAGTCGCCGCCGAGAACCTGCAAGCACGCATCCGAGGCGTGATCGTCATGGCCTACTCGAATTCCAAGGGGCTGTTGGCCGTGGCGACCGGCAACAAGTCGGAGTTGGCCTGCGGCTATTCCACGATTTACGGCGATGCAGTCGGCGGCTACGCTCCGATCAAGGACCTGCTCAAGACCCGCGTGTGGGAGATCTCCCGCTGGCGCAACAAGGCCGCCGCGGCCGGTATGGGCATCGGGGGACTCCACATCGTAGGCAACGAGCAGGGGAGCGCCGGCGTTCCCCTGCCGGACGGCGTGATGATTCCCGTCAACTCGATCGAGAAGGCGCCTTCCGCCGAGCTGCGTCCAGGCCAGAAGGATTCCGATTCGCTACCGGAGTACGCGCTGCTCGACCAAGTGCTGGCGATGTATATTGAACATGCGCATGGCCGGGCCGACCTCCTTGCCGACGGCTTCGATGAAGCGACAGTGGACACGGTCATGCGGCTGGTGGACCGCGCCGAATGGAAGCGTCGCCAGTATCCGCTTGGCCCGAAGGTGACGGCGTTGGCGTTCGGCCGTGACCGTCGTCTGCCGGTGACCAACGCGTTCCGTGAGTAAGACGAAACGCGTGCAAGGAAGTCGTATGGCCGCGGCCCGGACGGCTGGGCCGCGCATTGCAGGAAGGAGGCCGATATGGAACGTCAATGGTATTTCAATACGGTCACTGAGCAGCCGGAATTGGGCATGATCTCTCCGGCAAGCCACCGCATGGGGCCGTACAAGACCAAGGAGGATGCGCTCGACGCGTGGAAGATCGTGCAGGAGCGCAATCTGGAATGGGAGGAACAGGACCGCGAATGGAAACGTTGGTCCTCTGACGGCCAAGCCGGAGCATCCTCCCGGGGCTGATCGTCACCATGCGGTGACGGCGGGCTTGGATGCTGAAGAACGATACGCCGGGTGGAAACCCTTCGTCGAATCAGGACGAGGATTTCCACCCGGCGTTTTTCGTCATTGCCCATGCGTGCGGAACGAATGTGATTTTTATCACGTTTATTCGGCGCGGTTTTCAGGTTTTTCGCAGGTGAGGGCTAATAGAATCAAGAACTAGCGACGACGTAACAATGCGTCGCCAACCAAACACCCAGAAGGAGTGGAAATGGCAGCAGTTGATGCGACGGCGGTCTCCCAGGAAGAGCTTGAGGCCAAGGCTTGGGAAGGTTTCGCTGAGGGCAACTGGCAGAAGGACATCGATGTCCGTGATTTCATCCAGAAGAACTACACGCCGTATGAGGGCGATGAGTCCTTCCTGGCGGATGCCACCGAGAAGACCAAGCACCTGTGGAAGTATCTCGATGACAACTATCTGGCAGTGGAGCGCAAGCAGCGCGTCTACGACGTGGACACCCACACCCCGGCCGGCATCGACGCCTTCCCGGCGGGCTACATCGACTCCCCGGAAGTCGATAATGTGATCGTCGGCCTGCAGACCGACGTGCCGTGCAAGCGTGCCATGATGCCGAACGGCGGCTGGCGTATGGTCGAGCAGGCCATCAAGGAGGCCGGCAAGGAGCCCGATCCGCAGATCAAGAAGATCTTCACCAAGTACCGCAAGACGCACAACGACGGCGTCTTCGGCGTCTACACCAAGCAGATCAAGCTCGCCCGCCACAACAAGATCCTCACCGGTCTGCCGGACGCCTACGGCCGTGGCCGCATCATCGGCGACTACCGTCGTGTGGCGCTGTACGGCGTGAACACCCTGATCAAGTTCAAGCAGCGCGACAAGGACTCCATCCCGTACCGCAACGACTTCACCGAGCCGGAGATCGAGCACTGGATCCGCTTCCGCGAAGAGCATGACGAGCAGATCAAGGCCCTGAAGCAGCTGATCAACCTCGGCAACGAGTACGGCCTCGACCTGTCCCGCCCGGCACAGACCGCACAGGAAGCCGTGCAGTGGACCTACATGGGCTACCTCGCCTCCGTCAAGAGCCAGGACGGCGCCGCCATGTCCTTCGGCCGTGTCTCCACCTTCTTCGACGTCTACTTCGAGCGCGACCTGAAGGCCGGCAAGATTACCGAGACCGACGCCCAGGAAATCATCGATAACCTGGTCATGAAGCTGCGCATCGTGCGCTTCCTGCGCACCAAGGACTACGACGCCATCTTCTCCGGCGATCCGTACTGGGCGACCTGGTCCGATGCGGGCTTCGGCGACGATGGCCGCACCATGGTCACCAAGACCTCGTTCCGTCTGCTCAACACCCTGACCCTCGAGCACCTCGGACCTGGCCCGGAGCCGAACATCACCATCTTCTGGGATCCGAAGCTGCCGGAAGCCTACAAGCGCTTCTGCGCCCGAATCTCCATCGACACCTCGGCCATCCAGTACGAGTCCGATAAGGAAATCCGCTCTCACTGGGGCGACGACGCCGCCATCGCATGCTGCGTCTCCCCGATGCGCGTGGGCAAGCAGATGCAGTTCTTCGCCGCTCGTGTGAACTCCGCCAAAGCCCTGCTGTACGCCATCAACGGCGGACGTGACGAGATGACCGGCATGCAGGTCATCGACAAGGGCGTCATCGACCCGATCAAGCCGGAAGCCGATGGCACGCTGGATTACGAGAAGGTCAAGGCCAACTACGAGAAGGCCCTTGAATGGCTGTCCGAGACCTATGTGATGGCTCTGAACATCATCCATTACATGCATGATAAGTACGCTTACGAGTCCATCGAGATGGCCCTGCACGACAAGGAGGTCTACCGCACTCTCGGTTGCGGCATGTCCGGCCTGTCGATCGCGGCCGACTCCCTGTCCGCATGCAAGTACGCCAAGGTCTACCCGATCTACAACAAGGACGCCAAGACCACTCCGGGTCATGAGAACGAGTACGTCGAAGGCGCGGACGACGATCTGATCGTCGGCTACCGCACCGAAGGCGACTTCCCGATCTACGGCAACGACGACGACCGCGCCGACGACATCGCCAAGTGGGTCGTCTCCACCGTCATGGGCCAGGTCAAGCGTCTGCCGGTGTACCGCGACGCCGTTCCGACCCAGTCCATCCTGACCATCACCTCCAATGTGGAGTATGGAAAGGCCACTGGCGCCTTCCCGTCCGGCCACAAGAAGGGCACTCCGTACGCTCCGGGCGCCAATCCGGAGAACGGCATGGACTCCCACGGCATGCTGCCGTCCATGTTCTCGGTCGGCAAGATCGACTACAACGACGCGCTCGACGGCATCTCGCTGACCAACACCATTACCCCTGATGGTCTGGGCCGCGACGAGGACGAGCGCATCGGCAACTTGGTGGGCATCCTGGATGCCGGCAACGGCCACGGTCTGTACCACGCCAACATCAACGTGCTGCGCAAGGAACAGCTCGAGGATGCCGTCGAGCATCCGGAGAAGTACCCGCACCTGACCGTGCGTGTCTCCGGCTACGCGGTGAACTTCGTCAAGCTCACCAAGGAGCAGCAGCTCGACGTGATCTCCCGTACGTTCCACCAGGGCGCAGTCGTCGACTGACGTTCCTGTCGGACGGATGACCGCCGCCGTATGAGACGGCGATAAGGCAAGGGGCGGAGCTTATGCTCCGTCCCTCTTTTTTCGATAGGATGGGAAGGATGATGAAAGGGGATATCGATGCCTGAACACATATTCCGCACCACGACCAGGCATATGCTGAGGGATTCCAAGGAATACGCCAAGCAGACTCTGATGGGAGGCCTGTCGGGATTCGAATCCCCGATTGGCCTGGATCGTTTGGATCGCATCCAGGCGCTGAAAAGCGGCGACATCGGATTCGTGCATTCGTGGGACATCAACACGTCCGTGGACGGTCCCGGTACCCGTATGACCGTTTTCATGAGCGGATGCCCGTTGCGTTGCCAGTACTGCCAGAACCCGGACACTTGGAAGATGCGCGACGGCAAGCCCGTGTACTACGAGGCCATGATCAAGAAGATCGAACGCTACGCAGACCTGTTCAAGGCCACCGGCGGCGGCATTACCTTCTCCGGCGGGGAATCCATGATGCAGCCCGCCTTCGTGTCCCGCGTGTTCCACGCGGCCAAGCAGATGGGCGTGCACACGTGCCTCGACACGTCCGGCTTCCTCGGCGAGAGCTACACCGACGAGATGGTGAACGATATCGACCTGTGTCTGCTCGACGTCAAATCCGGCGACGAGGAGACATACCACAAGGTGACCGGTGGAATCCTGCAGCCGACCATCGATTTCGGACAGCGGCTCGCCAAGGCGGGCAAGAAGATCTGGGTGCGGTTCGTGCTCGTGCCGGGCCTCACCTCATCCGAGGAGAACGTCGAGAACGTGGCGAAGATCTGCGAGACCTTTGGCGACGCCGTGGAACATATCGACGTGCTGCCCTTCCACCAGCTTGGACGTCCGAAATGGCACATGCTGGGAATCCCATATCCGCTGGATGACCAGAAAGGGCCATCGGCCGCGATGAAGCAGCGTGTGGTCGAGCAGTTCCAGGCGCACGGATTCACCGTATACTGATTCCCCTCCGGTCGGAGTTTCGCATACGAATTCGCATGCGAAAAGGAACGCCGGAACCGCGTCATGCCAATTTGGCGGCGCGGTTCCGGCGTTTCTATCACGATGAGGAAAATCTTCACATTCGACGCGTGGCGAAATGGCGTGAAATACGACAAAACAAGGCGCACTGGCGTAGTCTTGGACTATGGCAGACATTTTCGATTTTCCTCAAGGTGTACGCGACGTGGCGTACGACGATGACAAGGGGCCATGCATGGACGATGATGCCCGGCACTCCACACTTTTCCGCCCGCACGGCGTTCCCGACAGGGTCTGGGACGCCGTGCTTTCCGTGGAACGCATGCCACGGCTGCAAGGCATGGCATACCACGAGATTCCGGTGCCGAATTCCATGGCGAATTTCGGCATCGGCGTCGAACTGGAATGCGACGACGGATGCCCGTCCGGCTGGATCATGGTGCTGTATTCGCTCAAATTCCAGGAAGACTGGCATTCGCACTGGCGATGCGTGGCCTTCGCCTCCCTGCCGATGCCGGAAAAGGAGAGCAAACGCATGGAACCCGGCATGTATTGGGAGTCGATGATGCGGTTCCTTGATCCGGACGATTCCGAACACGTGTCGGGAACCGTCACCGTCGCACACAACACGGCCTTCGGACACGATCCGGACGCTCCGATGGCGGGATGCGAGGTCCGCGTGTCTTGGACTCCATTAGACTATGCCGATGGAGGTCTCGACGCCGGCTCCCAAGTCGGACGGTGGGCGGCATTCCTCCGATCCATGACACAATCCGAGGAGGACGTTTCCGTTGATCGATGAGCCAAAGCTGCAGTCGGAACCACGTGAAGGCGTGCCTGATGTGATCGACACACTGCCCGCGTTCCGCGAATACTGCAGTGCTTTGGCTTCCTCCCACGGCTCCCTCGCGGCGGACGCGGAACGCGCATCGGGATTCCGATACGGTCACGAGGACTGGCTGGTGCAGTTCAAACGCGACGGCGCCGGCATAGGACTGCTCGACCCCCAGGCGCTTGCGGCCGCGGGAGCCGATTGGAACGATTTCAACCGCGCGGTCGGCGACGCGGTATGGATCCTGCACGACTCCCTGCAGGACCTTCCGGGATTCGCGGACCTCGGCATGAGACCGCAGCGCCTGTTCGACACCGAAATCGCGGCGCGTCTGCTGGGACTGAAACGATTCGGTCTCGCCGCAGTCACCGAGCATTTCCTGGGATTGACCCTCGCCAAAGAGCATTCCGCGGCGGACTGGTCGTATCGCCCGTTGCCCCGCGATTGGCGCAACTACGCCGCACTGGACGTCGAACTGCTCATCGAGCTTGAGACGAAGATGCGTGCCGAGCTCAAACGCCAGGGCAAGCTGGAATGGGCCCGCGAGGAGTTCGAATACGCGCTCAAAGAAGGCCTGGGACCGCGCAAGGAGCATCCGATCCCATGGATGCACGTCTCGCATATCAACGAAGTCATGCGCGACCGTCAGGCGCTGGCCATCGTCAGGGCGCTGTGGACCAGACGAGACGAACTCGCTCGCGAATACGACATCGCGCCATCGCTGCTGCTCGCCGACAGCACCATCATCGAAGTGGCCAAACGCAAGCCGCACAACGCGGCGCAGTTCCGCGCGATCCGGTCCATCAACGAACGCGTCCGCATGCACACCGATTCCGAACAGGACAAGATGTTCGAACGCTACGCGCCGATCCAACGCAAAATCAAACCGAGCATGTGGAAACACGTCATCCAGGAGGCGCTTGCTCTGCCGCCAAGCGAATGGCCGGAGACGGACAGCGCCGTCGGCCGTCGGCACGAACCGCAGTCGTCGGCTCCAAAATCCATCCGCGCGTGGAAGGAACGCTATCCGGAACGTCTGAAGGTGCTCAACAAGGCGCGCAAGGTGGTTTCGCAGATAGCTGAAGACACACGCACGCCAGTGGAGATCATCATCAAACCGCAGTATCTGCGCAACCTGTGCTGGACGGACGAACCGCGAAAGCGCGATGTGGCACAGTTCCTTACGGAGCAGGGCGCGCGCGACTGGCAGGTCGCCCTTGTCGCAGAGTCCGTAAGTCGCGCTATCATGTAGAGGTTGCCTAACGGCAGAACAATGAAGAACCGTATTGTTTCAGGAGCGCAAGCGTGAAAATCAGCGTCAGGAATCTTGAGCCGACCAAGGTGAAGCTCACCATCACCGTCGACCCGGAGGAATTCAACCCGTATCTCGACGAGGCTCGCAAGGAAATCGGCAAGCAGGTCAACGTGCCTGGCTTCCGCAAGGGTCATGTGCCCGGCAAGATTATCGACCAGCGCATCGGCTTCGGCGCCGTCGCCGGCGAGGCTGTGAACAACGGTGTGCCGGAGCTGTATTCCAAGGCTCTCGAAACCAAGAAGATCCACCCGATGGCCCAGCCGGAGATCGATGTTCAGGAAGTGCCGGAATCCGCCAAGGATGAGACCAAGCTGAAGTTCGTCGCCACCGTCGAGCGTCGTCCGGACATCGAACTGCCGGCTCTTGACGGCATGGAGATCGAGGTCGCCAAGGCTGAAGTCACCGATGAAGACATCAACAACCGTCTGGAAGCCCTGCGCCAGCGTTTCGGCACTCTCGTGAGCGTCGACCGTCCGGCCGCCAAGGGCGACTACGCCAACATCGACCTCAACGCCGAAATCGACGGCGAGAGCGTGGACTCCCAGGAAGGCGTGAGCTACGAGCTCGGCTCCGGCACCATGCTCGACGGTCTGGACGAGGCCCTCGAAGGCCTGTCCGCCGGTGAGGAAACCACCTTCGAAGGCACTCTCGAAGCTGGCAAGCATGAAGGCGAGAAGGCCCAGATTAAGGTCAAGGTCAACTCCGTCAAGGCCGAGGAACTGCCGGAACTCGACGATGACTTCGCTTCCGAAGCCTCTGAGTTCGACACCCTCGACGAGCTGAAGGAAGACCTGAAGAAGGTCGCCGCTCAGGACGCCGAAGGCCGTCAGGCCACCGCCGCCCGTGACGCGTTCATCGCCAAGCTCGAGGAAGGCCTCGAGATTCCGGTGCCGAAGGGCGTCAAGGCCGAAATGGTCGAGCAGCAGCTCAAGAACGTGACCGCGGATCCGTCCAAGGCCACCAAGGAGCAGAAGGCCGAAGCCGAAGAAACCGTGGAGAAGGAACTGCGCGACCAGATGGTGCTCGACGTGCTCGCCGAGACCATGGACGTCAAGGTCTCCCAGGGCGAAGTGTTCAACTTCCTCGCCTCCATCGCCCAGCAGTACGGCATGGATCCGAACGCCTTCATCCAGGCCATCATCCGCAACGGCCAGATCGGCTCCGCGGTGCAGGAAGTCGGCCGTTCCAAGGGCCTGCTCTCCGGCATGCGCGCCGTGACCTTCAAGTCCGAAGGCGAGACCCTGGATCTGAGCGCCTTCCTTGGCGAAGCCGCTGAGGACGAAGAGTCCGAAAGCGTCGAAGCCGCTTCCGCGGCCGCAGCCGTGGCCGATGAGCTCGCAGCCGACAAGGAAGCCGAGTGAATCGCGAAAGCCGATAGGCTGAAGCGCTGAATACGCGTGGGCCGGAATCCCCAAGTGGGTTCCGGCCTTTTTCTTTCGCAGGAACAACGCTGTTGGAATATGGCCGTTGGAAATCCGGGAACGTTGGATTCCAACGGCTTCTATGGATGGGAGAGCATGTGATGGATCGGGGATATGCGGTCGTCGATTTCGAAACCACGGGACTAAGCCCCGCGAAAGGCGACCGGGCCATCGAGATAGGCCTGGTTCACGTGTCGCCGGACGGCACGCTTGAGGACGAACATGAGACGCTGATCCATGTCGATCGCAGCGTCGGCGCCTCATGGGTGCATCACATCACCGCACGGGAACTATTGCATGCACCGGACTTCGAAGGTATTGCGCATGAACTGCGCGACCTGCTGGCCGGACGCGTATTCGTGGCGCACAACGTGTCGTTCGATTCAAGGTTCCTGCTCGCCGAATATTCCCGTATGGGCGCCTCGATACCCGTCGACCAAAGCACCATGCTGTGCACGATGAAACTGTCCCGCTCACTGATCGGCCGTGGCAAACTCTCCGATTGCTGCGAATACTTCGGCATCGCGAACGAGGATGCGCACAGCGCGCTGAGCGACGCCCATGCCACGGCTATATTGCTTGGACGGCTGATCGAATCCGATCCTGAATGGCCGGGCTTCAAACGCCGTCTCGAATCGGCCGCTGACGCCGCGGAGCAATGGCCAACGTTCTCCTCATTGCCGAAGAAGGAATGGCTGCCGCGAAGCTCGCACGTTGACGGTAATGCCATGACCTGGTGATGTTGTGAAATCCCTAGCGCGGAGGCCTCGGCGTTCGCCCGACGTGTCGGCGCTAGGGATTTCGCTGCCTCCGTCTTGGCGGAAGCAGCGAAAGACGATTCTTTTTTACGCGCCTATGGCGGGGATTGGGCGGAACACGTTCACGCTACGGTCTAGGTCGGCCTGCGCGTCGGTCGCGGTGTCCAACACCACGTTGCCCGTGGACGACGGATCCACTTTGACCGCGACCATGTCCAACGGCACGGCACGCTCGGTCGCGAGCATCGCGTCGACCTGCGCGCCGAAGCACGAGTCCGCCGCGTCGTCCCCGATCGCCGCGGACTCCGTCATCGCGACCACGTGGTTCGCGGCGATGTAGTTGCCCGACCCGTCCGCGACGCGCACCACGACCGGCCGCGCGCCCGCCGGCCTGAGATGCTCCGGGTCGATGACCTCGGACACGTGGTTTGCGACGACCGTGTTGCGCGTTCCCTCCACGTGCACGAGCCCATAGTCATCGTCCAGGCCGTTGTCGTGCTCCTGCATGGGCGGCCATGACGCGGCTGCCTCCCGGCCATACCTCGTGCAGGTCGGGCCAATGGTCATCGGCCATGTTGTAGCGGATGCTGGAGGACACGAATCCGTGGCCGTCGCCCTCGATGCGCCGGTCAATTCGATGCCGAAAGCGGTTTAGGCGATCCACGATCCGCTGATGCGTGCCGCGTCAGCACCCTTGAGTCTGATGGCCACGCCGACATTGTTGAACGCCATGTTCTCAATGGAGACACGGTTGTTGTCGGTCTGTGCGTCGATACCGAATCCGTTGTTCGCCGAGCCCTTGATGATTTTTTAGCCCGCAAACCCGGTATTTCAATGCCGGGTTTGCGGGCTAAAAAATCATCAAGCGTTTCCATACCCGGTTTTTGTAACTGCGGAAGAGACTATGCCATCTGAAATCAGCGGAGCTGGCGTTGCGGAATCGCTTTTCGTCGTCGGCGGATTCCCGATGGAACTCGTCCGTTTATGAGAACAGGAATTTGATTTCGGCGAAGAATTCGCGGAGCATGTTGTTCGCCAGCATGTCGCGGGGAGAGCCGGCCGCGATGCCCTGCGCCTCCACGAGGCCGTTTTTGTGCGCGATCTGCAGCGCGCGGAACATATGGAAATCGTTGGTGATGATGCCGACCTCGGCGTTGGGTTTCGTGATCAGGCCGCTGCTGTTCGAGATGTTCTCCTGGGTGGTTCGTGACTTCGTCTCCTTGAGGATGCGGTCTTTCTCGATGCCGTGCTCCTCAAGATAGTCGGCCATGCCCTGGGCCTCCGGGAACGGCTCGTTCACGCCTCGGCCGCCGGAGACGATGCAGATGGTTTTCGGATTCTCATTGAGATATTCGATTGCCGTGTCGAGCCGATAGCGCAGCACCTTGCTCGGACCGGACGCGCGCACCTGGGCGCCGAGTACTACCACGTAGTCGAGGTCGGTGCTGGCCTGTTCGGTCATTCTGCTGATGACGCAGCCTTCTACTGTGCCGAATACTACGAGTGCGATGAAGACTAGGGAAACGATGATGTCTTGGACGAGACGGGGGAAGTTGGACCACCAGTCGGCTGCGATGCCGATTGCGAGTAGGATGAGGCAGGCGGCGATGGCCAGCCAGACCATCCAGAAACCGGTGCCGGATCGGGCCT
The DNA here is from genome assembly GCF_000770925.1 of Bifidobacterium ruminantium DSM 6489. Lineage (GTDB taxonomy): Bacteria > Actinomycetota > Actinomycetes > Actinomycetales > Bifidobacteriaceae > Bifidobacterium > Bifidobacterium ruminantium. Next base: position 20,240 of record NZ_JDTK01000012.1, on the reverse strand, counting down.
TCATCACGGCGAACGCATAGAACGCCGACAGTAGGGCCAATGCAACGCATAGTAGGATTCCCAATCGTCGCCCCATCGTTTTCATGCCAACAACCTCTTAACGCGCATGCCCATGTCCTGTAAAGTCCACCATTCAATCCCTGTCCAAGAGTAAACGAAAAGGCGGGACCGATCGATGCGTTGCGTACGATGTAGACGATTCCTTCGCATTTTTCCGGAAGATGGCGTTTTGTTTTTTTTGATGAATTTTTTAGCCCGCAAACCCGGTATTCCAATGCCGGGTTAGGGCGTTCCCGATTATGCACATGGTAGTGGATGTGCTACAATTATTCCTATGAGCACAAGCGATGAACGGTTTACACATGGTAGGACTTCGGTATATAATCTGAACTACCACATCATCTGGTGCACGAAATACCGTCGCAAGGTGCTCAAGAACGGAATCGACTCGGATTTGAAGGCCATCCTCCAGGAGATAGCCGACGAGCACGGCTACCGTATCCCCCACATGGAGGTCGGATTGGACGACCACATCCACCTGTTCGTGTCCGCCCCGCCGAAAATCAGCGTGAGCAGCATCGTCAAACAGCTGAAAGGCACGTCCAGCCTCAGACTGTTCTCCATGCATCCCGAACTGAAAAGCCAGTATTGGCGTCGGAAAGGCGAAAGGAGCCTATGGTCTCCCAGCTATTTCGCGGAAAGCATCGGCGCCACCAACGAACAAGCGGTGGCGAAATATATCGACGGTCAACGGGAGAAGGAGCGTGAACAGCGATGACCATGCGTAAAGCGGCCCAACGCATCCCGTTCAAACCGTCCAAGACGCAAGCCTTATTGTTGGAGCGTTGCTTCGGTGACAGGCGTTTCGCCTACAATCAGCAGGTCGGGGCGTTCAACACGTATGACAAGGAGTCCAATCCGAAACCGTCGTATCCGAATGTGACGGATATGAAGAATGCGAACGAATGGTTGAGGGACAGTCCCATACCATCGAACGCGTTGAGCAACGCCATCGTGGATTTTCGCAAAGCCCGATCCGCCTACTTTCATAAGGCGCAGTATGGTAAAAACCGTCCACGTTTCGCTTCCAAAATTGACAACGTCCAATCGTTTCGGAACAGTATGCCCATACGGCGTTTGGACGGCAACCGGTATCCGTTGTCAAGGAAGCTTGGTTCTGTAAGAATCCGCAAACGTGACCGTTTGCGCTATCCGGTCGAATCATTGTCGAGCTGGACGGTGAGACGTGAGAACGGCAAATACTATCTGGTGCTCCTGTTCAACGTGGACGTTCAACCGAAGAAGCCGGTCGAAGGCAAAATCGGCATAGATGCCGGGGTTAAGGATTTCATCACACTATCCACCGGTGAGAAAATCAACTACCCAACCGTATGAAGGTTTTGGAGGAACGCGTCAAACGCGGGCAACGCAAACTATCCCATAGAAGGAAAGGGTCAAACAATTACCTTAAGCAGAAGCAGAACGTAGCGAAAGCATATGCGAAACTCCGCCACTATCGTGAAGACTTCCAACATCAGACATCTCACAGGCTGATTGAAGAGAACCAATTCATCGGCATGGAAACCCTGATGGTGCGGAACATGACACGAAAAGCGAAGAAGAAGCTCGACGCGAACGGCAAGCCCATGCGTAACGGACAGTCGCGCAAACGCGCGATGAACCGTTCCATACTCCGCGACGGGTGGAGCGGTCTCGTGGACAAGCTCGCATACAAGGCCGAACGGTACGGGCGCACGCTCATCCGGGTGGACAGGTTCTACCCGAGTTCCAAACTCTGCCACGACTGCGGACACAAGTACAAGGAGCTGCGGCTGTCGGAACGCGAATGGGTGTGCGAACATTGCGGACGGAAGCACGACCGGGATGTGAACGCCGCGCTGAACATTCGAGACGAGGCGCTTCGCCTCAACCAAACCGGACAATGACCGCAAAAAGAGGAACCGACCGACAATCGGGGATAGCCTGCCAGATATGGGAAGCCGCTGCACTCGGACCTAACGCCCGAGTGCAAGCAAGCCCAGTTCGCAGGAATCCCGTGGTTTCAACCACGGGAGTGTCAAGATGCGAGCCGCTCGTATAATGTCGCATGTCGCTCCTGCCCGGGCTGCGCAGGTCGAGGAGCGGCCCACGGTGAACGCCGCGATCTCCAATTCACGGTGCGCGGCATCGACCGAGAGAAGGATTCATTATGGCGGAGCCATTCCCCAAAACGATTGCCCATGATACGGATGCGAAGGCTGCGGGACGTTCCCGGGAAACGTCGAAGGAAACACGCGGAACGCTTGCATGGCGTGTGGTCGACATCGCCGTCGGCGCGGCGGTCGGCGTGATGTCGGGAGTGATGTTCTGGGTGTTTGATGGTCTGTCGTATGGTCTTTTCCCGCTGCTGACGCTGATTCTTCCGGGCTCCGCCGCGTTGCTGCACGCGTTGTTCTATTTCCCGGCTACCCTTGGATTGCTGATTGTGCGCAAGCCGGGAGCCTCCGCCTATGTGCTTCTGGTCGCCTCGTTCATCGAAGTGGTGCTCGGCACGAAATACAGCGTGAGCCTGGTGGTGATCGCGCTCGTGCAGGCGGTGGCTGCCGAAGCGGTGTTCGCCCTGTTCCGCTACCGTCGTTGGACGCTTGGCGTCACATTGCTGTCGGCCATGGCGATCGGCATCGTATACAACTTCTACCTGCTGTTCTTCTACTATCAGGCGTTCTCGTTCTTCAGCCCACGCGGCCTCATCGGCACCGTGTGCGAGCTGTTGAGCGCGTTGGTGTTCGCAGGTTTCGGCTCATGGGGTCTGTGCCGCGCGTTGGCGCGATCCGGCGTCCTGGGCCGCTTCGCCTCCGGACGGTGAATGTCCCGGATGGTTCCGTTCCTGCCGCTTCGCACGTTGGGCTGTGGGACGGTCGGGGTGGAACCGTGGCCGATCTGGTGAACCGTGTGCCATTCGAGAAGCGCCAAGGCTCCGCGGGTGGGGCTTATCGGTAGTTGCGCTCGATGAGGATGTCGGAGACGGTGAGATTCGCCTCGTTGACGAGATTGAACAGGATCACCTCGGCGAGTTCGGCCGGGCTCATGAAGGAATGCTGCTTGTCGAGCGACACGTAATCGTGGCTGTCGCGGTAGAAATCGGTGTCGATGCCGCCGGGGTAGACACCCACCACCTTCACGCTCGTGCCCTTGTAGGCGGCCTTCAGGCTCTGCGTGTATCCCTTCTCGCCCCACTTGGTCGCGCAGTACACGGATTCATTGGCGTTGCCGCGCGTGGCGGCGGTGCTCATCACATTGGCGATCTTCAGATTCTGCTCGCCGCAGGCCTTCAACGTCGCCACACTCCACAGGATCATGCCTTTGAGGCCCTTCAGGCACTTGTCCACGTCGGCCGCGACGTAGCCGGTCGGCACCTTGAACGAGGGCTGGCCGGCATTGTTGATCAACAGGTCGATATGGCCGAGCTGCGCGATTTCGGCGATGGCGTCGTTCACAAAGGTCTCGTCGGAAACGTCGCCGACGAATGCGCGATAGCTGTCGGAACCGAATCTGTCGGCAAGCTCGGCCTGGCGTTCGGCGTTGAAGTCTATGCCGGCTACCAGCCAACCCTTGCTGATGAGCTGGCGCGCCAGCTCATAGCCCAGACCCAGGGCGCTTCCGGTGACGATCGCGATGTGCTTTCCTTCGGCTGCTGACATGTCAGTCTCCTTGCTTGTCTTCGTGGACTATGCCGATTGGCTTGTAGGACATTGTCCTGTCGCAATATTCTTCGGGCAACGTTTTATCGTGGCCATCATACCGTCTGACCGGAATCCAGAGCTTGGCATGGTGTCCGTGAGCGATTCCTCTGTGACGACGTGGCGTTTCGGATTCAACGGGCGGCTTTCTGCCTTTGCGCTGGAACACAGGGTATGGAGCCGTCTGACGTTGGATTCTGCTGAATCGAATCCATGAACCATTCGAAAATCTGCCGCTCGCTTACGGGCTTGAGATTCCACGCGTCCAGACCGACGTTCACGCAACGCGGGTCGGTGCCGTCGGGAACATCCTGATGCGTGTGACCATATAGCAGCCAACCCTCGCAGTCGGGCGCATCATCCGCGAACTCGTTCCAGTTCCCGGGCCAATCGTCATGTTCCTGCAGCATTGACGACAAGCGCGGGAAATGACTCATGCCAACCGTCTGCAGCGTGGTCTGAGGTGCGGTCCGGCCCGTGGACTCGCTCGAATCGCCGAGCAGCGGCAGCGTCATATCGATCTCACGGTAATCGTCGATGGTTTCGAACACGTCCGCATACAACACGTCGTTGGAGCGGAGCCGGAAGTTGCGGTCGTGGTTGCCGATGATCATGTGCAGATGCCGGCAGTTGATGCGGTGCAGACAGTCAAGCGTGTGCTCGACGGTGCATCGGTAGGAGAGGTCGCCGAGAATCCATAGTTCGTCGTCGCGTCCAACGAGCTTGTTGATGTTGCCGATGATGGTATTCTCATGGCGTTCGATGTCGCACATGGCTTTGAACGACGTCTGATTGTCGCGTACGTATTGTTTGATCCATGCGTGCGCGGCGGCGCGACCCTGCGCCTGCCAGACATCACGGTATTCGGTGCGGAGCCTGCCATTGTTCAGGAATCCGCGCAGTGCGGTGACCAGAGGGTGGCCGAAATGCGTGTCCGAAGTGAAATAGCGCATGTGATTCCTTACGGTATGCGATTGCTGGATCCTTTATCAATGATAGAGCGCAACATCACACGAATAGTCCTCTAAAAACGCTTGTTGGCTTATTTGTGGCACCGTTTGGCGATTATGGCGAGTATGAGCGTTGGTGAGGAGGGGTGAAATCTGGACTGTGCTGGCTGATGGTTACGCGAAAAAGCCTCGGCCGGTTGTCGTTGTGCAGAATGACGAAATCGAGGGTTTTGACTCTACCGTGGTATGCCTGATGACTTCTTTTACGTCGAATGATATGACTACCCGGGTTAAAGTTCCTCCTACTACGCAGAATGGTTTGATTAAAAAGTTGGGTGATGACGGAGAAGATTCTTGCAGTGCACACTTTGGCATTGGGCCAACGCATTGGAATTTTGGAAGATGATGTCATGCGCCAGGTGGAAAAGAAACTTGCACATGTTCTAGCTCTATGAAAGCGCTTGATGCGATTTCGCGGGTCGCTATGCCGCAGCAGATAGCGGAGATTGCTCGTCCTATCGCGCTGCGGCATCATGTCAATGAACTGTACCTGTTCGGTTCCATGGCTCGAGGGGAGGGGCATGCGGATTCGGATATCGATTTCATCTATCAGTTTGACGACACCGCCAATCCAATGATTGATGAGTGGGCTTTGCGTGATGATCTTGCATCGACTTTTGGTCGGGAGATCGACTTGGTGAAAAAACGATACATTACCACTGAACTGCAGGACAGACTGGCTGAAATGCAGCGTGTGATATTCGTCAATTCCATAACCTCCAATCCGATGTTCCGCATTATCTGAGGTGTGTTATGAAAACGACGGAAAAAGATGCCTTGCATATCGTCGCGATAGTCCGCGCTCTTCATGATGCGCAACGATTCCTTGGAGGGCTAAGCGCTGAGGAATTCGCTGAGAATGATGAGAAACAGAATGCCGTGGCTATGGTGATTGCCAGAGCAGGAGAGCACACCAGGAAGCTCTCAAAAGAATTCCGTGAATCGGAATCCGGTGTTCCATGGCGTGGAGTGAGTGGCATGCGCGACTGGATCGCCCATGATTATGACGGACTTGATTTTGATTGCTTGTACTATGCCGTAACCCATGAAGTACCGGAGGTGTTGGCGATTCTACAACCATATGTGGAACAACAGGCGCAGGTGCAGCTTACAGGGAAGGATCCTTTTGATGTGCCGCGGATCTGAGGGGAAAGGTTCTGAATATGACATTCCAGCTTGTGTTGGGTTGTTTCCATATTCTCCGGCTTATTTCTTGCCCCGCCCGAATTTGGGCAGTTTGATTTCCGGGAGCTGTTTTAACCCGCTGGCGATGCCTTTGCCAAGCTGCTGCACTCCGTCTGCTATTCCAGCGCCTGCATCTTGGGCACCTTTCGCGATGGCGTTGCCCGCATCCTGCGCGATGTGTGAGGCTTGATTTCCGGCGTCCTGCATTCCCTTGGTAACGACGGCACCGGTATCTTGAGCGCCCTTCGCTATCGCATTGCCGGCGTCTTGGACGGCGTGCGCGGTCTGCTGCCCGGCGTTCTGCAAGGCCTTGCCGGTGTCGTCTACAACCTTGCCCGCGGCTTGAATCCAAGTGGGACCGTCTTCGACATGCAGATGAATGTGCTCAAGTTGCAATGTGCTGGCGAATACATTGAGATCGCTGGTGATGCTTTCGATGTTGGCAATGGCATGAGGCGAACTGTATGGGTTCAGCAGCACCTTCCCGCCTACGATTCCAGCCTTCGTTTCCAGTTGCCTACCCAATGCGTTGAGTGACTGCTCGATTTCCGCAAGACGCTTGTTCCTGGCAAGCACGATGCCCTTCTTGTGCGCTTCGAGCTGTTCCGGCTCCTCCTGGCATACGCGTGCGAGCTCGATGCAGGAGACCTGATCCTGCATCCTGACTGCAGAAGCGAGCATGCCCAACCACTGGTGGATCTCCTGTCGAATCTGCTGGGTCAGCGGGCGGACCTGCTTGGGATCCTGCTCACGTTCTACTTTTTCGGTGAGTCCCTTGATTTTGGCGATTGCATATGCCTGGATGGTGGCGATGCCCTGCGGGCATCCCGACACCTTGGACCATGTGGTCTCGCTGATCGAACCGACCTGCTGGTAGATGAGCATGGTCTCGTCAATCATGTGGGAGATTCCGGCGAGTTTGCTGACGGTCTGGTCCTTCTGGTCGCGCAGCAGGTCGTCGAGCTTCGCATCGATTTCCTTCAGGTAATCGGTGATCTCGGAGACGGCCTGTTCCAGTGCCATCTGTGCCATGACGCCGCTGATACCGGTGAGTAAAGCGGGGTTGAGTTGCCCAGGCTGGGTAAATTTCAAATGTTTGATGATGCGCCCGTTCGGTTGCCGTACAACACCGGCTTGGAACGGTCCCTTCTTACAGTTCTTGCCGTATTTGGCAACCAGTTCGGCCGATTCCTTGGTGAGTTTTACCCAGCGTCCGCTTTCGGCCATGGCATTGCCGGCTGCCTGTGCGCCTTTGCTGGCCGATGAGATGGTCTGCACGGCTTTGGCTTTGAATGCTTTGGAATCGAAGCCTTCGTCCTTGAGCCAGAGATCTATGGTACCGGCGTCGCCGAGGAAGACGATGCCTTGTTCGTCTTGGATGATGGTGACGCTTTGCGTGTCGTCTGGATTGTTGTTCCCGGTGCTGGCATCGGCATCACCGTCTCCGCCTTCGAATGGGATGAGTTCATTGGAATCGTCGTCGATCATGGTTATTCCCTTCAAATCCACCTGGTAGCAGTATACGACCGGTAAGTGCGTTGATGCGCTTGGGAGTGGCGGGGAACAGGTATGCAAGCGGTGGGGAAGTGGTCAGTCTTCGATCTGGGCATCGCCCGAGTCGAGAGCCTGGAAGATCTCGTTGAACAGGGCCTCGGTTTGTGCCTGGAGCTTTTCCAAGCGGATCTTATGCTCGCTGCCGGTTGTGGATCTGTTCATGGTGTCCATAAGACGAAGGCTTTGCAGGGTGCTCTTCCATCGTTCGACTGGTGCGTTTACGGGAAATTGGTCGGCATATTGCTCCAGTGTCTCCTCGATGGTGTCAAGTTGCTTGGCGACTCTTGCTGATGGGCTAAGGGCGGCAGGCAGATGCATGTTCGTGGCGGCCTGCTTGAGTTTGCTGCCTACCTGTTGCTCGCTGACAAGCTGCGCCACCTTCTGCATGTTCTCCGGGTTGACCGCGATATCGACCGCCGTTTTGACGGCATAGGTCGCCGCCGATGTGACGATCCCCTTCAGAGACCCACCTTTGCGCGTCATCGGTTACCCCTTTCAACACGGAAACTCTTCTAGGAACAGTGTAGTTCAGAAAAGGCGGATCAGATGTTGTCTGAAAACATCGTTGCGTGTCTTCTGCCTGGGACGTCTTTCGGGGGATGCCGCGTCTCCAGAAGCAGATTTTCAGCGGAAATCCTTCCCGGTTTCTTTGCGGAGTGTCGCAAGCTTTTTGTCCTTGCGGGCCTTTCTTCCGTCTGTGTTTCGAATGGTGCCAGTTGGAAGATCGTGCTTCTTTTCATAGGTATCAACAGTGCAATCACTTCTTGTTTTTCGGACCTTACTGAACATGGTGTGTCTCCTTCGACTTCAGCTCGTTCTAAGTTTGTGCACTACCTATATTACTTGTTGCCAGAATGCTGAACAGTAAATATCGGAAGAGGTTTCAAAATGATGCGGTGAGGGGTTGCAGGCATGACTTGGATGTCGTGATTATTCCAGACCTAGGAATATTCTGAAATATTCTTGTGTCTTAACGTTGATGTCTTAGCAAAGGGAGGAATACGCATGGCGGGCTCGTACGGTGCGGAAGCGACGCAGGGGGAGCGGTACCGGCTTTCCTTCACTGTCGGCGGACTTCTTGCCTCGCAGGGCCGGGCGCTTGCGGAAATGTATCTGAATCATCTGAATCATGTAGGCGGCGGCGATGCTGAGCGTTCTCCCCAAACCGAGGTGGGCAAGTCCATTGTTGCGATTCGCCAACAGGCCATCGAGGAAAATGTTCTTGCGATTCGCACGGATTCCGCGAACAGGCGCGTTGTGGCGGAAACTACTAGGCGGCTCAGTGCACTCACGGTTGGGGAGCTTGCATATTTGGCAGGCCCGGATTCCTCCACATCCGACCGCGAGGCACTTATGTGGACCGCGATGTGCCGTTATTACGCAATCGTCGGAGAATTCGCCGGCGAAGTACTTAAAAAGCATTATCTTACCGGCAATACGCATCTGGACTTTGAGGATTATGATCGGTTCATTGCGGACAAAGCCACATGGCATCCCGAACTGGAAAACATAAGCGAGGGCACGGCGAAGAAACTCCGGTCCAATCTGTTCAAGGCCATGGTTGAGGCCCATCTGTTCGATAAAAATTCCAACACGGTGGTTTCCTTCCTACCCAGTCCTTCTTTGGCGGATATCCTTATGAAGAGACCAGATTCGTTCGGGTTTTTCCCGATGCGTGAATCATCCTTGTGAGTACGAATGGGGGATAGCATGACCGATTTCATCGCAGGCGTTGAAGCTGCCGATGAGCACCGTGACATTGATGCTGATTTCGCTCATTTGCGCGAGATCATGGAGTCCCGTTCATTCCGGACCAATAGTGGATTGGCCGGTGAGCAGCCTTATTATATTTATGACTATCCGCCTAGGCAGGAGCTTGAGGTCGCCGAACATATCAGGCAATTGGTGAGTCAGCTGCAGACGATGACGCCGAAATATGATGGCGATTATGCTCCGCAGGTGCTCACTCTGGATTTATTCGATGTTGTTCTGGAGATTCTTGGTAATCGTGGCATTCTGGATCGTGTGCTTAACAGGGAGGCAAAACGCCACAGAAAAGTCTCGTCGGATGCGCATACGGATAAGTTTTTAGGACTGCTCGATAACGTGTTGGGCGCGGATACGGCTCAGTTGCCTGATACCATTCGTGATCATTACGAGCAGGCCAAGAGCGAGGGCGGAGCCAATATCGTATTCATTACGGGAATCGGCAAGGTCTACCCGTATATTCGTGCGCATACACTGCTTAACGCGTTGCAAGGGCGCATCGATGATCGCCCATTGGTGCTGTTTTATCCGGGTACGTTCACAAGAAGCGCTACTTCAGGATCGGTCATGTCGCTGTTCAACTGTTTGCCTGGGGATAATTATTATCGTGCGCAAAATCTGCGTGAGATGAGTGTGCGACTGGAGGAATGACAGGAATGACGGCCTAAGGGTTGTTTTGCCAATTCAGGTGGAATGCGAGTAACGCTTGCGAAGTATTCGTTCAAAGAAGAAGGGAACGCAGATGAACGGGGAAAGCGCTATCAGCTTCAAGGAGTTGTTCAGCAAGGACATTGACCGCAATATCAATGGTGTGATCAAGGCCAATGATGAGAAGAACCTTGACGATGAGGTCAATGAGTATGTGCTGACGGAGGAGATTTGCCGCAATCTGGCCAAATTCCTTGACGCATACAACGACCCGTCGAACCACGAACAGAATGGCGCATGGATCTCCGGTTTCTTCGGTTCTGGTAAATCGCACTTATTGAAGATGCTGTCACACGTTTTGGGCGAGGTTCCGGCCGAACTCGTCGACAAGGGCAATAAGCCGACCATGAATCGTGAGCAGATTGTTCGTACCTTTATGGGCAAAGCCGAATCGCAGGATGACCAGATGCTTGCAGGGCAGCTTGAGAAGACCTTGACGATTCCTGCCACGTCGATTCTGTTTAACATCGATCAGAAGGCAGATAAATCCAATGCCTCTGATGCGCTGTTGTACGCCTTTGTCCGCGTATTCGATGAGGCGCGTGGCTTCTATGGCAAGAATCCGTTTGTCGCGAAATTCGAACGTGATCTGGCGAACAACGGCTACCTTGACGATTTCAAACATGAATTCGAACAAGCGGCTGGCAAACCGTGGAGCGAGGGGCGCGACGAGGCCGTGCTATGGGATGATGAGATCTGCGGAGCCTATGCCGCGGTGACGGGCAAGCCGGAGCAGGACAGCATCATCCAGCGCTATGAGGATACGTATACGATGACGGTCGGCGATTTCGCAGACGACGTGAACGCATGGCTGTCCCATCAGGAACCGAACCGCCGTATCTTGTTCCTCGTGGACGAGGTTGGCCAGTTCATCGGTGAGAACAGGGAGCTCATGCTGTCCCTGCAATCCATTGCCGAGGATCTTGCCGTTAAGACCAACGGGCGTGCGTGGGTAGTGGTCACCTCTCAGGAAGACATGGATACCATCGTCGGTGATCGGACCAAGCAGCAAAGCTATGACTTTTCGAAGATCCAGGGCAGATTCTCCATCAAGCTGAAGCTTAACAGTGCTGACGTGGTGGAGGTCATTCAGAAGCGCCTGCTTACCAAGAAACCGGAATATGAGTCGGTGATGAACGAGCTGTGGGATGAGCAGAATGCGAACCTGCGCACCATGTTCGAATTCACGCGTGAGACTTCGAAATTCAGCAGCAACAAGGCATACAGCAAAGACGATTTCATCGCATCGTACCCGTTCGTGAACTATGAGTTCGAGCTGTTCCAGAACGTGCTGCGGGAAATGAGCCGGTACAACATGTTCTCCGGGCGTCACGCATCCGTGGGTGAACGGTCCATGCTTTCCACCATCAGCAGCACGCTGCGGTCCAGTCAGAATGAGACGGTCGGGGCCCTGATGCCGTTCGACAAACTGTACGACGGCATCGCCGACGCCATCCAATCAACCTCGAACTTCCGCATCAACCAAGCCGAAAAGAGACTTGGCTCCGATATAAAAGAACTGGGTGTGCGCCTGCTGAAGGTGCTGCTGCTGGTCAAGCATGTCGACGGATTCCCCACCACACCGCATAACCTGCGCATTCTGCTGACCGACCAGTTCGACATGGACGTGATGGAACTGGAACGGAACATCAAGTATGTTCTGGGAGAGTTGGAAAAAGACACGTATGTGCAGCGTGTGGGAGATACCTACAATTACCTGACCAACGAAGAGCAGGATATTGAGCAGGAGATCAAAAGCACGGACATCGACTCCAGCAAGGAAATCGACGAGCTGAAGAAGATCCTGGTCAGCGACGTGCTCGGCAAGATGACCGTGGCATACGGCGAACAGCGTGCCCAGTTCCGCTATGGTTTGCGCATCGATGGGGTGCAACAGTCCGCGCAACAGCCCATCTGGTTGAACGTGGTCACTTCGACCAATGCGCAGGACCGTGCCGATGCCATTCGCATGGGCATGGGTATGCGCGACACCATCACTTTGCTGTTGGATATGTCCGACAAAACATTGCTTGACGACCTGCGCATGTACGTGAAGACCTATACGTACCTTATGCGCACCGACAAGAACAGCCAGTCAGAAGTGCGCCAGCAGATCATCTCCCGCAAGAGCGTCGCCAATGAAAGGCTTTACACGGAGCTGCGTACCCGCATCGTCAAAGCCGCGGCCAATGGCGAGTTCGACTATAACGGCGGAACTGTGGAAGTGAAATCCACCGAGGTGCAGGCCCGTATGGCGGAAGGTCTTGGAACGCTTATCGGCCGGTATTACACAAACTTCTCCCTGCTCGGCGGGCAACGATATGAGGAAACGGATCTCGCCCGGATTATCATGAACGCCACACAGCATCAGCCTGGCACGTTCGACGGCTTGAACGCAGTGCAAGACAAACTCGACGTTCCCGCCGATGATGTGTTCGCCGCGGTCAGTCGTGACAAAGGCAAAGGCATGGTCGCCACCGTCAAGAGCCTTCTTGATGCCTACGGCAGCGTTCCCTATGGTTGGCCGTACGCCGCCACGCTCGCATGCATCGGCCACCTGTATGGTTCCGACAGAATCACGCTGACGCTGGACGGCAAGCCGGTGCAGCGCAGCGAGGCCGCCCGCGTGCTTAGGGAAACGAAAAAGCAGGACTCCATCCGAGTGGATCTACCGCGCGTATTCGACACGAGAAAAGTTTCACAGCTGCGTGACTTCGCCAGGGATTTCCTTGGGCTCACCGCCGCGGACCTGCCATCGAATGCGATTGATCTGGCGGAGGCCGTTACCACGCGACTTAAGTGGGAGGCGGAGAGTTTGACCCAGCTGCGCGTGCGCAATGCCCGATTCGGCTTTGTGCAGCAGCTCGACAAGGCCATTGAGAAAATCAACTATGCCTCCGGAATGGGTGAGGACTGGCTGCTTGGCGATTTCACCGCACAAGAAACCGAAAACGGTTCCGAAGAACTGCTCGAGTTTAAAGAAGACGTAATCGACCCGATTGTCGCTTTCCTCAACGGTTCCCAATCCAGGATTCTTGCAGACGGATTGGAATGGCTGAAAAACAACAAGCCAAACATCGACTATGTATCTGGCACTACGGCAGCAAGCCTGTACCAATCCGCGGAACAGCTGGCAAACGACCCGAACATCTTCCGCAAAACCAATAAATTCAAGACTGCCATTGACGATCTGCGTGAGGCAACAGACGCAACCATCCAAACCGAACGCGCCAACGCGCTTAACGACGTGGAAGATATTCGCGCCAGAATCCACGATTCCACCGAATATCAGCATGCAACACAAGCCGCGCAAGCCAAGGTCGAGACAGAACTGGACCAAGTGGCGGAACGCATGCAGCGCATACCGTTCATCTACAAAATGCGCGAAAGCGTACACGAACTGAGCGAACGCACTTACCCGCAACTCATCAACACGCTAGCAGCCTCCGCGCCGAGACCGAAGACCGCGCTCGCAGGAGAGGCGCAGGCTGCTACAGCTACTACGCCGATGGATGCGAACATTCCTGAATCGCAACAAAAGGAAACCCCGCGCGTGGCCGTGTCGTTCGCTACCATCAGCAGGCCTCACACCAAGGACGCTTTGGAAACCAAGGATGATGTGGATGACTTCCTTGATGCTTACCGCCGTGAGCTTATCGCCGCCATTGAGAATGGAAAGAAGATCCTGCTATGAACACGTCGAAACTGCAAGCCTTCGCAACGGATGCGCGCCGCCAGCTCATGAATGCGGTGAGGGCCCGGCTTGACGCCGCATTGGTGCCGAATTCTGACGCCCAGGTTGACGACCCGCGTGCGTTCGCTTTTCTGCAGCGTGAGATCGAGCGTGCCGGTGGCGGCGTAGAGGGCCGCAAGCATGTGGTGGAGCGTTATGCGTACCGGTGGTTCAACCGCATCATCGCGTTCCGTTACATGGATGTGCACGGGTTCACCGGCACGCCGGTGGTCTCTCCAGCCGGTCTGACCAGCACGAATGGTCTGCCGGAAGTGCTTGCAGCGGCGAAACGAGGCGAGTATGACAGCAGGGTGTTCTCGTTGCGGGTGAATGATAAGGCCAAAGAGCGCATTGAAGGATTGCTGAGTGGTTCCATTTTGGCAGATGATCCGCAGGGCGTGGCTTATGGCCTGCTGCTGCAATCCGAATGCCGGTTCTGGAATCGTAACCTGCCGTTCGTGTTCGAAAACGTCGGCAAGGAAGCCGGCAGAGTGGATGAACTGCTCATGCCAGCCGATCTGCTCGCCGAGGGTTCCGTGTTGAGGAATGCGGTGGAGATCATGACCCCGGAGGATTGCGGCGTTGACGATCCGTCTGGCAATGTGGAGATCATCGGCTGGCTGTACCAATACTACATTTCGGAACGCAAGAACGAGGTGATGGACGGGTTCAAGAAGAACCACAAAGCCGGAGCCAATGAGATTCCCGCCGCCACCCAGCTGTTCACGCCTGATTGGATCGTGCGCTACCTGGTGCAGAACACGGTTGGCAGGCTTTGGATGCAGTCGCATCCGGATAGCCAGCTGCACAAAAACTGGGATTATTACATCTGGCCTTCAGAGAATGATTCCGTCGGGAACGAGGATATTCTCGCAATCCGGACTCCGGAAGACCTGACCGTATGCGATCCCGCATGCGGTTCCGGCCACATACTTACCTACGCATTCGACCTGCTGTATGAGATCTACGAGGAGGAGGGGTATGCGCCGAGTGATATTCCCGGCCTGATTCTCAAACACAACCTGTACGGCATGGAAATCGATGAACGAGCCGCAAGCCTTGCCGCCTTCGCTCTGACCATGAAGGCTCGTTCCCGTTCCCGTAGATTCTTCAAGAAACAGGTGGAGCCGAATATTCAGCGCATTGCGCCGATTGCGTTCAAGGAAGACGAAGTCGCCGAGCTGAATGACCTATACCAGGTGAATCTGGACTCCACGGTATGGAACACCTATGCGAAGGCGGACGTGTATGGTTCGCTGATTCAGCCGCCACAGGAGCTTGTTGAATTGGCGGCGTCATCACCGGAAAGCGAGGATGACATCGATACGTTGTTCGACCCTCTTCTGCGTGAACATGCAGAGGACGTATTTACTCAAACAAGGTACCTTGCACGTAAATACGCGGCAGTGGTGGCGAACCCGCCATATATGGGCGCAAAGAATATGAGCGGCGAGCTCAAACAGTTCGTGCAGGACCATTATGAGGATGGCAAGGCTGATCTCTTTGCGGCATTCATTTATAGACTGTTTGAGTTGGTGCCTAAGCATGGGCAGCTTGGCTTCATGACTCCTTACGTGTGGATGTTCATATCTTCCTATGAGCAGATGCGTCAACGGATTATCCGACAGGAACACATCAGTTCATTGATTCAACTGGAATATTCCGGATTCGAAGGTGCCACCGTGCCTATTTGTACTTTCACTCTAGGAAAGGGTCGCAGCGATAGGAAGGGTGCATTTGTCAGACTTAGTGATTTTGTAGGAGCGAAGCAGCAAGGTCCTCGTGCATTGGAAATTATCGAAGCGCACAATAATGAGCAATCTGCCCATTCGGGTATGCGCAAGTATTTTTTCGAGGTGGACCAGCACGAGTTCGCGCAAATTCCCGGTGTGCCAATCGTTTACTGGCTTAGCAAACCCATGCTTGAGGCTTTCACTAAGGGAGATAAGCTTGAAAAAGTTGCAAAACCAAGGCAGGGGCTTGCGACCGCTGATAATAATCGCTTCATTCGTGAATGGTGGGAAGTTTCGCAATCCAAATCGAAGCTTACGCCTGATAACGCAAAGGACAGAAAAACTCCGGTTTGCGATAAATGGTTTCCCTATAACAAAGGTGGCGAATACCGCAAATGGTATGGAAACCAAGATTATGTGATTAATTGGGAAAACAATGGTCAAGAATTGTATGATTTCAAGCCAAAATCAGTTATCAGGAATCCACAATTCTATTTCCAGTCCTCAGTATCGTGGTCCAATGTATCTTCTGGGACTCCTTCATTCCGGTATTATCCAGAAGGTTTCATTTTCAGCCATGTTGGTGATTGTCTCTTCCCTAAAGACGAACTGGATAGAGATAAACTCATTGCAATTTGCAATGCTTCGGTAACAGGTCAGCTTCTAGCTGCAATGGCTCCAACTCTGCATTTTGAAGTTGGACAAGTTGCGAAGTTGCCGATTGCCAATCTTCTTCCGGGAAATTGGACTTTAAAAATTGATAATTTGATTCAGAATACTAAAGATGATTGGAACACTCAAGAAATTTCATGGAATTTCAGTAAGCCGATATTGTTTGATGAGGAACAGACAGACTTTTCATCTGGCGTCATAGAAGAGCTTGTTAAGAATGTTCGCTCGTATTGGGCAATGATTGCTTCGGAACAGCAGCAGCTTGAGATTGATAACAACATAGCTGTGGCGGACGCGTATGGCGTGCGTGATGATGTGCCATGTGACGTGCCGTTGGAACGCGTGTCGTTGAAGCGTAACGTCGCGTTCGCATATCCGAAGGATACTCCGGAAGTGCGCAACGAGAAATTCGCTCAAGATGTCGTCAAGGAGCTCATTTCGTATGCGGTGGGCTGCATGTTCGGCAGGTATTCGCTCGACAAGCCTGGTTTGATTCTCGCATCGCAGGGTGAAACACTTGATGACTACCATGCACAGATTCCGAACCCGTCATTCGAGCCGGACGCGGACAATGTCATTCCTGTCACGGAGACGGACTGCTTCGAAGATGATATCGTGACACGGTTCCGCAGGTTCCTTACCGTGGCGTTCGGCAAGGAGGATCTGGCCGCGAACATCGCCTATATCGAGCAGGTGCTGGGCAAGAGTATCCGCAAGTATTTCGTGAATGATTTCTACAACGACCACGTGAAGATGTACTCGAATCGTCCGATCTACTGGCAGTACTCCAGCCAAACCAGCAACAAAGGCTCATTCAAGGCGCTCGTGTATCTGCATCGGTATACGCCAAAAACCACGAACGTGGTGCTCAACTATCTGCGTGACTATGCCAACAAAATCGCCGACATCGCCGATAGCTTGGAGCGTTCCGACCGTACCGCGGACAAGAAACAGGCCGCCAAACTCCGTAAAGCCATTCTTGAATGCAAGGACTATGAGGATCAGACCCTGTACCCGCTGGCTACCCGTAATCTGGAAATGGATTTGGACGACGGCGTGCTGGTGAACTACCTGCGCATGGGCAAAGCCCTTCGTGCCATTCCCTCCATCGAGCGAAAGCGAAAAGAAGTCTCCACCTGGACCTGGCCCGTTCATCCACTGAAGGAAAAAGACAAGGAAGTCAGCAATGGCAAAGAATAAGCTCAGCATTTATCTGATAAAACAAGATTTTCCAGTAGGAGAGATTATTCCTCCTGCCTCAGATGATGGTAACCGTATTGTTGAGTTGCAGGTCAAGGGGCATGAGAGTTATAAACTGTTCGCCCGTTCCGCAAAACCGCACGAGCCTGGATGGGTTGATACTTTCTTTAATTCAGCAGTAGGAAGTGAATCTCTTAGAGTTGCTAATATTGGAGCGGCCCTTGTCGTTCCGGTTATTGTTGGGAATAATTCGTTTGGTGTAGAAGCAGATGAAACTATTTCGTCAGGTGGGAGAGATAGTCAGCGTTACTTTGTTCTTACTTTTGGATATGGCCGTACGCTTATCAATCGTTCCGCCATCGAGGAACGTTTTGGTCTGAAATGTGTGCTTAACTCTGTAAAGAATGATACATTGAGGGCGATTCATTTCGCTGATGTCTCGGGTAGTGCCAAGCGTTCAAGTGAACAGTTGTCCCGAATAGGGGATATCGATGATTTTGCAATCGACACTGAAAGGAATTTGCTAAGTCAGGTAACGGCTAAATGTGGAGAAGATGAGTTGCTGTGTGGAACGGTGACTGGTGGTGATTCTCTTGCTGTTACAAAAGAAATCGATATAGATAATGTGCAAGAATTCCTTAAATCTCTCTATGAATTATTCTGTCAAGAAACTTACAAACAAGATTTTGATTGGGTCGACAACATCGCTCCTGTAAAAGATCCAGCTCTAGAAGAAAAATTATGGGCAGAGTCGATTCGGCAAATCGCAGACTACAGCTATGAAGATGATAGTCAGCATGATTTATGGATGGCAGTTCCTGATATTATTGATTGGGACAGAATTGAAGGTTTTCAAATTGGATCTCAAACTGATGAGAATAAAGAACCCATTCTTCAGGATGATGTACTTTTAGCAGATGTACTTCGTTCTTTTAAAAACCCTCTTACTTCTATTGATCAACTTAAAAATAAACGAATAACTGCCATCTCAAGAGAAAATGGCTTGCCTTATCAACGTTGGCAAGCGCATAAGTGTCTTGTTGGCGATTTGACATATGATGGGAAATCATATTGTGTGCTTGATGGTGCTTGGTATGAGATTCGCTCTGATTATCTTAATCGAATTAATGAAGACTTTATGGATACGAACGAATCGGATATCGAGTTCATTCCGTATTCTCAAGATTGCGATGAAGAACAACTGGTCGATGGATTTGACGGGAATAAGATAAAGCTAGAAAAAGAAGGACTCTATAACTATAAGCTTGAGAGAGCTCTTGTCAAGGAATTTCCCAACCACTTTCTTCTAATGGATAGAAGATTAATTTCGTATGGTGGTGGTCGCAGCCGAATTGAATTCTGTGACGTGCTTGCTGATGATGGCAAAAGAATTCATATAAAGCGGTACTCGGGCTCGGCAACAATGAGCCACTTGTTTAATCAAGGGCTTGTTTCAGCTTCTATGGAGAGGGATGCTTCCGATTACGCAGAAAAAGTGAATGAAAGAATCATGCAGATTGGCGAACAAGAGGGACTTTCCTCAGTTGAGAATTTCCTGTTGAATCAGAATCAAATTCATGATGTCGTCTTCGCCATCGTTCCCAAGCAAGACAGTCATAACCATGATCTTCCCTTTTTCAGTAAGGTCGCGTTATGCTCTGTTAAAAAACAGCTGAAACGTATGGGAATAGATACAAAACTGAATTGGATTGACCGTATAAATAATTCAGAAGGGCAAACGCCTAATGAGCATTGAGACATTGTTGAATGGCGAATCCAAGAATGTGGAATACAAGCTCATGCCTCCCTCCAAGAGCATCAACTACACCAAAACCGCAGTGGCGTTTGCCAATGGACAAGGCGGATGCTTGGTGTTCGGCGTTGAAGATCAGACACTCCGTGTGGCTGGTATTGCCGAGGACAAAGTGTTCACGGTAATGGACTCTATTTCGGATGCCATTGTCAATAGTTGCGAGCCGTTAATCATCCCCGATATCACCATGCATGACGTGGACGGTAAGACAGTCATTGTGGCTGAAATCGCTCCCGGTTTGCAGCGTCCGTACCATATCAAGTCGCTCGGCCAGGAACAAGGAACGTTCGTTCGTGTAGCTGGCACCACGCGTCAGGCCGATCAGCCTACTATCCGGGAATTGACTATTGAAGGTAGCAATCGGAGTTTCGACCAGGTGCAATGCCTTGGATTGTCCATAACGGAGGAAGACGTTGAAGCATTATGCGCAAGTCTGACGAAAACCGCGAAGGATAACGCCGAAGACCCCGAAAAGGTCAAAACCGTCACAGAGAAGCAACTGCTGCAGTGGGGCGTGCTGACGGAACAAGACGGGCGATTGGCTCCTACTAACTCCTATGCGATTCTGACGGGCAATGAGGCCGTTCGTTCCGTAGTGCAATGCGGGGTGTTCAAAGGAAGCACCAAGGCCATATTCGTGGACCGTAGGGAGTTTTCCGGCACGCCACAGAAACTTATTGAAGAGTCCTACCAGTATGTGCTGCGCAACATTCATATGGGAGCCCGGTTCAAGGGCGTGTACCGGCAGGATGTGTACGAGATTCCGCCGGATGCCATTCGAGAACTGATCGTCAACGCAATAGTGCATCGCAGCTATATCGATCGTTCGAGCATTCAGATCGCAATCTATGATGATCGCTTGGAGATCACCTCGCCGGGGCGTCTGCCGATGGGGCAAACCATTGAACGTATGAAGCAGGGCTATTCGAAGATACGTAATGAGGCCTTGGCTTCCGCTTTCGAATACATGGGATACATCGAACATTGGGGAAGCGGTATTCTGCGTGTCATGCAAGAGGTTCGCGATGCCGGATTGCCGGAACCGGAATTTCTTGGCGGTGATACGGATCTGCGCATCAACATCTATCGCAATGAATCAGAGACAGTTTCTGATGACGGGATTAT
>NZ_JDTK01000011.1 GCF_000770925.1 Bifidobacterium ruminantium DSM 6489 | reverse complement strand
GATTACGACGGGATTTGCTTTCTGATGACGGGGTTGATGAAGAATCAATTTCAAAGACGAGCATCATTGCAAGCGCCGACACTACGGTAGTTCCATCCCAGAAGGAGCGTATTCTTGATGCGCTGCGTAATAATGCGAGCATTTCCATCTCAGACGCTATCCGGATATTGGGCGTGCAGGAAAGGCAGGCTCAACGAATATTGAAGAGTCTGATAGAAGAAGGTAACGCAGTGAAAATCGGTGCTGGCCGTGCCACTCGATACGCCGAAGCAAAGAAAAGGACGGAATCGCATGAGTGAGAATAGCCAAGTAACAAGGCTGCTTGCCAAACGCTTCAGCCAGCCAGACGAGCATGGGCGCATCGTGTTTTGGCTTGACGACAAGAAGCAATATGCGGATGTTGTAGCAACATTGGTAGGCGAGCACGCTGCCGATGAGGCACTGCGCGAAGTCGAACTGATCACCCCGGAAATAGGGGATGAGAACGACAGACGATATATCCCGTTCACTGTGCGCTACCGCATGTTCCACGAAAAGCCGAATCAAAAATTCCTTGTGTATTCGACGGAACCGGCCCCGGCGCTTCAAGATGACTGGCTGTTGGATTTGAAACTGGCATACGGGCCTACATTCACCATGGATAAGCTCGCCGTGACTCTTACGGAAATGTTGCCGGAAACTTCCGCCGACACTCGAAAAGAGTGGATGGAGGTAATGAAGTGTGCGCCGAAGTTCTTCGATAGTGAGGAACGTGTCAAGCGCTTCGCGAAACGACTCACTGCGCATGACGACATTAAGGATTTTCAGGCGAAAATGATCGCCACGTTGTTGCACCTGAAAGATGACCGACACAGCATGCAAGACATCTGGGCGGAACTTCTCACGCAATATTCGCAGGGGGATGACTCTGGTATCACGGCAATCGAGCGCATGGGATTGAGCGCGTTCCATTGGGTGGGAACACGACGCATCTACCATTTTGATGTGGATACTGACTCCGGAAACGAACCGACGGTGAAGGATTTCGTGCTGTGGCTGTTTCAGCTGGCATGGAACGGATTTTCCGATGGGAAGAACGCGCTTTCCTCATATGCGAACATTATTCGCGACTGGGACGATTGGTATAAGAACATCGATATGCGCGCGGTGCTTCAGAATCTCTCCGAGAATGTAGTGGATGAACTGCAGCTGTCCGCACAAATCGCCGACATGAGCGTGGAGGAACTTGCCGACCGTGATTTGTTCCGCGACGTGGATGAAATGGTCGTTAACAAGCTGTACGAACGACTGGGAGAACAATCCATTACGGACGACCAAGTGCAGCGGATCATCAATGGGCGCAAGCAGAAGCTTTGGTATGCGGATTACGCCGACCAGTATGAATGCATTGCCGCAGCAAGCGAGCTTCGTGCCGTTTTGACTGAATGCAGCGGACTCATCGGCGCTATCAGCTCGCCGGAGCAGGGTATGGAACTGTATGCCGACAAATTGTATAAAGCTGATGGCACATACAGAAGATATGTGCTCGCATGGCATCAGGCTAACCCGGATGCGGTGAGCGTGAACGATGATCTTCAGAACGCCTATGAAACCTACCAGCAGGATTTGGGACAGGCTTGGCAGAAGCAGGTCGATACCCTCAGCCAATGGAAGTTCGTGGGGACGAATGCGCAAACCGACTTCTATGACCGTGAGGTTGCGCCGACCTTGAAGGCCAACAGAAAAATCGCTGTGATCATTTCCGATGCACTGCGATATGAGGCTGCGCAGGAGCTGTCCGAACGCATCGATAGAGAAAGCCGCTTCAGCACAAAACTGGATATGCAATACAGCGTTCTGCCATCCTATACGCAGCTTGGCATGGCGGCCTTGCTGCCGCATGATTCACTTGAGTTCGACAGTAAGAATCCCACGCCTAAGGACCGTTTGTATGTTCTGTCGGATGGACGCAGCACCAGAGGAGTCGGAGCGCGTGATGCGATTCTTTCGGATGTAGGCGGTAAAGCGATTAGATACGATGATCTGATAAAGCTGAAAGTCAGTGAGATCAAAGAGCTTTATAAATCCTGCAATGTGTTGTATGTGTATCACAACCATATCGATGCCACCGGTGATGCGGAAAAAACGGAAACGGAAACGGTGGACGCATGTGAAAAGACATTCAAAGAACTCGGCGAATTAGTCAAAAAACTCGCCAGCGGCAACGTATACAACATGATCATCACCGCCGATCATGGGTTCCTCTATCAGGATCGGGATTTGAGTAGTACGGAATGGCTGAGCGAACAGCCTAAGGGCGATGCAGTATGGGTGAAAAAGAGGCGCTTCTCCATCGGATCCAATCTCGCTCCAGGACGCGCATTTGTGACATTCACCGCTGCGCAGATAGGAATGGATGATTCTCAGGATGAGGGTGTGAGCATTCAAGTTCCGAACTCCATTATGCGTTTGCGTATGCAAGGCACAGGTGTGCGATACGTGCATGGAGGGGCTGCGTTGCAGGAAATAGTCGTTCCTGTACTGCATGTCAGTAAAGGACGTTCCGCAGCCGACGACGTAAGACCTGTGGAATTCACCATTCTGCAACGGACCGACAGACTTTCCAGCAGACAGTTGACTGTGGAGTTTCTTCAGAATGAGCCTGTCGGTGGAAAGATCCGTGCGCGTACCGTGCTGGCCGGATTGTGGGGGCGCGACGCAGCTGGTAATGATGTGCTCATCTCCAATGAGACGCCGGTCGCATTCAATCTGCTCGGACATGAGAAGAGCGAACGCCATGTGACGGCCACACTCATGCTGACCAGTGACGCGGAACGGTTCAATGGAACAAACATTGAGCTACGGCTGCGTGAGAAGACAGCCGGGTCTAATGTGCTGATCATGCTTGATCAGAAGGCGCGATACTTCTTCAAACAGGGCGTGGTATCCGACGATGCCGGATTCTTCGACTGAGCTGTATTTGATGTAACGAATAAGTGTGAGGATGCAAATGGACGAGCAGGACATGAACCAGAACGGGTGGATTGAAAATCCCGAATTCAGCGAGAAGAAGACCTCGCTGAATGCGTTGGACGCCAAAATCACCAATCTGTTCCCCGGAGTCACCGTCCGCAAGGATCTGGTGAACAAGGTCAAGGGCAATGCGCTGGTGCCCTCATATGTGCTGGAGTTCCTGCTCAGCGCATATGCCACGAACACCGACCAGGCCAGTATCGAGTCGGGTGTGGATCGAGTGCGTGCCATTCTTGCGAACAACTATGTGCATCGCGAGGAAGCCAATCTTATCCAGTCGAAAATCCGCGAGAAAGGCAGCCATAGGATTATCGACCGTGTACAGGTGGCGCTTAACGAGAAGACCGACCTCTACGAGGCGACATTCTCCAATCTCGGCATCAGCCAGGTCATTGTCGATCCAAGCCTTGTAAAGGCTTATCCGAAACTGCTGGTGACGGGCATCTGGTGCATGTGTCAGATCGGTTACGCATATTCCGGCGACCCGCGCGAAGTACCATGGCAGTTGCTGCAGCTCAAGCCTGTGCAGATGTCGCGTGATGATCGTGAGAACTACATGCAGCAACGTTCGCAATTCACCGATAGCGAATGGATCGATCTGCTGATGCAGTCCATTGGGTTCAATCCCGATCTATTCTCCGAACGGGCGAAACTGCTGCATCTGGTACGTATGGTGCCGTTTGTGGAGCGCAACTACAATCTGGTCGAACTCGGGCCGAAAGGTACCGGCAAATCGCACATCTACTCGGAATTCTCGCCGCACGGCATGCTCATCTCCGGCGGGGAAGTGACAGTGGCCAAACTGTTCGTGAACAATTCCAACGGACATTTGGGGCTTGTGGGCTATTGGGATACGGTGGCGTTCGACGAGTTCGCAGGCAAGGCCAAGAAGGCCGGCCGGGATTTGGTGGACATCATGAAGAACTACATGGCCAACAAGTCGTTCTCCCGTGGCGTCGAGACGTTCCAAGGCGAAGCGAGCATGGTGTTCGTGGGCAACACTTCGCATAACGTGCCGTATATGCTGAAAAATTCTGACCTGTTCGAAGAGCTGCCGAAGCAATACCATGATCCGGCGTTCCTAGACCGTATCCATTTCTACCTGCCGGGTTGGGAGTTCGAACAGATCCGTTCCGAGATGTTCACCAGCGGATTCGGATTCGTGGTCGACTACCTGGCGGAGATTCTGCACAACCTGCGCGATGCCGATTACAGCGACCGGTTTGAAGAGTATTTCGAGCTGTCTTCCACGCTGTCCACGCGAGATAAGGACGGCATCAGGAAGACATTCTCCGGATTGATGAAGCTTATCTACCCGGACGGCAATGCTACTCCTGAACAGATGGAACCGTTGCTGCGTTGTGCCTTCGAGGGCCGCAAGCGTGTCAAAGACCAGCTGTGCCGCATCGACTCCACCATGGAGGAAGTCGAGTTCACTTACAAGCGTGTGAGCGATGGCGAAGTAGTCGCCGTGCAGACGTTGGAAGAGCTTGACTACCCGCAGTTGTATTGGCGTGGGCGTGTAGCTGAGAACTCGGAAGATGAGGGCGAGGCAGAATCGTCTGTTGCTGGTGATGCTGCGGCAATTGCGGGTAACGAGGGCGAAGCCGGTGCTTCTGAGAACGCCAATGCCTTGCCCGTAGCGCGGCAGCAAGAAACAGCTACGATGACTCCAGTCGAGCGTCTTGCGGCAAAGGCCGACGGAAAGCAGCGGGAACTGGTCGAAAACCAACGTGGAATCACGTATTACAAATTGTTCGGTCCATATTTGGCTGGTGCGAAGAAAATTGTTGTAGAGGATGCGTATGTGCGTAAGCCTTATCAGCTGCGTAATCTGGCCGAGTTCTTGGAAATGCTGCTCAGATGCAAAAATTCCGATGAGGATGTAGCCGTTCATCTGGTGACCGGGCATAATGAGCCTGGATTCGTGGAAGCGCAATTAAATGGTTTGAACGAATTGGCATCAACGTTCTCACAGCTGGGCGTGAACCTTACCTACGAATTCAGAGACACTTTGCACGACCGTTCCATTACTTCGGATACCGGATGGGAGATTCTTCCCGGCCGTGGGCTTGACATCTTCCAGAAATTCGTTGATGGCGACTGGCTTAACCCGTTGTTGCGGCACCAGCAGCTTCGTCGTGTCAAAGAATGCAAGATTACGTATCGACGAATTGATGAGAAGTGAGGCAAAAATATGAATGTTCAATGTCCAGCTTGCGGCACGTATGTGGCAGAGACCGCGACCATGTGTCCGTATTGCGGCTTCCGCGGCGATGATCCGAGCCGGCCAATATACAAGCAGGGGGAGTACCACCCTGTACCGATTGTGCCTTGCGAAATCGTGGTGGATGATGGCCGGAGTTGTGAGATTCGGTTGTCTGACGAAGACAACAAGAACCTGTTCCGGCATCTGACTGATTGGAAATGGCTTTCAACCATGATTCCGGCTCTGGCGGAAACACTAGAAAGTATATTTGGTGGAACTGTGCATTTGGAAGCCAAGCTTCCGGAACATATCATGCACATGATCGAAGAGGGCAAACTTCATTTCGCCACGGATAAAAACGGCGAGATTCTTGCTGAAGTGTTCGATGAACGCAACAAAATCTTCAAACAAGTGCGTTTGGAGAAAGTCGTCAGGAATGATGCGTTATTACCGGCTATGCAGCATCTTGAAACGCAGGCTGCCCTTTGCTTGGTAATGGAAAAAATCGATGAAGTCGGCCGAGCTGTGCAACAGCTTGGCGAGGAACTGCAACAGGATCGTTTGGCCCGTATCGATGCCGCGCTTGATATGTTCCAGCAAGCGTGTCGTATCAAGAGCAGCCGGGAACGTAATGAGTATGTACGTGAAGCGTTGAACGAGGCCACGCGCGCGAAGGCTTTGCTGGTGCGCAATTTCGCGCAGCAGCAAAGGCTGATGGAGCAGGGCGGCAAAAAATCGGACGCCGCATTAAGGGCGATGCAGGATTATGTGGCGATTGTGAATGCAGTGAACGTGCAGATGCAAACGCATATGGCGTTGGGACAACAGGATGCGGCCGCGTATTGCCTTCAGGATCTTAATAAGTTCATCAAGAACTATGATCTCGATAAGCGCGATACGATGCTCAACCTTGTGGGCAGCGTGAAGAGCAAGAACAGAGGCGACAATCCGGAAAAGTTCGTTGCCGGTTCCTTACGAATAGCGGCAAACGTCGAAAACGTGGCGAAGGCACTCGACGCGGGCGAAGCGATCTCTCCAAAACTCATTACCGAGAGTGAGAGGAACGGGAATGATTCTAACGATGAGGAGAAGCAGCATGATGAAGAAGATTGAGGATGCTGAAAAAGTTGCTGATGAAATTGCAGGTGTTGGCGAAGAAAATCCTGCGTCGAAAAAACGCTCTTGCATCAAGTGCAAGATAGAACTGGCTTCCGACAACAAGCTGCCGTTCTGCTCGGCTTGCTGGGAGGAAATTACCGGTTACGTGAAAACGGCCGGAATCGCCTTGGGAACCTTGATGGTCGCTTTGATAAGAAAGTATGGCCCCAAAGTTGGCAAGGCGGCATTCATGACACTCAAGGCGATATTGAAGAAATAATCATTTACATTTCTTCTGAAATTTGTCCGTGGCACATTGCCTACGGTGTGAGGCTGTTGTTCTGTCGCGTGATAATTGAGGAGGTGGAAAAGCGATGTTGCGAGAGGAGGCATCATGGACGCTGGCAAGAAAATTCTGCTGGACTTATTCACCGGTTCGCTTCGGTTCGTTGTACCGGTGTATCAGCGCAGATACTCATGGGGCGAAGAGCAGTGCCGGCAATTGTGGGCCGACATCGTAACGGTTGGCAGGCATCCTGAGAGAACGCATTTCACCGGGTCGATTGTATGGATGCAGGAAGGCGGCATCGGCCCGGATGGTGTCAGCCGATGCCAGCTCATCGACGGCCAGCAGCGCCTTACCTCCGTGACCCTTTTGCTTATCGCACTGGCCGAATACGCTCGCGAACACCCTGAGAGCCTACGATTCTCCTCAGATATGCTCATCGACCGTGGCTATCTTGTCGATAAGTACGCAACTGGTGAAGGACGCTACAAGCTGACGCTTTCCGGTGATGATAGGGAAGTGCTGCGCAGCATGTGCGACCATGTGGTCGCTCCCGATCGCCCGAGCCATGCCGATACGGGTTCCCGGTTGGAAGCGAATCTTGATTTATTCCGTTCGCTGGTCGCGGCCATCGACGATGCGAACGTGGTATGGAACGGTCTGCAACGCCTTGAAGTCGTGTCCGTCACTCTGGATCGGGGGTGCGACGAGCCGCAATTGGTATTCGAATCGATGAATTCCACCGGGCTTGATCTTGAGACTTCCGATCTGGTACGCAACTACATGCTCATGGGGTGCCCCATGGCCGAGCAGAACACCTTGTATGCCGATTACTGGCTGCCTATGGAGCGTACTCTCGGCAGTCTCTCATTCGACGCGTTCCTGCACGACTGGATGGTCGTCACGCTGCAGAAGCCCGTGCCCAAAGGCCGCGCCATGTATTCGGAGTTCAAACGTTTTGCAGCCGATAGCTCCATGCCGCGCATGGAGCGCACGCGCAATCTTCTCGAGAACATGCTGGAATATGCGGGGTACTACGCCGTTATCAAAGGCGTTGCGGCCGCCGGCAGCGGTGACACTAACGTGGACTATCGGCTCGAATCGATCCAAGACCTGGACAGCACGGTTACGGATTCATTGGTTATGTACATGTTCGCGGCGTGGAAGCATCATTGCACAAACCGCGACGGATTGCTGCGTATGCTCGCGGATCTTGAATCGTATCTGTTTCGCAGAATGGTCTGTTCGGTGTCCAGCAACGGATTGAACAAACTTGTTCCATCCCTGATTGCCAAACTTGAATTAGCCGAACATGATTTGGTCGAAACCTTCGCCGCGCTGCTCCTCACCGAAACCGCCAAAGCCACGCGCATGCCCACAGACGAACAATTTAGGCAGGCGCTGCTCGGCGAGGATCTGTACCGCCCGGCTCCGCGGTGCAAATATCTGCTTGCCGGATTGGAGAACCATAACCATCCCAAGGATCCGCGATCCTTCAGCGAATACACCGTCGAACACATCATGCCGCAGAACGCCATGGCACATGCCGAGTGGCGCAACATGCTCGTCGACCCCGACCGATTCCCACTGCTGGTGAACAGTCTGGGAAATCTGACATTGACCGCATACAATTCAGAACTTTCCGATGGAACGTTCGAACAGAAGAAAAGCCGCATGATTGGCGGATATGACAGCGAATACCTGTCCATCTCCGCGGAACTGCACGATGCTTCGCAATGGGATGAACAGGCGATCGCGCAACGAGGTGCCCGGCTTGCCGATCTCGCATTGCAGGTGTGGGCACGCCCCACAGCGGGGGAAGAGGTGATGCAGACTCTGCGCAATCGGAATGCGAACCAGGGGGAACGCGAACAGAATGCCGTTGATTTCGCTGATCTATGCAAACGGGGCATTCTTGCAGCTGGAGCCGCGCTGGAAAGCCGGTATGCCGGCATAACCGCCACGGCGACCGTAACCGAAGACCACCGCATCCGCTTGTCCAACGGCGAAATATTCGGCAGCCCATCCGGCGCATTCCGCCGCGTCAGAATGCTTGAGACCGGCGAGGACAAGCATATCAACGGTTGGACAGTGTGGAAAGTCGCGGACGGCAGAACCTTGGACGAACTGCGGCAAGTCAGCGGTAATATCTCGTTGCGGCGCAGCTTCTGGAATGGACTGTACGAATATGCCGCAACACGAGCCGATTTCGTCGACGTGTATGGCGATCCGTCCGTTCGCAAGACGAACAGCGACACGTGGACCAGCTTCGGAGTAGGTTCGGGTTTCTGTCACCCGGATGGGGCGTTGAATATTCGAGGCGGCTATATTACGGTCGACCTGTATTTCACCGACACGTTCCAGTACGCGAAACTCTACAGCATGAAGGATTCCGTTGAACGGATGCTGTCTGTTTTGGGCGAGGCAACTTGGGACGAGCCGGACGCAGACAAGAAGAACCGCCACCTTTGGGTACGGCATGATGTGGATTTCTCCGGCGACATGACGGACGCCTACCAGTGGATGACGGACGGGCTGCTCGCCATGCGCAGCGTATACGATCTGCTGATTTGATTTACTTCTAACGGTCAACTGTTAGGAGCGAAAGGACACCGTGAGACATGTCTTTGACTTACGTATTTTTGCCGTACCTTGGTATTTCTCGGACAAGAAATACGCATTGCAATGTCTCGGCACTGCTGAATGATGTAAGATAATAGTAATTGTTTGTCTTACGGTGTTGGGCATTTGGGGAACGGAGAAAATATGACTATGTCGTCAGTGACTGTCCGCGTGGATTCGGACACCAAGCAGAAGGCCTCCGACATCGCCGAGGATTTCGGATTCGACCTTTCCAGCGTGACCCGTGCCTTCTACCGGCAGATCGTCAGGGAAAAGCGTATCCCACTGAATCTTTCGTATCAAAGTGAAGTTCCGGCCGAAACGCTTTCTGCCTTGCGGGAGGTTCACGAACGTTCCGGGAAAGGCGATCCGCGGTTTCATTCTGCTGATGAGATGTTTGATTCCTTGGGGATTTGATCGTGCTCAATGCGGAATACACGAAGGCATTCCAGCGCGACATCAAGCGTCTGAAACGCAAGCACGTTGATTTCACTGAGTTGAAGAACGTCATCCGCTTGGTGCTTGAAGATACGGATGAGGCAAAGGAGACGCTTCGTCGGCGTCATCGTGCGCATCGCCTGCAAGGCGGCGAGTGGGAGCGTGTGGTCGAATGCCATGTCGGCAATGCTGGTGACTGGCTCGCCGTTTGGATTCGGGAAGATGGCACTGCATGGTTTCTTCGTACGGGTACCCATGAGGAGATATTCGGCAACTGATAAAGATTCCATCGAAATCGTCGATTTGTTCTGTAGTAGGCGATGAATGGAGGCCATGCCTTTCTACGCAAACTACCAAATACGGGTCGGTGGCAGAATCTCATGCGTTTCTTCTTTTGATGGTGTGGTGGAGAGGCTGCACTGCATTCTTGCTCTTTGTATCTGAATGAGCGACAAAATATGGCCAAGCGTGGGCTCCCGACTGATAACGCCCGAATTCTTGCGCACTTTCGG
>NZ_JDTK01000010.1 GCF_000770925.1 Bifidobacterium ruminantium DSM 6489 | reverse complement strand
CTTGGGACGCAGCGCCTCCGGGCCGCCCGCCCGGTATTCGCGGCACCAGCGCTCCAACGGCGCGATGCTCGCGATCCCGTGTCTGGCCATGACCTCCGTCTTGGTCATGCCGTTCTCGACGTGGTCGCGCGCCGCGGAGACCTTCGTCTCCCAGTCGTAGTGTCTGCTGCCGCCGCCTCCCATGACCGCCTCCTCGCCGCCGGACCTGTACGGCCTGATCCGGTTTCTCGCGGTATACACCGGTATGGCAAGCCGTCTGGCGAGCGTGTCCTTGCCGGCTCCGGCCTTGACGGGCTCCAGCGCCTCGCGCCGGAACCCGTCGTCGTAACGTCTCCTTCGATCCTCACGCATGCGAAAGAACCGCACCTCCGATCATCGAATCTGAATTTCTTCAGTCCAACAATCGGGGTGCGGTTCACTTTAGGCTCTCAGGGGCTTTTCTTGCATTATGCATGTAGTACGCCGATGGAGAAATAGTCGACGCATAAAGCGGCTATTTCTCGGGGAGGCTCCTTTGCGCCTTCTCTCAACCATTCGATGAGCACATTGGTGACTGCGCCTGATATGAAATACAGCTTGTAGCGTTCCAAGGAATCAGCGGATACGTTTCCAGCGAATTCTACGATATACCGGTTGAAGGTCTGTTGAATCATACTTCCAAAACCGTTGTCGTATAAGGCCAGAAGATCCGCTTTCCTGACCAGACAGATCGCCAGCGCCTTCTCGAATCCAGCTCTTGCGTTTTCCCGGTCGAAGATCTGCTCGTCGTCATCATAATCAACATCGCCCAGAAGCTGATCCCTCAGATCATCCATCGCAGCCTCTATGATCTGCTCCTTGCTATCGAAATTCCTGTAATAGGAAGCCCTTGCAACGTCTGCCTCACGTACGATATCCGTAACCGTGATTTCAGAGAAAGCTTTCTTCCGAAGCAACGCAAAAAGCCCCTCGGCTATCCGCTTCTTCACCCGTTGATTGTCCATGGACGCTTTTGACATGGGATGCTCCTCCTCTTTGTGATACAGACTGTATCTTATTGCACGTTTTATATATCTCCAAAAAGTGAAGAATAAGATGAAACAGCATGCATTGAATCAGCTTTGTTGGTGATTTCCACGTTTTTCGCTGATACAATCTGTTTCATCAAATCGAATTGTTTAATGGCAATAGAAGATGGGCACTGACGTATGCAAGCAATGGTCTATACGGCGACAGGCGGGCTTGAAACGGTACAGCGGCGTTCGATGGAAAACCATCCCCAAACAGCGACCAGGTTTTGGTGGCGGTGAAGGCATGCGCGCTGAACATCAGCGACTACCAGCGATTCCAGACGAAGAACGGGAAGATACCGGTATCGACGCGTATCACCAATGCGATGATGGGATACGTCGGAAAGCCCTTGGGGTCGGAAATCTCGGGAATCGTCGTGCAGGCGGGCGAGAACGTGACACATGTATGCGGGAGCCTTCACCAGGCAACCGGATTATCTGCAGTACGCGAAGGAACTCGTGGAAGCTGGAACACTGCGCGTCTACATCGACAGCGTATATTCCGCAAGCGAAACGGCGGAGGCGATACGCTACCTGCTTTCGAGCCATGCAAGCGGGAAAGTGGTGGTTGCCACGGATTTTCAAACATCTTGAACAATGCATGCCCGTATCGGCGATAATGGTTTATGAAAACCGTTTATGGCGGTGGAAGGCCAACGATGGATGGGGATGCGACGATGGAAATGCCGAACGGTGAAGCTGTCAATCATGGAACCGCCGAACACTCGAAAAAGGACCGGTACGGGCTGAACATGAGACGATGGGCGGCACGGCACGAAGCCGACATCGAAAGCAGACTTGCGCAGGGCTCGGATCCGAAATCGCTGCTTGACTGGCATGTGCGCAAACTGCAATGGCTGCAGCATGAGCGGCTGGTTCATCTGATCGTGCTGTTCATCACGATTGTGCTGTTTCTGGTCGCGTTGGCATTTGTGACGTTGGTGCCGTCCACCATGCCCGTGTCACTGGTAATCTACCTAATTCTGCTGGTGCTTCTGGCTTTCTATCTTCGGCATTATTTCTTTCTGGAGAACACCGTGCAGCATTGGTATCGGACAGCCGAGGAACTGCACGAGCGTGCCGAGAATTCCTGAACGGAGACCCATTCAATGCTGATTCGGCGTTGGCTCGGCATGAATGGATGTGTGTGGATTTACCGGTCGGATCTGGGGGAATCGTCGTCGGCGTCACCGGCTCCGGGATGCAGCCAGGCCTGCAATTTCATGTGATTGAGCTCGGTGCTCGGATCGTACGTATCATCCAAGCGTTCCTGATACATCGCAACCAAATCGTCATCGCGGCCAAGCGCCTCCAAAGCAGCCTCACGAATCGTCTCCCATTCGTACGGCACCACTTCCTCGGGAAACATCACCGTGGTCTGGTTCGGCGCATCGCGTTCCACCAAATCAACGAAATTCAGCAGATCCTGCCATCGTTCGGCGGCGATCAAGCGTGCCGCGTACGCGTCCGCAAGCGGTTCGGAAGTATGGTTGTCGCGCAGGAATCGGTCGGCCTCATCGCTGTCGCCGCTGATCCGCATCAGATCGTGTCGCAGAAACTGCACGGCATGGTCGAACTGGTTTTGCGCAGTCTGCGCAAGCTGCCGTTGCGAAAGCAGCGACGGGTCAAGCATCGCGAGATCGTTCAATTCCTCGGGGGAGAGCGCTGACGAATCGTCGGCAGCGGAACCATTGCCGTCATGTGCGGATGAATTCGTCGTATTCTCGCCTTTTGTGCCATCCGTGGCATTCGAATCCGTGATGGTATCCCGTGCCTGAGTGGACGTATTGCCTGCACCATTGTCGTCACTGTGACTGCCAGTGCCGGATTTCGCGGCGAAATCACGCATCGCGGCGATACCCTTGTTCAATGCGTCATACGCGAACATGCGGGTATCGTCCCATTGCGCGAAGGAAAGTCCACAGGACAGCAGCTCCACCATCTGCATGGCATTGAGCCGGAAATCCTCATTGCAGGCCACCTGCGTGATCATGCGCAACGCCTGCTCGCCGGTCATCGGATCGGCATTACAGGCGACGGCATCCATATAAATGCGCACGGTTTGAATGAGATCCTTGAGATAGTCGAAGCCCTCGTTGTCGCGATCGGCCACATTGCCGACGAATCGCGCGGTCATCTCCACAGCCTTGGCGAGATTGCCGACGGCGTCAAGCCACCGCGTGCTGGAGATCGCATTGCCGACCACCGCGTCCACGCCGGACAATGCCTGCGAATCCAATTGGAACGTCGGCATATCGATGCGTGGGATCTCCACGCCCGTATCGGTGCGTTCGGCGGTGGGCACCATGGATGCGACGGCGTCGAAATACCACTGCATAGGCATGTTGATGACCACGTCAGCGTCGGACAGGCTGGCGACCGGCACATCGTTGCGCTGGTCGGCGTCTTCTTGGCTTGCCTCGCGGATCATGTGATTCCACAGGAAGGTCGGACCGTCGAATTCGGCGGAACTCAGCCACCCGTTGTTGACGTAGTCGGTGAGATCGTCTACTTCCTGCCGGCGGTTGAAGCCGCTGCCCATACGTCCGCCTTTCCTTTTCGAAGCACTGCGCCGGCCGCCGACTGCGCGCATGCGCGGTGGCCGCAGCACACAGTATAGATGGCGTCGGCTACCTGTCCGTGCATCGGAACGGACGGCGTGGGCCACACGGAAAGTCCCGTGGTGGAATCGCGATGGCGGCGCTCGCCATGGTGTTCTACGATAGTGAAGGATATATATAGAAAAACTGTGTTCAGCGCATCCGGAAAAGCTTCCGGGTGCGCTGAACTGTTTTTTGGCGCAAAATGAACGGAAGGCCAACGGAAGATGAACATGCGCGGCATAGTCGCGGCGGTGGGAGCCGTCGCTTTGGCAATGGGTCTGTTCGCGGGGTGCGGTTCGGCGAATGATGGTTCCGGTGCGTCGGGCGGCGCCTCCACAGGCGATGGCAGAACCGAAACGTATACCGTGGATGGCGCGAAAGACACCATTCGCATCGCCTCCGGATCCGAGAACAAGGAAGTGGGCAGTGCCATCGAGCAGGCGGCCAAGCGGTCAAACGTGTCAGTGACCGTCGACTACATGGGATCGCTCGATATCATGGATGCGTTGCGCAACAAAGGCCACCATGCGGGCCGTGACTATGACGCGGTATGGCCGGCCAGCAGCATGTGGATCACATTGGGAGACACCGGGCACATCGTCAAGGACCAAGTCTCCACATCCACCACGCCGGTGGTGTTCGGCGTGAAGCGAAGCAAGGCGGAGCACCTCGGCTGGGCCGACAAGGACGGCTCCACGAAATCGGTGTCCATGAAAGACATCATCGACGCGGTGCGGAGCGGGAAACTGTCATTCGCGATGACGTCCGCCACGCAGTCGAATTCCGGCGCGTCGGCGTACATGGCCTTCCTCACGGCGTTGCGCGGGCGTGGCGTTGCGTTGACGAAAGACGACCTGAACGATACCGCGTTGCGGTCGCGCATGACGGCACTGCTGTCTGGCGTGAGCAGATCGTCCGGCTCGTCCGACTGGCTCAAGGATATGCTGGTCAATGATCCGGATTCATACGATGCCATGGTGAACTACGAATCGCTTGTCATTCAGGCAGACAAGGAGCTGACGGTGAAAGGCAAGGAGCCGCTGCTGGCGATCTATCCTTCCGATGGCATCGCGATCGCCGATTCGCCGCTTGGCTATGTGGACCGCGGACAGGGCAAAGAACGGGCTTTTACGCGGTTCAGCGCGGCGGTGACGTCGAAAGACGCCAAAAAACTGTTTGAGGAAGCGGGACGCAGAACCGGTTCGGATGGTTCGTTGGCATATGGGCAGGCCTCGAAAGTGAAGGATTCGTTCCGCAAGGCATGGGGCATCGTTACGGACACCTCGGTGCTGCGGACCATCGCCATGCCTTCGGCGGATGTCATCGAGCAGGCGCTTGACCTGTATCAGACCGTCCTGCGCAAGCCGTCCTACACCCTGTGGGTGGTGGATTATTCCGGTTCCATGTCCGGCAAGGGCAAAAGCGGTGCGGTGAAGGGTCTGCAGGCGGCGCTCGACACCGATCAGGCCAGGGCATCGCATATCGAGCCAGGTGATGACGATGTCAACGTGTTCATCCCATTCAACGAACAGGCCAAGGTGGAACAGACCGTGCGGGGTAAGCAGACCGCTCCACTGCTCGCCGCCGGCGAACGGCGAATCGCCGCAGGTGGCGCCGACGTCTACAATGCGTTGAATGTCGCGTTGAGCAACCTGCCCGGCAATCGCAATGATTACACGGTGGCGATCGTCTTGCTGACCGACGGCCGGTCGAAGACCGCCAATCGGGATGCGTTCACACGCCAATATGAAACTGAGGGCAAGGGCGTTCCGATCTTCTCCGTCATGTTCGGCGATGCGGATTCGCAACAGCTTGATGCTTTGGCCAAGCTGTCGAACGGCAAGGTGTTCGATGGTCGTACCGGCGATATGAGCGGCATCTTCCGTGAGGTGAAGGGGTATAACTGACGGCGGTTTGTCCGTGCAGCGTGCGGCGAGGAATGGTGCGATGCGCACCGGGTATGTGGCGGACGTAGCGTGGAACATCTTGTGAAACATGTTGTGAGGCATGCCGTTTGGAGGTGGGTGTCGGCGCTGCGGCTGGCGTGGCGGTAGGATGAAACCGGATGTCACAACAGTGTGGTCCTCCGGTTTTGATCGCAAAGGAAATCATATGAAGGTTGCAAGCGGCAATGTCCTATGGCATCAGCGCAAGCGCAATTGGTGCCGTACCCCGTTCACATTCACCGTATACACGCTCACCGATCAGGAGCTGAGCATCAAAACCGGCATGCTGAACGAGAATTTCAACTTGATCAAACTGTTCCGCATCGTCGACATCAGTGTCGAACGCACGCTGCTGCAGCGCATATTC
This sequence comes from Bifidobacterium ruminantium DSM 6489, assembly GCF_000770925.1. GTDB lineage: Bacteria > Actinomycetota > Actinomycetes > Actinomycetales > Bifidobacteriaceae > Bifidobacterium > Bifidobacterium ruminantium. Next base: position 95,558 of record NZ_JDTK01000010.1, on the reverse strand, counting down.
GGCATGAGCACACTGGTGCTGGATACGCGAGACCAGTCGTCCGGCAATGGCACGGTGGCGCTGAAGAACGTGCTCAACGGATTCGAGGTGCGCAAAGTGCTGCAGGAGGCCGTGGACGCCTCCCGCAGGGAGAATGGCATGTCGGCTCGTGAGTTTTTGGGCGGGCCGGGCGGTTCTGCTGGCCTGGGAGGTCCGGGATTCGGTCCGGGTCCTGACGGTCCTGGCTTCGACGGCGGTTTCGATGGTCCCGACATGGGTGGTTACGCCGATGGTCGGTAAGTGATCCTTCTGTCGTTTCGATTGCTCTCAATTCGAATGGATTGCGTACATACAGCGTTATACGCAAGCCTTTTTTGAGTGGAGGGGTAATGATTTCGCTTATATGTGGCAGCTTTCTTCGGGATAGCCAATCTAGGGGGTGCGATTCTTGCCCCCTAGATTCGGATTTGCTCAAGAGACCTGCCACATATAACGCAAATCGTTTTTCTCAGGGTTCGAATCTGCCACATATAGGCAAAATGGGTACGAAAAACATGGTCTACAGCGCGGACTTGCCGGTGAGGTGACGGTAGAGTTCCGGATCGACCGGTTTGCCGAGTTTGAGTGTGGAAACGACCACTGGCGACTCGCTGCCATCCGCACTGCGGTTCACTGATTCACGCACGTTATCCAACGCGACCGCATTACCTACAAAATAGTAGGATTTCTCCTGTTCCTCGGCTTTGCGACGGATGAAAATCGGCATGAAATGACGATTCCTCCACTCCGGACCACGTTCCGTCCCATCCAGCAGCCATCGGAATTCGTTCGATTTCAACGAACGGTTGTTCTTGCTGAACCATTCGATCTCGCCGGGATTAAGGAACCGGTCGCTATACTGGCTCGCCTCGTATTTAATGAAAATCGGAAGCGAGCCGGTTTCGGCATCCAATTTGTATCCGCCGACATTCTGCGGCACTTGCTCCGCAGGCCAGCCGCACAGGCGCATCACATCGAACACACTGTACTTCTCCCCATACAAGAAACCATGATTCTGACGGATATGGTGCTTGCGTGATGATTCCGCCAAAGCCAATGCGTTAATCAAGCCAGCCTCAACGGTATCCGAGAAGAACGTGCGGAACGTCATCTGTTCAAGCATCGAACGGAACTCATCAGTTAGCCGGTACTTGCCATCATTGCCGAGCCACACCAGCGGAGTCTGCCCGAACCTTCTACGGTTCGCTGCGATGAAATAGGAATAATCCAACGTGGAGAACGCCGAACGACACTGCGCATTATCGCGATCCGCATCCGGGAACAACGCGGAAAGCAGCGTTTGCAAATCGCGGGTCGAAATCGCATGCCGTGAAGCAATGGTACGGAATACGGCCAAAGCGTCTTCGGGGCATCCCGGATCGATCATCCGCCAATCCAAATCACACAGCACAGCCAAAACCAGCAATTCATGCGGACGCAAACCGCGCAACTGCGTGGCCGTCAACATCTTCAGCACACCGTTTTGTGCATCGGAAGTCGGCTCAAGCTGTTCGACATATGAAGCAGTCGCGTGCTTTCCACGGGACAGACTCTTTTCACGAGAACGCACGAACGACAAATAGTCATCGCTCTTCGACGCCATCGTAAACACCAACGAAGCATCACGCCGGGCGAAATCCATCAGCATCGGCACACGCCCCAATTCATAACGCATCTGTTGGTATTGTTGACTCAACAGTTTCATATTCGACAAATCGGCCGTGCCGAGTGAGGCGAGCACGCGCTCGCGGGCGATCTTGTCAAAACTGATGGATGAAATGCCGATGGTCTCGCGTTGCAGGTTCCTGCGCGCCACATCACGGTCGCCGGTGTTGCCATACAAGGCGATTGGAATCAGATAGTTGTTCGCATAGTTGCCGATGAAATCGATGACGACCACGCAGTCCTTGCCACTGGCTTTGCGCAGGCCACGGCCAAGCTGCTGCGTGAAAACAATACTGGATTTCGTTTGCCGAAGCATCACGATCTGGTTGACGTGCGGAATATCCACACCTTCATTGAACAGATCGACGGTGAAAATATAATCCAGTTCGCCGTTCTCCAATTGTGCCGTGGCCTCGTCGCGCGCCGCTTGCGGATCCTCGCCGGTAATGGCTTTCGTGCGGTACGGCCGTTCCGCCTGCTGATTCATCTGTTGGTTGAACAGGGCGGAAAGCCGTTTCGCCTCCTCGCGTCGGCTGCAGAACACAAGCCCCTGCACCGGGGTGCCGGCCTCACTATAAATCTGGATTTTATCGATGATATAGTGCACTCGATTCGGATCGGAGAGCTCTTCAAGCCAATGGCCCAGCTCGTTGCGTTCCTCGTCGGTCATGGTATCGGCTTTGACGTCCTTGCCGGCGAGATTCTCGTCGGGCGCGTCCTGAATGTACTCGTGCACGCCGTAATAATGGAACGGGCAGAGCATGTTCTCTTCGAGCGCCTTCTGCAAGCGGATCTCATAGGCCACATTATTGCCAAACAATTCGAAGATGTTCGCACCGTCCGTACGTTCAGGCGTTGCGGTCATACCGAGCATGAAATCCGGTTCGAAATGATCGATGACGCGTTTGTACGAATCGGCAGCCGCGTGATGAACCTCGTCTACGAGAATGTAGTCGAATTCATGCTTGCTGAACTGTGCGAGCACGTCTGGACGCGACATCGTTTGCACGGTGGCAAACACGTACTTACGATCTGATTCCTTGCTATTGCCGGAAAACAGGCCGAGTTCGTGCTCCGAGCAGCCGAGCACTTTTTGGAATGATTCCTCTGCTTTTTTGAGGATCTGTTCCTGTTGCGCGATATATAGCATGCGACGTGGCTTGACCTGTCGTACGTCGAATGCGGACAGGTATGTTTTGCCGGTACCGGTTGCGGAAATGATGATCGCGCGGCTTTCGCCGTGTTTACGCAGTTGCGCAAGATTCATCAGCGCCTCTACCTGCATGGCGTTCGGCTGTATGTCTTGCGATTGTTCCGTTTCCTTGATTCGCTTGCGATCCGGCCGCTGCAGTGGCGCGTATTTTTTGAAATCCTCTTCATAGAGTTTCAGCCAGGCGTCGGTAAGAGGTTTCGATTCGCTGATCTGTGATTCGATTTCTTCCGTAAGCTGTTGTGCCAAACCGCTGTTATCAGTGGTGGCTACCTTAAGATTCCACTCGCGATTGGCATTCAACGCGTTGATGGTGAGGTTTGAGCTGCCCACATATGTGGAATACAGCGGTTCGTCGCCTTGCATATGGTGAAAAACATAGCCTTTGGGATGGTAAGGATAGTCTGCAGTGGCTGGGGTGTCATCGTTCTGACCGGGCTGGGTGGGTTGCCAGACCTGCACTTGGATGCCGGTTTCTCGCTGAAGTTTCAGCAACTCTTTGAATGCTTTGGGAGAGTTGAAATAATTGAACGTCGATGTGATGATGCGTCCGGATTGATGATCGTTGTTGTCGGCGAAATCAAGGAAATACTGTTTCAAAACCTGCAATGCGCCTTGACTGACAAATGCGACGGACATGTCGAAATCCTGGCTGCGCTGCAGTTCGTCTTTGAGGGCGTGCTCCATGGTCCGGCCATCATGATTGGCGATCAGCATCGGTTCGTACTCCGAATTGGCGTTGTCGCGTTTTTCGATGAAACCGGAAAGCAATGCGTCAACCAGTGAAGAATCGTATTTCTTATCCATGCTTATCGTTCTTGAGTCACTGTTCTTTTGCGGATCCGTTGGCAAAATCCATAGCGGAAATCAATCGCACCGCTTCTCGATCGGCGGGTGCCCAATCCAAAGCAGACATATCGGCGGGCGCCAGCCAACGGATCTCATGATGCTCGGTCAGACGTGGAGTGCCGCTTAGCAGATGGCAGACGAACGAAGTGAGCACGACGGTACCGAAATCGTAATCGTAGGAAGATGTGCACACTTCGTCGGCAACTTCGACCTCGCACAGCAGCTCTTCTTCGATTTCGCGGTGCAATGCTTGACGTGCCGTTTCATGCGGTTCGATCTTACCGCCCGGAAATTCCCAGAAACCGGCCAGTGATCGGCCTTCTCCGCGTTGCGCGCACAACACTTTGCCATCCTTGACGATGGCGGCGCCGACGACATTGATGGTTTTGCGTGGTGCTGGTTGTGTGGACTGTTGCGGGTTGCGGTCGTTATCCGTCATTGTTTTCTCCTGACTGGTGAACAGGTCCAGGATACAACGGTGAGCTTTCGCCAGGCCTAGGCGGAATGGTGGTTTCATGGTGTGATTCGCAGGGAAAATGTCGCACGATCCCAAAAAAGGGGCCGAATTGTGCATCGTGCTACAGTGCGGCTTCGTCAATGCCTCCTAAGTCTGTTTTTCATGCGATTTTGCGATGAAAATTGAAGTTCGGGGGTGTTGGGGGACGGGCGAATGTCGCACGATTCCAAAAAAGAGCCGAAAAATAGAATCGTGCGACATGAAGGGGGTATCTATCTTGGTTGCCGCTCTTTCATTTGCACTGCTGCGTGAACCGGCAATTCGGAAAACCGGTGCACCCGTAAAACGCGCGTGACGGATCGGATCCGGCATGTCGCAGCCGCAAAGCTTCCCCGCAATTCGGGCATTGCGGAGGCAGTTTCACACCCCGGAAAATATTCGGACAGATCCGATCGTGCAGCTCATACATGAAGCGTGACGGTCGCGTCTGGTCGACCACGAAAAACAGCTTCTTTTTGCATCGCGTCATCGCCACATAAAACAGGCGACGTTCCTCCGCGTGCGGCATGCGCTCCACCTCCGGCAGCAGCAAGCCAAGCAGCGGCTCATCGGGAATCGCACTCGGGAAGCCCTTCAAACCGCCGGAGCAGCACAGCAGGAACACGAAATCGCGTTGCAGGCCCTTGGATTTGTGCGCGGTCATGAACTCGATATCCATGTCCGGCTTCTCGAGGAACGTGATTTTGCTGGAATGCTCGTCGATCTGGAGCAAACCATCGCGGTCGTTGCGCAGCAGCAGGTTCAGGTCACTTCGGTACCGCCCCAGCATCAGCACCGACGCGGCTTTTGGTAGCTTGCGCAGCTGTTCGACGATCGCATTGAACCGTTCCTCCTGCGTGGCGCCGCCAAGTGCTTTGAGCGAATAATCCTTCTTGTCGCTCGGATTATGCAGATGCTTGACGTACAGATTGCCGTCCTGCATGACGAACTTACCGCTCGCCTCGATGAGACTCTGACGGAAACGCCTGGTGGTGGTGATCTGGAACATGCGGGTCGGTCCCCATGGCTGCCAGGTCGCGGCGAAATCGAGAATCAGATGGATGTCGCTGCCTGCGAAGCGGTAGATCGACTGCCAGTCGTCGCCCACGCAGAACAACGTGAAATCGCTCTGTTCGCGCAACGCGCGGATCAGCTCGTAGCGCGGCCTCGACATGTCCTGGTATTCGTCGATGAGCACGTATTTGTATGGATGCCGGTAGTCGTTGCGCCGCACGCAGCGGATGGCGTCGATGATCATGCCGGGAAAATCGATGCCCTGCGTTGTGCGGAAATTGTCGAGATACGCGTTGTAAAGCGGTTCGACGAGTTGCAGCATCTCACGGTTGCGGCCGACATGCTTGCCGCCGCGCCGCTCGTTGAGCTCGCGCATGCCGTCGACGTCGATGTTGTTCTGCCGCATGTGCTGGATGATGGTCTGCGCGTTTTCGATGAGGCTCTGCTTGTACTGATTGAAGTCGTAATCGTCCGTCGGCAGTTGGAAATCCTTGTTTTTCGCGGCTCTGCCGTACTTGCCGAACAGTTCCTTCGACATGAGCTTGAACGCCAGCAGACGGTAGTTGATATTCTGTGCGAGCAGCCGTTCGAACGTGGCGCGTATCACGCCATTCGACGCGTGTCCGTCGATGATGGGGCGTTCCGCGATGGTGGATGCGCGGCAGATCTCCAGCCCAAGACTATGGAATGTGCAAGCGCGGATCGTCTTGCCGGTGCTTGCCATGATGCGATGCGACATGTCGTCCGCGGATTTCCGGGTGAACGACAGCACGAGGATCTCCTCGGGCGTGGCACGATTCGTGGCGAGCAGCCATGCGATGTAGCCGACGATGGTGGTGGTTTTGCCGGTTCCCGCACCCGCGAGCACGAGGGTGTTATGGCCGGCTCCGGCGATTGCGCTGACCTGTTCGTCGCTCAGCTCATGCTTTTCGATTGCGCCGATTGTTTCGCGCGCCTGCTCGATTCGCTCGGCCGGAAGCAGCGGTTGCGGACGGAGCTTCGTGCGTTGTTGCGTTTGAGTGGCGCGCTGGGCCGGCCGTGCGGTACGTGTGGATTTGGTTGTTGCGGCGGGCTTGGTTGTCGCCGTGGGTTTGGCACTTTTGCCGGAAGGTCGCGTTTGCTTCGCCGGATGCGTCTCGTCATCTGGGCCAAGTATGTATTTCAGCGTTCTCAGCAATCCCATGGCGCTCCTTTCGTGCCGTCCCCAAGCCGCTGCAAGGGGTAATTATAATGTGTGGAGGTCCGGAACGCAGGAAAGGGAAGACACGTGCGCGTGCTACATACTTCCGATTGGCATATTGGCAGACGATTCAAAGGCATCGATTTGCTGGAGTACCAGCGTAAGGCGCTTGAATGGCTGATTGGGCTGATTAAACGAGAACAGGTGGATGTGTTGTGTGTGTCCGGTGACGTGTATGATGCGCCGAGGCCGTCAGCCGAGGCGGTGCGCCTGTTCAACGAGATGTTCCAACAACTTGGGCTGATGGAAGTCAATGGGCATCGGCTCCATATCATATTCACGCCCGGCAACCACGATTCCGCGGCTCGACTCGGCTTCGCCGCCGCGCTGATGCTGCCGAACGTGCACATGCGTTGCGATATCGCAGACATCGCCACTCCCATCATGGTCGATTCCGCGGATGGCGAGCAACTTGCGATCTACGCGCTGCCGTACCTCGACCCCGATCTTGCGCGTCCTGCATTGCAGGGGCTGCTGAACAGCGCGGACGTATTATCTTCGTCCGCTAAAGTGTCCGATTCTGCAGAATCGGACACTCAGAGTGGGTTGGAAGCGCCTCAGTTGTCCGCTTCTGGTGAATCGGACATGCAGGGTACGTTGGACATGCTTCAGTTGTCCGATTCTGCAGAATCGGACAAACGGAGAGAAACGAACACCATCCGTCGCTCGCACGAAGGGGTTATACGCGCCGCATTACAGCTCATCACCGCCGATTTGGCCGCCCGACGCAAGGCAAACCCCAAATTGAACGCTATGCTTATGGCGCACGTCTTCGTATCCGGTGCCACGGCCTCCGATTCAGAACGCAACATCACCGTCGGCGGCGTCGACAGCGTGCCTGCGGAACTTTTCTCCAATTCCGGCCTCGACTATCTGGCGCTCGGCCACCTGCACAGGCCGCAGAAAATCACCATTCCCACGAAACCGACAACCGAATCGCAATTTCATCTCGACCGCACTCCGCAGGCGCGTTACAGCGGATCGCTGCTCGCATACTCATTCTCCGAATCGCAGACGCTGCCGGTGGAAGGCAACGGCAAAAGCGTGGTGCTACTTGACTTTACGGACGGCCATCTTGCCAAACCGCGCATCATGCCTGTGGAATCCGGTGAGCCGCCATTCGTGCAAATCAAAGGCACCATGGACGATGTCCTCGGTCCGCTCGCCGAACAATACAGAAACATGTGGGTGTCGATTACGGTGCAAGTGCCGGAATTGCCGCACGGCGCGTACCAGAAAATCGACCGTGCCTACACGCACGCTTTGGAAAAGAATTTCGATTATTCGCAACGAACGCAATCGCAAGAAAGCCGGAAAATGGTCGATCTGAAGCAGGCGACGGACGAAATGGACGTGCTGCGCGATTTCGTGAAATTTTCGCTCGGCCGCACACCGACCGACAAGGAGGAACGCGTGCTGCGCGATGCCATGGAAACGGTACGCAAGAACGCCGGCAAGGAGGTCGCGCAATGAAACTCATCGCATTGAAATTCCGCGGTGTCGGCCCATATAAAGGGGAGTACGCCATCGATTTCGCGGCGCTGACCCGATCGCACATGTTCCTCATCGACGGTGAAACGGGAGCCGGCAAAACCACACTGCTCGACTGCGTCACCTTCGCGCTGTACGGTTCGATTTCCGGCAATACTGAGAACAAAATCGGCGTGGGCGACCGCAACAGGCTGCGCTCGCGGTTTCTGGAAGCTTCGGCCGACGAAACTTACGTGCATCTGATATTCGAGGAAGGCGGGCACTATTACGCGGTGCGGCGCACACCCGAATACGAGCGGCCGAAACAGCGTGGTGAAGGCACGACAAAGCAGAACGCGACCGGCAAAATGGCGCGGGTCGCGAACGATTACGAAATGGCTTTCGCAGCGCTTACCGACGATTCGGCTGTTTCGTCTGATGCCGGCTCGACTGGCGGTTTGGCTGCCGTTGATCGGTATTTCGATTTCCTTGACGAGCCAGGTCATACAGTTGCTGTCGCCTCCCGTGCAAGCGAAGTGGGCAAGGAAGTTGTGCGACTGCTGGGATTGGATCGCAGCCAGTTTTCGAAGACGATTATGCTGGCGCAAGGCCAGTTCGCGCAGTTTTTGCGGATGGGTCCGGAAGATCGTACCAAACTGGTGAAGGAGCTGTTCGGGGCTGAGGAATACGAGGCTATTCAGGACGAATTGGATACGAAACGTAAGGAATTCGGAGATAAAGTCGACGGACAGCGGGCTGCGCTAGAGGAACGGATTCGTGCCGCGCGCGAGAATGCGGAACGGATTGTGGAACGGTTGGAATCCGGCCGACCTTCCGTGTCCGATTCTGGTGAATCGGACACTCCGGATGAGCAGGAAACCTCGGAAACGCGCGGTGATGCATGGCGCTGGGGTTTGAACGAATCCGGTGCCATCGACGAGCCGGCACGTAGCGAAACCGACATCGTGGAACAGCTGAACGTCACGTTGCGTGACGTGGAGGCGGATGCGCAACGGCTTCTGGCCGAGACGGAATCGCAAGTCAGCAAAGCCGACGGCAAACTGGCAGAAGCGCAGCGGCGCAACGAAGCCGCATGCGAACTGCACGAATCGTATGAGGAAACGCAATCCGCGCGCAATCGCGCCGACGAACTGGAATCGCACAAACCGGACATAGCAAAGCAACGTCGGCAAATCGCACAGGCCCGACAGGCCGCCCCAATCGTGGCAAAACAAGCTGAATGCGAAGCCGCACAAGCGAAACTGGACGACTGCAACGCGCGTATTGCGGATATTGCAACCGCATTGGCAAACTTCGAATCGAAGAAAACACTGCAGCAGCGGCATCAGGAAGCCGTTGCCGCGGCCGCAGGCGAGGAAGCGGCGAATAAGGCGCTGGAAATCGCGCAAACGCATGCCGAAAACCTTCGGAAAGCTACGAAAGCTGCCGAACAGGTGAAACAGGCGTCTCAGAAAGTCGAAGCATGTGAAGCTGCGCAAACCAAAGCGCAGCAGGAGCGAGAGGCATTGCCAGACGCAAAAGCCACGGCGTCGCAGCTGGAGGAAATCGCCGGAAAACTGGGCGCGCGCGGACAATTGGAGGATGCTCTGACGCAGGCGAAAGCGGTACTCCAGCATGCGCAGACGGCGGAACAGCTGGCCGAGCAGATCGAGGCCGCCAAATCCGCATGCCAAGCGGCGCGGCAGGCGCGGTCGGAAGCCGAAACGGATGTTCAGCATGCCGAAGAAGCCTTGCGATTGGCGGGTGCGGCGAGATACGCCGAAGATTTGGACGAAGGGCAGGAATGTCCGGTATGCGGTTCGACCACGCACCCCCATTTGGCGGTGCGTCCAGCTGATGTGCTTAGTGAGAAAGCCGTAAAAACGTTGAGAAAACAGGCGTCCGCGTGCGCCGACCGTGAATCGGACGCCAAAGCTGCGTTGGAAAAACTGCGCGCACGGCTTGACGGCGAACGAGAACAATCGCACGGACTGGACGAGGCTGCCGCCGAACAAGGCGTCACGAACGCGCAGACCGCATTGGACGGACTGGAAACGTTGGGGCAGCAACAACGCGCGCTTAAAACGCGGCAGAAGCAAATCGACGCGGCCGAGAAAACGCTGACGGATGCGCACAACGCATTGGCGCAGGCGCGAACTGTGGCACAAGCGGCTTCCGACCAGGCGGAAACTGCTGCGAAAGCCGCGGAAGGCATCACCCAGGAAAGCGTGGACGCCGAACGTGCGGACGCTGAACACAAGCGGGCGGAGGCGAAAGCCAAAGCGCAAGAAGCCGAGACGCTATCCAAGCGCATCGCCGAACGTGATGCTTTGGAACAGCGGAACGTCTCCTTGCAAGCCATGCTTAAAACGCTGAACGAGCAACGCGATACCATGAAGCAGGCTGTTGCGCAATTGCTGGAAAACAGCGATTTCGCGGATTGTGAATCGGCCTCGGCCGCCGCGCTGGACGAAGATGAGATCGAGCGATTGCAGTCGCGGATTGACGATTTCGGCAAAGCGTGCGCCGCAACCGACGCCAATATGAAGCAGGCGTGCGAACGGTTGACGGAACGATTGGAAACGTGCCGAAAGCTGTTCGCTAAAACGTTGCATGACATTGCGATTACGGACGTTGCTGGAAGTGCGGACACCATCGAAGTAGCCGCGCAACTATTGCAATCGCTTGATTTTGCGGCGCTCGCCGAAACACAAAACAACGCATTGCAAATGCGGGACGACGCCATCAGCGCACAACAGACTGCACTTGACCTGAACAAGGACCGTGCGAAAATCGCAACGCAACTTACTAAAGCCGCGCAAACCTGGCAGACAGGCATGACCGATTTCGCTCCGGTACGCACTATGGCGTTACTCGCCACCGCAAGTAAGGACTCTCCGTCGGGGCAGAAAGTGTCGCTCATCACCTTCGCTGTGACCGAACGTTTCCGCGACGTGCTCGACCGTGCCAACGAACTGCTCAAAGACATCCACGGCGGTGTCTATGAACTGCGCCTCGGCACGCACGAAGGGCGTGCGGGCGGCAAAACCGGTCTTCCAATCGAAGTGTTCGACCGCCGCACCGAACGTTCCACCGAACCAAGCACCCTTTCCGGAGGTGAGACCTTCTTCGTATCGCTGGCCTTGGCCCTCGCACTCGCTGATGTGATCCAAGCGGAAAATGGCGGAATTTCCATGGAAACACTGTTCATCGACGAAGGTTTCGGTTCATTGTCGGACGAATATTTGGACGATGTGATGGATGTGCTCGACGGCATCGCCCGCACACGCGACATCGGCATCATTTCGCATGTGGGGCAGCTGAAAGACCGTGTGCGTGCGCGGGTTTCCGTCTCGCGTGTGAGTGAAAACGGCGAAAGCCGCCTGACCGTCATGGCGTAGCGCACGTGCGTAGCGCACGTTTTGGCGCGGTTTTGGTGTCATCTATGATTCGTGGATGGCAGACGGCTTTCGGTAGGACGGCTTTCGGTAAGCCGCTTACCGAAAGCCGTCCTACCGAAGAGCGGCAGATAGCTGCGGGCAGCCGTGGATTCGTCGATTATGGAATGGCGGGGGAGAAGCCCTCTGTTACGCTTCGAACGGATACGTGAGCTCCCAATCCGCACGCAGCGAATCCATAAGCTTCATAATGCGCATCGTATCGGCATGCGGCATTTCCGCGCATTCGGTGCGTCCGTCAAGCACGGCCTGCGCGGCCGCAGCCACTTCATACTCGTAGCCGGTCAGCTGAGCGGGAACGTCGTAATGCGCGGTGACTGTATGCGTGCCGTCGAACACGTCGATTGATTCGACATTATTGATGTTCTGACACGTGAGATACCCCTTCGTGCCCCACACCGCGCCCATACGATCCGAATGGCATAGAATCGAGCTTTGCGCGGTAGCCATCACCCCGTTCTCGTAGTAGAACGTCATCGAATCATGCGCGTCGACGCCCGTCTCAAACGGCTGCATCGATGATTCGATGCGCGCAATCGGCGCATTGTGCATGATCATATCGATGAAATTGATTGGATACACGCCGACGTCGAGCAGCGCGCCGCCCGCCAGCGCGGGATCGGTGATACGTGCCTTCGCCGTGGTGGGGTAGCACAGGTTCGCCTCGATCGCCTGCACCTCGCCGATCGCGCCGGATGCGATGATATCGTCGATCATCGCGCGAGACGGCATGTACCGTGTCCAAATTGCCTCCGTGCACAGCATGCCGGTTTGCGCCGAAACATCCAGCATTTCCTGCGATTGCGCCGCATTCGCGCCGAACGCCTTCTCCACTAGTACACCCTTGCCGGCACGCATACATAGCACCGCCTGCTCGGCATGGAAATTATGTGGGGTGGCGATATACACCAGATTCACATTCGGATCGGCCGCCAGTTCCTCGTACGATCCGTACGATACCGGAAAACCGTACTTCGCAGCGAACTCGGCGGCGCGCTCGCCGTCACGTGCCGCCACCGCATACGGGGCGACCAAATCGCGGTAACGTTCGTCCACCGCCATTGCCACCAACGTTTTAGCCATGCTCTGCGCGATGCGGCCCGCGCCAAGAATTGCCGCATTGATCTGTGCCAAGGAATCTCCTTGCCTTCCAAACTGCCTATGTTGCTTTGCTACGTTGCTACGAACAGCGTACGCCATGCGATGTCGGCACGCGCCGAAAACGATGGTGCGGAGCGGTGTGGAAGTGGCGCGGGAGCAGTGACGGAAAGGCTGCGGAGCGCAATCGTACGAATCGGCGTACGATCCGGCGTGCGCCGGCATACAAGTCTGTGGGAGCCGCGCGACCGCTCATTTGATCGACCCTTTTGCCATAATGGGAAGCCGTGACGGCAGGAAATAGCAAGCGGGCGCACAGCAAAACGAAGCCCAGGAAAACGGCGAGGCCCGAAAAATACGAACGTGGCACGCGCAGCTATACCATGTCCCACATCCGCGGCAAGGACACATCCATCGAACGCATGGTGCGCAGCTTCCTGTTCGCCAAAGGCCTGCGATTCCGCAAAAACGACAAGCGATACCCCGGCCATCCGGACGTGGTGCTGCCGAAATACCATACGCTGGTGTTCGTCAACGGTTGCTTCTGGCACATGCACGAAGGATGCCCGAAATCCGCGCGTATCCCGAAATCGAACGTGGAATTCTGGACCGCCAAACTGCTGCGCAACCGCGAACGCGACATGCGGCAGCACGCCGAACTCGAAGCGGACGGATGGAACGTCATCGTGGTCTGGGAATGCGAACTCGGCAAAAAGACGCGCGACGAACGATTGGAACGCCTCTACCACGAAATCGTGGACGAACGGAACGTCCGGCGTGACGGGATCCATGCCGGACGTTCGCAGATTGAAACCGATTCGAATCGGCTGGTGAGCGACGGCGGACGGCGTGACACGGAACGTGGTAGAAACGGAAGCATGGGAAACACTGAAAACAGCGCGCGGCCGCAGATGTCGCATCGCGCGCAGATCGCCAATCCGTTCCGTGCCATGGTCTTCGGAGCCCTGGCCGATGAGATGATCGCCAACGGCACCGACGTCGTCAAGCTGAGCCTGGGCGAGCCGGACTTCGGCGCCCCGCCGGCAGTACATGACGCCATGCGCGAACAGTACGACGGACGTCCGCTGCCGTACACCGCCGCGATGGGCCTGCCCGAACTGCGCCAGGCGATCTCCGACTTCTACCGCGACCGTCACCATGTGGACGTCGATCCGAAGCGCATCGCCATCACCGCAGGCGGCTCCACGGCGCTGCTGCTGTCCGCCGCGCTGACGGTCAACGACGGCGACGAAGTGCTCATCGCCGACCCGTCATACCCCTGCAACCGAGAGCTGGTGCGCGCGTTCGGCGGCAAAGTCGTGGACGTGCCGACATCCGCGGCGAACCGCTTCCATCTGACGCCGGAGCTGTGCAAGGAATACTGGTCGGACCGCACCAAGGCCGTCATGATCACCTCGCCGTCCAACCCGACCGGCACCACCATCGCCTTCGACACGCTCAAAGCGGTGTGTGACCTGGCCCGCGAACGTGGAGCATGGCGAATCGTCGACGAAACCTACCTCGATTTGGCCGACCGCGAACCGGACGGATCCGAAGTGAAATCGGTGCTCGCCTGCGATCCGGACGCCATCGTATGCTCCAGCTTCTCCAAGTTCTTCGGCATGACCGGCTGGAGGCTCGGCTGGATGGTCGTGCCCGAATACGCGCTTGAGGCCATGGACGACCTCGCCACCAACTTCTTCCTGTGCGCGCACACGCCGACCCAGCATGCGGCGCTCGCCTGCTTCACTCCGGAAACGCTTGCCGTATGCGAGGAGCGCCGTCAGGAGCTGCTGGAACGCCGTCGCATCGTGGTGGACGGCCTGTCCGAGATCGGACTGCCGTTGGAGGTCGAGCCCAACGGCGCGTTCTACGCGTATTTCAACATCTTCAGCACCGGTCTCGACGCGTGGACGTTCTGCGAACGCGCGTTGAAGGAGGCGCATGTGGCGCTGACCCCGGGACGCGATTTCGGCGAGGCGACCGCCGATACGCACGTGCGCCTGTCGTACGCGGCCTCCCGTGAGGCGTTGCGCGAAGGTTTGAAGAGGATCGGCGATTTCGTGGCCAAGCTGCGCGGCTGATCTGCGTCTTTCCGGAGCATTCCGCCGGAATGGTCACATTGTGGTCATTCCCGTCTGTCTCGGGAGGCGCGCGCTTATGGTGCCGTCTCAGTGGGAACGGGTGCACGACACCCCTTCCTTGCGAATTCTTGGATTCGTTTGATCGATGATGAGGGCAGTCCTACACAATGGGGCTGCCCTCACCGTCTTAAACGGGTGAAGAAGAGCATAATTACAAGAGGTATTGCATCATGACCGCACAGGCTGTGCAGAATGTGAAGCGTAGGTCCTCGTCGGTGGCGGAGGGATTGTCCGCCGCTCAGGAGAGGCAAGTCGAGGAGATTACCCGTCGTGTGGATTACGCGAAGGAGACGCGTATGTTCCACAAGATCGTCGCGCTGGTGGCGGCGGGTATGCTGATGGATTCCATTGATGTGTATATTGGATCGGCCGTGGCGTACAGCTCCCTGTCCACGCATTGGTCGACGGTGGCGCAGAATTCAACGTTCATGTCAGCTGGTTTTCTGGGATTGCTGATTGGCTCGCTGCTGGCCGGTTTCATCGGCGATTTGAAGGGGCGTCGCGTCGCCTACCAGATCAATCTGCTGCTGTTCGGCGGATTCACGTTCCTTGGCGCGTTCGCGCCGAATATGTCCGTGCTGTCCCTGTGCCGCCTCGGCGCGGGTCTCGGCCTGGGTGCTGAGATCGTGACGGGTTTCGCCATGGTCAACGAATTCGCGCCGGTCGAACGCCGCGGACGTTGGTGCGCGATTGTGTCCTTGGTGGCGAACTGCGGCGTGCCGGTCGCCATGCTGTTGTGCGCGTGGATCATTCCGCGCTGGTCGTGGCGTCCGCTGTTCGTCGGCATCGGCATCATCGCTGCCGTGATCTGGTGGCTGCGTCGTGACGTGCCGGAATCGCCGCGTTGGCTTGCCGTGCACGGACGTTACGAGGCGGCCGACGCGATCGTCCGCCAACTTGAGGCCAACGGCTCCGAATACGACGAGGTCGCTGCGCGTTCCGACGAGTCCGCTGTGGATGTGACCTCCATGAGCGCGCGCGAACGTCGCAACCATTCGCTGGGAATCTGCCTGTTGGTGGCTGTGGTGGCCGTCGCCGCCACGAACGTGTGCTCGTATGCGTTCACTTCCTGGGTGCCGACGATTCTCGTCAAGCGTGGCATCAATCTGTCCAGCTCGCTATGGACGAGCACACTGATGATGTGCGGCGCCCCTGTCGGCTGCCTCATCGGTTCCATCCTGCTCGACCACATCGGACGTAAGAAGGTCATCGTGCCGGCATTCGGATTGACCGCGGTGTTCGGCCTCGCCTATGCCGCGCAGACGACCACGGTCGGCGCGATCATCTGCGGCTTCCTGCTGACGATGTGCCTGTATGTGCTGATGGCCTCCGTGGTGGCCGTGTATGCTCCTGAACTGTTCGCCACCAAGGTGCGTTTCCGCTGCGTCGGCTTCGCCAATGCCGTGGCGAAGCTGCTGAACGTGCTGATGCCGATGATCGTCGGCTGGATGCTTGTTGCGATTGGCACGAATTCCGTGTTCGTCGCGATTTCGATCGTCGCGGTGATTGCCATGCTGGTCACCGGCATCCTCGGTGTGGAAACGTCCCGTCGTTCAATCGGCTGAGATTCTCTGCTGAGCTTTTCCACGCCGCTGCAATCGTTTCCTGCGTTGCGGCCATTGGGCGCCCATCCTCCTTTTGAGGGTGGGCGCCTTCATATTTTGCGGGATGTATCGGCGGATTCGCGGATACGCGGATTCGGACGTGCAATCCGTTTCACTGCACCTGCAATTCCTCCAGCTGTTTCCTCATCCTGTGCAGCTTCGCGTAGATCTCGTTGCGCTGTTCGGCGTCCTTGGCGCGCTGGTGGTCGCGCGTGAGCTTGTCGATCTGCGTGGTGAGCCGTGCGATCTGCATGCGCCGCGCGAGACGCGCGTCCAAATCGACGGGGGAGGGGTCGTCCAGAATTACCTGCGAACAGAACGATTCCCACAATGCATCCACGGAATCGACCGCCGGATCCGCGGCCTCTAGCGTGGCCTCGCCGGCGGGCTTCCAGTCGGAAACGAATATCTTGGACGTGGTCGTATGCCCCGCGCGGGCCGGCAGGGACCGGCGCACGGCGAACGCGCATTCCTGACGCGTCGTGCCTTCGAAATCGGCATCGCGCACGCAGGCGAACAGCATGCCCGACTTGCGCTGCATGGCGATCAATTCGACGATGTCCGTCGGAACGGCGGCGTTCGTACCGCGCAATCGCAGTCCGATCACCAATATTTCGGGAATCCGCGTGCCGGCGGCGAGTCCCGTGTTGCGCGCCTGCAGCAGCGACAGCATGGTGATCGTTTCGATATCATTTGCCAGACGCTGTTTCGTCTTGGCGGAAACCGGAATCTTCGCCACGAAAAGTCCTTTTGGCAGCGTCGCTTTTTCGGCGGGAATCGCAGTGGAATTCGGTAGACCCAATGTGGTTGCGGAAACGGAACCGCAGGAGGCGATCGTCATTGCTGGCCTTCTTTCGTTGCTGATGGAAGCGTTGCCTCGACTGTAGCGCACCGGCATGGTGGTTCGCATCATTACCGGCGATTGCTGGCCGATCGTTGACCGGCACGTCGTGCGACACGCCGTAATTTGGCGATTGGAGACCATGCGCGTATTGTTTCCTCTTGCGGTGATCATAGCCTAGGTGAGACGCCCGGTCCCATTCCGAACCCGGAAGCTAAGGCCTAGCACGGCGATGGTACTGCACTCGAGAGGGTGTGGGAGAGTAGCAAGTCGCCGCGTTTACTCTTTTCAAATCCCGAGTCGAGCCAAGCTCCTCGGGATTTTTCGTATGCCATATGGAACCGGCTGATGGAACCTTTTAAAGCCCTGTCCTTCCGAAAACCGAATCGGGAATTGACCGCAGGTTGTGGAAGCCATGGCGAGGTCACCGGCATGATATATAAAACGTATATACGATTTATGTAATCAACCCATCGTCGGAACGAAGGAAAGCCCATGATCATTTCGGTCATCAACCTGAAAGGCGGCAGCGGCAAAACCACCACCGCCATGGCTCTGGCCACCGCCGCCGCACGGCACGGCCGCAACGTATCCGTGCTGGACACCGACCCCCAGGGCGACGCCACCACATGGGCCGGCGACGCCGAGGACGCCGGCGAGTCTATGCCGTTCGCCGTGGACTCCGCCAATATCGGCAAGCTGAAAAGACTGCGCAAAACCATGCCCGACAACGAGCTCGTCATCATCGACTGCCCGCCGGCGGGCAACGTCGTGGACGTGGCCTGCGACGTTGCCGATTTCGTCATCGTCCCCGCCACGCAGGGGCCGTTCGAACTGAGCCATGCGCTCGAAACCGCCGAAAGCCTCGACGCTGCCGGCAAGCCGTACGCGCTGCTGCTGCTCAAGGTGGAGAACAACAAACTGGCGGGCAACGCGGTCAACCTCATCAGGGAGAGAGGAGTCAGCGTCTTCGACGCCTCCGTGCCCAAACGCGTGGGCATGCAGAAGGTCATCGGCCATGCGTTCCCCAGCAATCTCAACGGATACGAGGACGTGTACCTCGAACTTGAGGAGGCGATCGCCTGATGGCCATCAGAAAACCGAATGGCGGAGCGAAGGCCGCGGTCGCCGCGTCGCTGACCAGCGTGCAGGACACCCGCAGGCGTGGCAATGGCAATGGCAACGGCGAACGCGTGCTCATGAGTTTTAAAATCCCGTCCGACCTGAAGATGATGCTGCAGGAGAACGCGCGGGAACGCGGTACCACCGCCAGCCGCATCATCATCGACGGCATCCGTCACGAGCTCGGTCTCGACGACTGAGCGCCTCCGCGCCATAAACATCGCGGACGCGAAATTCGGAAGGTTGGGAAAAGCATGTCTCAGGCAAAGGTGCGCAAATCACAGGGCGCCGCGGCGGGCAAAGGCGGCGGAACGGCCAGAGTGTCCGCATCGAAAACCGGTGCCGCGAGAAAAACGGCCAAAACATCCGCGACGAAGCCCGTCAAGCCGTTGCGCACGCTGAAACAAGGAAAGAAGCACCGCGTGCGCAACTTCATCTGCGCAGTGATCGCCTTCGTCTTCTCCCTTGCGGCGCTGCTGGGAACCGCCACGCACATCCTGCCGGAGGAGTTGCAGGCGCTGCCGTACATGCCGGTGGTCGTTTCCCTGGTGCCGTGGTTTACCCTGCTTGCCGTGATCGCATTGGTCTGTGCCGTCGTCTCCAAACGCGTGGTGTCCACGGTGGTGGCCGTTCTGGCGATCGCGTTGCAGGTGTTCTGGCAGTATCCGTTCTTCTGTGGATCTGCGCAACTGCCACGTGCGGCGGTCGCGGCGGTGTCCGGCGAGAACGTCAGCACGGACGACGGTTACGCCCGGCTGATGACGTGCAACGTGTACAAGGGACGTGCGGACGCGCGTGAGATCGTGGATCTGGTGCGCAGCGAGCATGTTGAGGTGCTGGCGCTGCAGGAGACGACCGACGATTTCGTGAACGCCTTGAACAGCGCCGGCATCGCCGCCTATCTGCCGTATTCGCAGGTGGCCAGCTCGGACGGCGTGTATGGCAACGGAATATGGTCGGCGAGCCCGCTGCTCGATCCGTCCGACGATGACGTCGATTCGAGCGCGTCCTTCATGCCCGGCGCGACCGTCGCGTTCAACGGAGGGAGCACGCAGGTGCGTTTCGTGTCCGTGCACACCACGTCGCCGACGGACGGCTACTGGCAGCAGTGGAAACGGTCGCTTGACGAACTGGCGAAGCTTCGTTTCGATACCGGACGCCGGTATATTTTCATGGGCGATTTCAACGCGACCTACGATCACACGCCGTTCCGCAATTTCCTGGGAACGCGTTTCTCCGACGCAGCACGACAGGCCGCGGACGGATTGAAATTCAGTTGGCCGGCGAATATCGACTACGTGCCGACGTTCGCCGGAATCGACCATATCGTGCTGGATTCCGGCATGCGGGCCGGGCAGGTGCGCACGGTCAAGGTGGATGGCAGCGACCACAAGGCGCTGCTGGCGATCGTGCGCATCGACTAGCCCGCGTCCGGATTGCGTCTGATCCTTGTCTGGTTCTTGTTCCGAGCCGGCCGCGGACTAATCCTCCACCGGGCCGTATACCCGGTCCAGCGCCTGCCGGAGATCCGCGATCAGATCGGCGGGCTCCTCCAGACCGATGGACAGGCGGATCGCACCGTCATGGATACCCGCTGCGGCGAGCTCGTCAAGCGTCAGCTCCGGATGGGTGACGACGAACGGGTCGACCGCCAGGGACTTCGAATCGCCGAGATTGGCCTGCAGGCTGAACAGTTTCAAAGCGTCGAGCGTGGCGCGCTTGTGCTCCACCGTGTCCAGATCGAACGTGATTATCGTGCTGCCGCTCCTCTTGAGGTATTTCCGCGCCCAATCCTGATAGCCATAGCCGTTCGCGTCCGGATGGTACACCCTTCCCACGCGGGGGTCGCCGTCGAGATAGCGCGCCACGGCTTGCGCGGTCTCAAGCTCCTTGTCGAGGCGCGCGGTCAGCGTCTCCAGGCCGATCAGCGTCAGATAGCTGTTGAACGGGCTGGGCGACGAGCCAAGCAGCGTGACGAGGAATGCCCTCAGCCTCGTCGTGAACGGCGTGTTCGGAGCGATCTCCAGCACGCTGCGCTCCCTTCCGTCGCGCGTCTTGAAGAACCACGCCTTGCGCGAGAACTGCGGATAGCGTTCGTTGTTCGCGTAGTCGAACGTGCCGTTCTCCAACACGATGCCGCCGATCGCATTGCCATGGCCGTTGATGGCCTTCGTGGTCGAATACGCCACGATGTCGGCCCCGAAATCGAAGGGATTGAGCAGATAGGGCGTGGCGACCGTGTTGTCCACTATGAGGACGATACCATGCCGGTGCGCGACTTTGGCGAGCGATTCGAGATCCGCGACGGCGTTCAGGGGATTCGAGACGCTTTCCACGAGCAGGGCCTTGGTGTCGGGGCGAATTGCCTCCTCCCAGGACCGCGGGTCGTCCGGATTCCGGGCTATGTCGATATCGATGCCGTAATCCGGCAGGATGTTGGAGAACGCCGCGACCGTGCCTCCGTAGAGACGATACGAGGTCAGTATCCGTCCGCCGCCCGCCGCGATGTTGAGGATCGTGTCGCTGAGCGCCGCGAGACCGGAGGATGTCGCCACCGCGCCCTCCACGCCATGAAGGGCCGCCAGGCGCTTTTCGAGTATGCCGGTCGTCGGATTGGAGATGCGCGTGTAGATGTCGTCGACGAGTTCGAACGAAGCGATCTGCGTGGCATGCTCCTCATCGCGCAACGCGTACGCGGCCGTCGCATAGATGGGAACGCTGCTGGAATTGTGGTGCTCCGCCGGGTTGTAGCCCGAGTGCAGGGCGAGTGATGAGAATGACGCGCCCGCGTCCGATGCCGTCCGTCCGGATGCCTGCGTGAAAGTCTGCTGATTGTCGCTCATGATGGAAAGTCCTTTCAATGGGCCGCGGTTCGACGATAAGGTATGGCTCCGCGGCGATGATGGGAATCGAAATTGAATCGAGATTGAATCGAAAAGGACTGGAACGGTTGTTGGATGAGCCGGTGTGATGGATGATAGCACGTCTGAAGGTATTGCCCGCCGTTTTCGCCAATATTAAAAATTATATTGTCTTATCAATTCCTTGTGAAAAGCAGGAAAGATGATTCCTTATAAAAAGAAATTATGATAAATCGCTTGTGTTGCGTCTTTCGGTCTGTTATCGTCGATTTCGGGCTGGAAAAGTTGGATGCCCGTTCACATAATCGATATTCCAGAAAGGAGTCCGGTAGCATGTCTCGTACGATGATGATTTCCAACGCAGGAAGCAAGCGAATGTGTTGTATGACGGATTCCTGTATGGGCATGATGTCTATGGAGCCCATGATCCGCTAGGGTTTCACTTGGTGTGACCTTTTCCGGCACCGCTGATTCGTGGTGTCTGCCTCCGGCTTCCCGAAATGCGTGCGGGGCTCGATACGTCGGACGCGGTGCCGTTTTCGCTGATTGCGTGGGAGGTTCTCCTCCTGTTCGCAATGCATGATTCATCTTTTAATTCGTATGTTATATGCGTTTTTAATAAGCTTTGCTATGCGTTTTTTAATGGCTTTGCTGCGCATTTTTAATTCGGTAAGGAATATTGCAATGACTACTGATGGTGCCAACGACGGATTCGAATACCATCGTTTCGAACGCCACTATACGGAACGTCCGAACGTCACGGAATCGCGTTTGCGTCTGCTGTGGGCCGCTCTGACCACGAAGGTTCCCGGACGCACGCTTTCGATCGGCGCCGGAACCGGAGACGTCGAGGAGGCTCTGCGCGAGCGGTACGGGTTCACCGTTGACGAGATCGTGGAGCCGTCGGACGCGTTGTTCCCGGCCATCCTGGAAAAGGGCTTCCACGCGTGGAAGGGCATCGCCGAGGAATATCCCTACGAGCCGGAATCGTTCGACACTATTTATTACAACGGTTCCAGCCACGGTTTCATCGACGATGAAAACCTGGAATCTACGTTTCGTAAAAACTACGACGCCCTGCGTCCCGGCGGCCGGCTCATCCTTTCGGACGTGCCCAAGGAAAGCACGCTCGGCATTCTGCTGCTGACGGTGCTCAATCATCCGGAACTCGACCGAAGCCCATATGCCGACCTGCTTTCGGGCACCGCGTTCTTCGACATCGCGCAGGGAGGCGTGCCCACATACAAGCCGAACTGGCATGTGACGACGTTCTATATCGACCTGCTCGAACGCATCGGATTCACCGACCTGCGGTTCAGGCAGACGGTGCTGGCGAACTCCACATTCCAGAACGATGCCGTCGAGGATCCCATTCCCGGATATACGCAAGGCAATTACGTGGCCATCATCGCCACCAAGCCCGTTGCGGAACGCTGACGTGCGTCCGATTCCATCATTCTCGATCCGCAATCCAAATCTCAGAACATCATTCATATCCGTATGATCCGGGTCTTCGCCATGGACGGCCGGCCCGAAAAAGAAAGGTTTCCATCATGTCTCGTTATCTCATTTCCGAATCCGTCACCGAAGGCCACCCCGACAAGGTCGCGGACAAGATCTCCGACGCCATCGTCGACGCATACCTCGCCAAGGAGCCGGACGCCCGCGTCGCCGTCGAAACGGTGGTGAAGGAGGGGCTCATCTCGCTGCAGGGCGAGATTTCGGCGCCGTTCACGCTGAACCATGGGGAGATAGCGCGCAAGGCCGCCGAGGAGATCGGCTACACGGATGCCGACAGCGGCCTCGATCCCCGTGGCGCGGGCGTCATCAACAATGTGTGGCCACGCGATTTCTCGTCCGATCTGGGCGACTTCGGTCAGGAGGACGCGTCGAGCGAGGAGGAGAAGGAACACATCTACGACACGTTCGTGGGCGATCAGGGTCTCGTCGTCGGCTATGCGACCGATGAGACCGCGGAATATCTGCCGCTGCCGTACGTCGCGGCCACCAAACTGGCGCAGCGGCTCGCATATGTGCGCAAGAACGGCATCATCCCGCAGCTTCGCCCGGACGGCAAAACCGAAGTCGTCGTCGAGTACAACGAGGATCTGAGCCGCGCGCTGCGGTTCGCCGCGGTGCTGATCTCCACCCAGCATTCCCCGGACATCGCGCTGGAGGATGTACGCAGCCAGGTGCGCGAGCAGGTGCTCGAACCGGTGCTTGACGAATTCGGTCTCGACTATTCCAGGGCAAGGATTGTCATCAACCGCACGCCGTTCATCCAAGGCGGACCACATTCCGACGCGGGCCTGACGGGACGCAAGGTGGTGGTCGACACGTACGGTGGCATCGGCTCCCACGGTGGCGGCGCGTTCTCCGGCAAGGATCCGCACAAGGCCGACCGTTCCGAAGCGTATGCGGCTCGTTGGGCGGCGAAGAACATCGTGGCCGCGGGACTCGCGCACCGCGCGCAGGTGACGCTTGGCTTCATCCTCGGGCAGGGCGCTCCCGTATCGATCGACGTGGAGACGTATGGCACGGAACAGGTGCCGCGCGAGATCATCCAGAAAGCGGTGGAGCAGGTGATCGACTTCCGTCTGCTCTCCATCATCGACCAGCTCGATCTGGAACGTCCGATCTATTACAAGACCGCGGCCTACGGGCATTTCGGCCACGACGACCCCGACTACACGTGGGAGAAAACCGACAAGGTCGACGCATTAAAGGATGCGGTGCAGAAGATCCGTCTGTGACCGGTCGCGATGCACGATGATATGGTGGTGGGGATGATTCCGCGGTTGGGGCGGCGTCATCCCCACCGTCTTTGTCATATAGGGTGTGAGCCGGAAACGACGATGGTGAGCTTGGTGCGGATATGAAAAAGTGCCCCAGATAGGAATCGAACCTACGACACCTTCTTTAGGAGAGAAGTGCTCTATCCACTGAGCTACTGAGGCAACGAGTCACCATTGTACACACAATGCGGACTCGACATGGCGGATGTCCGGAATCGGCGCATCGCGCTTTCAGGCGAGATTGTCCTGCGTTCCCGCCGTGTTGGCCGCGGTGGCTTGCTCGGCCTGCGCCGCGTCGAGCTTCGCACGCACCTCGCCGAGCAGGCTTTGTGCGCGCTTGGCGAGCGCCTCGCCGATCTCCCACTGGCGCATGGACTGGTCAAGGTTCAGACCGCCCGCCTCCAGCGACTGCACGGCCTGGATGAGTTTGTCCCTCGCCTCCTCATAGGGCATCTGCGCGATCGCCTCGCGCTCCTTGTCGGTCAGGCTGGATGCCGGGGTCGCTTCGTTCGTTTCATTGGCCATGGTTTTCTCCTTGTGCTGCTTGCTTGCTATTTCACGGTTTTCACTTCGGACACGACGATGCCGTGCTTCAGCGTCATGGTCAGCTGGTCGCCCGCTTTCACGCAGGACGCGTCGTCGATCACATGTCCGTCGGCGCTCTGCACCACCGCGTATCCGCGGTCGAGCGTGGACTGCGGGCTCAACGCGGTCAACGAGGCGTGTGCCTTTTCGATGGTGAGGCTTGCGTCGTCCACGATGCGTGTCAGTCCGATGCGCATGCGTGCGCGCGCGTCGTCAAGGAAGCGTTGATGCGGCTCCAGCATGGTGAGCGGATGGGTAAGGCTTGGACGGTTCGCATAGCCTTCGATCAGCCTGGCCTCGTTGGAGACGGTGGCGTCGATACGCATGCGCATGCGATCCAGATTCACCTGGATCAGCTGCATCTGCTCGCGCACGTCCGGCACGACCTTCTTCGCCGCGTCGGTCGGCGTGGAGGCGCGCACGTCGGCCGCCAGGTCGAGCAGGGTCCAATCGTCCTCATGTCCGATGGCGGAGATCAGGGGAGTGTTCGCCGCTGCTGCAGCGCGCACCACGTTCTCGTCGGAGAAGCCGATCAGATCTTCGAATGCGCCGCCGCCACGCGCCACGATGATCACATCCACGTCCGGATCGGCGTTCAGCTGCCGGATAGCCGCCACCACATCCGACGGGCATTGATCGCCCTGCACGTGCACATGCACCACTTTGAAATCGACGACGGGCCAGCGAAGCTGGACGTTGGTGATGACATCGCCCTCCGCACGCGCCTGCGGCGCGCAGATCAGGCCGATGCAATGTGGGAATTCCGGCAACGGCTTCTTGCGGTCGGCGTCGAACAGTCCCTCGCCCTTGAGCTTCTTGCGCAGCTCATCGATCATGGCCTTCAGGCTGCCGCCGGCGCCCGCGGCGATGATGGCGTCGCCGCGCAGCGACAATGACGTGCGCTTCATCCACACGTTCGGCTTGCCGTGGATGATGACGCGGTCGCCTTGCACGAACGACGCCGCGGCCGCGGCGAACTGGCCGAAGCCGTTGACCTCCATCGCGATGTCCTGATGGTCGTCGCGAAGCGTGATGTAGGCGCTTCCCTGGCGGCGGGTGTTGATCTGCGTGATCTGGCCGGCCACCCATACGGAGGGCCACCGTTCGACCGCGGTGTGGAATTTCTCGCTCAGAAGGCTCACCGGCCATGGATTGTCCGCCGTGGTTTCGCCGGCGAGGCGTGGCAGGGGCTTCGATGCCGTCTGCGGCGGGTGCATCGTCGGGGCGTAATTCGGATTCCAAGTCATAGGTCAAGATTCCATCATCTTGCGGACAAATGGAACATATGTTCGAGTGTTGTGGATGCGCCTTGAGGAAAAATAGCGTTTCGGACGGATGCTGTCAAAACGACACTCCGTGTCTCAGTCGTTAGCTTTGTCACAGAATCCCAAGAATGGCGGAATTGCGCCGAAAATGGAATATATAGTTTCTCTGGCGGCGTGGCGATACTATATTTAGTGCCGACCTTGGTGTACAGTGTCCATCTGTACAAAGGAACTGGCATGCGGAAGAGGCATGAAACCTGGTCGGATGGGACCGACCCGGAAAGGAAAAATACATGGAAACCCAGACTCTGGATGGCGTCGCAACCGCAACGGCGACTACGCCGGCAACAGTCAAGGTGCTTGTCGAAAAACGCGATGGACGCGTGGTGGATTTCGATCCGATCAACATCATCAGCGCGGTGAAGTCCGCCTTCGCTGACCTCGACAAGAAGATCGGTCCTCAGGAGGAGCGGCTGGTCCGCGACCTCGCCAATCAGGTCGAAGCCGAAATCAAGGATCGCTACAACGGTCCGGCGAAGATCGAGGACATCCAGAATCTGGTCGAGCATGGTCTGATCGAGGATCATCTGTACGACGTGGCCCGCACCTACACCAACTACCGTCTGAACAAGGACATCGAACGGGCCAAGGCCACGGACATCAACGAGGCGGTGCGCCGCCTGGTGGATAGGGACGAAGCTCTGGTGCGCGAGAACGCCAACAAGGATTCCAACGTCTACTCCACCCAGCGCGACCTGCTGGCGGGCGCGGTCTCCAAGGCCTCCGCCTTCTCCATGCTGCCGGACGCGGTGTCCAACGCCCACATGAAGGGCGACATCCATTTCCATGACGCCGATTACTCGCCGTTCACCGCGCAGTCCAACTGCTCGCTGCCGAACTACTGGGACATGCTCGCCAACGGATTCACCTTGGGCAACGCCCCGATGGGCTCGCCGAACAGCATCTCCATCGCGGCCACACAGATCACGCAGATCATGAAGGATGTGGCTTCCAGCCAGTACGGCGGCCAGACCGCGAACCGCGCCGACGAGAACTTCGTGCCGTACGCCAAGAAGGACTACGACAAGTTCCTCGAGCAGGCCCATGAGATCATGCCGGACGATCTGCCGATCGAAATCGCGGAACGTCAGGTGCGCATGGCCAAGGAGGTCGAGCCGAAGCGTCTGCACTTCGAAAAGGACCGTCCGGCGCTGCCTATGGACGAGCCGTTCAGCAAGGGCGCGGACCGTCTGCAGCAGCTGCGCGAGATCTGGGCGAAGATTCAGACCCGCAAGGCCATCTACGATGCCATGCAGACCATGGAATACCAGATCAACTCCAATCGTGTGTCCAACGGCCAGACGCCATTCGTCACCGTCGGCTTCGGCCTCGGCACCGACTGGTTCGCCCGCGAGATCCAGCGCGCCATCTTCCTCAACCGCATCCGCGGCCTCGGCTCCGAGCACCACACCGCCATCTTCCCGAAACTCGTGTTCACCATCAAGCATGGCGTGAACGCGGATCCGGGCGACCCGAACTACGACATGAAGCAGCTGGCCCTCGAATGCGCCACCAAGCGCATGTATCCGGACGTCATCTTTTATGAGAACATCGTGAAGATCACCGGCTCCTTCAAGGCCCCGATGGGATGCCGTTCCTTCCTGCAGGGCTGGACCGATCCAAAGACGGGCAAGGACGTCGAGGACGGCCGCATGAACCTTGGCGTGGTCACCGTGAACATTCCGCGCATCGCGCTGGAATCCCATGGAGACAAGGACCGCTTCTGGAAGATCTTCGACGAGCGCATGGCCGTCGCGCACCAGGCGCTGCAGTTCCGCATCATGCGCTGCAAGCAGGCCACTCCGGTCAACGCGCCGACCCTGTTCCGCTTCGGAGCCTTCGGCCGCCTCGGTGCCAACGACAGCGTCGACCAGCTGTTCCGCAACGAACGCGCCACCGTGTCCCTCGGCTACATCGGCCTGTATGAGGCGACCAGCGTGTTCTATGGCAAGGACTGGATGCGCGACCACAGCTGGGATCCGGAAGGCAAGGAGTTCGCCCTGTCCATCGTCAAGCGCATGAACCAGCTGTGCAAGGATTGGAGCGCAGCGGAAGGCTACCACTATTCCGTGTACTCGACCCCGGCCGAATCGCTCACCGACCGCTTCAACCGCATGGACCATGAGAAGTTCGGCAAGGTGGAGGGCGTCACCGACCACGACTTCTATACCAACTCCTTCCACTATCCGGTATGGCTGCAGCCCACGCCGATGGAGAAGCTCGACTACGAGAAGGACTTCCCGTACTATGCGTCCGGCGGCTTCATCAACTACTGCGAGTTCCCGTGCCTGCAGGCCAATCCGAAGGCGCTCGAGGCGGTGTGGGACTACGCCTACAACATCGGCATCGGCTATCTCGGCACGAACACGCCGATCGACCGCTGCTACGAATGCGGGTTCGAAGGTGATTTCGAGCCGACCGAGGAGGGCTTCAAGTGCCCGGAATGCGGCAATTCCGATCCGGACCGCTGCAACGTGACCAAGCGCACCTGCGGTTATCTGGGCAATCCGGTGCAGCGTCCGATGGTTCATGGCCGTCATGAGGAGATCGCGCACAGGGTCAAGCACATGAGCGGCGAGACCGGCCATGTCACCCTTGATGACGGCTCCGAACGCGAGTGGTTCGAGGAGACCAAGTAAGCCGGTCGTCATGTGATGACGGAAAAGATAACGGAATAACGATGAAGAGGACGGAGCTGATCCGCCCTCTTCGTGTGTCCGTAGCGGTTTTCCGCGATCTCGATGCGATCGTAGGGAATTCCATCGCAGGTCGTCGCGGTCAAATCGCACATACAACAAAGAACAACAGGAGCAACGCATGGTAAGCAGCGCCGATTCTTCCGTGGTCCGCCGGGATTTCGCGTCGGGCGAAACCGGACGCGGGCCGTTCATTCCGACGAACCGTTCCAGCAATCCCAAGGCTGGTCAGTGGACGAACGCCATGAGCCGCAACATGATCGCCGATTACAAACGGTTCCTCATGACCGACGGCGAAGGCATCCGATGCTCGTTGTACGTGTCCGGATGTCCGTTCCATTGCGAGGACTGCTACAACACCTCGATATGGGATTTCCGCGCGGGTCATGAATACAACGACCGGCTTGAGGCGCAGATCATGAGCGATCTGAGCCTGCCGTACGTGCAGGGCATCACGTTCCTCGGCGGCGAGCCGCTGCTCAACACCGGCGTGCTGCTGCCGCTCGCGCATAGGATCCGCGAGCGTTTCGGCCATGCCAAGGACATCTGGTGCTGGACCGGATACACGTGGGAGGAGCTCATGCGCGACGGTGAGACCCCTGACAAACGCGAGCTGCTCGAACAGATCGACATCCTTGTGGATGGCCGGTATATCAAGGACCTGCACGATTCGCTGCTTCAGTTCCGAGGCAGCAGCAACCAGCGCATCATCGACGTGCCCAAGTCGCTGGAACGCGGCGAGGTCGTGATTTGGGAGAAGCTGCACGATCAGACCAGATTCATTCCCGAGATCTACGGCAAGGACCGCTCGGCGGGGGAGGGCGCGGCTTCCTGAGCTTCGTCGGCGGGCGGCCGGACTTCGGATGCGGATATGGTCGATTCGGGACGAAAATTATGCATGCTGACTAAATTCGTTGTCTAATTATGCGCCGTGTCGTGCGAATCATTCATCGCCGGGCGCGATTAGGCGTGGGCACAGACTACGATTACATGCTTGGATAACCGGGGAGAGGGCGTTTCTACCGCTTCCATACTGGTATGAACGCGATCCGGCGGACGAGAACGATAGAGGTACATTACATGGTCGAAGCAGCAGACACTGCGGTCAAAACCTGTGACGCGAAACCGTTGCGTGTGGGTCTTGATATCGGTTCCACCACAGTGAAGGCCGTGGTGCTTGATCAGACCGACTCCCTTGATGCCGTGCTCTTCTCCGATTACCGGCGCCACCACGCCAATGTACGCGCCACGGTGGCGGGCCTGCTGGAAGACATCCACAAGGAGCTGGAATCCCTTGGTCGTGGCGACGAACCGATCCGCCTGGCCATCACCGGTTCCGGCGGCCTCGCTCTGGCCGACAACCTCCACGTGCCGTTCGTACAGGAGGTCATCGCGGAAACCCGCGCCATCGACGAGGAATATCCGCAGGCCGACGTGATCATCGAGCTCGGCGGCGAAGACGCCAAGATCACCTACCTGAAGCCCACCCCTGAACAGCGCATGAACGGCTCCTGCGCAGGTGGTACGGGCGCGTTCATCGACCAGATGGCCACTCTGCTCGACACCGATGCGGCAGGCCTCAACGAGATGGCCAAGCATTACGAGACGTTGTATCCGATCGCCTCCCGCTGCGGCGTGTTCGCCAAAACCGATCTTCAGCCGCTCATCAACGACGGCGCGGCCAAACCCGATCTGGCCGCATCCATCTTCACGGCCGTGGCCACCCAGACCATCGCAGGCCTGGCCTCCGGCCGTCCGATCCACGGCACCGTCATCTTCCTCGGCGGCCCGCTGTTCTTCATGTCCGAACTGCGCGAGGCGTTCCACCGCGCGCTCGAAGGCAAAGTCGACGAATTCATCGTGCCGACCGACGCCCACCTGTATGTGGCGTTCGGATCCGCGCTGCTGGCCGGCGAGCCTGATCAGCTCGAAGAGGGGCAGCATTTTGAGGCGCGCACCTGCGCCGACATCCTCAAAAGCCTGGAGGATTTGAAGAACCTGCCGGCGAACACCCCCACCATGCCGCCGCTATTCCCGACCGAAGCGGACCGCGAGGCGTTCGACGAGCGCCACCATCGCGAACATGTGCACATCGGCACGTTGGAAGGCGCGCAAGGCCCGCACTTCCTGGGCATCGACGCGGGATCGACCACCATCAAGGCGACGCTCGTCAACGACGACCGCGAAATCGTATGGTCGTCGTACGCGACTAACGAAGGCAGCCCGCTGACGGCCGCCGTCAACATCGTCAAGCAGATTCAAAGCCAGCTGCCGGAAGGCGCGTGGATCGCACGTTCCTGCGCCACCGGATACGGCGAAGGCCTCATCACCACCGGCCTGCATCTGGACGAGGGCGTGGTGGAGACCATGGCCCACTACCGTGGCGCCGAAATGGTTTCGCCTGGCGTCACAGCCGTCATCGACATCGGCGGCCAGGATATGAAGTATCTGGCGATTTCCGACGGTGTGATCGATTCGATCGCCGTCAACGAGGCCTGCTCGTCCGGCTGCGGTTCGTTCCTGCAGACGTTCGCGCAGTCCATGGGATTGACGATCGAGGAATTCACGCAGGCCGCGCTCAACTCCACGCACCCGGTCGATCTGGGCTCACGTTGCACCGTGTTCATGAACTCCTCCGTCAAGCAGGCGCAGAAGGAAGGCGCCACGATGGAGGACATCGCGGCCGGCCTGTGCTATTCCGTGGTGCGCAACGCGCTGTACAAGGTGATCAAGCTGCGCGACTCCGGCGAGCTGGGCGACACCGTGGTGGTGCAGGGTGGCACCTTCCTCAACGACGCCGTGCTGCGCGCCTTCGAGCTGCTCACCGAACGCCAGGTGACCCGTCCGAACATCGCCGGCCTGATGGGCGCGTACGGCGCAGCTCTGACCGCGCGCATGCACTACACCGACGTCGCCGAAGGCCTTGATGACGGCGACGCGAACGCAGCCGAAGGTAATACCGTCACCATCGACGGCGTCACGCACACCGCGTCCGCCACTGTGTCCGGCAGCGAACTCGACAACCTGTCCATGACCACCGAACGCGACGTGTGCAAGCTGTGCCAGAACCACTGCAAGCTCACCATCACCACATTCCAGGATGGCTCCCGCTACGTGACCGGCAACCGCTGCGAACGCGGCGGCGACTCCAAAAAGCAGCGTTCCGACAGGCCCAACCTGTACGACTACAAGTACAAGCGCTGCTTCGCCTACCGTCGTTTGACCGACAAGAAGGCCACCCGCGGCGAAATTGGTATCCCGCGTGTGCTCAACATGTACGAGAACTACCCGTTCTGGTTCACGCTGCTCACCTCGCTCGGCTTCAAGGTGATGATTTCCGGCCGCAGCTCGCACGAACTGTTCGAAACCGGCATCGAATCGATCGCCTCCGAAAACATCTGCTACCCGGCCAAACTCGTGCACGGCCACATCAAGTGGCTGCTCAACAAGGGTATCAAGACGATCTTCTACCCGTGCGTCAGCTACGAGGAGGACTTCGTACCCAACACCGACAACCACTACAACTGCCCGGTGGTGGCCAACTATCCTGTGGTCATCGGCGCGAACATGCCCGAACTGCGCGAGGAAGGCGTGCGCTACATGCGCCCGTACTTCAACATGGCCAACCATGAGCTCATGGTGGACCGCATCGTCGAGGAATTCGCCTGGGCCAACGTGACCCGCGAGGAGGCCGAGACCGCGGTCAAGGCCGCCTACGCCGAAAACGAGGTGTTCAAGCATGACGTGCAGATGGAAGGCCTGAAGGCCCTTGCCTATATGAAGGAGCACGATTGCAAGGGCATCGTGCTGGCTGGCCGTCCATACCACGTCGACCCGGAGATCAACCACGGCATTCCGGAAACCATCTGCGCGCTCGGCATGGTGGTGCTTTCCGAGGATTCCATCTGCGAGCTGCAGCCGGGGGAGAAGCTCAACCTGAGCGAATTCCTCGCCGAAGGCGAAGAGGACCCGCGCAAGAAGAACGCCAACGGCTTCCGCCACGTCGACGACCGCAAGGTCACCAAAATGCCGCTGCGCGTCACCAACCAGTGGGCCTACCACGCGCGTCTGTACGCGGCGGCCAACTTCGTGGCGTCCTATCCGGGACTCGAACTCGTACAGCTCAACTCCTTCGGATGCGGCCTCGACGCCATCACCACCGACCAGGTGTCCGAGATTCTGGCGGATAAGGCCGATGTGTACACCATGCTCAAGATCGACGAGGTCTCCAACCTAGGTGCGGCGAAGATTCGTCTGCGCTCGCTCAAGGCGGCCGTCGAAGAGCGTGAGCGCAACAAGAAGAACGGTGGATTCCGCAAGACCGGTTCCGAGGCGCCGACTCCGGGACGTCAGGTCATGCTCGACACCGTCATGAAAGCCAATCCGAAACTCACCGAAGCGGTCACCGCCGCATCCAAGCGCGCGGCCGGCAATGGCGGATCCGCCCACAACACGGCCGCCATGTCCAAGTATGCGAACCGCATCCCGTTCGGCAAGGACATGAAGGACTACACCATCGTGGCCCCGCAGATGAGCCCGATCCACTTCTCGCTGGTGGAATCCGTGATTCGTTCCGGCGGCTACAAGTTCGACATCCTCAAGCATGCCAGCCGAGAGGACGTCGAAACCGGCCTCAAATACGTGAACAACGACGCCTGCTACCCGGCCATCATGGTCATCGGCCAGCTGGTGGACGCGATTCTGGAAGGCAAATACGATCCGGACCACACCGCGCTTGCGATCACGCAGACCGGTGGCATGTGCCGTGCCACCAACTACTTCGGCCTGATCCGCAAGGCGCTGGTGGATGCCGGCTATCCGCAGATCCCGGTGATCGCCATCTCCACGCAGGGCATCGAGGACAATCCTGGCTTCAAAGCCACGCCGGCGCTGCTGCACCGCGCCATCAAGGCATTGATCATCGGCGATCTGCTGATGAAGTGCCTGTACCGTGTGCGCCCGTACGAGGTGACGCCGGGTAGCGCGAACAAGCTGTACCATACGTGGGACACCATCGTGCGCGAGACGCTCGAACACCACGGCCATTCCAAGACCGCGCGCAAGTTCATCGGCAAGGGATACCTGCCGTATCCGACGCTTGTCAAGGAGATCGTCAAGTCGTTCGACGCGCTGCCGCTGAAGGACGAGCCCCGCAAGGTGCGCGTCGGCGTGGTCGGCGAGATTCTCGTCAAGTACCAGCCGGACGCCAACAACCACGTGGTGGACGTCATCGAATCGCAGGATTGCGAGGCCGTGGTGCCGGGCATCATGGAATTCATGACCACCCGTCCGTACATTTCCGATTGGAACGAGCATTACCTCGGCATGGGCGGCAACAAGCTCGGCTATGCGCTGATGCGCAAGGGGCTTGACCTGTACAACGCGCCGGTACGCGAGGCGATCAGTTTGGCGCATGGCAAGTTCTCGCAGGATCTGCCGATGCCGGAACTGGTCAAGAAGGCCGGCGAGGTGACATCCGTGGGCGTGCAGGCCGGCGAGGGCTGGCTGCTGACCGCCGAGATTCTTGAGCTCATCGAATCGGGCTGCCCGAACGTGGTGTGCGCGCAGCCGTTCGCCTGCCTGCCGAACCATGTGACGGGCCGTGGCATGTTCGGCAAGATCCGCCGACTGTACCCGGAAGCCAACATCGTGTCCATCGACTACGATCCGGGCGCATCCGAAGCGAACCAGCTCAACCGCATCAAGCTGATGATTTCCGCCGCCAAAAAGGCGGCCCGCGCCGCCGAGGAGGCCAAGAGCGCCGCTGAAACCGCGCGCGACAGCGAAAAAGCCGCCTAATCGCCAACTTTCCGCCAAACCGACGCTGAGGGGCGTGCAAGCGTCGGTTTGGTATCAATCATGCTGCCAAACCGACGCTGAGAGGTCGCTCACCGTCGGTTTGGCAGAAAGCATGCGAACGAACCGACGGGGAGTGATGGGCGGTTATCGATTTTCCGTATAGCGACGTCTGCGTTGCGGATACCGATCTTCGTTAGGATGACCACTATGACAACGCCGAAAATCACTTATGCGCATCTGCTCACCGAGCCGAACCCGAAGCATGTGGAAAGCTTGGTCAAATTCTTCGAATCCGGTTGCCGGGATCGTGGCACCGGTGGTTTCGGTGTGGAAATCGAACATCTTCCAGTGCACAACAGCGACGACACCGCCGTGAACTATTACGAGGAAAACGGCATCGAGGCGCTGCTCAACCGCATCCGCCCGTATTACGACGAAAACAAGGAATACTGGGAGAACGGACGTCTGGTCGGTCTCGCGCGCGAAGGCATCTCCGTTTCGCTGGAACCAGGCGGACAATTGGAGACGTCGATTGGCATCCTGCACAAGCCGGAGGAGCTTTCCCGGATCTACGGCACGTTCTGCAGGGAGGTCGACCCGATTCTCGGCGAGCTCGGCTTCCGACTGGTGAATTACGGCTACCAGCCGAAATCCAGCTACGTCGACATTCCCGTGAATCCGAAGGATCGTTACAAGGCGATGACCGCCTATCTCGGCCGCGTCGGCCAATTCGGTCCGTGCATGATGCGATGCTCCGCTTCGACGCAGGTCAGCATCGACTACGTTTCGGAAAAGGACGCTATCACCAAGCTGCGTCTCGGCACGATCGTCGGCCCGATTCTGGCATGGTTCTTCCGCAACACTCCGTATTTCGAAGGTCGTGAGAATCCGTATCCGCTGCTGCGCCAGCGTATGTGGGATTATCTCGATTTCCAGCGTACGAACGTCATCCCGGGACTGTTCGATCCGCGTTTCGGCTGGGAGGATTACGCGGTGGACGTGCTGTCCACGCCGATGATGTTCGCCGATTTGACGCACACTCCGGAGGCATTGGCGGTGCCCGGCACCGATCTGCACCATCCGGCGTTCTATGAGAACGCGAACGACGTGTATCCGGACCGCGAGCTCAACGCGTACGAGATCAACCATGTGATCTCCACCCATTTCAACGACGTGCGATTGAAGAACTTCATCGAATTCCGTCATTGGGATTCGCTGCCGGTGGCTCGTGCGGAACGCCTTACGGAAATCATCGGCTCATTGTTCTATGATCCGGCGAATCTCGAACGTTTGGAAAGCTACTTCGACGGCATTCGCGAGGAGGACGTGTTCGAAGCGAAGGCGAATCTGCAGGCGCGCGGACGCCAAGCCTCCCCATACGGCAATTCGCTCGAATTCTGGCAGGAGTTCCTGGGACTCGAGGGCGTTCTCGCCGACGAGCCGGGCGATCCGAAGCATCCGGACGTCTTCCAAGAGTAAAACTGCTTTTCGAATTTTTTTGGTTGGCCGAGGCTGACTGAATGTGATCTCGAAGTGGTTTTGAATGTGGCAAGAAGTACATCGTCAGCTTGGAGTGGGAGACCCGTGAAGGCTATGAGAAGCCCGTCGACTGATCCCGACCGCCCGGCCACCACAATCATTCAACGACCCTGATCCGGCCATAATCCGATTCCGATCGGCCGTGTGGCCGCTTGCGGGACGCATACAATGGGCCAAGGAACGTTGCGGATATCGTGCGGTTCCTTGGCTCATTGGGCTGAATAGGGTTTTGGGCTTGGGCTGTTTAGTTTTTGAATGGGCGGAAACGGCAAGTCGGGCGAAACCCCGCGTGGAAAGGCGGTGAGACGCATGGTGCTGGGCATCGACGAGCGAATCGACGGCGTGAACCTCGGCAACTGGCTGGTGCTGGAGAAATGGATGGATCCGGAACCGTTCGTCCGCACTGCCGAAGATGACGAAATTTGGATGCACCGCACACATGGCGCTCTCTGGTCCGAACGGAATCTTGCCGAGGGGCTACGTCGGCACCGCGACACCTACATCACCCTGGAGGATTTCCGCATCATCGCCGACCATGGGCTCAATCTCGTGCGCATCCCAGTGCCGTATTTCATCTTCGGCGACTGGCCTGGGCATCCGGGTTGCGTCGCATACCTCGACCGTGCGTTCCGTTGGGCGCGGGAGACGGGGCTGAAGATCATGCTCGACCTGCACACCGTGCCCGGTTCACAGAATGGTTTCGACAACGGCGGCCTGACGGGCGTATGCAAATGGGCGCAGAATCCGGACTTGGTGGAATACGCGCTGGGCGTGCTGGAACGATTGGCTCACCGATACCGCGACGAACCGGCCCTGCACAGCATCGAAGTGCTCAACGAACCAGTGAGCTGGTCGGTGTTCCATGGCTCGACGAACACGGCGAAGAACCCCCGCGAAGCCTCCGGCAGCACGCATATCCCACTGCGCTTTCTGAAGCGCTTCTACCGCGACGCCTACATCCGATTGCGCGCCGTACTGCGTCCGGAAACCGTAATCGTATTCCATGACGGCTTCCGACTACTCCGCTGGGGCGATTGGTTCCGTCGCGCCGGCATGCGCAACGTCATGCTCGACACCCATCAATATCTCATCGCGATGGAGGAGCCGTTGTTCGCGGGGCCAGCGAGCCGACTGTACCTGCAATCGCGGCACCTGCCATGGCTGTACCGGATGCTGGTGGGCGCGCGCGGCATCGCCATCCGTTCGGCGGCCCGCCATATCCCCGTGCTTGTGGGCGAGTGGTGCGTGGAGAACCGGTGGGCCCCGCGCAGCCAAAACCGGGCGGACGCATACCGCCAAGTGTCACGGTTGCAACGCGCGGCATGGAACGCATCAGCAGGACAGATCTATTGGAGCTACCAGCTTGCACGCTCCGCGAAACCGGGCAGTGGTGAGGGAAAACCGCCGCGAGATCCGCGCAACGGCGGCAATCTCGAGGCATGGGACCTGACCCGCGTATGGCGTCACGGATGGATGCGGTCAGATACACCCCACGATGACATGTCATCGGCGCCGTCAATCAACGGCAATCGAAGCAAAGGGCATTAGACTCGGAACCATGGCAGAGGAAGAGACTTCGAAACGTACCCGCAAATCGCCGCAGGAGCGTCGTGCGGAAGTACTGGATGCGGCAGTGCAGCTCATCAGCGAACGCGGATACAACGGCATTTCGATCCAAGACGTGGCCGATCGGGTCGGCATCTCCAAACAAGGCGTGCTACGATACGTCGACAACAAAGACACAATGCTGGCGTTGGTGTTCGACGAATACTACGGACAGACCGGCACGCCGGAGGACTTCTTCTCTTCGGGCATGCCGGGCAGCGACCCGTCCGCGCCGCATTTCCCCGCGTACTTGCGCTACCTGGTGAAACACAATTCGCGCCGGCGCATGATGGTGCAGCTGTTCACCGTGCTGTCGGCGGAATCGCTGAATCCGGACCATCCATTGCATGACGAATTCATGGAACGCATGGACGGTATTTGGGAGCACTATTCGAAATACCCATGGGTGGTTCCGCCGCAATTGGGCACATGGGCCGACAGCATGCGGCCAGTGGTGCGCAAAGCCATGGAGATCATGGACGGCATCCAGCTGTGGTGGCTGCGCGAACCGGAAGTCGATTTGTGCGGCGAGTGGGCAGAAATGGAGAACATGCTGTTCCCCGCACCATTGTGGGACTCCTATCGCTGATTCCCGCCGATGATCCGCATATGATGATTCGCACATGAATTTGGGGGCAGTCTGATGGCTGCCCCCCCCAAAAAAAGTCGCCGGTAGAGGCCGACCATCGATGACGATCGCCGACCACTACCAAGCTGGAACCATTCACGCCACGGTGAACGTGGTCCGCTTGAGATCCTTGCGACGGCTCGAATGGCCGATCAGCACCTCGAACTCGCCCGGCTCCACGATGCGGTTGGCGTCCGGGTCGACGATGGTGCAATCCGCGACCGGAATATCGAACCCGACGGTCTTGGTTTCGCCCGGTTCGAGCTCCACGCGCTGGAACGCCTTGAGTTCGCGGTCCGTCCAACTGTACGAGGTCACGATGTCGCCGATGTAGGCCTGCACGACTTCGGTGCCCTTGCGCTCGCCGGTGTTGGTGAGGGTGATTTCGGCGTGCACGGTGTCGTCGGTGGTGAACGTGCCGGAGGTGGGGGCGTTGGTGATGGTCGGCTCGCCATATGCGAAGGTCGTGTAGCCCAGACCCTCGCCGAACGCGAATGCCGGATCCTGCGTGAGATCGGCGTACCAGTTGCCATGCTGGCCACGGATCTGGTTGTAGTAGACAGGCAGCTGTCCGGCATGGCGCGGGAAGGTGATCGGAAGCCTGCCGCTCGGCTCGGTCTTGCCGAGGATGATCTCCGCGATGGCTTGGCCGCCCTTCATGCCCGGATTCGGTGCCCACATGAACGCGCTGACGCCATCGGCCGCGGATTCGTCCACGATCACGCCATTGGTGCCGATCACGCATGCCGGCATCACCTGCGGCTTGGAGCTCATCAGCACCACGACCAGCGGCTTGCCGGTCTCGCGGGCCACGTTGGCAAGCGCCTCGAGCATGGCGTTCTGCCCTCCGAGCAGTTCCAGCGTGGCGGTGGAGCAGGTCTCGCCGACCAGCTGCACCACATCGCCCACGACGGCGACGACAAGATCGGAATGACGCGCGTTGTCCACCGCCTCATCCAGTAGCTGCTGGTCGAATTTGGCGGAGACGGCGAGCTTCGGGCGAGGCTGGCCGTCCGGATAGAACTCGCCTTCCGGATCGTCCACCAGGTCGATGATGTTCGTGCCGCGCGAATACACGACCTCGCATCCTTCGGGCGCAAGCTGCTTGAATCCGTCAAGGATGGTGGTAATCATGCCGCGCGGCTGGCCTTCCGGCATCCAATTGACCTGGCCGGAATTGCCGGCCCAATCGCCCAGCTGTTCCTGGGCGTCGTCGGCCAGCGGGCCCACGACGGCGATGCGCTTGCCTGCGGTTGCGGCGAACGGCAGTGCGCCATTGTTCTTGAGCAACGCCACGGATTCGCGGGCGATCTGCAGGTTGAGCTCCTGATGGGTCTTGGAGCCGATGACCGTTTTGATGCGCTGCTCGTCGGGCAGGCGTGGATCTTCGAACAATCCCAGACGGAACTTGAGTGCGAGAATGCGGGACACGGCCTCATCGATCAGCGATTCATCCAGCAGGCCGGTCTTCACGGCCTCGATGGCGCCTTCGTAGAACTTCGGCGTGGTCATGATCAGATCGTTGCCGGCCTTGACCGCGTCCGCGGCGGCCTGCACGTAATCGGCCTTGACCTTCTGCTCCCACACGGAACGGCCGACGTTGTCCCAGTCGGTGATCAGCGTGCCCTGGTAGTTCCAGTCGCCGCGCAGCTTGTCGGACAGTAGCCACTTGTTGAACGTGACCGGTACGCCGTCGATGGATTCGTAATCGAGCATGAAGGTGCCGCAGCCTTCCTTCGCCACGCGTTCGAACGGCGGCAGGAACCAGGATTCCAGCTTGCGATGGCTCAGGTCGGCTTCGGAAGCATCGCGTCCGCCCTGGGTTTCGGAATAGCCGGCGAAATGCTTGGCGCAGGCCAGAATCGCATCCTTGGCGAGCGGCTCGCCAGCTTTGGCGCCGCCCTGATAGCCCTTGACGATGGCGGAGGCCATCTCGCCGATAAGATACGGATCCTCGCCGAACGTCTCGTCCACACGGCCCCAACGGGTGTCGCGGGCGATGCACAGCACGGGGGAGAACGTCCAATGCGCGCCGGTGGCGGAGACCTCCTCGGCGGTGGCGCGGCCCGCGGCCTGGACCTTGGCCGGGTCGAAGCTCACGGCCATGCCCAGCTGGGAGGGGAAGATGGTGGAGCCGGGCCAGAAGGAATAGCCGTGGATGCAGTCGTCGCCGATGATCAGCGGAATGCCGAGACGGGTCTTCGTGTTCACGGTTTCGACCGCGCGGGGCAGGTCCGCGGGGGAGGTGTGC
The DNA here is from genome assembly GCF_000770925.1 of Bifidobacterium ruminantium DSM 6489. Classification (GTDB taxonomy): domain Bacteria; phylum Actinomycetota; class Actinomycetes; order Actinomycetales; family Bifidobacteriaceae; genus Bifidobacterium; species Bifidobacterium ruminantium. The sequence goes on along the minus strand of NZ_JDTK01000010.1, from coordinate 55,245 downwards.
AGGATCGAGCCGACGTGCTTGTTGACGATCAGGTCGTCCAAGTCGCCGCTGCGCGCGTCAAGCTGCATCATCTGGCCGACCTTCTTCGAGGGTCATGCGCCCGAGCAGATCGGCGATGCGTTCCTGGGTGGGCAGGTCGGGGTTCTTGTAGGGCAGATCGGTGGTGGTGTTGGTCATGGATTGCTCACTTTCTTCGTTGAAGCGCTGTCCTTTAATTACCAATTGGTAGTTTAGAGTATGGCGTAGAGTTTCGCAAGCCGAGCGCGGTGGTTGCACGTGGTTGCGTATGGCTGCGCGTAGGCCAGTGCCGGTCGTGTGGTCGGTGACTGGTTCATGCTGTTTCGTCGAACGCCGCCTCAAATTTTCCGATGAGGGCTTTCCGTAGGGGGTTCTTCGCTTCCGTAGGTGGTTGGCCTTCGAACCCGTTAAAACAAACGGCTTACAACAGGCCATTCTTCAGTGCCAATACCATGAGCAGCCACCTACGGAATGTCAAAACCACCTACGGAAAGCCCGCTTGGCTATATATTCAACGTCAGAAGCCTTCCCAAAGCAGAATCTCACTGCGTACCGCATGTGTCGACACGTGTGGTGCGGCGAGCAGTGGGCATTCGCTCAGACAAACGGCTCTCTCGTAAAAACCAGCTGAAACCGAAGGGTGGCGTCGGAAGCATGAACTGATACGCGAGTGTAATTTCACGTAACTTTTCTTCCTTAGATATATGCGGGGCAAACAATCCAAAGCCATACATTGGCGGATGGCGCAAACAAGACAGGTAAGGAGCATTGTGAGCATACGAGGCAAACGGCAAAGCAACCAAGAATCGCAGGCGATCCAATCAGACGGCACCATGAGCGAGGGCAGACTCACCATCGTGGTGGTGGCGCTCGCGCTACTCACCTTCCTCGGCATTCTGTCGGAAACCTCACTCAACATCGCCTATTCCGCGTTGATGGGCGAATTCTCCATCTCCGCCGACGTGGTGCAGTGGCTCACCACCGGCTACCTGCTGTTGCTTTCCGTGGCGATTCCGACATCGCCGTTCATGGTGCGCACATTCCCCACGAAAAGCTTGTTCGTTACCGCGGTGGCATTGTTCTCCGCCGGCACGGTGGTCGGTGCGCTCGCGGTGAATTTTCCGATGCTGCTTGCCGCACGTCTCATCATGGCGTTGGGAACCGGTGTCTCGTTGCCGTTGCTCACCAATATCATCCTTGACAAGGCGCCGTTCCATAAGCGCGGCATGATGCTCGGCCTGGTCAGTCTCGTCACGTGCGCGGCTCCGGCCATCGGTCCCGTGTCCGGCGGGCTGGTCATGGAATTCCTTAACTGGCATTGGATTTTCTACGCCATGATTCCGTTCCTTGCCGTCTCGTTCGTACTCGGCTGCGACACCGTTCCCGACATTCGCCACGGCGAGAAGGGCTATCTGTCGGTGCCGTCGTTGGTGTTGGTGGCCGTCGGCTTGGCGGGCATCATCGTGGCGGTGAGCTTCTTCGCGCAGTGGAACGGCGATTGGCGATTCTGGGTGGTGCTGGTTGGTTCGATCGTGGTGCTGGCCGTGTTCGCCGCCGTGCAGCTGAAGATGGCGCATCCGCTGGTCGAGGTACGTACGTTCGTGCACCCCGGTTTTACGCTCGGCATGGTGATTCTGCTGATGTCGTCCGGCGGGGTGCTTGGCGTGAACTTCCTGCTGCCGATTCTGCTGCAGCGCGGGATGGGGCATACCAGCATGATCGCGGCGCTGATCCTGCTGCCCGGCGCCGTGGTCGGCGCGGTTTCCGCACCGCTGATCGGCGGCGCGTTGAAGACGCATTTCCCGCCGAAGTTCATTGCCTGCGGTTTTGTGGGCGTGGCGATTATGGATGTTGCGATGATGCTCGGCGGTTCGCATGAATGGTCGGTTGCCATCGCCTATGCGCTGTTCATGGCTGCCTCCGGTTTTGTGCTCGTGCCCGATCAGACCCATGCGTTGAACCAGCTGCCTGCCGCGATGAACGCGGATGGCTCCGCGGTGATGAACACCGTCCAGCAGATTGCCGGTGCGGTCGGTACCGCGGTCGCGTCCACGCTGATCGCCGAGTTCGCCGGTGCGAATGTAGCTTCCGGCACGAGCCAGGCCCAGGCTTATGTGGCCGGATTCTCCATCAGCATGTGGGTGTTCCTCGGCATGGCCGTGGCCGGCGAAGTCCTCGCCCTGCTCATGTTCCGCTTCTCCAAACGCGCGGCATAGTCGGATGCGGCGGTTGGGGGCGTGCTATCGGTAGCATGGCATGAACTGTAGTTGTTGCGATGATATCGGTCGCGAGACAAAGGAGCCCCATGAAAGTTGCAAGTGGCAATGTGCTGTGGCAGCAGCGTAAGCGCAATTGGTGCCGTACGCCGTTCACCTTCACTGTGTATACGCTTACTGATAAGGAATTGAGCGTTAAGACGGGCGTGCTGAACGAAAAATTCAATTTGGTCAAACTGTTCCGCATTGTCGACATCAGTGTTGAGCGCACGTTCCTGCAGCGGCTGTTCGGCATGAGCACGCTGGTTCTGGATACGCGCGATCAATCGTCCGGCAACGGCGTGGTGGTGCTGAAGAATATTGTTCACGGCTTCGAGGTACGCCAGGTGCTGCAGGATGCCGTGGATGCTTCTCGCAGTGCGAACGGTATGACGGCCCGCGAGTTCATTGGAGGACCGGTCGGGCCCGGGCCGGAAGGGCCGGGCTTCGACGGCGGCTTCGACGATTTCGATACGGAAGGCTACGCCGGGCTTCAGTGAGAGCCGTCATGCATGGTCTGTAGCACGTCGTGATTTGTCGAATCGTAATGTGATGAATCACGACGCGATTGTCATGACTTCGGTGAATGCCGTGCTCTATGCCATATTGCGAAGCAGGCCGGCGATCGCGGTGCAGGTGCCTTCCATATTGCGTTCCGTGTCGGCGAGCAGTTGCGGCAGGGTGGCCGGTCCGGGCGTGATGCCGAAAGTCGCGACGATGCCGGTCTTGCGCAAATCGGCCATGGTCCGCGGATTACGCGTTACCGTACCGCCGATGGCGATAACCGGTTTGCCTTGTGATTTCGCCATTTTTGCGATGCCGCTTGGCACCTTGCCGTAAGGGGTCTGAGCGTCGATCGCGCCTTCGCCGGTGATGACGATATCAGCCCATGCGCATGCCTCGCACGCATGCAGAAGATCCAGTACCAGTTCGATGCCGGGTCGCATGCTCGCGTTGAATAGTCCGAACATACCGCCGCCGGTACCGCCTGCCGCGCCCGAGCCGGGCTGTTGCGCGATTCCACGGCCGTTCAGGGTTTTGATGGCATCGGCGAGTCTGCGCAGACCTGCGTCGAGCAATGCGACCTGTTGCGGGTTCGCGCCTTTCTGCGGCGCGAACACCGCGGCCGCGCCATTCGGCCCGGTCAACGGATTCGTGACATCGCAGGCCAGAACAATGGGAATATCGCGCATTTCGCGGTGGATGTCGGTACTGTCGATACGGGCGAGACAGTGCAGTGCGCCGCCGCCGAACGGCAGTTCGCAATCATGGTCGTCAAGAAAGCGGTAGCCGAGCGCACATGCCAGGCCGGTGCCGCCATCCGTGGTGGCGCTGCCGCCCAAGCCGAGTACGATGCGATTCGCCCCGGCATTGACGGCTGCACGAATCAGCTCGCCGGTGCCGAATGTGGATGCCGTCAACGGGTCGCGGTCGGCGGGGGAGATGCGCTCGATCCCGCTCGCCGCAGCCAGCTCGATTACCGCAGTGCGCGTGTTTGGCCCGTCATTGCAAGATCTTGCGGAGCCATCGTCGCCCAGAAACCCGTATTGTGCAGTGATCGGCCGCCCCAGAGCATCGTGCACATGCGCCGACCGCAGTTCGCCCCCAGTGGCTTCGACCAGCGCGGCGGTCAGCCCTTCACCGCCATCGGACAGCGGCATGATGCGGCATTCGGCATCCGGGTCGCCTGCCAGCACCCCACGACGCATCGCCTCCGCCACGGCATGCGCCGATGCGGCCTCCTTGAACGAATCCGGTGCCAACAGGTATCTCATGGCGTCCTTCCAGTCACTGCCGATATGCCGACCAGTCCAATCGTATAGCCGTAATGCGGCGGTGCGGTTCGCGGCAAGGTGATTTCGCGGTGCGCAATGCGGAACGTGCGCAGGGAAAGATCGACGAGCTTGCTGCAGCCGGGCTAGCGGGAACCGTGAAGTTCGTATACAACGACGCCTCCAAGGACGAGACCTATGTATCCGCTGTGGAGCAGGTCGTGGCCGACGAAGGGTGCATCGATGTGCTTGTCAGTAATTTCGGCACGTCCAATCCCGCCAAGGGTCTCGACATCGAGCACACCGATCCGCAGGAGTTCATCGATACGGTGGATATCAACCTCAAGTCCGTGTTCATCACCTCGCAGGTCGCGCTGAAATATATGGCGGAACGCAAGTCCGGCAGTATTATCAACATCTCTTCGATCGGCGGTGCGGTGCCGGATATTTCGCAGATCCCAAGGCTGCCATCAACTATCTGACCAAGCTTATCGCCGTGCATGAGGCGCGTAAGAACATTCGTTGCAATGCGGTGCTGCCGGGTATGACCGCCACTGATGTCGTACAGAATGCGTTGAACGACGAGTTCCGTGAGTTCTTCCTGCATCACACGCCGATCCGCCGCATGGCCACACCGGAAGAGATTGCGAACGCGGTGCTGTATTTCGCTTCCGACGAATCGCAGTTCACCACAGGTCAGATTCTTGAGGTGTGTGGCGGCTTCGGCCTGGCCACGCCGGTGTTCGGCGATTTGCGGGACAAGTCGCGCGCCGCGGCGTGATATCACTCTCCTCTCTGTGTCCCGATTCCTCCAGTGGCTGGATGTTTTTCCCTCTGAGGGGTTTCCTGGCGTCCGTATTTCTCCAATGACTGGGGTTTATTCCGTTGTGAGACCGCTTGGAGTCCGGATTCTTCCAGTCGCTGGATGATTTTTCCCTCAGAGGGGTTCCTAGTGTCCCGATTCCTCCAGCCACTGGGGGCGCTAACGGAAGCCTTCCCACTGCGGCAGGGGGAAAAGCACGTCTTCGCATTCGGTCCACATGGCGTTGAGATCCTGGCCAGGCTTGCGCAGCCAGCGCAGCTGCACGCCATCCATCATGGCGAAACCCACACGCAGCACCTGCTCGGCATCGACTCCGTCGAATCCATGGTGCTGCTCAAGAACGATGACGCGATCCTTCCGGTTGCGAAAGGCGCCAAGATCGCAGTCATCGGCGAATTCGCCCGCACTCCGCGCTACCAGGGCGGCGGTTCGTCCCACATCACCCCGACCAAGATGACCAGCTTCCTCGACACCCTCGCCGCGCGGGGCGTCGACGCCGCATTCGCCCCCGGCTTCACCCTCGACCTCGAACCGGCCGATCGCACGCTCGAAGCCGAAGCCGTGGAAACCGCCAAGAACGCCGACGTGGTACTCATGTTCCTTGGCCTTCCGGAAGCCGCCGAATCCGAAGGCTTCGACCGTGAAACCCTCGATATTCCCGCCAAGCAGGTCGAACTGCTCGAAGCCGTCGCGGCCGAGAACAAGAACATCGTGGTCGTGCTTTCCAACGGATCCGTCGTCTCCGTGGCACCATGGGCGGCCAATGCCAAGGGCATTCTTGAATCCTGGCTGCTCGGCCAGGCTGGGGGCCAGGCGCTCGCCGACGTGATCTTCGGCAAGGTCAGCCCCTCCGGCAAGCTGGCACAGACCATTCCGATGGACATCAACGACGATCCGAGCATGGTCAACTGGCCGGGCGAGGAAGGCCACGTTGATTACGGCGAAGGCGTGTTCGTGGGCTACCGCTACTACGACACCTACAACAAGGCGGTCGATTATCCGTTCGGCTACGGCCTGAGCTACGCCACCTTCGAACTTACCGACATCAAGGCGGAGAAGACCGGAGCCAACACCGCCCGCGTCACTGCGACCGTCACCAACACCTCCGATGTGGACGCCGCCGAGACCGTGCAGGTCTACGTGGCGCCGGGCAAGGCCGCGGTGGCCCGCCCGAAGCATGAGCTCAAGGGCTTCAAGAAGGTGTTCCTCAAGGCCGGCGAATCGGCTGAGGTCTCTTTCGATCTGGACGAGCGCGCCTTCGCCTACTGGTCCGAGAAGTTCAATGACTGGCGTGTGGAGGCCGGTGAATACGCCATCGAGGTCGGCACGTCCAGCCGCGACATCGCCGGCGCCGCCATGGTTGCGCTTGATGGCGACGGCAAGGCCGAACCGCTGACCGAATGGTCCACGTTCGGCGAATGGTCCTGCGATCCGGTCGGGTCCAAGGTGGTGGCCGCCGTGTATGCGGCCGGCGAGAGCGGCGAACTGCCGAAGCTGCCGGACAACGACATGATGCGCATGTTCCTCAGGTCCATGCCGATCAACTCCATGCCTATGCTCATGAGCGAGGGTGGCAAGAAAATCACCGCCTTCATGCTTGACGAATACGCCAAGCTCGCCAAGTAAGGGCTGCTGCGGGCGGACGTCTGGATGAGTTTAGTTAGGCCTGCGATTGCACGATGAACCGGCGTGCGATCGCAGGCCTAACTGCATTTGCCTGATACGGTTGCGCGTGGATGGATATATGGCGGCTAGTGCTTGGTGGAAAGCCTGCGTACCAGAGTGGGTTTGATCAGTGCGGTGGCGTGCACGTGCGCGTCCTCGTCTTCGATGTGGTCAAGCATCTGCGTCATTGCCTTGCGTCCGATATCCGCAGCCGAAGGTTCCACGCTGGTCAGCGGCAGCATGCCTACGGGCTCGGTTTTGGCGTTTTCGCAGCTGATTACGCTGATGTCGTCGGGGACGCGGATGTCGCTTTCGGCGAGAATGGCGTTGATGCATCCGATGCCGAGCGTGTCCGTGGCACTGATGATTCCATCCGGGCGTTCGTCGATCGTCCGTTTGGCTATGCGAGATCCTGATTCGTATCCGTCCTCTATGTAAAGGCCTCCTGAGTCGATGATCTCGACGGAGACGCCGCCCCCTGCCAGCATCACCGCTTTTTGCACGCCAAGCTGCCTATCTTGCACCGACTCGTAGTCGAAGGAGTGCGCCAGGAAGGCGAGTTTGCGGCAGCCGGTGCGAATAAGTTCCTCTGCCGCGATCTGACCGACCAGCACGTTGTCGGTCATCACACTGCATACGGGGTCGGCGTCGCGTGGATTGGTGTGGTCGATCAGAATGATCGGAATGTTCGCGGCGCGTGCCGCGGCCACGTCATCGGGGGAGTCTTCCACGGTGCTGAGCAGAATGCCTGCCACGTTCATCTGGATCAGCAAACGGATCATATCGCTTTGGCGCTGTTTGTCTGATAGTGCGTTCAATCCGATTACCTGCATGCCATGGTCTTCGCAGACCTCCTGCGCCCCTTCGAAGATCGAGGTGAACAGCGAATGTTCGATGTCGGTCATGATGAATCCGATAACCGGTGTTGTGCTGGAACGGGGGATTTGTGTGCCGGCATGCTTGGGAACATAGCCGAGTTCGGCGATCGATCGGCTGATTCGGGTCTTCAGGGTGTCCGACACCCGTTCCGGATAGTTGAGATAGTTCGACACGGTGCCGATGGACACTCCCGCATGTTTGGCGATATCCGAGATGCCTACTTTTTTGTTGGCTGGCATTGATCCTCCTTGAAGCGCCGTTTTCATTGAAACCTATGGATAGTATACGTTTTTTCAAATAAAACGTTTTGAAATATTCAACACTCTGACGGCATAGTGAATTGAAAATTTCAAAACATAGCGGTATGATTTCAACTGTCAATGAAGAAAATGACTGCAACAATGAGGTCGCAAGGCTCATTGAATATTTCAAAGGAAGAAGAGAAATGAGTACTGCAGTGAAAGACACAAAGCTTGGCGGGTACATGCCACTCGCCGTGGCCGCAGGCATCGGCTCCATGCTCGGCTCCGGCATCATCGTCGGTCTGTCCGCCACCATCACCGTCTGGCAGAAGGGGCTCGGCCTCGATGCGGGTCAGGTGGGCGTTCTGTCCGGCGTGATGACCTTTGCCATCGCCTTCGGTTCCCTGTTCGGCGGCCGGTTGGCCGATAAGATCGGTCGAGTGCTGGTTTTCAACTGGATTAACCTGCTGTATGCGATCGGCGCCGCGATCTGCGTGTTCGCCCCGAACTTCACCATGCTGCTCATCGGCCTGGTCATTGCGGGCCTGGCCTCCGGCGCCGATCTGCCGATTTCCATGACGATCGTCTCCCACGACGCTCCGAACGACAAAGTCGCGGCGCAGCTCGTCTCCACCACCCAGGTATTCTGGCAGGTCGGCGTGTTCATCTCCTTCATCTGCGCGTTCCTTGTTTCCACCATGCAGGGGGCGACCGGTGGCCGCGTGGTGTTCGCGATCCTGGCCGTATTCGCCGTCGTCGCATGGCTGTGGCGCGTGCTGTCCCCGACATTCCGCCGCTTCCATGAGGAGGCCGACGCCCGTGACGCCGCTGCAGGCGTCGCATCGACCTGTGGCGAAAAGGTCTCCGTCACCAAGATGCTGTTCGCGGGCACCGCAAACAGCAAGATGCTGCTCGGATTCTTCCTGGCCATCACCATCTTCTACTGCGGCTGGAACCTGCTGGCCAACACGTGGGGCCAGTTCCAGACCTACATGTTCGTGCAGGCCAATGCGTCCCAGTCCCTGGCCACAGGCCTGGGCATCATCTTGAACTTCATCACTCTGGCGCTGAACATCGCCTTCGCCTCCATCGCAGGCGGCAAATACCGCAACAAGCTGTTCTTCGTGGGCATGGCCATCACCATCGTGGCCATGGTGTGCCTGGCCATGGGTGGCACCAACCTGTGGGTCATCGTGGGCGCCACCGCGCTGATGAACTTCGGCTCTCCGTTCGCCGGCGAGGCCATGTACAAGGTGTGGACGCAGGAATCCTTCCCGATCGAGATTCGTGCTTCCGTGCAGGGCTTCATCAACGGTTTCTCTCGCCTGCTGTGCGGTCTGTTCGCGCTGGTCACGCCGATGCTGGTGGTGCCTGCCACTATCAAGACCACCATGTGGGGATTCGTTGGTGTGGTCGTGCTTGAGCTTATCGCCGGCACCGTGATGATCCGCATGCAGGGCAAGTACGGCACCGATGAGGAGCGTCAGCTCAAGGCCAAGGCTGGTGCCGAAGCCTGACGGCCGTGCAAAGTCTGTGAACGGGGTCCGGTTTCCCTTTTTCCCGGGCCCCGATTCATATACGGCCTTCCGAAGGTTGTGCTCGTATCAACACCCAACAGCATCAATTCAGCAGTTTCCAAGTGACGAAGGAGTCTCCAATGTCTGCCGTAGCTTCAACGGATACCCAGGTTCAGGTCATCAAGCCCATGTCCACAGGCGATCTGGGCATCACTCGTTTCACCATCGAACATTTCCCCGGTGATGCACTGGGCATCCCCACCGCAACGCCGCGCATGAACTGGACCTATTCCCGCCCTGTTCCGGACGGCTCCCAGATTCATGTGAACATTACCCGCCGCGTGCCTGGTGGCCGCTCGCGCACACAGGAAACCTACCTGCCCGCCGACTCCAATGTGCTGGTGCCTTGGCAGTTCGAGCCGTTGGTGTCGCGTGAGGAGGTGTTCGCCACCGTGCAGATCGTGTCCGCCGCGCATCACCCGTTGAGCGCGGTGAGCGAGGTGCTGCACTTCGAAGCCGGATTGTTTGAGGAATTCGATCACATCGCCGATTTTGTGGGGCCGTCCTGGCCGGAGTGCGAAACCGATCATCGTCGTCTCCCGTTGGTGCGTACCGAAGTCGAACTGGATGGCAAGCCGGTGCGCGCGCGACTGTATCTCAGTGCCTTGGGCCTGGTCGAAGCCGAGGTCAACGGCAGGAAGGTCGGCAATGACGCGCTGATTCCCGGTTGGACCGACTACAACAATCGCGTCGAATGCTGGACCTATGACGTCACCGAAACTTTGGAGGCCGGTGCGAATGCGCTCGGATTCTGGCTCGGCGATGGCTGGTACCGCGGTCGTCTCGGCTTCGACGGCGGCTATGCGAACTTCTATGGGGGCCGGATCGGAGTATTCGCCCAATTGGAGGTCGAATACGCAGACGGCCACGAGACTCGTGTCTACTCCAATGCGTGGGATCGCAAATGGAAGGTGGCCCCAGGTCCGATTATCTGCTCGGACATGTGCGAGGGTGAACGTTACGACGCCCGCGAGGAGATGGAAGGCTGGTCGATGCCGGGCTTCGACGATTCCGATTGGAAGCCGGTCGCGGAAGTGCCATATGATCCCGCCCGCATCGAGAACCCTGTGACGTCGCCTGTACGCGGCCATGAGCTGCATGCACCCAAGTCGATTACGAAATACGGTGTGAATGACGACGGTAAAACCGTCTGGCTGGTGGATTTCGGGCAGAACTGTTCGCAGCGCATCCGTCTGCATATGCGAGGCCTGCGGTCCGGCGAGCGTGTGACGTTGCATCATGCGGAAGTACTTGAGCCGGACGGCTCGCTGGCCACGCGCACGTTGCGGCGAGGCCAGCAGTGCGACGTGTATGTGTCGAATGGCGTTGATGCATGGTGGGAGCCGCGTTTCGCCATGCATGGATTCCGTTATGCGACCATCGAGGGGCTTCCTGACGAACTCACTGCAGACGATATGGAATGCCGCGTCTACCATTCGGTTATGGAGCGTGCGGGGGAGTTCTTCTGCTCGAATGAGCTGCTGAATAAGCTGCATAGCAACGTGGTGTGGTCGATGCGCTCCAACTTCGTCTCCATTCCCACCGATTGCCCGCAGCGTGATGAACGATTGGGCTGGACCGGTGACATCTGCCTGTTTGCGCCGACCGCGGCATATCTGTATGACACGCAGGGATTCCTTGGCTCGTGGCTGCGCGATGTGCGCAATGAGCAGATCAAGTGGGGGACGGTGCCGTTCTATGTGCCGTTTGTTCCGCTTGGCGGTTGGGCGCATCCGAAGGCCATTTCCACATGGGGTGATTCCGCGGTGAACGTGCCATGGGTGTTGTATATGGATTCCGGCGACCCCCAGGTGCTTGCCGACTCGTACGATTTGGTGTGCGGATGGATCGACGAGGTGTCGGGCTACCTTTCCGAAGACGGTGTGTGGGATCGCAGGCCGGATTACATTCTGGGTCAGCTTGGCGATTGGCTTGATCCCACGGCTCCGCCGGATGATCCGACGCAGGCGATGACCGAAAAGGAGCTTGTCGCCACCGCATTCTTCGCGCGTTCGTGCGCGCAGGCCGCCCGTATCGCGCAGATTCTGGGGCATGCGGACGATGCCGAACGGTTCGCTGCGCTCCGTGATCATGTGACGGCTGGCTATATCGCGCGATTCACCAACCTCGACGGCACCATGACCTCCGATACCCAGTGCGCGTATGCATTGTCCATCGCATTTGGCTTGCTGGACGGCGAGCCGGTACGTCGTATCAAGGCAGGCAATCGCCTGGCCGAGCTGGTGCGCGAATCCGGTGGCAAGGTCAGCACCGGTTTTGCGGGTACGCCGTTCGTGCTGCCGGCGCTTTCCGCCACTGGTCATGACCAGGAGGCCTATGATTTGCTGCTTTCCACGCAGTGTCCCAGTTGGCTTTATCAGGTCAAGATGGGTGCCACGACCACGTGGGAACGTTGGGATTCCATGCGCGAGGACGGTTCGCTCAATCCGGGCGGCATGACCTCGTTCAACCACTATGCTCTTGGGTCCGTGGCGGAATGGCTGCATTCGCACGTCGGTGGTTTGGAGGCCATCGAACCGGGCTGGAAGCGTTTCCGCGTCTCGCCGCGCGTGTATGCCGCACTCGACCATGCCGGCACCTCGCATATCACCCCGTATGGGAAGGCAGCTGTGAGCTGGATGACCGCTGCGGGCAAGCTTGATCTTGAGGTGACCGTTCCGGTTGGCGCTTCGGCCGTGGTCGATCTGCCCGATCACGAACCTGTCGAACTGGGCGCGGGAACGCATCATCTCACCATGGCGCTGTGATGGGGCGCTTGGTGCATCGAACAATAGGCAAGGAACCATATCGAAAGGAATTGCAATGACGCAATCAGCAGGTACCCCATCGGATCTCGCACCCGATACGGGCAGGAGACTCTCGACCGGCGAGAAGATCCGTTTCGGATTTGGCTTCGCGTTGTTCTCGCTGCTATGGATGACGGCCGGCACTTCAGGGTCGGGAGTTCTGCTACCGCAACGTTTTGACGAGCTCAATATAGGCACGCCGGAGGTGATTCTTGGTGCCATGAACTCGGTGGGCTGTGTGTTCGCGCTTATCGCCAACATCGTGTTCGGCGCGCTGTCCGACATCACCCGTTCGCGTTTCGGCAAGCGCACGCCGTGGATTGTGGCCGGTGGCCTGATCACGGCGGCCGGTTATGTGCTGGCCTTCTCCAGCGCCACGTTGGTGGGCATCGTCGCCGGCTGGTCGATCGTGCAGATTGGCGTCAATATGATGATCGCCCCGGCCGTGGCGGTGCTGTCCGACCGCATTCCCGAGAATGTGCGCGGCACGTTCTCGTCGTTCTACGGTGGCGCGATGATCGTCGGTCAGTCCGCCGGCACCTTCCTTGGGTCGAAGTTCATCGATGCCATGGGCGTGGGATTCGTCATCGGCGCTGTGCTGTTCGGCATCACCGGCATTCTGACCGTAATCGTCTGGCCGGCGGAGCGTTCGTCCAAGGTTGGTAGTGCGCTCGACGATACCAGGCAGAACGTCAGGCTCAGCCCGGCGGCCATCGCCAAATCGTTCATTCCGCCCACCAGGAACTGCCGTGATTTCTACCTTGCTTTGGCCGGCCGTCTGCTGCTGATTTTCGGTTGGTCCATGGTGTCCGGCTACCAGCTGTACATTCTCAAGAAGTTCTGCGGCCTGGGCAAGGAAGCGGCGGCCTCGACCCTGGCCACCATGTCGGTGATCTCGATGATCGTGCTCATCGTCTGCTCGATCGTGTCCGGTCCGATTTCCGACAAGCTGCATAGGCGCAAGATCATCGTGGCGGTGGGATCGGTGATTATCGCCGTGGGGTTGGCGATCCCGTATGTTATGCCCACTGCGACCGGCATGATGCTGTTTGCGGGCATCGGCGGCGTCGGGTATGGCATCTATATCGCCGTTGACCAGGCGTTGAACGTGGATGTTTTGCCGAACGCCGACGAGGCGGGCAAGGATCTGGGCATTTTGAATCTTGCCAATACCGTCGGTCAGGTACTTGCCCCGGTCGCTACCGGTGCGGTTGTGGCCGCCACGGGCAGTTATGCGCTGATCTTCCCGATAGCCATTGCATCCGTGTTGGTGGGTGCGGCTGTCATCATGCTGATCAGAAAGGTTGCCTGACAAGGTGGAAGCGATGATGGTTGCGCATTGAGGGATTATCTGCCTGGGATAATCTGACAGAGATATACGGCCAAGGGGCCTGGTCCGCGATTGAACCGGTGCGGATCGGGCCCCTTGGCTTTTCTGCTGCCCGCAGGGGGCGCCGTGTGAGCGGGTGGTGGAGTAGCGGGTGACGGAGCAGCGGGCGTGACACGCTGGAATGTTGTATATGCAACTGTTGTATATGCAACGGTTTATGCTGACGTACCGTGACAGAAGAATCGAATATTGGGACGGATCCGATCGATCCCGCATTCGTCCAAGCTTGGGAGCAAGGCACAGGCAAACCGCCAAGCGTTGCCATCCGATCGCTGCACAACATCATCAACCGGTATCTCGCGGTCACCAGACCATATGAGGCAGAAGAGCTGAGTGGCGCCAATATTGACATCATCTGCTATCTTGTGCGCAACTCGGACCATGACGTTTTTCCGCAGGATGTGGAACGACGTTTCGGCATCACGCGGTCGACATCGTGCAGGGTTCTGGGACTGATGGAACGCAAGGGGCTGATCGTGCGCAAACCGGTGCCGAAAGACGCGAGGTTGAAGAAGATCATCCTCACCGACAAGGCACGGAGTATCAACGACGCGCTGCACAGCAATGCGGTCGACATGGAGAGGTTGCTTCTGCAAGGGTTGAGCGAGAACGATATCCGTGGATTCATGCGCGTGCTCGACGTAATGCAGACGAATCTTGTCCGAACCGGAATGCTTGGCGACGAAAGCCGCTATTCCAGTCTGGCGTTACGTGAGAAAACGAATGAACCTCAGACCGCATCGCGAAACGAATCGCAGGAAGACGAAACGAGAAAGGAAGAGTAAGTGAGCGAAACAAACACGAACGCGACGCAATCGCAGACGTCGCAACCGAAACAACATCTCATACGAACGCTTGGCAAATCGCTGCGCGAATATAAGAAAGTCAGCATTCTCACACCGGTGGCCGTGGCCATCGAAGGCATTCTCGAAATCCTCATCCCCACGGTGATGGCATCGCTTATCGACGAGGGCATCAGTGGCGGCAGCATGCCGGCCATCATCAAGTTCGGCCTGATCCTGCTGCTGTGCTCGGTGTGCTCGCTTACGGCAGGATTCCTCGCCGGCAAGTTCGCCGCAATTGCCGGCGCCGGTTTCGCCAAGAACCTGCGCCACGACGAGTTCGAGAAGGTGCAGGGCTTCAGCTTCACCAACATCGACCGCTTCTCCACCGGCTCGATCATCACCAGGCTCACCACCGATGTGACCAACCTGCAGAACGCCTATTCCATGATCATTCGTCTGGGTGTGCGAGCCCCGATCATGATGATCGTGGCGTGGATCTTCTCGTTCCGCATCAGCCCGTCCATTTCCTTGGTGTTCCTGGCGTGCATCCCTGTTCTCGCCTTCGGTCTGTGCGGTCTGGCGGTGTACGTGCACCCGGTGTTCGAGCGCGTGTTCCACACCTACGACAAGCTCAACAACGTGGTCGACGAGAACCTGCAGGGCATCCGCGTGGTCAAGTCCTACACCCGCGAATCGCATGAAATCGCCAAATTCGGCCGCATCTCCCAGCGCATCTACAAGGACTTCAGCAAGGCCGACCGTGTGATGAGCTTCAACAACCCGCTCATGATGGTCTGCGTATACGTCTCGATGATTCTCATCGCATGGATGGGCGCCAAGCAGATCGTGGCCTCGGGCAATAATGCCGCCCTTGGCCTGACCACCGGCGACCTGACCGCACTGGTCACCTACGCCATGCAGATCCTCATGGCCATGATGATGCTGTCCATGGTCTTCGTCATGTGCATCATTTCCCAGGCGTCCGCGGAACGTATCTGCCAGGTGCTCAACGAGGAAAGCACGGTGACCAACCCGGCCAACCCCATCAAGGAAGTGGCCGACGGGTCCATCGAATTCGACAACGTCGACTTCCGCTACTCTGATAACTCCGAAAAGCCGGTGCTCGACAATATCAACCTGAAGATCCGTTCCGGCATGACCGTCGGCATCGTCGGCGGCACCGGTTCGGCGAAGTCCAGCCTGGTGCAGCTCGTGCCGCGCCTGTACGACGTGACCTCCGGCTCGCTCAAGGTCGGCGGCGTCGACGTGCGCGACTACGACATGGAGGTCCTGCGCGACCAGGTCGCCATGGTGCTGCAGAAGAACGTGCTGTTCTCCGGAACCATCGCCGAGAACCTGCGCTGGGGCAACCCGAACGCCACCGACGAGGAGATCCGCCACGCCTGCCAGCTCGCGCAGGCCGACGGCTTCATCCAGGAGTTCCCCGACAGGTACGACACGTACATCGAACAGGGCGGCACCAACGTCTCCGGCGGTCAGCGCCAGCGCCTGTGCATCGCTCGCGCGCTCCTGAAGAAGCCGAAGATCCTGATTCTCGACGACTCCACCTCGGCCGTTGACACCAAAACCGACAAGCTGATCCGCGAGGCGTTCCACAACGAGATTCCCGACACCACCAAGATCATCATCGCCCAGCGCATCGCATCCGTGCAGGAATCCGACATGATCCTCGTTATGGAGGAAGGCCGCATCACCGCATCCGGTACCCATGAGGAACTGCTGCGGACCTGCGACGAATACCGTTCCATCTACGAATCGCAGACCAAGAACCAGGCCCAGCCTGAGGAACTGAAGTGAAAGGAGGAACGGAAATGACTAAGAACAACGCTGAAAAAACCATGCAGACCAAGCCGGGTAACAAGCCGGGCGCAAAGCCGCCGATGCAGAAGGCCGCCCCCGGAACCACCAAGCGCATCTTCGGCTACATCTTCCAATACAAGTGGCACGTCGTGGCGATCGTGCTGTGCATCCTGATCGGTGCGGCCGCACAAGCCGGCTCCGCGCTGTTCCTGCAGTCGCTGATCGACAGCTACATCCTGCCGTTGGTCGGCGTGAAGAACCCCGACTGGAGCCCTCTGCTGCGCGCGCTGACGCTGATGGGCTGCCTCTACGCCGCCGGCACCTTCTGCAGCTGGCTATGGCAGTGGCTCATCGTCACCGTCGAGCAAGGCACCCTGAAGAAGATCCGCGACGACATGTTCGCACACCAGCAGACGCTGCCGATCCGCTACTTCGACACCAATGAGCACGGCGACATCATGAGCCGCTACACCAACGACACCGACACCCTGCGCCAGGCCATCAGCCAGTCCTTCCCGCAGATGTTCTCGTCCGCGATCTCCGCACTGGCCGCACTGGTCTCCATGCTGTGGCTGTCGGTGCCGGTCACGATCTTCGTGCTCGTGTTCGCCGCGATCCTGTTCGTAGTCGTGCGCGCCATCGTCTCCCGCTCCGGCCGCTACTTTGTCAAGCAGCAGATGTGGATCGGCGACGTGAACGCCTTCGTCGAGGAATCCGTCAACGGTCAGAAGGTCATCAAGGTCTTCAACCATGAAGACGCCACCCAGAAGACCTTCGACGAGAAGAACGAGGAACTGTTCCACGCTTCCGCCGAAGCGAACACCTGGGGCAACGTGACCATGCCCGTCGTAGGCAACATGGGCTACATCCTCTACATTCTGCTCGCCATCGTCGGCGGATTCATGGCGCTCTCCGGCATGGGCAACTTCGGTCTCGCCGGCGCGGACAAGCTCACCCTCGGCGCCCTCATCTCCCTGCTCACCCTGTCGCGCTCCTTCGTCAACCCGCTCGGCCAGGTCTCCATGCAGTTCAACATGGTGATGATGGCGCTCGCCGGCGCGTCCCGCATCTTCCAGCTGATGGATGAGAAGCCCGAGGACGACGGCGGCTCCGTCACACTCGTCAACGTCGAGCTCGGCGAAGACGGCCGCACCATGACCGAAGTGGACCACGAAACCGGCCATTGGGCCTGGAAGCGTGAGGAAGGCGACGACGGCACCCGTTCCCTGAAGGCCGCGCAGTCGCTGAGCCCGAAGGCCGCGGAAGTGGCGAGGAAGGCGCGCGAGAACGCGATCACTTCGTCGGACGGGCGCCTGACCCTGCTGCAGGGCGACGTGCGTTTCACCGACGTGACCTTCGGCTACAACCCGGACAAGCCCGTGCTGCACGACATCACCTGGTTCGCCAAGCCCGGCCAGAAGGTCGCGCTCGTCGGCGCCACCGGTGCCGGCAAGACCACGGTGACCAACCTGATCAACCGCTTCTACGACATCCAGGAAGGCATGATCCTGTATGACGGCATCTCCGTCAAGGGCATCCGCAAGCCCGACCTGCGCAAGTCGCTCGGCATCGTGCTGCAGGACGTGAACCTGTTCACCGGCACCGTGATGGACAACATCCGCTATGGCAAGCTCGACGCCACCGACGAGGAGTGCATCGCCGCCGCTAAGCTCACCAACGCGGACAGCTTCATCCGCATGCTGCCCAACGGCTACCAGACCGTGCTCGAAGGCGACGGCTCCGGTCTGTCCCAAGGCCAGCGCCAGCTGATCTCCATCGCACGCGCCGCAGTGGCAGACCCGCCGGCCATGATCCTTGATGAGGCCACCTCATCCATCGACACCCGCACCGAGGAAGTGGTGCAGGCCGGCATGGACAACCTCATGAAGGGACGCACCGTGTTCGTGATCGCGCACCGCCTGTCCACCGTGCGCAACTCCGACGTGATCATGGTGCTCGACCATGGCCGCATCATCGAGCGCGGCTCGCACGACGAGCTCATCGCGCAGAAGGGCGAGTACTACCAGCTGTACACGGGCGCCGTGGAACTGGAGTAAGGCTCCTTCTGCTTCGTTCCTGTCCCGTTCTTGGTGAATTGGACAGGCTGAACGGTAGTGTTCAACGAATGCAGGGGCTGTGCGGAAGCCACATATGTGGCTTCCGCACAGCCCCTGCGCATATGGCTCCCATGAATCGGCGCGCATGACCTTTTACGCAGGGTGCGCCCGCTGTGGCTTTTCATGGATTCCCCGAATCAATGGCGAAAAATCCATTGCGGGGACTACTCATGCGGTTCCGTAGGCGGTTTGGGTGTTCCGTAGGTGGTTGGTCAGAGTATCGGGGTTGGAGAAAGGCTTTATTCTGGCCGTTTTCATGCCGGGTATTCAGACCCAACCACCTACGGAAGCGAAAAACCACCTACGGAACTAGTCCAAGCCGTAACGGTGACTGGCTATCGCTCGGGCGACCATGCCGAACAGTTCGTTCAGCTTCTGTTTGGATGCCAAATGCTCGCGGGTGGCGACAAAAGGCGTGAATCCAAGATCCCTCAGCCGGTTGCGCTTATCGAGGTCATACATCCAGCGGCCGTGGGTGTAGTGGTAATTTCCGTCGTATTCTATGCAGACGCGGTCATCCGGGTAGGCGATATCCACCTTCATCGTGCCCGAGCCGCGTATGTGGTCAATGATCTCATAATTGACATGTGCCTCAGGCAGCCCGTAGGCATCGCTCTCCAAACGAAGCACCGTTTCCTGCGGGGAATCGGTACCTGGTTTGGACAGGCGCAAGGCCTTTCTGCATTTGGCGCTCCCAATGAATCGCGGCGCACTCCGGATGTAGTCGGAGAGCTCATCGTGAGTGCAGACGCGTAAATCGGGATTGGCGCAAGTGAGCCAATCCATGGCGATCACCAGACTCCGTTCGTCGACATAGGGCGCAATCTGGCAGACCGCCTGCATCGCGGAGACGCTTGACACCAATTCGTCGGCGTGCACCACGTCTACGCCATGCCTTGCGTAATGGAATTTCATCCCCTGGATTTTCCGCAGGTCACGTTGCCGGCACACCGAAACGTGAACGAGCTCCGAACCATATCCGGGTAAATAATTCATGGTGGCAATCATGCCATGCAGCTCCAGCGCTGTGCCGTGACTTACATAGAGTGGAACCGAGGAGCGTGACCTTATCCGCGACAACACCTGCCTGCATTCAAGATGCCGTCTCGCCGCCTCCTCCCGTGCCTGCTCCAATGTGAAAAATGTATTGTGTCCAAAGCTTTCCATGCGCTGACGGTATATGGAAAGCCGGCAGCCCCGCAACCGTCTCCGTGAAAAATGTGGATATGTGTATGGTTCCATCCGCAGCATCATCGGGGAGAGGCCTGATGTATACGCGTCCGGTAGAACCGATGCGGAGCGTGGCGTCATCGAGGGGTGGCTCACATGGCAAGTCGGCCACGCAGAAGGGCGGGCGCTTCCAGCCGCAGGCCCGTGGGGCTGACGGTGACCGCGTTTCTCCACGGTGTCAGCCGCGTTTGGAACCCTGCCGACTGATGCCACCTTTATGACCGGTCGCTTTGAAAGGCAGACCGGCGTTGCCGAGTCCTTTGCTCCGCATGTTCTGCAGGGCAAAGGATTTTTGTTGTGCACGCAGTTCGTTCATCCGTTCCGTGGACTGATGCGCGATTCGCGGTTTCCGTGATTGCTCTGGCTGTGTCATGGCTATAAGAATACGTTCGGTAATGTAATATGATGGATTTAGTAATGCTTTTACTAAAATCTGATGAGGCATCCATGGGAGGGTGAGGGAGCGATGGCGACCATCAAGGAGATTGCGAAACGCACGGGATATTCGCAGGCCACGGTGTCGCGTCTGTTGAATGGCGATCCGACGCTGTCGGTGCGTGAGGAGACTCGCCGTGCGATTATCCGTGCCAGCGAGGATCTGGGGTACAGCGCCCAGGCCAAGCGTATCGTCATTCCGCACGAAGTAGCCTTGTTGGACAACGAGGAGTCCGACGAAACGCTGCGTGATTCGTATTTTGCCGATTTGCGTTCGGCGCTGGAACATAACGCCAAACAGCAGCGTATGGAGCTCACTGTTTTCCACAGTCTTGACGAGATGTTGAATCAGAAGGGGAAATTCGATGGTTTCATGGCTATCGGCGCCAATGTCATAGCCGAAAGCGACCTTGAGGAGTTGCATGAGGTCATGCCATACGGTGTGTTCATCGATGTGAATCCCGCACCGAACCTGTTTGATTCCGTGCAGCCCGACCTACAACAGACCATGCATGACGCGGTCGAAGCATGTGCGAAGGCTGGCATGAAGCGTGTCGGATTCATCGGCGGCAAGGGGAGGCTGACGAATTTTTATGAGGTGGACGAAGAGGGGCGTGCCACATATTTTCGGCGTGAAATGGGCCGTTATGGTCTCGACCTGCGTGGACTGGTGTATTCTGACGGCTTGTTCACCGTGGAGAATGGTCGCAAGCTGGGGGAGCAGTTTATCCGCGACCACAACGGCGCACTGCCTGACGCAGTTATTGTTTCGGCGGACATCATCGCGGTCGGCGTGCTGCAGGCGTTCAACGCGGTTGGTGTGATCGTGCCCCGCGACATCAGCGTCATCAGCATCAACAACCAGGCGATCGCACAGCTTACGTCGCCACCGTTGAGCACGTTCTCAATCGACCAGAACGAGCTTGCGCGCGTTGCGATTCTCACCTTGGCCGATGCGATTGCCAGCAAGCGCACAGTACGGCAGCATGCGTACCTGTCGACGACGCTGGAAGTGCGAGATAGTTTCGTGCCGGCGCAGCCGAAACGTGAATCGCGGCCAAAATTGCAGACCCGATCGAAGCGATCTGCCCGGTCGAAACGGGCTGCTTAGCGTACGTATGTGCGGAAAAATATGAAAGGCGATTGATGATGCTACGTCATCAATCGCCTTTTGTTTGTCTACTGTCGGCGAAATACCGCGAATCGCACACAATATGACATGTATATGTGCAGAATCGCACAAAATGCGACACGCCCAGCAGTGCACAACGCAGATGTTAAATTTTACTAAACAGGGGTAAAGGGATATACTTAACTCATGTGAAATCAAATGATGATTTCCGATTACAGCTTCAATCACAACTTCTAAGGAGAAGTACGATGGCAGAATCCAATGTCGCAGCCGCACCGAAGGAGACGCAGCGGTCTGCGAAGCCAACCAGGAAAGGCAGTCTGCTGTCCCGCGTGGCCTATTCATTCGGCAACGTCGGCCAATCCGCCTTCTACAACGCGCTGAGCACCTACTTCATCGTCTACGTCACCAGCTCGCTGTTCTCCGGGGTCGACAAGGCGCTCGCCACCAAGCTCATCGGCGTCATCACCGGCCTTGTGGTTGTCATCCGCATCGCGGAGATCTTCATCGATCCGCTGCTGGGCAACATCATCGATAACACCAAGACCAAGTGGGGTCGTTTCAAGCCGTGGCAGCTCATCGGCGGCACCGTTTCCGCCGTTCTGCTCGTGCTGGTCTACACCGGTCTGTTCGGCTTGGTGAACGTCAACACCACGCTGTTCATCGTGCTGTTCGTCATCACCTTCATCGTGCTCGACGTGTTCTACTCCCTGCGTGACATCTCCTATTGGGGCATGATCCCGGCGCTGTCCTCCGACTCCCATGAGCGCTCCACCTACACCGCCCTCGGTTCCTTCGGCGGCTCCATCGGCTACAACGGCCTGACCATCGTGGTCATTCCGATCGTCACTTACTTCAGCTACATCTTCACCGGCAAGCATCAGGAGAGCCAGAGCGGCTGGACCTGCTTCGCCATCATCGTGGCTATTCTCGGCGTCCTCACCGTGTGCTCCGTCGCGTTCGGCACCAAGGAAAGCTCCAGCACCCTGCGCACCAAGGCCGAGGACAACGGCGGCCCGCTCGCCGCGTTCAAGGCTCTCGCACAGAACGACCAGCTGCTGTGGGTGGCCCTGTCCTACCTGCTGTACGCCATCGCCAACGTGGCCACCACCGGCGTGCTCATGTATCTGTTCAAGTTCATTCTGAACAACTCTGCAGCCTATTCCATCGTCGGCGTCGTCTCCGTCGTCGCGGGCATCGTTATGGCTCCGCTGTACCCGATTCTGACAAGCGCATTCCGCGCCGCTACCTGTACCTCGGCGGCATGGTGCTTATGGTCATCGGCTATCTGCTGTTCATCATCAACCCCACCAGCCTGCCGGTCGTCACCGTCGGTCTTGTCTTCTTCTATCTGCCGCAGACCTTCATCCAGATGACGGCCATCCTTTCCCTGACCGATTCCATCGAGTACGGCCAGCTGAAGAACGGCAAGCGCAACGAGGCCGTCACCCTGTCCGTCCGTCCGATGCTCGACAAGATCGCGGGCGCGTGCTCGAACGGCATCGTCGGAGCCGTGGCCATCGCCGCCGGCATGATCGGCAACGCCACCGCAGCCGACATGACCGCCGCGAACATCCGGACCTTCGAGATCTGCGCCTTCTATGTGCCGCTCGCGGTCATCATCCTGAGCGCGGTCGTGTTCCTGCTCAAGGTGAAGATCACCGAGAAGATGCACGACGATATCGTCAGGCAGCTCGAGGCTCAGCTGAACGAAGGCTGATTCGCCGCCGAGCGCGATCGTCTTCGGTCGATTCGTGGTCGGCCTGCCGATTGTATTTCGATTGTTTTGCGATTACGAAAGCCGCATGGTGGACACCGTGCGGCTTTTCGCGTTTCTACGTTCGTACGGCGTGCTAGGCTGACGATTTGAAACGAAAAGCGATGATCCGTCATCAGCGGGGAGCTTCCGGAAGAACGGCCGACGCTTTCTGGCGAGGCTTAGTAGAACCGGCGGGGTCGGCCCGGACAGCCGAATGTCAAGCGGTCGTACGAAACCTGCGCAGGCGGACAACCTGCGTGAGAACAACAGGGAAGTGCGGCAAGCGAGGTGGTACCGCGGTGCCGGACGTGCGCGATCGCACGGAAGTCATCGTCCTCGTAAGGTAAGTAATGAAACCGCCAAACGAGGAGCATACGGTGAGCGAATCCACCAATCATGTGTATCCGAAGGCTGCTGCCGGCGAGCAGAGCGCCAACGTCGCGCCGAACCCCAGCTTCCCCAAGCTGGAGGAGTCCGTGCTCGACTACTGGGATAAGGACAACACCTTCCAGAAGTCCATCGACCGCCGTCCGTCCGGCGATCACAGCCAGAACGAATTCGTGTTCTTCGATGGCCCGCCGTTCGCCAACGGCCTGCCGCACTACGGCCACCTGCTGACCGGCTATGCCAAGGACGTCATCCCGCGTTACCAGACCATGAAGGGCCACAAGGTCAACCGCGTGTTCGGCTGGGACACCCACGGTCTGCCGGCCGAGCTTGAGGCGCAGAAGGAACTGGGCATCGATTCCGTCGACCAGGTCAAGGAAATGGGCATCGACAAGTTCAACGACGCCTGCCGTGCCTCTGTGCTCAAGTACACCAACGAGTGGAAGGCGTACGTCCACCGTCAGGCCCGTTGGGTCGATTTCGAGCACGGCTACAAGACCCTGAACATTCCGTACATGGAATCCGTGATGTGGGCCTTCAAGCAGCTGTACGACAAGGGACTGGCATACCAGGGCTACCGTGTGCTGCCATACTGTCCGAAGGACCAGACCCCGCTGAGCGCGCACGAGCTGCGCATGGATGCGGACGTGTACCAGGATCGTCAGGACACCACTGTGTCCGTGGCCGTGAAGCTGCGCGACGAGGAAGACGCGTACGCAGTGTTCTGGACCACCACGCCGTGGACCGTGCCGACCAACTTCGCCATCGTGGTCGGTGCCGACATCGATTACGTCGAGGTGCGCCCGACCGAAGGCAAGTTCGCCGGCAAGAAGTTCTATCTCGGCAAGCCGCTGCTCGGCTCCTACGAGAAGGAACTTGGCGAGAACTACGAGATCGTGCGCGAGCTCAAGGGCTCCGAGATGGAGGGCTGGCGCTATTACCCGGTCTTCCCGTACTTCGCAGGCGACGAGAACGCCGCCGAGGGCAAGGTGCCGGGGCCGGAAGGCTACCAGATCTTCACCGCCGACTACGTCGACACCGTTGAAGGTACCGGCCTGGTCCATCAGGCCCCCTACGGCGAGGACGATATGAACACGCTCAACGCCAAGGGCATCAAGAGCGTGGACGTGCTCGACGCGGGCTGCAAGTTCACGTCGCTGTGCCCGGATTACGAGGGCATGTACGTGTTCGACGCGAACAAGCCGATCCTGCGCAACCTGCGCGCCGGCGATGGCCCGCTGGCCCGCATTCCCGAAGAGCAGCGTGCCATCCTCTTCCAGGAGAAGAGCTACGTGCACTCCTACCCGCACTGCTGGCGTTGCGCCACCCCGCTGATCTACAAGCCGGTGAGCTCCTGGTTCGTGTCCGTCACCAAGATCAAGGATCGTCTGCTTGAACTCAACCAGCAGATCAACTGGATTCCGGACAATGTGAAGGACGGCCAGTTCGGCAAATGGCTGGCGAACGCACGCGACTGGTCGATCTCCCGCAACCGCTTCTGGGGCTCCCCGATTCCGGTGTGGGTTTCGGACGATCCGAAGTATCCGCGCGTGGACGTGTACGGCTCGCTGGACGAGCTGAAGGCCGACTTCGGCGACTACCCGCGCGATCATGAGGGCAATGTGAACATGCACCGCCCGTACATCGACGAGCTGACCCGCGTCAACCCGGACGATCCGACCGGCAAGAGCCACATGCACCGCATCAGCGACGTGATGGACTGCTGGTTCGAATCCGGCTCCATGAGCTTCGCCCAGTACCATTACCCGTTTGAGAACAAGGAAACCTTCGAACAGCACTTCCCGTGCGACTACATCGTGGAATACATCGGCCAGACCCGTGGCTGGTTCTACGTGCAGCACGTCATGGCCACCGCCCTGTTCGACAGGCCGGCGTTCAAGAACGTGATCTGCCATGGCATCGTGCTCGGCTCCGACGGACAGAAGATGTCGAAGCACCTGCGCAACTATCCGGACGTGAACGGTGTGTTCAACGACTTCGGCTCCGACGCCATGCGCTGGTTCCTCATGAGCTCGCCGATACTGCGCGGCGGCAACCTGATCGTCACCGCCGACGGCATCCGTGACACCGTGCGCCAGGTGATGCTGCCGGTGTGGAGCTCCTACTACTTCTTCACCCTGTACGCGAACGCGGCCGGGTACGACGCGCGCAAGCTTCGCGCCGACGAAGTGGCGGGGCTGCCGGAAATGGACCGCTATCTGCTGGCCCGCCTGCGCCGCTTGGTGGAGAAGACCCAGCATGCGCTGGACAACTTCTACATCTCCGACGCGTGCGATGCGGCGAACGACTTCATCGACGTGCTGACCAACTGGTACATCCGCAACAACCGTGAGCGTTTCGGTGCCGGTGATGAGAACGCGTTCAACACGCTGTACACCGTGCTGGAAACCTTCATGCGCGTGTTGGCTCCGCTGGCTCCGATGGAGGCCGAAGCCGTGTGGCGCGGCCTGACCGGCGGTGAATCCGTGCATCTGGCCGACTGGCCGTTCCTTGCCGACGAGAAGACCGGCGAGACCACTGAGCTGGGTGCCGTGCTGCAGGACGACGCCAAGCTGGTGGACGCGATGGAGAAGGTGCGCGAGGTCGTGTCCGGCACGCTGTCGATGCGTAAGGCCAAGCAGATCCGCGTGCGCCAGCCGCTCGCCAAGCTGACCGTGGTGGTCGAGAACCCGGATGCGGTCGCCGCATACAGCGACGTGCTGAAGGGTGAGCTCAACGTGAAGGACATCGAGTTCTGCACGCTGGAGGACGCCGGCTCCCAGGGTCTGAAGATCGTGAACGAGCTGCGCGTGAACGCACGCGTGGCGGGTAAGCGCCTGCGTAAGGACGTGCAGTTCGCCATCAAGGCCTCCAAGAGCGGTGCCTGGCATGTGGACGCCGCCGGCGTGCCGGTGTGCGAGACCCCGAACGGCGATATCGCGCTTGAGGAAGGCGAATACGAACTGATCAACCGTGTGGAGGAGAAGGACGCGCAGGAAGCCGCGAACTCCGTATCCGCCGCGCTGCCGACCGGTGGCTTCGTGATCCTCGACACCGAACTGAACGACGACCTGCTGGCCGAAGGCTACGCCCGCGACGCCATCCGCGCCGTGCAGGAGGCCCGCAAGGCCGCCGGCCTGGAGATCTCCGACCGCATCACGCTGAAGCTGACCGTTCCGGCCGGCGACGTGGCGAAGATCGAACAGTTCAAGGATCTGGTGGCACACGACACCTCCGCCGACAGCGTGAGCGTGGAAGCCGGCGCCGAAGGCTCCGAGCTGGCCGTGGAAGTCGCCAAGGCCTGAACCAAGCCAAGGTTTGAATTGGTATTCCGTGAAGTTTGTGGACTTTCATAAGTTTTCATGAACTTCACGGATTTCGATCGGCTTGCGATTATTCCAAGCTGCGGCTAGAGTAATCCTTTGGCTTTCGAGCCGCCGTGGCATTGTCCACCGCGGCTCGAACCGCGCAAGACTTGATTTGTGTCCGTGCGCGTGGCCGCGTTGTTTGACGTGGCCGAAGCATGCGGAAGCAGATCGTTAAGCGAATGGTTCTCAGTACCATCCATGTGAGTCAAGCACACATTCTTGAGAAGCAGTCGCGTTGCCGGACGGCGGATTTGAAGGGCATGCCCAATATGGGTATGCCGCCGAAAATCCACCGTCCGGCTTTTTCTATATGTAAATGCGATTCGCCGATACGTCGCCATCGACGCGAAATTATCGCAGAGCTGCGCTGACTCGTTTGCCTGGGCAGACGTGCATGTCCATCCGCATTACCTAGTGCATCTAATGTATCCGTCGCACCGCCCGTTAGTTAGCTACATTTATTCAAATAAGTGTAGCTAACGCAGAATTAAGCTACACTTAATTCAATAAGTGTAGCTAACTGGAAGAGGGAAACATGGATAGTGATGAAAGTCTTGTAATTCCTCCGCTCGGAAAAGAGCACCATGTCTGGCATATTCCGGAAGATGCTCCCGTCTCACGGTCCCGTCGTTCTCGTGGCAATGGCGAATATGAGTCGACTATTCCAATCAGTCTTGCGGATTTGCGTTTTGTTTTTCCCTCCGAGTTGCTTGCGGATTGTGAGGAGGCATCATGCGCGCTGGCGTCTTTCGACGCCTATGCTGCTGTGAAACTGGGGGAGGGTAGCCATGTGCTTGGTCCAATGAGCGCGGTGCTGCTGCGCACGGAAGCTTCGTCGTCTTCCCAGATAGAAAATCTGACGGTCGGTGCGAAGAATCTTGCGTTGGAAACTATTGATGAGGGCACGAGCGACAATGCGGCGGTCGTGGTTGGCAATGTGCGTGCCATGGAGGCTGCGCTGAAGTTGGGCGATAGCATGACGGAAAACAATATTCTTGCCATGCATGAGGCCCTGCTCTCCGCTCAACGAGGTTGGGGAAAATACGCGGGTACGTACCGTACCAATCTGGTATGGGTTGGTACCGATGGTTATTCGCCACGTGGCGCTGCTCATGTCGGTCCGCAGCCTGAGCTGATCGCTGGCGCGATGGCGGATCTGCTTGAGTTCATCGAGCGTGATGATTTGTCGGTGGTCGCGCAATGTGCGATTGCTCACGCGCAGTTCGAGACCATTCACCCATTCGCTGACGGCAATGGTCGGTGCGGGCGTGCGCTGGTGCATGCGATTCTTCGCAATAAGGGATTGTCGCGTAATACCACGCCTCCCGTTTCCGCCGGTTTGCTGCATGATACCGAGGACTATTTCGCAGCATTGACCCTTTTCCGTGAAGGTGATGCCGCGCCGATTGTCAGACGATTCGCACAGGCTTGTCGGTTCGCCGCGACAAGCGGCAGGAAACTCATCGATGATTTATGCGAACAGTTGGATGAAGCGCGTTCGAATCTGCGCGGTGTGCGTTCCGATGCCGCCGTTTGGCGTGTGCTGCCGAATTTGATTGCTCAGCCGATTATCAACACGCGATACCTGCAGCGAACAGTGGGACTGTCCAAACCGCAAGCGGAGCGTGCGATCAAAACTTTGAGTGAGCGTGGCGTTGTGGTGGCACGTACGGGAAAGCAACGCAGCGTTGTATACGAGCATCGTGGCATTCTTGACGTGCTTGATGAATATGCCGCCGGATTGCGAAGGGGGTGACTAAAACCGGGCTCACAATCCCAGCCAGGCGCGCACGTCGGCGATTTCCCGATCACATATGTTGTGCGCCATGCCGGGATATTCGAAATACGTGCAACGACCGGTCGAACCAAGTTGTTCACGGGCACACTGCTGGTCGGCGATCGGAATCGTACGGTCATCGCTACCGTAGCAAAGCGCGAATCGTGTGCGGCCGGCAGGGATCGCGTCCGCTGTTTCCCCTTTGAATGACGGGCTGAGCAACACCGCCATATCGAACACGTCCGGATACTCCGTAGTCATGCGATACGACAGGTATCCGCCCTGTGAAAAACCGATTAACACCTTGCGGAAACTCTGGAATACCGGTGATTGCAGCATACGCACCACTTCGGCGCCGACCTGGCTGCACTCATGTTGGCGCTCGCTGACGGAGCATCCGTCGGGATACCAGTAGTGGCTGCCGATGTATGGGGCGCGTATATGTGCCGCGGAATGAGATGTAGTTGGGCTTGATGGGGAAGCTGGAAGGGTGATTGCGGTTGTTGATGCCATTGGCATTGCTGTTTGCGTTGCCGTTGGCGTGATGCGTGTTGTCGGGACTGCCGGTTGCACAGATTGCGTTGATGATGCGCACCATCTCCGATTCATCGTTGCTGTACCCGTGGAATCCAAGGAACAGCAGGTCGTTGGACGATGCCGTACTCCCATCGGTATTAAAACTTCCTGTCATTTCCAACCGCATGTGTGCTCCTTGTGCTTGGTGCGCTCATATCTTTCCATTTGGAATTGAAAATGGAAAGATATGGATAGGCATACCAATGAGTATGCGTATATGCAGATTATTCCACTTGAGAGTCTTCTGCTTCTAAGCTAAGCATGTTACCGATTTTCACAGCCTATGATATCCCCTAAGAGCCTCGTGATGAGGGAAATGTACTGAGAAACATGCAAAAACGGAGGGGGAAACGTATGTTTAATGATGGGCTGAAATTATCTACGCAGGCAAAAGCAATTTGGGGTAAGACGAATCGTGCGGATGACACCGAATGGTTGCCGCTTTATGTCCATATGGTTGATTCTGCTGCAATGGCAACGAAAATTTGGGATACTTGGGTTCCCCAAGGTACTAAAGACGTGATTATCAGGGACCTTAGCGGAGACGAAAAGCTGGCGAAGAAGCTGGCGGTGTTTCTGGCAGGCGTGCATGATATCGGTAAAGCGACGCCAGTGTTCCAATCGAAACCCATCACTTTCGGCGCAGAGGCCGAAAGTTTTGCTTGGAAAGCCGAGAGAGCGGGGCTTCCCATGATTGCCGGTTTGAGGGATCACAATCGTCCCACACATCCCATTGCGGGCGAGGCCATTCTTGAAGGATACCTCATACGCGTCCATGGTTGGGACAGAAAAACAACCAGACAGTATGCGTGTGTTGTTGGTGGACATCATGGTACCCCTCCAGATAAAAGCAAACTTGAAGATACACGACTGGAGAAAAAGAGGTCCGGCCTAGATGCCGTCGAGTGGGTTGCGACTCAGGATGAGCTCATTGATTTTGTCGCTGATATAGCAGGCATGAGGCAAAGCGAATGGGCATCCCTTTCCGACGCAAGATTCAGCGCCCAGTCGGCTGTATTGATAACGGGATTGGTCATTATGGCAGACTGGATCGCCAGCAATAGCGATGATGCCATGTTCCCCTTGGTGAGAACAGAGTCTTGGACGGATGATGATGAAACGTCATCCCTCTTGGATGACAGGGAAAATGACGATATTCAATCATGGACTGGTCTGCGGAACCGTGCGAGTAGGGCATGGTCATATGTGCAATTGCCTCATGCGTGGGTGCCGGAAGATGTCCCACCATCTTGTCAAGAGCTTTTCTCGACACGTTTCAGACTTCCTGAAGGTGCGAAAGTCCGTCCCGTCCAAGAGGAAGCCATTCGAATCGCCAGTAAGACCAATCAGCCGGGACTTATGGTAATTGAGGCGCCCATGGGAGAAGGGAAGACAGAAGCTGCTCTCGCTGCCGCTGAGATTCTGGCCCAACGCACTGGACGAGGTGGTGTATGCGTGGCGCTGCCCACGATGGCCACCACAGATGCGATGTTCACCCGAGTGCACCACTGGTTGGAAGCGTTGCCCTCCTGCGATTTTACTAATGAGAAAACAGTCTGGCTGGCTCACGGCAAAGCACAATTAAACAATGATTTCCGAAACATTATCGCTTCGTCGCATCGCCGATTCTCTTCTGTTGATCAAGATGAAGATGGGCGGAGAAGTTCAGGAAAACAGATTGATGTACCGCCGGAAACCGTTGTCTCCGACTGGCTCTGGGGACGTAAGAAGGGTGCGCTCGCCAATTTCCTCGTCTGCACGGTCGACCAAGTATTGATGGGCGCTCTGCAGATGAAGCATGTGGTGCTCCGCCAACTTGCGATGGCGAATAAGGTCGTCATCATCGACGAATGCCATGCGTATGACGCCTATATGCAGGAATATCTCAAGATGGCCTTGGAATGGCTTGGCGGTTATCGGACCCCGGTCATCCTGTTGTCTGCGACATTGCCTGAGCGGCAGCGTACTGAAATGGTTGAAGCCTATCTGAAAGGTTGGGGCGAAACCGAGAGCAAATCCGGAAATGCTGCAGGGGGAGGCAGCATCTTGGAGATGCTACGTGCCGGCAATAGTCGAGTCGAGCGTAATGGCACGAATCATGCTTCTATGGGGCAAAAGGAGAGGCATATCATTTCAGATGCCTACCCTTTACTGACATATACCGAGGACCGTGAAGTCAGACATGCAGATGTAAAACCGTCTGGCAGATCGATGGTCGTTCGGTGTGGAATCATCGATGATGATGACGAGACATTGCTTAACTTGGCGGATACGTTGCTTGTGGATGGTGGCTGTATCGGCGTGATTTGCGATACGGTTGGGCGTGCACAGCAAACATTCGAGCTGTTGAGCGAGCGTTATGGAAACGATCTTGTAAGGCTGACGCATTCCCGTTTCATGGACATTGATCGTATGTCTAATGAGCGTGAGCTTCGCGAACTGTTGGGGCCTGAGAGCACGGTTGGGAATGGGAAACGCCCGGAAAGGCTGATAGTTGTTGGCACGCAGGTGCTGGAACAGTCACTGGATATCGATTTTGATGCTTTGATAACGGATATTGCGCCGGTGGACTTGATTATGCAGCGCTTGGGACGTGTACATCGTCATCGCCGCGGCGATGACGAATGTGATCGTCCTCGATCCTTGCGAATGGCGACCTGCTATATCCGTGGTGTCGAAGCATGGGCGGCCGAAGGACCTAGATTCGCTAAGGGTGTGGATGTCGTGTACGATGCCGCTGCCTTGATGGAGTCGCTTTCGGTTTTGGAACTGAGTGATGCCGGCGCTTCCTGTACTCAGCAGTTGCCACAAGATATTGCGCATACCGTGCGAAGCGCGTATGGAGACAATCACCGTGCTCTTATACCTCCCGCATGGTTGGCCCGATATGACGATGCTTGTGAAAGACGAGACATGAAGAGAAAAGAGAAAAAGGAGAAAGCTGGTACTTATCTTCTGCAGTCGGTGAAGTCGATGAATCAGAATCGTTCGCTGGTGAATTGGTTCTCTCCACAAGTTGATGAGAATGATGAAGACAAAGGACAGCGTGCGGTAAGAGATACCCAGGATACGGTGGAGGTTATGCTGCTGCATAAATGTGACGATGAAGTGCATTTGATGCCCTGGGTGGGGGATGAGCGCGTCGGTGTGGCGAATGGCGCTGTTATTCCGACGAATGTTATTCCGGATGATGCGGTTGCTAAAATCGCAGCCCAGTGTTCGGTGAGATTGCCAATGGGATTGTGCTTGCCAGACAAAATCGACTCCTTGATAGCTGCGTTGGAAGATGGATGCGTCTCCGAGGCTGCGTGCTGGCAGGAGTCTCCTTGGCTTGCGGGGAAGCTGGCGTTGTTCCTTCATGAGGAGGAGAATGGCTTTGTATCTTCCGAACTATGCGGCCATGTAGTCGCTTATTCGCGTGAGGCGGGATTGACATATCACAAGAAAGAGGATAATTGAGATGTCCTTATTTCTTAGGGATGATCCCGTAAAAGTGTCGGGATGCGTGGTGCTCCCCGCGAGCGCGGGGTTGAATTCGGCAAGCTTTCTTTTTTTGAGGGCTTGCCGGTATATCTATCAAAACAACTCACTCTGACACTTTTACGTTCATTGACAGAATTGATGATTGGGTGTATTGTCTTCGTTGAAAGACGAAGTCAAAGCTGATAGGGAGGGAATCGATGACAGACAATATCTTTTCCTTGCTGGACGAGCCTTGGGTGCAGGTTGTCTATCTCAACGGGCGCCCTGACGAGATATCGTTGCGGCAGGTTTTCTCGGATGCTCCGGATATCAAGGAGCTGTCGGGTGACATCCCGCAGCAGAAGCTTCCGCTGATCCGACTGTTCCTTGCGATTCTGTATCGCGCATACCGTGTCGGCGGCATCAACGAGGAGCAGATGCGCGAGCTGTGGAAAGAAATCTTTTCTTCGGAACATTTCGATATGGATATCGTGGACCGGTATCTTGATAAATGGGAAGACCGCTTCTTCTTGATTGGAGAGCGGCCGTTCTTCCAGATTCCCGATTTGGAATACGTGGGTGCCAAGCCTTATTCCCCGGTTTCGGGAATGATTGCTGACGTTCCCAAACTGAACAAGTACCTGTTCTCGATGCGGAGCATGGAGGCGACCGACAGCATCTCATTTGCTGAAGCCGGTCGGTGGCTGGCGTTCATGCAGGCATTCGATACCGCGGGAATCAAGACGCCGGTGAAGGGCAATACGCATGTCAACAAGGGGAAGGTGTATGCCCCCAAAGGAATGCTCGGCACCGGTTGGCTGGGTGGCATTGGTGGTTTGTATGCGGAGGGGAAGAACTTCTTTGAAACACTGATGCTCAATTGGGTTCTCTACGATACGAAATACGACTCCGAGAGATATCGTCTATTCGGCAACGAACAGGATATCCCGGTTTGGGAACAAGACGAGGTGTCTTCTTCTGACTTGGATAATCAATCTACGTTTGCCGGACCTGTTCAGGCGATGACATGGCAGTCGCGTCGTCTCCGTCTGGTGCCGAACGAAGAGGGTACGAGGATCGTTGGTGTGGTGTCCTGTTACGGAGACGTTGTGGCTCCATATAACACCGATGGTTTCGAGAAGATGACCGCTTGGCGGAAAAGCATCCCGCAGCAGAAGAAGCTGGGGCTTCCCGCTCCTCCGCATATGCCGGTTATGCATGATGCGAGCAAGGCGTTGTGGCGTGGACTGGAACCCATTCTTTGTGTGAAG
Organism: Bifidobacterium ruminantium DSM 6489; assembly: GCF_000770925.1. Lineage (GTDB taxonomy): Bacteria > Actinomycetota > Actinomycetes > Actinomycetales > Bifidobacteriaceae > Bifidobacterium > Bifidobacterium ruminantium. Next base: position 21,697 of record NZ_JDTK01000010.1, on the reverse strand, counting down.
GATGATAGTGATTTCAGACCCGGCCTTGTCCGATGGCTGGAGGAAATCCGCACCGAGATGCTCGATTCCGGAGACCACGTGCTGAATCTGGTGACGCTCCATGCCCAGGGCATGACCTATGGAACACAAAGTAGCGTGTTTGAAACCGGAATCGACGATACGCTTTCGCTGAATACGGTGATGTTCCGCCATGATTATGCCGGCATCGCGGCGGTGGTGGATGCGGTGAAATGCACCGATAATGCGGTGCAGGCCTTGGTGCAGTTCGTCCGTAATCTACGGACCTCGGCAGGAGATAAAAGCAAGTCCACTGAGACGGCGGAGCAGATCCGGGAAAGCGTGTATGCGGATCTTGACGGACTTTTCCGGGACAGGCTGGCGGCCTTCGACGAATCCAATGATCCCATTGAGTATTCCAATGATTGGAAGGATGAGGTCCATCATCGGTTGCTTGAAGCAGGGCAGAGTTACTTGGAACAGTCTCCAGTGCCTGTTTTCGATGAGCATGAAGCTGGTGTTATGGGAGTGATGAACGCGGCTCGTGCGCAGCTGTTGTTCCGGTCCAAGCTGAATAAGGAACTCGGCTCTCTCACACGGGAGATTCCTGTACATTCGGATAAAGGAGGAAAGTGACTATGACGTCATCCATATATGACAAAGCGAATGCCGTCGGTAAATATGCTGCTAAACTGATATTCAGTGTACAGCATGAATATGCCGCCGAGAGCGGCAGTAGCCCAAGCAGCCGTGCCCGTCTTGCACGAATGCGTCGGGATCTGGATGGAATGTCCCCATCCTGGATGTTGATTGGTGACGAGCTGTTCACGGATTGGCCTCAGGATCTTGTCGCGCCGTCTGACAATTCGTCTGAATTTGATCGTCAGGTCAATGCGGTTCGATCTGCGTTGGGACTATATGCGGTGCATCAGCAATCAAAGAGGCAGGGAGTCGCTCAGCGTTACCAGAGCGACCCGAGTCAGCGAATGACATTCGGTCGTGCGTGCAAGGCGATTGCTCCCGACCCCGAACAGTCCAAGGGTGTCCTGCGACGATTACGAGTTGCTGAGAACGCTCCTGATTTCAATGGAATAATTCGTAGCGTCCGTGCTCTCATTACGTTGATGCGCAGTGCCGACGTCCAGATCGATTATGGTTCTTTGGCCTATGACCTGTATCTGGTGCAGTTTCCTGACCATCGTGGCGAGGTATTCCAGCGGTGGGGCAGGGATTACTACTGGAAACCCGCTTCAACGCAGGAAAAGCAATAACCAAATTCGTTCAGAAAAATACAAAGCAGTTAAACCGATTAGGAAAGAGGACAAATCATGTTCATGGATATCCACTGTATCCAGCAGGTACCGCCGAGCAACATCAATAGGGACGACACGGGCAGCCCAAAAACCGCATACGTCGGAGGCGCTCTGAGGTCTCGTGTCTCCAGTCAGGCTTGGAAGCGCGCCATGCGCGGCGTCTTCGACGGCATGCTGGACAGCGGCAAACTGGGGAAGCGCACCAAGGGCGTTGTGACGCTGATTGCCGCCTCCATCGCAGCGAAGCGACCTGACCTGACGGAATCCGCCGAAGACCTTGGACAGAAGGTGCTGTCTGCTGCCGGCATCAAGGTCAAGGCTTCGGATCGTGCCGGCTCCGACAAGGGTTCTCCGGTAACGGATTACCTGATCTTCATCGCCAATAATGAGATCGACAAACTTGCCGATTTGGCGATTACCGCTTCGGATGAGGGCAAGGATCCCTCCAAGATGAAGAAGGAAGTATCCGAGATTTTCCATGGTCCGCAGGCCATCGACATCGCCTTGTTCGGCCGTATGCTGGCTGATGCCCCGGATCTGAACACCGACGCCTCCGCACAGGTGGCTCACGCGTTCTCCATCGATCAAATCACGCCTGAATATGATTACTTCACCGCAGTCGATGACTGCGCATCGGAGGATAATGCGGGCGCGGCCATGATCGATACGGTCGGTTTTAATTCCTCGACGTTGTACCGATACGCGACGGTGAACATCGACGCATTGAAGGAACAGCTGCAGGATACCTCCACGGCTGTGGAGGGTGCCGTTGCCTTTGTCGAGGCCTTCATCAAATCCATGCCTTCCGGCAAGCAGAACACCTTTGCCAACCATACGCTGCCCGAAGACGTGGTGGTGGTGCTTCGTGATTCCCAGCCGATCAGTGCTGCGGATGCGTTCGAGGAACCGGTGAGGCGAGAGGAAGGACTGTCCGTTTCCCGTCAGGGCATCGAGCGTCTCGGCAACCGTTTGAATGAGATCCGCGTGAATTATAACGAGGAGCCGGTGAAGGCATGGTATATCGCTTCTGGTAAGGAAGTGGATTCCCTGAAGGAGTGGAGCGAACAGGTCTCGTTGCCGGACCTCGAGCATGGTTTGCGGGAAACTCTGAACGCCGTATACTCGGCGTGACATTCGAGGAGGATCTACAATGAGCGTTCTGTTATTGCAATTGGCGGGTCCATTGCAGTCATGGGGCGATTCTTCGCGATTCGTTCGGCGTGAGACACGTAACGAGCCGACCAAAAGTGGCGTAATCGGTATGCTGGCTTCGGCGCAGGGTCGCAGTCGTGAGGATTCCGTAGAGGATTTGCTAGGGATATCGTTCGGCGTGCGCACTGAACAACGTGGCAGGGTAATCCGCGATCTGCAGACGGAGAAATCCATGACACGAAAGCGCAATTCCAATAAGTTCGACAAGGAAATGCCACTGACATATCGCTATTATCTGTCGGATGCACGCTTCCTGGTCGCGCTTGGTGCTGATCGAGCGGTTCTGGAAACCTTGGAGCAGGCGATTCACTCACCTAAGTGGCCGCTTTACCTAGGCAGGCGTTCCTGCCCGCCTGATTATCCGTTGTCATTGGGAATCCATGACGAGTACGAGGATGTCAGGCAGGCTCTAGAGTCCGAACGCTGGCATGCGGCGAACTGGTATCGCCGCCGTTATAGGTATCCGGACCTTGAAATCGTCTGTGATGCATTGGAAGGTGAGAACGCGGAGTCTTGGTCTGATCTGCCGCTGAGTTTCAGCTCCAGCGGGCGTCGGTATGCGGATCGTGCCGTACGGCGATATCGCATATCTAACCCCGATGGGCCGAAGAATAAGGAGGACGGTAATGGTCGGCCTCCCTCCTTCGAATCCACAGGTGAAGATGATCCCATGAACTTTGCATAGGGGAGAAGCAATGTTTATCTCAAGAATTCCTTTGAATAAGGCACGCTATGGTGCGCGGCAGCTTATCGGTTCGCCATACAAGCTGCACGCCGCAGTGGAGTGCAGCTTTCCTCCTGATGCTGTTCGAAAGAACGATGAGGGTCGCATCCTTTGGCGGTTGGATGCGCTGACGAACGATAAAGGTGTCTGGCTCTATGTAGTGAGTCCGGAAAAGCCGGATTTCACTCATATCGTCGAACAAGCCGGTTGGCCGATGCATGAGGAGTGGGAGACGAAGAACTATGCCCCGCTGCTCGAACGTATCGCAAAAGGTCAGCAATGGCATTTCAGACTTCGTGCGAATCCGGTTCGAAAGGCAAGCGAGGATAGAGGGCGCCGGCATCGAGCCGAGGGAATTGTTGGCAAGATCCAAGGCCATGTCACGGTCGATCAGCAAATGCAGTGGTTGATTGATCGTTCGGCATCACACGGCTTTAGGATTCTTGACAATGAAGCTGGGCAGCCTGACGTGATAGTGAAGGAACGTCATAAGGAACAGTTCAAACGGGGCAATGCAATCGTTACCTTGGCCACGGCCGTTTTCGAAGGACATCTTGAAGTTACTGATGCTGACCTGTTCCGTGGAACTCTGTGTCACGGCGTAGGGAGAGCGAAGGGTTTCGGATGCGGATTGTTGACGGTTGCTTCGGAGACAGAGAACAGGGCTGAATGATGGTTCCTCAGACTGAAGATGGTGATGAATCTCAGGTTGCTTCTTCTGACAAGGCGGTGGATGACAAGCCGATAAAAAGAGCACATTCATCTTTGGGAACTCCGCCGCCGGAGATCACCGAACTTGTTCGTGCTGAGGATCGTTTGTCCTTTGCCTATTTCGAGCATTGCACTATCGGTCGCGACGATAATGCCATTACCGCGACCGATAGTACCGGTGTGACTCATATCCCGGCGGCAACGCTGAGCGTACTGATGCTGGGACCGGGAACACGAGTAACGCATCAGGCAATGACCGTAATAGGGGAGAACGGGGCTACCGTAATCTGGGTCGGTGAACGGGGCGTACGTATGTATGCATTCGGAAAACCGCTGACGCATTCGTCCGCACTCCTGCAGCGGCAGGCGGAACTTGTATCAAACACTCGGAAGCGTCTTTCCGTGGCACGCCAGATGTATCAGATGCGTTTCCCGGGTGAAGATGTGAGTGGTTTGACCATGCAACAGCTTCGCGGACGCGAAGGCGCTCGCATACGACGCGTGTACCGTGAATGCTCCGCTCGTACCGGGGTGGAATGGGATAAACGGACATATGACCATGATGATTTCATGGCCGGTTCGGAAATCAACAAGGCGTTGTCCGCCGCACACACTTGTCTGTATGGTTTGGCTCATGCCGCAATTGTGGCACTCGGCTGTTCGCCGGGGCTGGGATTTGTGCATGTCGGGCATGAACGATCATTTGTCTACGATGTCGCTGATCTATATAAGGCCGAGCTATCTATCCCAGTTGCTTTCGAAACGGCGGCTACGGAGCCTGAAGATATCGGTTCTGCGACTCGCCATAACATCAGGGATGCGGTGTATGACCTTGGCCTCCTTAAACGAATGGTGAAGGACATTCGAGCATTACTTGGTTCTCCGGAGCCTGATGAGGATATTGCTGATGCAGATCATGTGGGCTTGTGGGATGAACGGATCGGAGAGGTTGCCGCTGGAAAATCCTATGCTGATGACGAATGGGATGAAGGAAAATGGTAGTGGTTGTGTTGACCGCATGCCCGGCCGGTTTGCGAGGCGATCTTACCCGATGGCTGTTGGAGATATCTCCAGGGGTGTTCGTTGGTCATATCGATGCGCGAATTCGTGAAAAGCTTTGGAAGCGCATCGTCGAGCTGTCGAAGGTGGGACGTGCCATTATGGTTTATTCTGCGCGCAATGAACAGCATCTGGCGTTTAAAGTGCATCGGGCGGATTGGACGCCGATGGATTATGAAGGTTTGGAACTCGTCAAACGTCCTAAAGAAATGAAGGAAGCATCATTCTCTGGTACTCCTCGGCGTGGTTGGAGTAATGCCAGCAAATATCGAAAGGCGAAGAAGTACTCAAAGTAAAACTAAATGAAAAAACACTGATACGAAGGCGGATGCCTTGGTATCGTGCTAATTTCTTAGTGTGTTCCCCGCATGCGCGGGGATGATCCTTGTCAAGTCCCACGGTCATGTCCAGGACTTTGGTGTTCCCCGCATGCGCGGGGATGATCCCACTTTGATTTCTCCTAATAGTTGCTGCCGGACGTGTTCCCCGCATGCGCGGGGATGATCCCAGATGGCGAAACTACTATTAAACTCATTGGTGGTGTTCCCCGCATGCGCGGGGATGATCCCCAGTTTGTGCGTTTTTCGCTTTTATCAAAATTGTGTTCCCCGCATGCGCGGGGATGATCCCGTTCTGTGTTCGCGCCAACGCGCCAATACGAGGTGTTCCCCGCATGCGCGGGGATGATCCCAGTGTTGCGCCGTCTGTTGCCGCCGTCCAACGGTGTTCCCCGCATGCGCGGGGATGATCCCCACGTGGAACATCGCGCAGGAATGTGCCGCCCGTGTTCCCCGCATGCGCGGGGATGATCCCTCATTGGTGGGGAAGTTCGGTGCATCGCTCTAGTGTTCCCCGCATGCGCGGGGATGATCCCGGAAACGTGGTCGAAGATGATATTATCACCGAGTGTTCCCCGCATGCGCGGGGATGATCCCGCATCGCGTGGAGTTAACGCTGCAGCCTACGGGTGTTCCCCGCATGCGCGGGGATGATCCCGCGCGTCCAAACAGTCCACCGCTTTTGCCGCCGTGTTCCCCGCATGCGCGGGGATGATCCCAGGGAGCCGTACACGCCGGACGGTCCGCCGGTGTGTTCCCCGCATGCGCGGGGATGATCCCCGGATTGACGATGGTCACGAACCTCTTGCAGGGTGTTCCCCGCATGCGCGGGGATGATCCCGATGCTGCATCTCATGGACAAGAACCCCGCATGTGTTCCCCGCATGCGCGGGGATGATCCCCAGGTGCGGCGGGTGATTCCCGACCTTTTGATGTGTTCCCCGCATGCGCGGGGATGATCCCTCGTAGACGGTCATCTGAAGCACATCCTCCAAGTGTTCCCCGCATGCGCGGGGATGATCCCATTCTTTTTACAAGGCGCAATGCGCCGGAACGGTGTTCCCCGCATGCGCGGGGATGATCCCGATGTTGAACTAAGTAAATTCGATATAACCTAGTGTTCCCCGCATGCGCGGGGATGATCCCTCGCCGCCGTTCTGAATCATCGCAGCGGGAATGTGTTCCCCGCATGCGCGGGGATGATCCCCAGCCGCCCGAGAAGCTGCGCAAGGTCAACGCGTGTTCCCCGCATGCGCGGGGATGATCCCTCATGCGTATCGGCGTAAAGCAGATCATTGGAGTGTTCCCCGCATGCGCGGGGATGATCCCCCGACGATGAAACGTTCGATAACAGCACGCTAGTGTTCCCCGCATGCGCGGGGATGATCCCGGTACGCAACGCGTCTCTACCCTGGAACATCAGTGTTCCCCGCATGCGCGGGGATGATCCGTATCAGCCGCGAGGTGTTGAAACGGTTGCTGAGTGTTCCCCGCATGCGCGGGGATGATCCCGGTCACGACGCGCGCCGCGTAGAGGATGTCGGGTGTTCCCCGCATGCGCGGGGATGATCCCAGTCCATAACGGGCTGAAACATTGTTCCAAGTGTGTTCCCCGCATGCGCGGGGATGATCCTCGCATCATGGTCGCGGTGGCGACGAAAACCGCGTGTTCCCCGCATGCGCGGGGATGATCCCGATTACACATACGACAACAATTACATGGTTAGGTGTTCCCCGCATGCGCGGGGATGATCCCTCGGTTGCAAACCCGACGATGAAACGTTCGATGTGTTCCCCGCATGCGCGGGGATGATCCCAGATATATGACTGGGTACAAGCAAACATGTGCGTGTTCCCCGCATGCGCGGGGATGATCCCGATTACACATACGACAACAATTACATGGTTATGTGTTCCCCGCATGCGCGGGGATGATCCCACGCCTATTTCGCGGTCATAGTATCGGTTTTCGTGTTCCCCGCATGCGCGGGGATGATCCCAAGCTCTACAATAGACCGTCGCTGACGCCTTGGTGTTCCCCGCATGCGCGGGGATGATCCCTCGGTTGCAAACCCGACGATGAAACGTTCGATGTGTTCCCCGCATGCGCGGGGATGATCCCAGATATATGACTGGGTACAAGCAAACATGCCCGTGTTCCCCGCATGCGCGGGGATGATCCATCTTGGATGATTCGAGCGCGTACACGGTCACGGTGTTCCCCGCATGCGCGGGGATGATCCCAGCAACCCGTTGATTGTGGTGCTGTTAATATAGTGTTCCCCGCATGCGCGGGGATGATCCCATGGTGTTGAGTCCGGCGGCGAGAGTGGGGGAGTGTTCCCCGCATGCGCGGGGATGATCCCGCCTACGCGCGTCGCAAGCTTATGACCGTCTGGTGTTCCCCGCATGCGCGGGGATGATCCTGAGTCGGTGACCCTGCCGGATACGCTCACCACGTGTTCCCCGCATGCGCGGGGATGATCCCCGGACGTGGACAATCCCACCGGCAACAACAATGTGTTCCCCGCATGCGCGGGGATGATCCCGTGTGGCCGAAATCACCGGCACCACCGGTGAAGTGTTCCCCGCATGCGCGGGGATGATCCTTAGCCGTGTATTTCCGTGGTTGGATCCATTCGGTGTTCCCCGCATGCGCGGGGATGATCCTCGAAACAGTCGATTCTGGCGCCATTGGCTGTCGTGTTCCCCGCATGCGCGGGGATGATCCCGGTGGGCGGCTATCCGGTCTCATACGGAGAATGTGTTCCCCGCATGCGCGGGGATGATCCCACCTGAAAACCCTCAGCAGTAATAATAAAATAGTGTTCCCCGCATGCGCGGGGATGATCCCCGTAGATGATGAGGTCAAGCCGAAGGAGTCATGTGTTCCCCGCATGCGCGGGGATGATCCCAATCAGATGGCGCAATTGAACACGATCGGCAGGTGTTCCCCGCATGCGCGGGGATGATCCCACCTGAAAACCCTCAGCAGTAATAATAAAATAGTGTTCCCCGCATGCGCGGGGATGATCCCCGTAGATGATGAGGTCAAGCCGAAGGAGTCGGGTGTTCCCCGCATGCGCGGGGATGATCCCGTAGGTTATGATTGCGACGAAGATGCTTGATAGTGTTCCCCGCATGCGCGGGGATGATCCCTCCCTAGCAATTCCCCAAGCTTGGATAACGGGGTGTTCCCCGCATGCGCGGGGATGATCCCGAATTTGGAGCCAGATTTGATTGTGAGGACGGGTGTTCCCCGCATGCGCGGGGATGATCCCCGTAACCTAGAGATAGTTGCATATACAACCATGTGTTCCCCGCATGCGCGGGGATGATCCCCGCCTTTTGGCGTCCATCATGTCAGGAGGCAAGTGTTCCCCGCATGCGCGGGGATGATCCACGCGCGGGGATCACCACAAGCTGCGTCACCTTGGTGTTCCCCGCATGCGCGGGGATGATCCCGGCAAGCCACTACGATAGCGGGAATCCACAATGTGTTCCCCGCATGCGCGGGGATGATCCCGTAGGTTATGATTGCGACGAAGATGCTTGATAGTGTTCCCCGCATGCGCGGGGATGATCCCGGTATCTCCTCCTGACCGTCGGCGGTCTCTCGGAGTGTTCCCCGCATGCGCGGGGATGATCCCAGCAAAAACAGACGAAACCAAGTAGACGTTCTGTGTTCCCCGCATGCGCGGGGATGATCCCCGACCCAACAGGCGGCGGTGGGATAACCGGGGGTGTTCCCCGCATGCGCGGGGATGATCCCTCGACTTGAGCCAAGTAGTATGGCGGAATTCGGTGTTCCCCGCATGCGCGGGGATGATCCCGTCTTGCATATGAGGTATTCGGCTTGCGCGCCGTGTTCCCCGCATGCGCGGGGATGATCCCCGGCAGTAATCCTTGGCAATGCCGTGGAGCCTGTGTTCCCCGCATGCGCGGGGATGATCCCGATCTGAAGAATCCTTTGGAGCGGCGGAATTTGTGTTCCCCGCATGCGCGGGGATGATCCCCGGCAAAACTAAGCCCGAAGACATCAGCCATAGTGTTCCCCGCATGCGCGGGGATGATCCCGACCTCGCACGCTCTAAACAAGTACTACGAGGGTGTTCCCCGCATGCGCGGGGATGATCCCTATGAAGACTGGGACGACAGCAGTGAGGATAAGTGTTCCCCGCATGCGCGGGGATGATCCCCTTCGCGCTTACCGCCTTGCCGAAGCTCTTAGGTGTTCCCCGCATGCGCGGGGATGATCCCGTCCGGCTCATGTTTCGGTTCCGGTTCCGGCTGTGTTCCCCGCATGCGCGGGGATGATCCCCATGAGATTGACAATCTCAATGCGTCTGGCAAGTGTTCCCCGCATGCGCGGGGATGATCCCTCGTTGCCCGCAGCGTACAGGCTCACTATTGCGTGTTCCCCGCATGCGCGGGGATGATCCCACCGGATTGACCGTGACCGCGAAGGTCACCAAGTGTTCCCCGCATGCGCGGGGATGATCCCGGATACAGAAAAGGAGTTGACATGCTGACCAGGTGTTCCCCGCATGCGCGGGGATGATCCTTGCTTACTGCTCATGTCCTGCGCATTCAATGCGTGTTCCCCGCATGCGCGGGGATGATCCCTGCTCCGGCGTGAAATCGTCAATGACCTTATGGTGTTCCCCGCATGCGCGGGGATGATCCCGGTGCGGTGAACTGGCTGAAGGATGCGGGCGGGTGTTCCCCGCATGCGCGGGGATGATCCCGGCACGCTTTACTATGACCAGGTGTTGAACGAGTGTTCCCCGCATGCGCGGGGATGATCCTGTGAGGTATTCCGTATTACGTAGAGCTCACAAGTGTTCCCCGCATGCGCGGGGATGATCCCTGATAATCCAACATCAGAATTCCACCTCACTGGTGTTCCCCCGCATGCGCGGGGATGATCCCTTCGTGGACATCGAATTTTGGGATGATTGGCGGTGTTCCCCGCATGCGCGGGGATGATCCCGAAAGTCCGATGCGGGAAGAATCAATCAGGCGGTGTTCCCCGCATGCGCGGGGATGATCCCGATCGCACGTATTGGGTTTCGCGGCTGCTGTAGTGTTCCCCGCATGTGCGGGGATGATCCCGGGTGGCATGTGCACTACCACGCTTATAAAACGTTCTGTCCGCTCGCATAGTCTGTGCAGCCGATTCATGAATTCGAATCCGACGGCATGCTCTTGCGTTCGTGTGATTCGGACTGTGGTTTAGGCCGATTGCTTTCTTCTTCTGCCTTTCAGTTTTCTTTGATGATAACGACAGTTTCGAAACGAGTCTTTTCGGTTGACGATTTACCGCTGTGTCGTTCAGCAGGGGGTAGCATGGTTCGTATTGGTGGGAAAGCTAGGAGGATGGAACAATGAAGTTCAGTGAAAAGGGGACTGATACTGGGAGCTTTACAAAAGCCTGACTTGCATGGAGATGTTCTAATGGATGACGTTTTATCGGACCTGGTCGATTTCGGAAATGCGATTACGGAATGCGGCGTAGCGGATTCGTCTGCCGGTCTGCATGCTTTTCTGATGGCTTCCATCCCGAGAAACCGTCTTCCGCTGGTTTTCTGGCCCATTGTTGTTGGCGCCCTGCAGGCGATTTGCCTGTCGGATAATGGTGACGCTCTCATTCCCGACAAATGGTATGCAACAGTGCAGAACGGCCGGTTAGCCGATCTCAAAGCGTCAGAGGTCCCTGGCGATGAGGGGCACATTCGTTTGGCGGGTTCCAAAGTGCCTATTTCCAAGTGGCCTGCTGTGACGTTGCCAAATGATTTCATCATCAACAAGAGGGATCCCCAACCGTTGAAAAAGAAATTGAGCGATAGGATTCATCGGGAGCTGAACACTACGAACCCCTGCGGCGAATGGATGAAATACAGTCTTAAGCCGATTGTGGTCGTTACGAGAAATGTAGGTTCCATTCTCAGATGTCTACAGGATCTTTTGAGCATTGATGCTTTCGGAAAACTCGATGAGCTTGGCTCGCTGATCCTCAATGACACCGTGGACAGAGGCCCCTGCGATTTGAGGAACGACTGTTTCCGCACTCCTATCCTAATTACCACAGGAAGATCCCTCGATTCCTGGACATCTCAGGTCAAAGCAGGTCTTGTGGTCGCCAATGGATGGAGCCAATACGAAAGAGTGAGGAGATACGGCGCATTCGGAAACAGTCCTGTCGTGGTGACTTTGTCTCCAAGGGACGAGAACCATGCTGTATCGATTTACGACCATATGGCTTATGACGCGACGATGTCGCAGACTGAAGGGATATTCCATGATTTCGTCAGTCAAGAGGATGACCTGGTCTCTTCGATTCCCTGTCTGCAGTGGCTGGTCAAGGAAGTGGAACCACAACCCGTCGTATCGGATTACGATGAGGAGGACACTGAGGAAGACACTCTCGAGGAGGAATGGTGAGCGACGGCTATAGGGAAGCGGCCCATGACCTTCTTGACGATTCCATTCGCGAGTTGTATGTCGACCGGATCATTTATGACCATCCTTACGATTGGGACGAACTGTCGGAGGCTTTCAAGGCGTACCGGAAACTTGAATACAAAACAGGACAAGTCGCCTTGCCTGCCAGCGCGTCAAATGATCTCAAGAAAATCAGCGATTCGCTTTACATGCTCGCGTTTACCCCATTGTCGGCCAGATCGATTCCGGGCTTGTCCGATGCCCGAAAACAGTTGGACGATGCTTTCGCCGGAGAGTTCGTCGAAGAGCGTCAGCGTCTTGAAACAGCTCTGGATAATCTTTTTTCCTGCGGAAACCCATGCTATGAGGCGGTTTCCGGTGCCATCGCCATGGGCGATGGCGATGATACTTGCCTGATCCTCCGCAATCAGGATGAAATCGATCTGGTGGAGGAGAACCTCAAGCAGGATGCCCTGTACGCGCGATATCTGCGTGATAACGCTTCCGCCCGCACAGCGAGCCTATACAGATATGGTCTGCTTTTCACCCTCCCGGAATACTTCGCCTTCCATAAAATCGATAAGGGCGACAGGGCAAAATACGTGGGCTGGCTTATCAGCGCCCCTCCATGTGAGGAATTGCATGTCTTCCATTTCCGTATGTTCGGAGACTTCGAGGTCGAGAGGTACGCTCCCTGGCCCGGATATGAAATGCCCGAGGTCATTGCCGACTCCAGCCTGTTGGCCGGAGACCAGGACAACGGCTCCGACTTCAACAATGAAACCGAACCGGATGAAAACGGGTACGAGCAGGAGATCTTTGATTTTGGAGTCGACGATGAGGAACTGGTCTATGTGAGCGTAGAAGACGATGAACGCGGACTTGCGGTGGAACTCGGGCGCCTGCTCGGAGAGTATTGGAACCATCAGGACAGATGAGGGAGAAGATGAAAGCAGGAGAGAAGGAAAACGAAGCCGTCGAATCCCGCCAATGGCTTGTCGAAGGGCTACGGAGACATCTTGTCGGTCCCCTCGCCACCGGCGATTCCGCATCGTTGGGATACACGAACACTCCCAAAGTGGTTCCGGCCTTGGAAACGTTCAAGGAAGACGGCAAACGCGATATCGGAGCGCTTTTGGACTCCGACGGGGAGGAAATCCTTCGCGATCCTCCGTTGAAGGTCTACAGGATCGGAATCCTGAATGCTTCGAAAACATCAAAGGAGCAGGATGACGACGAGGAAGGCGGCCAAGACGAGCTTGATTTCGGGGACGAGTCCAAACCCCGCCGAAAATCGAAGAACGACTTCGTCCCGGACAGGGATGACGACGAGGAACATGACAAGGAGCATACGGAATCGAACGCAGTGATCGGCGTGACATTCCGGATACCGGATTTCAATCCTCCCGTCATCGAATTGGAATTCTCCGCAGCCAGGTACGAGCACGTGTCGCAGTATTGGATCCGCAGACCCATCCGCTGGTCGGTCGAAGCCGATCTCGGTAGGGGAAACCAGATTTTCGGTATTCCGGTAAAGGATGGTTGCCGCGCAGAAGCCGGACTATCAATCAGACATGTGGGGGAGTCCCTCTATTGCACGGTGTGGGCCGCGAATCGTTCGGACCCGGCGTCCAGCAACCAGAAGGCGAACGAACGAAGCCTGTTCCAATGTCGTCTCGTCTGTTCCGGATTACGTGAGCTGCTGCCATTGCCTGGAGCGATGGATGGGAGCGACCTGTCTCTTTCCTATTCGGATTCCCCTGTTTATGTCGCCGGGCATGGCTGCGCCGCGACGGAATACGATGGAAACACGAAAGTGCGTACCGAGTCGTTTCCCGTCGTCAAGGTATTCAAACCGGATATGTGCGATGTCGGTGTCGATTTCAAGATGATGGATTTCGCCCAGATGAACAAGAAGGCGGAAGAAGCCGTATCGGCGCTTGTCGAACAATACGAGACATGGATTGGCGAACAAGCCATGCGCGCGGATTCCATGGGCATCGATGGCCACTCTGATTATCCGGACAGGCAAATCCGAAAACAACTGGACTTCCTCGAGCGGATCCGTCAGGGATGGAGACTGGTGAATTCCGACGAAGACGCCGGTCTCTGCTTTGGTCTGGCCAACGAGGCGATGGCATTGCAGCGCGCGGCGGTCCAGTCGAAACGACGGGCCATGGATTCGAAATATTATCCGAAAATCAAGGAACTGGCCGGACAGGCGCGATGGAGGCCGTTCCAGATGGCTTTCCTCCTGGCGTCGATTCCGTCATTACTGGAAAGAAAGCCCGAAGCCGACGTGATATGGATGCCGACCGGTGGCGGCAAGACCGAAGCGTATTTCGGCCTGGCGGCTTTCGCCATCCTCCATGAACGTCTCACTCTCCGGAAAAAGGGACTAAGGCAATGCAAGGGCGTCAAAGTGCTTATGAGATACACGCTCCGCCTGCTGACGTCGCAACAGTTCCAACGAGCGTCCTCGCTGATCTGCGCGCTGGAACTGATACGACGCGCCCATAAGGAAGAATTCGGCTTGGCTCCCGTGTCGATAGGTGCTTGGCTCGGCGGCGCCGTGACTCCGAACTCTGAGAACCAGGCGCTTACCGTGCTCAAAAACGCATTGTCCAAGGGGATGCCCGTATCCAGATTCCTGACCACGCAATGCCCATGGTGCGGAGCCGAAATGGACCGGCAGGTCGATGGCAGCCACCTGTCAGGATACATGTTGGATAATCAGACGCTGTTGCCGTTCTGTCCGGATCGGCGATGCCCGTTCGGCTTGGAGCAATCATCCGGGGAGGGCCTGCCGATCCATGTCGTCGACGACCAGATATATGCCAAATGCCCCGACTTCATCGTCGCGACGGTGGACAAGACCGTGCGCCTCGCATGGCGCACAGACAATGCCGAGAGACTATTCGGACTGGCAAAAGGAAAAAACGGCGAAGTCAAACGCGTTACCAATCCTCCAGCGCTGTTCATCCAGGACGAGCTCCACCTCATCGAAGGGCCCCTCGGAAGTATCTACGGAGGACTCGAATCGGTTTTCGAATCATTATGCGAAGAGAAAGACGGCACACGCCCCTACGTAGTCGCCTCGACCGCCACGACACGCGACTACGAGAACCAGATCCGCAGACTTTACGGCAGGGAAGCTTGTCTCGTGCCTCCGGCCGGCGTGTCCAGCAAGGACAATTTCTTCGCTTCCATCGGGAAGGACTCGGAGTACAAGGAATACGTCGGCTTCTCCCCGGCTATCGGCACGTCCGAAGATAACCAGCGTTATCCGATGTCCGTCATCGCATATCTTGTCGGCGTGATGCGCAACAGAGGAATGCTTAATGATCCGTGGTGGACGAACGTCGCCTTTTTCTCTAGCCGTTGGACGCTGGCGCGGTTGGAGTCGAGTGTCGATTCCAAAATGCGTATGGATCTAAGGACGCTGCGCCGCCGGACCGGATTGGATTCCGGACTGCCCAAAGACGGGAAGACCCTGGCTTCCCGGTCCATGAGCATGAGAAAAGAGATAACGGCGGTCGCGACCGAGAACGTCGGCGCGACATTGAACCTCCTCGGCGTCGACAACAGCGCGAAGAACTGCGTGGACCTCTGCTACGCAACATCGATGATCGAGGTCGGACTCGACGTCGACAGGCTCGGTCTGATGACGGTGGTCGGCATGCCTAAGAACTTTAGCCAGTACATCCAGGTGACCGGCCGAGTGGGACGTCGCACCACCTCACCAGCCATCATCCTTGTGGTGCACAACCGCGGAAACCGGCGCGACCAGTCCTACTTCGAGTCATTCATCCAAAACCATGATCGTCTTTATGTGGCCGTCGAGGCGACCAGCGTGACGCCCATGGCCGGGAAAGCGGTGCGGCGCTGGCTCTCCACCGCGTTGACCATGCTCATCCGCTCGCTTGGCGCCGGCTGGCCGGGCTATGTCAAGGAACAGGCCGAGGAAAAGGCCGGGTATGCGAAACGGCTGATATCGGGCTGGTTCTCGTCGACCGTAGACGATTCCGAGGAACTGGAACGGTTCCAGGCCAATCTCGAGACGGAATACTCGAAGCTGATGAATACTCTCCAGCACGCGGACGACGGCATCCAATGGATCCTTCGTGATGGAGGCAGCCAGTTCCTCCGCGGATACGGGGATGACGCGCCCGCCGAGCACAGGGACGAAGCCCACTGGGATATCCTCCAAAGCATGAGAACCGTTGAAGGGGACGCGGGGTTCAGCCCTGCCGTGAGGAGCCTGCGCCCCGTCTATTCGATTCAGAACCACGAGGACGGGGAAGACGAAGCATGGTGACGAAATACTCAAGTCCGGTGAAGAAAAGCGCTCTGGCCACCTATTCCGGCCCCGGTAGCGTGGTCCGTCTGAGCAACGGCATCACGGCCGTGGTCGCGTCCCTTGACGATTGGGACGCGAGCATCTGCGAGGACTGCAGGTCGGAAGAGGAACGGCGTGAGACGCTTGAGAAGCTGTACATTCATGAACCCTATCTGGAAGGCATCTGCGGAGTCGATGGATTCGTGGTCATGCCGACACGAAGGAACGGCTGGAGCGAAGACACGGCCCCGACGGTGTCCGTCTACCGTTTCCCGCTCTCCCAAATATGCTCTAATTGGAACTGCTCTAGAATATTCAAGGCCAAGGAAACCGATACACCCCACGCTAAATGCCCAAATCCGAACTGCGGATTTTATGGGAATCAGGTCGACATGTTCTGGATCTGTCCGAATGGGCATTTGGAGGAGATCGACTGGGCGGAAATCGCGCATCACGGCAAACCGTGCTCTTCCAACGCCGCGATACGTAGAGTCACGCTGAACGGTCCGCTTGGCTGCAAATGCTTGGATTGCGGAGCAGCCTCCGGCCCTACCAACTATCCGATACGGAAGAAATGCAACGGCATACGGGCATGGGAAGCTGATGCCAGACCCGAGGAATGCAAGGAGGACATGACCCTCGTCGAAAGGACGAACACGCAGATCTACTATCCGGAGAACCTGTCAGTACTGAGGCTCCCGAATAAACACGGGCTCCGGGACGATCTCATGGACTGGCTCATCGACCGCAAATCCATGCTCGAGCTTTCCCCCGAACCGGGACTGCTCAAGGAGCGCGCCGAAAGATTCCTGGACGAATTGGAAGACATGTCCCTCGACGATTTCGAACGGCATGTCAAAGAGGCGCTCGAACCTTCGGATTGGGACGAATCCTGGGACGAGACCGCCGTCAGACGTAACGAATGGGACGTCCTCACCGGCCCAAGGCCGCAAGGCAGGGCGGCAAGGGAACTGCTCGACTTCCAGGATGCGGTATTTCCAGATGATCCGGACCTTTTTGGCGGCAAAGGCATGTTCTCCAGACTCGTGAGGATTGACAGGCTGTCGGAGACAAGAGTCCTCGGAGGATTCCAACGTCTCGTCGAGACCGAGGACGGGAAGGGATTCTCGCCGCAGGAGGGCAAGAACCTGTTATGGAGCCGGAACGGGCGGAAGGATTGGCTGCCCGCATACCGGGCGAATGGCGAAGGACTGCTTTTCGTGATGAATCCGGTCTCCGTGGAGAAATGGCGGAAGACCAGTGGGAGAGAGGCGAGCACCTACGCGCTTGCGCACACGTTCGCCCATATCTTCCTATCCGCGATAGCCCATCATTGCGGTTATCCTACGGCCAGCTTGTGCGAACGCCTCTACGTGGAGGAGGGGATGCATTACGGGTTCCTGATCTACACCGCGAACAGCGACCATTTGGGGACATTGGGCGGTCTGGTGGATCTCGCGGATTCGGAGGCGCTTTGCGAAATCATGAGGAGGGCGATTGAGGAAGCGCGCTGGTGTCCGCAGGATCCTGTCTGCATCGGCAGTGACAGGGGAGGATATGGCGGGGCGTGCCACCACTGCTGCATGTTGCCGGAAACCAGTTGCGAATCAAGGCCTCGTAACTCGCATCTTGATCGCGCTCTGCTTATCGGAAGAGGCTCGACGACCGGTTTTGTCGAGTATCAGAGTCGATAATCCGCCGTTGGAAGACATGAAGGGAATCGAGGATATGGAAACGCAGCCGACATTGGAACTGGAGGAACCGGTATCCCGTTTAATCGTGTTGGAAAAATACGGTTTGGATATAATGAAGCCCATCTCCATCACTAATTATCCGGAGAATGCGTCGGTCGAAAAACTGTCGGAATGGGTCAACATGACCCTGAGGACATTGATAGGCCATGAATATCCAATCAACGATTCGCTTCTCCGCAGGCAAATCCTCCAATCAGCATGGTCGAAAGCGCCTGGAGAAATGAATTCCGGTTTCTTAAGGCTGCATAGGACCATTAGCCTGGAACTCGCGAAGCTTCTGCGCGAGAATTCCATCATCCAAACCGATGACAGGTTCTACATTCCATCCTCCGCCGCATATCCCTTCAGCGTCATCCGAGGCAAACAGGCGAACGAGATAAGCGTCATGGAGCTCATGACCGTTCTGAACGCCTTGTATTACCACAATCCGGACACATGCAGGGCAGTGCTTTTCGATGAGTCGAAATCACTGTATGGCATGGATTGCTCAAACCATCTGCTTGATGCGAATCTCGGTATAGCCCATTCCCTGCTCCTGCACAATGGTCTGGTCGAGGAGAATTTTGATACAAGCACCTGCGCATGCGTCGGATACGGCAACAGTCCGACTCGATTCCTTCTCTCGTTGCCACATATCCTGCATTCAAACACGGCCGTATCAACTCAGAAAAACCATCCGGGCGAGCAGGTCGTTGAAAACTCACCGGACAACGTGTCGGAATCCGATTCCATCGACGAGTCCGATCCGGAACAGGCAGAATTGGTCACGGAAAACGATGCTGCCGAAACGGCCGGCATGCAAAACGACGACGAGACCGGCTACGGGTTCGTTTTCACCGATCCCATTGATTCCGGCTTGATTCCCATGAGAGATTCGTCGCAGACACGTGCAGATTGGGTCGTCGAGAATGTGGTCGAGCTTGTCCGCGAAGAATTCCCTCTGCAATATGGGCTACTCCGCAGTCAGCTATTCAAGCCAATGCTCGATGATGGAGCCCCAAAGGAAAATATAGATGATTATCTATATTGGGCGATACGTTTCGCCAAAACGAAGATCGCCTACCGAGGAGGATTTCTTTTCCCCCTGGACATATCGGATAGAGAATACCGGATTGTCCGCGGACGTACCATCGACCAAATCTGCATTCCGGAAATCGCCTTGGTAATGCATCGGATAGCCGCCAGACAGCCTCAGACGAATCGGTCGATCCTTTTCGACAGAACGGCTGAGGTATTCGATATTCCGAATGAGTCGGTTGAAGTCAGCGCCGCATTGGAAAAAGCCCTCGGACTTCTTATTCGCACCGGCAGAATCCTAAAAAATAACGATGCAATCACGAATCCTGTCGAAGAAATATCCTAATCAGCTGTTTTGAAGACATGGCATCCAAATATGTCGCTCAGGTGCGCATTCGGGGAATCCCACCTGTTCAAAGATTGACTTCGAACACAAGATAGACAGGTTACGACCCTGCAATTGAAAAGGGGATAATCAGTGGTCCTGAAATCTACAAATACTCAGTCAATTGGCATCTGCCGTGCCCTTCCCAAAAGAAACGTCCATTATCAAACTGGCGCATCGCCTTCAGACAAGAGGCGATAAAGACATTGCATCATTACTCAAAAAAATCAATGACTGAAAATGTTCTTAAACGAATCATTTCTTCCTAAGGTAGACAAAATAAACGGGCGGTGTCATCCAACGTTTTATGTCGGATGACACCACCCATAGTCTAGGTCAGTTCAATTGTGAGGTATCACTCGTCCACATCGTAATACTGGAAGGATGGCTTCACCTGTGCAGCATTGACATCGCTGCTCGCCTCGAACTTCACTTTTTCGCCAGGAGCCCAGGAATTGGTGCTGGCATAAGCTTCCTCTGCCTTGACTCCATCAGCGTCGTACAACGCGAGGATGAGGGAGACGTTCTTAAATGAGTATTTGGTGGTGTTCTCAATCACCGCGGAATATGTGTAATATCCATATCCGTCATCTGATTTATCAAAGGTCACATTATTCAACAATCCTTCAATGGCGTCCTTCGTCTCGTTCTCTTTTTGGACGGAGGTGCCGTTGGCGATAAGTTCCTTGAATTCATCTTGGTGAGCGGCATCCACTTTCAGACCGTATTTGTCGACAAGTTTTTTCAGCTGCGCAGTCCTTTTGTCGTAAACTTTGCTCCACTGCTCGTCGTATTTAGCCGTGTCGTACCCATACTTATCCAACACGTCCATCGAATCGTCGACGAGGTTGAGATACGAGATAACATCCTCCTGCATCTTGGAATTCTTGAACTGGCTGGATTTCAGTTCCTTGTCGTTATCGATTTCAGCCTGAACCGCCTTCTTAAGGTTCTTGGCGCTGTCTTTCTCCTTATTTTTTTCTTGCTGATCCAGAACATCGAAACGCTTTTGCAGGCCTTTGGCAATCACCGACATAGCCTCATCGTCAGCATATTTGGGTTCATTGCTTTGCTGCGTTCCGCAAGCGGATACTCCGGCAACCATGGTCAGCGTGATGATGGCACCAACGATTCTCTTGAGCATTTTTCTCCTTCCAATTCTCTCCAGAACACATACAGCATATCCCCTTGATATCCCGTCGCAAACTTCCTGGGACGTCATTGCATAGTATGGAAGGGAGAGCTCATCCAGCAATTCAAAAAACGAATTATATTTGTTTTGGTGCATTACAGCCGGACGATTCGCCATCGACGCGCATGCATCCGAAATAGGTGCTATCCCGTTTCGCATGGCGCGATAATGGAATATCGGAAAGCTCAAGGTTGAGGGGAGTGTCCGTATGGATGCCGGCAAGAAGGTCCTGTTGGACCTGTTCACTGGATCGTTGCGTTTCACGGTGCCGGTCTACCAGCGGCGTTACTCGTGGAGCGAGGCGCAATGCCGCCAGTTGTGGACTGACATCGTCACGGCGGGCAGGCATCCGGACCGCACGCATTTCACCGGTTCGGTCGTGTGGATTGTGTTTCTGCAAGTTGGCGTCCACAGTACGAGGTGGTGACGTTTTCTTGGACTCCCCGACCGGGAGGAGAACCCCCTTATGGCGAAGTACAGCAAGGAGCAGCGCGACAGGGCCGTGGACCTGTACGTCAGATACGAGCGCTGCGCCGCGGACGTGATACACGAGCTCGGCTATCCCAGCAGGGGGATGCTGCCGGTGTGGTACCGGGAACGCCTCGAGGAGGAACGCGCCGGAAGACAGTCCACTCGCGGGAAACGGTACCGGCGGTACACGGACGAGCAGAAACGGGTCGTGGTGGACCATTACCTCGGGCACGGCAGGCGTCTGAAACGCACCATGCGCGCGCTCGGCTATCCGAAAAGCCATGAGCTGCTCACCGCGTGGATCGACGAGCTGGCGCCCGGCCAACGCAAACCGGGGCACGGCCCGGTTCCCGAGGAACTGAAGCGGAAGGCGGTGGTCGCGGTCGCGTCCGGACGGCTGAAATCACGCGAGGCGGCCGCCGAACTGGGCGTGGAGGCGTCCGTCGTCGGGAAACTGGAAACGGCAGATGCTCGCCGGATCCAAGGAGACGCACGTGACACAAACACCCAGAAGGAAGCCCTCGACGGCCGGGGAGGGGAAAACCGGCGTGGAGCCCTCTACGCCGGCGGCCATGCCGCCGGCCGCCGCCGGCCCGCGGGACGCGGCCGGCCTGGCGGACGCGGTGGCGTCGCTGGAGCGGAGACTTGCGGAGATGCAGGCCCGTCTGGACGGGCTGGACGCCGGCATCGAGGCCAGACGACGGACCGAGCGCGAGCTCGACATCCAGATCGCGATCCGGA
>NZ_JDTK01000001.1 GCF_000770925.1 Bifidobacterium ruminantium DSM 6489 | reverse complement strand
AAAACGGCACACCAGCGCTTGACAAAACACAGTCGCGGATGCCCTGGACCCAGCGCTGCAGGGTCGATCGCGCGATGTCGCACTCGGCCCTGGTCTCCCGGGAGGGCTTGCCGCTCTCGCACGACTGCACGATCTGCCGTTTGAACGCCTCGTCGTAGTGGCGGGGATGCTTCGGGTCGGCCATCGTCGGCCTCCAATCTCATGTCATTCGTCCCTCATCGGACTGCCTAATACATTGTAGCCAATCCATGTAATGGCGAGCATCACCCCGTCGCAGTGCAGGGGGCACCTAGTTTTAATTAGTGTTTGAATGATCGCGGCTGCCTGCGAATCGTTTTTTAATGATCTATAAATGAAAGAGGATTCCGCATTTGTATGCGAAATCCTCCCCTGTGGGCTCCCCCACCTGGACTCGAACCAAGACAAAGGGTTCCAAAGACCCGTGTGCTGCCATTACACCATGGGGGATCGGCAGCACAAACGCAAGGTTCCGCTGCCAAATGACTATTATGCCATATGACATCAACATTGTGTGTCGGAAGTGTCGCACGCGAGTCGCATTCTCAAACAATGCATTGTGAAAATGTCGCTGAATGGCAGATAAAAAATATTTGCCTATAAAACATTTTTCTATTCCAGCGAACCGCCATGGCCGTGTACTCGGAGTTCTTGGCTGTGTTGGTTTTCCATAGGCGCATTCCGCAATCTTTTACGTCACTCGTAGACTTGTCCGCCATAGGCTTGACGATATGACGTTCGTGCGGTCGTGATTGGCCGTATTGCCCTTCCGTTCATCTTCCGCTCCGTTTCCTCTCCGGGAATTCATATCGGAGCGGAGGCTATGCGGCCCGGCGCGGAACGATCACCAGTAATAGGCCTCGTCCGAACCGCCGGAGCAGGATCCGGTAAGTGGGCATTCAAGTATGGAATGACTGTTCATGTCCGGCTTCGCCCCGCACACCGCGCCGTTGGGGCATGCGCCGGTCGACTGTTGCTGGTTCTGCCGTGATGCCTGGATGGTGTTCAACTGTTCGTAATTCCGCTTCGTGCCGTAGAAGCCGGAGTTGCCGGAGTAGGTTCTGGGGCTACCGGACGCGTACGAGCCGGCGGAGCCGCCCGTCGAACCCGTCGCCTGTTCGGCGGCCTCACGTTCGGCCTTCGCCCTGGCCTCGGCGCCCGACTTCTCCTTCGCCGCCTTTGGATCGTTCACGGCTCTCACGGCCCTGGCAATCGCGTCGGCGTCGCGGGATTTGACGGCCTTGGACAGGCTTTTGCAGGTCTTCTCGTTCTGAACCTTCCCGTTTGTCACCTTGTACAGCGCGTCTGCGTCGGCCACCGTCTTGTCGAGCTTCCACGTCCTTCTCCTTATATGATTCCTACGATGGGCTCCAGCCTACATCGGCGAGCCTCTCACATTTACATCCGAACCATGCGCCTGGCGTTTTTTCTCATGGTCGGGCGAGGAAGATTCGCGAACGACCCGCCGCGACACATAATGAACCGGTATGGACAACATCAAGTATTTCTACAGCCTGAAGGTCATTGGGGTGGAGGAGGTGCCACTGTAGGTTGCTCGGCGAATAAAGATGATTTTGATTCCCGAAGGAATGAATCCGCGGTACATCGCCCCTGACCGCCCCTGGAGTACGGAAAACCCCGTCATTCCGATGCCGTGAGAACGGCGGAATGACGGGGTTTTTCGGTCGGACCAGCGGGATTTGAACCCGCGACCCCTTGACCCCCAGTCAAGTGCGCTACCAAACTGCGCTATGGTCCGAACGGTGTGAAGCGCACCGAAAATGAAACATAGCATACTTAGTTCGTTTTTTCAAAACGCATCGTGTCGCGCAATCGGAAGGTTGTTGATTCCAAGGGATTTTCGATTTGCGCAAGCAGTATTCGCAGCATTGTAAATCGCGAATTCGGGGCAATACCCAACCATCCAAGACGATATGTCGTATCATGTAACACGTAGTCGCGTCCGCACGGAAGGGAATGACATTGACGGAAGAGGACGTATTCGATCTCTCGGCGGCGAAGATGAGAGAGCACGGGATGACTGATATGGCCATCGCCCAGTTCAAGCGTCTGTATGAGGTTTGGCGTAACGAAGAGGCCAGCAGCTGGATTCGCGAAAACGAGGTCGAGCCGCTGACCAGCGTCCCTAGCTTCCACGACGTATACGAGACCATCAATCATGAGAAGGCCATCGACGCATTCGCCAAGACGGCTTTCCTGAAGCTCAACGGCGGTCTGGGCACTTCGATGGGGCTTGACTGCGCCAAGTCGCTGTTGCCGGTGCGTCGTCACAAGGCGCGTCAGATGCGTTTCATCGACATCATCATCGGGCAGGTGCTTACCGCCCGTACCCGACTTGGCGTCGAGCTGCCGCTCACTCTGATGAACTCCTTCCGCACCTCCAAAGACACCATGAAGGTGCTGCGATCCAATAAGAAATTCCATCAGGATGGCATACCGATGGAGATCGTCCAGCATCAGGAACCGAAAATCAGTGCAGAAACGGGGCTGCCGGTCAGCTTTCCCTCGAATCCCGATCTTGAATGGTGTCCGCCGGGTCATGGCGACCTGTTCTCCACCATCTGGGAATCCGGTCTGCTCGACTCGCTTGAAGCACGCGGCTTCAAATACCTGTTCATTTCGAATTCCGACAACCTGGGTGCGCGTCCTTCGCGCACACTTGCCCAGCATTTCGAGAACACCGGCGCCCCATTCATGATTGAGGTCGCCAGGCGCACCCCGGCCGACCGCAAGGGCGGCCATATCGTGCGGGACAAGGCCACGGGGCGTCTGATGCTTCGAGAGATGAGCCAGGTTCATCCGGACGACAGGGATGATGCACAGAACATCGACAAGCATCCGTATTTCAATACGAACAGCATCTGGGTGCGCATCGATGCGCTGAAAGCGAAACTCGCCGCATACGACGGTGTGCTTCCATTGCCGGTGATTCGGAACAGGAAGACCGTCGATCCGACCGACCCGTCCAGTGAGCCGGTCATCCAGCTGGAAACCGCCATGGGCGCCGCAGTGTCCCTGTTCGACGGGGCGACCTGCGTATGCGTGGATCGCATGCGGTTCCTTCCGGTCAAAACCACCGACGACCTGTTCATCATGCGGTCCGATCGATTCCATTTGACGGACCAATACGAGATGGAGGACGGCAATTACATCTTCCCGGACGTCCATTTGGATGCGCGATACTACAAGAACATTCACGATTTCGACGTCCGTTTCCCCTACGGAGTGCCGTCCCTGGCCGCTGCGAAATCCGTTGAGATCGACGGCGATTGGACCTTCGGCAGGGATGTGATGTTGTTCAGCGACGCACGCCTGAAAGACCAGGGGGAGCCGAGTTATGTGCCGAACGGCGAGTATGTCGGTCCGCAAGGTGTGGAACCAGATGATTGGGTCTGACCCAAGGGGGTAGCGCAACACGAAAATCCATATTTTTTCGTGAAATAGGCACAAACAGGTCGAAAAACCTCTATCATAGAATGGTATGTGCGGCTTACGAGGCCAAGCACTTAAAACGAAACGTTAACGAGACGTGAGGACTAATGGCTGAGGGAAGTAACGGTAGGCGTCGTTTTTCCGACAAATGGGGCAAGCACGAACTTGATGTGTTGGCGGTGCTCTCCTCAGCCTTCCCACAATGGCTTACCTCTCGTCAGATCGCGCAACGAGTGAAGGCCTACGCGGATTCATATGGCGAGCTTGCCGATCAAGCGGCGAAGGCGGCTTTCGCGAAGCAATTCCAGCGTGACCGTGCCAAGCTGGCAGCCATGGGCATCGCCATCGAATCGAGGCAACCTGAATATTCCTCCAAGTCGGAGGGACAGGATTTCGCTTCGTATCGTCTGCAATTGGGGGATGAGCCCCGCGTGCGTTTGCTGTTCGGAGACGGTGATCTGCCGATTCTCGCAGCTGCGAACTATCTTGCGCGCTCCATGTCGATTTCCTCCGCACCGGCGCATGAGCCTCAGCACACTTCCCGTACGGCGCCGCGCGTGCCGCAGACCCCGATTCCGGGGCTTGGGCTTGATTCCATCGCGCCGGGACTTGGCACGCAATCTATTCCAGACGAACTCGTCAAAGTGGTGGATCAGCGGCGTTTCGCCGCGACGGTGGATGTCGACGGCGAGCATCTGAACGTCGCCTACACCGATTCCGACGATCTGGCCATGTTCGTGCTGTCCCATCCGGGAGCCTCCATCGTGAGTCCTCCGGAGGCGGTGGATGCGTTCAACCGTCGTCTGCATGCGGCCACGCAGTTCCTGCCAGCCGATGAATCCACCGGCGCTGACAGCTCCACCGTGGTTTCCCCGGAAATCAACCGTAACAGTCCTGATGATGATGCCGAGGAAGGAAAGGGACGTCCGAAGAAGAATTCGGCTTTCCAGACCGGCAGCGAAGTCGACCGTCGTCTGCGCTTGATGCTGTTCCTGTCCGCGCATATGGGGGAGGAATACTCGCTGGAGGAGCTTGCCGAGCGTTTCATCGGCAGGCCGAAGTCCGAAGACGAATTGAAGAAGTTCGTCAACATCATCCATAAGGACATCAATACGTTGACCACGGTGTCCGATGACGGCGAAATGGCCGGAAGCCAGTTCTTCGACATTGATTGGTCGCTGCTCGATGCCGAAGGTATTGTCTCCGCTACGAATTCGCTTGGGCTCGAACGTCTTGCCGGAATCTCCCAGCAGTATCTGAGCATGTTGACCGCATCGGTGAGCTATCTCGCCCATTCCTCCCTGCTGCCAGACAAACTGCGTGAACAGGCGGAATCATTGTATAGCCGTTTGCGTCAGCATGTGAAGCCGGGGGATATGCCATGGCTGAGCCTCACCGGTTACGAAATGGAGCCGAGAAACTTCTCCATCGTCAAAAGCGCCATCTCCAAAAACATGCTGCTTGACATGGAATACACGGACGGCGCGGGACGCATCCAACGCAAACTGGTGGCGCCTGACAAGATTTTCGTCGACGAGGGCGTGTATTACGTGGCGGTCTGGACGGATGTGCTCAACGCGGCTCCCGCGGACAGGGCGAAGTTCGTCAAGAAGGACACGACCATCAACAAGGCCACGGGCAAGCCGCGCATCTGGCAAGTGCTGCGCATATCCCGTATTGAACATGCCGAGTTGGTCAAGCCGACTGAAAAAGTCGACATTCCGGACGTTCCTGCATCCGAGCTGCGTAAGTGGAGCTTCGATAATGGCACTCCGGCCGTATTCATTACAAACCAGGACGACCTGTCGTTCATCGACAGTCTGTCTGGTGCCACCGTCGAAAAATGTGGCGATGGCGAGAAGGTCCATCTGATCGTCTCCTCCGATTCCTGGTACGTCGCATTCTGTATCTCGCATGCGCGTCACATCACGGCTGTTGCGCCGGAGACGCTGCGTACCATGATGATCGCCCGCGCGAAGCATGAGCTGAGCATCGGCGATCATGAGAGCGAAGATTGACGGGAGGCCCTATGCCTTGGTGGATTTGGCTGATGCTTGTCCTGTTCATGCTGGCGGTATTGATCGCGGGCGGCGCGTACGCGTGCATCCACGGCTATCAGGCTTTCAAGAACGTCGCAAAAGTCGGAGGACGCGCGTCCAAGCGTTTTGGAGCCATGTCCAAACCGCTGCCACAGGTGGAGGAAGACGCGGCACCGTTCTTCACACGACCGCTTAAGGATGCGATGGATCATTATGCCGACGCCCATGCTGAAGTCATTCGGCGTCAAGGGGAGAAACGCACCCGTCACGCCCAGCAGTGGGCCGTGTGGAAACATTTCAACGACTGATTCGAAAAGGAACTATGACTCATCATCGCCGTCGCGGCAACAACGGTATCGACAAGCAAACAAGCAAAGCAGCAGCCGAACCATCACCGGCACAACGGTACGCGGCCTTCAAGCAGACACAGTTCAAGAGCAGATCGGTCGCTTCCAGATTCGCCAAATCCATGCCGTTCGAACTGGATGATTTCCAGATCAAAGCCAACGAGGCGTTGGAAGCCGGCGACAACGTGCTTGTCGCGGCGCCTACCGGAGCTGGCAAGACGGTCGTCGCCGATTTCGCCATCTATCTGGCACAGGAACGCAACGTCAAAGCTTTCTACACGACGCCGATCAAGGCTTTGAGCAATCAGAAATACCATGATCTGGTGGAGACATATGGACCGGATAAGGTAGGTCTGCTTACCGGTGACACGTCCATCAACTCTGAAGCGGATATCGTGGTCATGACCACCGAGGTCCTGCGTAACATGCTGTATGAGCACTCCATGACACTGGAGGCATTGCGTTATGTGATCCTCGATGAAGTCCACTACCTCGCCGACCGGTTCCGTGGCCCGGTATGGGAGGAGGTGATCATTCACCTGCCGCAGAATGTGAAGATCATTGGATTGTCCGCGACGGTATCGAACGTTGAGGATTTCTCCAAATGGATTGAATCCGTCCGAGGTGACACCACGCTGGTGGTGTCCGAAAAACGTCCCGTGCCGTTGGAGCAGCATGTGCTTGTCCAAGCGGACGACCATACCGAACCTGAACTGATTGATTTGTACAGGAGGGACGCAAACGGCAACCAGACCGACAAACTCAACGCGCAGTTAGTGAACAGGCTCGACCAGCTGGACCGCAAGGCGGCCAGACGCAGGGGAGAACAGCGTCCGGACAAGCGCAAAGGCGGCAAGGGTGGTAAATGGAACGACCATTCCCGCAAACCGGAACGGCACACCCCCCGTAGATGGGCGGTGGTCGACGAGCTGAATTTCCTTGGCATACTGCCGGGCATTTATTTCATCTTCTCCCGCAACGGCTGCGATCAGGCAGTGGAGCAATGCATCAATGCCGGTCTTGAACTCACCACCGATGACGAGGTTCGTCGTATCCGTCGTATCGTCGATGAGATGGTCGAAGGTCAGCTCAGTCAGGAGGATCTGAAGGCACTACATCTCTCACAGTTCCGCTTCGCGCTTGAAGAGGGATTCGCGCCACACCACGCCGGCATGGTCGCGCTTTTCCGCCAAATCGTCGAGCGATTGTTCGAAGAAGGTTTGGTGAAAGTCGTCTTCGCCACGGAAACGCTTGCCTTGGGTATCAACATGCCGGCACGATGTGTGGTGGTGGAGAAGCTTGAGAAATTCGATGGCACGGGTCATGTCGGTTTGACGCCGGGGGAGTTTACCCAGTTGACCGGCCGGGCGGGTCGACGGGGCATCGACACCATAGGACACGCGGTGGTCGTGGACCATCATGGCTTCATACCGGCGACCGCTGCCGCGCTGTCCAGCAAGCGTGTCTACCCGTTGCATTCCAGTTTCAAGCCGACTTTCAACATGGCGGTGAACCTGCTTAATTCCAGCGATTACGAAACTGCTCGCATCACGCTCGACCATTCGTTCGCACAGTGGGAGGCCAATGAATCCGCATGGCAGCTTGAGGCACAAATGGAGACGCTCCGCAAGGCATTGGACGGATACGAGCAGGCCTTCGATTGCGAATTCGGCGATTTCAAGGAATTCATGCGCCTGCGCATGCGGTTGAGTGATTTGGAGAAGAACGAGCGTCGCAGACTCAAGCATGAGGTTTTCCGCACGCAAAAGGCGCGCGGAGAGGCGTTCAAGACTCTTGACAGACGCATAGCGAAATTGCGTGAGGAGGAACGCGAACATCCTTGTCGGAAGTGTCCCGATATTCAGCAGCATCTTAAATGGGGGCATCGTTGGGCGCGTGAGATGCGCGAATTGGAACGGGTGCGTAACCGGTATGATTCACGCACGGGTTCGGTCGCACGTCAGTTCGACCGCATCTGCAACGTGCTCGAGGAACTCGGATACCTCCAGCGATCCAAAGAAAGCGCCGATAGCCAGGTAAATTATCGGCTTACCGAGCAAGGCCAGCTATTGCGTCACTTGTACAGTGAGCTCGATCTGGTGCTCGCCCAGGCGATTGACGATGGTGCGTTCGACGGCCTTGATGCGGCCGAATTGGCCAGCGTCGTCATGTCTCTGATATATGAGCCTCGCAGGGGCGGCGGGGGAGAGCCTCGCCATTATCCAGGCGGAATCCAGGGCAATGTGGCGGTCTGCGCGGCACAACTCAAGGGCGTGCATGCGTCAATCGCCATGTTGTGCGAGGACCATGCACTTGATGAGATGCGTCAGCTTGATTTCGGAATCACCGACGTCGTCTACGAATGGGCGCAGGGGGAGAACCTGTCTCGAGTGCTGTACGGAACCGATCTGACCGGCGGCGATTTCGTGCGTAGCTGCAAACGCCTCGCCGACGTGTTGCAGCAGATCGCCGTAGCGGGTCCGTATCTGGGCAAACGGGCCGAAACGCTTGCCCCAATCGCCAAACAGGCCTACGAAAGCATCAATCGCGGCATTGTCGCTTATTCCGGCGTCGACTGATCGCATGGATGCTTTCGTAGCGGGAAAATTAGGGAATAAACGACACGTCCGAACTGTTCTGTAGCTTAGAGTGAGCAGATAATCCAAGGAGGCAAAGGCAATATGGCAGAGCGCAGCCTACGAGGCATGAGCATTGGCGCAAAGTCGCTGGAATCTGATGACAACGTGGATTTCGCGGCGCGAACCGACGTCGCATACATATGCCCGAAGGGACATCGTACGATTCTGCCATTCGCCGAGGGCGCTGAGTTCCCTGACGAGTGGGAGTGCCGCTGTGGCGCCGTCGCCCACCGTGAAGGCGACGATGACAGCGAAGCCGATGAGATCACCAAACCGACGCGCACCCATTGGGACATGCTCATGGAGCGTCGTACCGAAGACGAGCTGAAAGCATTGTTGGAGAAGCGTCTCCAGATGCATCGTGATGGATGGTTTCCGGATTACGAGTGAGTCTTTTCTGTGTCTTGCGTCTGAACAACACCTGAACGAATGCCCGGTCATTGCGACCGGGCATAATCGTTATCAATACTGCTCCGACAAGAACAAATCAGGGAGAAGGTCGAACCCATGTCCGAACATCCGAAGAAAGTCGTTCTGCTTGACCTTGATGGCACGCTCACGAAATCCGATCCAGGCATCATCGGGTGTGTCGTCAAGACGTTCATGGAAATGGGATACCCGGTTCCGGATGATGACGAACTGCATCGCTTCATCGGCCCGGCCATCAGCGAATCATTGCAGCGCAACGGCATTCCGGATGACAGACTTGACGAGGGCGTGCGGATCTACCGCAAATATTATGCCGATGAGGCCGTGTTCGACGATCCGAACAATCCCGGGGCGAAAGTGCCGGGTCGCCTGAACAATACGATTTATACCGGCATTCCCGAACAGCTCGCAAAACTTCGCGCCGACGGGTATTATCTGGCGATCGCCAGCTGCAAGCCCCAGTATCAGTGCATTCCGATTTGCGAGCATTTCCATCTGGACACCATGGTCGATGGCATCTACGGTGCCAGCAAGGACAATTCGCGTCTTGACAAGGACCAGGTGATTCGTTGGGCATTCCAGCACATCGGTTTCGATGAGAATGCCGGAGACAAGGCTCTGATGGTCGGCGATCGATGGACCGACGCGGATGGCGCCAAGGCATGCGGTCTTGATTGCCTAGGCTGTGGCTGGGGTTACGCGGAGCCAGGCGAGCTCAAGGCTCATGGAGCGTATCGCGTTCTGGATTCCGTGGATGGACTCGCACAAGCTGTCGAGGAATATTTCGCTTAGGTGTTTTTTATGGACGCATTCTGATGAAATCCGTATTAAGGATAATGCGTCCGGCATGGTGAAGCCCTGATCATACAAGAAGGCTGTTATGTCAGAAACGTATGATCAGGGTTTTATTTTCCTTGGAATTCCGCCATTCCTAAAACGCCGATAATGTACGTTATGTCAGAATAGGAATATCGGGAACATCGCCCAATACTCCTCTTCCCACATGCAGGCACCTGCCGGAAGGTATGAATCGTTGCCTGGTGGGTTGATTCTCGATGGTTTATTCTCCCGCCGCCTGGCTGAGTTTGCGTTCCATCTCGCCATGCATTCCATTGCGCGCCTGCAGATACATGAACACCAGTTCGGCTGCGATCAGCGCAATCATCAGCACTGCTGACGGCCAACCTACATGTTCATAGAAACGCTGGAATCTACCGGAGAAACCGTTTTTGAACATCTCGTATATCGGATATGGCAACGCGCCGAAAATCAATGACGTGAAATGCAAGGCGACGATCGACCAGCGTACCGGATATACGTCGCGATGATCTTTTGAGAAAAATCTTCCTCGGATTGCGGTAATCGAACATATGTTCACTGCGATGACGGCTGCTATTATCCACAGCAACGCTGGCAGAATATCAAGCATGTGTCACTCCCCCTGCGTATTATCCGACCATTCCCGGATAATATCGTATCAATCGCCATTCCATGCCGAATATGATAAATCGCCCGTGTCGCATTCTTGCCGAGACACGAGCGATTTTAAAATCGATGACACGTCATCGTCGTAGCTGTGACGCGCATGTGGGCGCAGTCGTCAAGCGACGATGGCCTTATTGGTGAAGTAGACAAGCCGGAACTTGCCCAGAATGATCTCGTCGCCGTTCTTCAGCTCCTGGCTGTTCACGCGCTGCCGGTTCACATATGTGCCATTCAGGCTACCCGCGTCGATGACGGAATAATTGCCGTTGACACGGCGGAACACCGCATGCGTACGGGAGACGGTGGAGTCGTCCAGCAGGATGTCGGAACTTGGGTCACGACCCACGGTGATCTCGTCTTCGTCGAGGAGATAACGCGAACCGGATACCGCTCCCCTGGTGGAAATAAGCAGCGCCGTACCATCGTCAAGGCGCATGATGGTGTCGAGATCCTCTTTGGTCAGAGGACGGTCTCCGGTGGAGGTAACCGGTACAGTGATTGCAGGAAGACCGATGATGGTCGTTTCGCCTGCGCTTGGAATCGGATCAGTCATAGTCGCCATTCTACTCTTTGCCTTTGCAAATGGCCGGTATTGAGACCGGCATGGTCACGGATCATACACGGTGAACGGTATGTGCCGTCACTTCTTGTCTATGAAGGATACGAAGTCGTCTTTCGGCAGCATGTCGTCATAGCTGCGCCATCGTCTCTCGAGCTCGCGGTTCGCCTCGTCATGCTGCTTCTGCCCCAGTTTGGCGTATGCCCTCAATTCGTTGGGACCCATGTCCCTGACTAGCTGGTTCAGATTCAATGCTTCGTTATTCACGTTATGCCATTGTAGTCCACCTGGGGAGGCGATATACAAGGAAATCGCCCGGAATGTCGTATCTGGGGAACGTTCCGGGCGATTTTCAAGAAGGATTTTTCTGGAATCCTTAGTATCTCAGCGGCGCGTCTCGATGATTTCCTGCAATGCGTCGTTGACCGAAGCGGATCCGGCTACCGAGGATAGGGCGCTGATGCCGCGCATTTCGAATCCACGGACGATTGCGGAGAAGAGCTTGTTTTTATTCATGGAGTTCCCTTTTCTTATTGTTATGCTGTGACGCCCCTGCGTCTTGTTTGTTTTTCTGTTTACGATAAGCATTTTATAAATGCACTTATTAAAAGTCGTGTCCCACTTAT
This sequence comes from Bifidobacterium ruminantium DSM 6489, assembly GCF_000770925.1. GTDB lineage: Bacteria > Actinomycetota > Actinomycetes > Actinomycetales > Bifidobacteriaceae > Bifidobacterium > Bifidobacterium ruminantium. The sequence continues at coordinate 227,287 of NZ_JDTK01000001.1, read as the reverse complement.
CTGTTTCTTTGCATTTTCATCGTGTTTTCTTGTATTGCGATTGCCAAATCATGGGAATCAAAGATGGAAAGCCGTCGAGAACATCGTTGCGGACGACGTTATTACGCAGAGGAAAAGTAAAGAACGGCAAATAAACAAAAACCCGGCAGAACCGGGATGAAACAACTGTGGGTGATATAGGAATCGAACCTATGACCCCTTCCGTGTGAAGGAAGTGCGCTAGCCGCTGCGCCAATCACCCGATATTGATTTATATGGAGCAACGCTCCAGTGGGCGATACAAGATTCGAACTTGTGACCCCTTCCGTGTCAGGGAAGTGCGCTACCTCTGCGCCAACCGCCCGGGTTGTCATATCATGCGGAATCGAAATCCCGCATGAAGAGAGGTGGGTACGAGAGTCGAACTCGTCTATACGGCTTTGCAGGCCGCTGCCTAACCGCTTGGCTAACCCACCATGAAGGTCGATAATCAATCGGAACCTAGAGCGGACAACGGGACTCGAACCCGCGGTCTCAACCTTGGCAAGGTTGCGCTTTACCAACTAAGCTATGTCCGCATGTCTTAGGCTTTTCACTGCCTGAGCACGAGTATTTACTATAACCGCATCCACGCATTTTGCAAGTCCGCGTGTCGCGCTTGCTCATGATGTCATTCACCAATGGCTGAAGCGTGTGGCGCACCACCCGTTTCCGGTATACATTGAAAACATGTGTGAGGAGAATGCAACGCCGAAGACCTTGCTGGTCGCCGCGTTCGAAGGATGGAACGATGCGAACCAGGCTGCGACGAACGTCATCAGGCACCTGGTGTCACGGTACGAATCACAGGAAGTACGTCACATCGACAACGAGGATTTCTACGATTATCAGGTGGCACGTCCCATGATCTGCTCCGTGCAGGGACGCAAACGCATTATCTGGCCTAGGACCACGTTCTATGACATCGCGGTCTCCCCCGTGCTGCATCTGCTTGCCCAGATCGCGCCGGAACCCAATTACCGTTGGAAGGAATACTGCACGCAAACGCTGCACATCGCCGAGGATTATGGCGTCAACGATGTCATCACGCTTGGAGCCATGTTCGACGAATGCCCGCACACAAGGCCACTGCCGCTGGACATCTCCAAAAGCGGTTGCGAATGCGAATCCGACAGGGAATACAATGGGCCGGTCGGCATTCCTAACATCCTTGACGCCTTTGCCTCCGAAGCCGGTCTTTCCACGATGTCCATGTGGGTGTCCGTGCCGCACTACAGCGCCAATGCCGAATGCATGCAGGGCACGCTGGAGCTTCTGCGTGCCCTGTCCGTGACGATCGGCTACCCTCTTGCCGAGGGCGATCTGATTAGAAAAGCCGCGCAATGGCGTGCGCAGGCTGACGAGTTGGTGGCGAGCACGCATACTGGTGACTATCTTGCACGTCTGGAGCGTGATTACGATCTGGACGCGCAGGCGAAACGAATCGCGTCGAATGGCATGCCGGCATGCGAGGAGCTAATCCGTGAGGCGGAATCCTTCCTACGCGACGGTGTCTGACCGGACTACGAATTTATCCGAATACAAGAAATCCCGGTCGATTCATACGACCGGGATTTTCTAGATATGGTTGCCGGATCTACGTCACGCGGCTGCGGTGGCCTCCATTGGAGACAGCACGTCGCAGATCAGCAGCAACGCCACGACGACGGCCAACGCGATACGGTAGATGGCGAACGCCTTATAGGAGAATGTGGACACGAACTTCAGGAAGCCGATAATCACCACATAGCCGACCACGAACGCCACAATGGTCGCCGCAATGGTGGCGCCCCAACCGGGGAACATGCCCGCATCGCCAGCCGCCACATCCTTGACGGCGGAGACGGCTTCAAGGATACCCGCTCCGAACACGGCAGGAATAGCCATCAGGAAGCTCACACGCACCGCGGCCTCACGGGTATAACCCATTGCGCGACCGAAGGTGATGGTGCCGCCGGAACGAGAGACGCCAGGAATCAACGCCAGCATCTGGCCGATGCCGAAGATCAGTGCGTCCTTCCAGGTCATCTCCTCCATGGTCTTGACCTGCTTGGCCCGGGCGTCGACCACCCACAGCAGAATACCGAAGACAATCAATACGGTGACGGTGATCCACAGATTACGCAACGTGCTTTCGATGGCATCCTTGAACAGCAGGCCGGCAATCAGAATAGGCAGTGTGCCGATGATGATGAACCAACCCATCTGCGTGTCACGGTTATGGGCGCCCATACGGCTTTTGAAGTCCTTGCCATCCTTGCCGAACAGGGAGCCGAACCATGCGCCAAGAATACGAATGATGTCATGACGGAAATACAGGATCACGGCAAGCTCGGTGCCGATCTGGATGATGGCGGTGAATGCGGCGCCCGGATCGGAGCCCAACATCAGATCGCCGATGATGCGGATATGCGCGCTGGAGGACACTGGCAGGTATTCGGTCAGCGCTTGGACCAGGCCAAGGAAAATCGCTTGGAAGAAATTCATGAACCCTCTTTTAATCGTAGGAAATAGGTTTCGTCTGCTTTTCCGTGACCAAGAGTAGCGAGTGGGGTCTAGTTTTTGAAAACGTCCGGCGGGGTTGTCCCAAACCATACACACAATGGAGCCAGATCTGTTGTGTCCCGGTATGGAAGGAAGTTTCGTCATCATGGGCAAATACCGTAAAAGCAGGGCGTTCAGTCCGGAAGGGTTCTTCGAATGCGAAGGCCGAGGCCTTCAATGGCTTGGCTCGGCGCATTCCCAAGGCGGCCCGCGCGTAGTCGATGTGTACGACTGGGGCAAGGACTACCTCGACATCGAACGCGTGAACGCCTGCGGACCGACCATCCAGGCAGCCCGTGATTTCGGTGCGGCTCTTGCCCACATGCATGACGCCGGCGCCGACCATTTCGGATCCGCTCCGGACGGATACGAAGGCACCTGCTATTTCGGCCCGCTGCAGGATCCGGTTCCGATGGATACCGGCGACTGGGACGATGTCGCCACCTATTTGGCCGATGGCAGACTCCGTCCGATGGTTCGCCTGGGCATGAAACGTCGAGAGTTGACCGATTACGATATGGAACTGACGGAAGCCGTCATCGACGCATTGCCCGACATCCTTGGCAAGGCCGCCAATGACAAGCCGGCACGAGTGCATGGCGACCTTTGGAGCGGCAATGTCATGTGGACCGCGGATTCCGGCAATGTCGAAGCCGTCCTTATTGATCCGGCCGCGCACGGCGGACACCGTGAGGAGGATCTTGCCATGCTTGACCTGTTCGGTATGTCTTACCTGACGGACATTCTCGAAGGCTATCAATCCGTCCATCCGCTCAAGGCCGGATGGCGGGATCGTATCACATTGTGGCAGCTCTACCCCATCGCAGGCCACTGCGTGTTCTTCGGCGGCGGCTATGTGAGCCAATACCGCGCCATGTGCAGGTCGCTGCTCAAATAGCGGGTAAATTTCCGTGACTATGGAAGAAGGCCTGTGTTCCAAGGCGAATCTCCTCGGGACACAGGCCTTCTTCCATCGAAGCGATGTCATACCGCTGCGATATCAAATCAGCGCAATGCGTCCTTCAGCTTGGAGAAGAATCCCTTCTTCGATCCGGAGGCCGGACGGGAGTTCACGGATACATGCTGGGCATCTGCATCATGCAACTCGCCGAACCGCTCAATCAGGTCACGTTCGTCGTCCGACAGCTTCTTCGGAATCTCCACCATGATATGCGCCACCAAATCGCCACGCTCGTTCTTGTTATCAAGATGGGTGACACCGAGATCCTTTAATGTCACAGTATCGTCTGGTTGACTGCCGGCGGGCACATCCAGTGTCTGCTTTCCATCGAAAGTGTCGATCTCGATCTCATGGCCCAGAACGGCCCAGCTCATTGGTATTCTGATCCAGCAATGCAAATCGTCGCTATCGCGGGTGAACGTGTCATCCGGTTTGATACGGATATCGACGTACAGATCACCCGCCACGCCGCCGTTTTCGCCGACTTCGCCCTGATTGGCGAGACGTAGCCTGGTGTTGTTGGCCACACCGGCCGGCACGGCCACGCCGACATTGCGGGTGACGCGGATGCGACCATGGCCCATACAGGACGGGCATGGCTTCTCAATGATGGTTCCGTGTCCCTCGCAGCGTTCGCAAGGCGCGGTAGTCATCATCTGGCCGAGCATGGTACGCACCACGCGCTGCGCGTATCCCTGTCCATGGCAGTCGGGGCATTGAGTCGGCTGGGTACCCTTCTGGCATCCGGTGCCGGCACAGTCCTGACACAATCCGAAAGTGTTGATCTTGACGTGCGTCGTGTCTCCGAACACGGCGGTTTTCAGATCGATAGTGGCCGTGGCCAGCGCATCTCGTCCCGGTTGCGTGCGAGGGGTCGGACCACCGCCCGTGGCGCCGCCGAACGCGCCGCCGGTGAACATATTGAAGATGTCCCCCATGTCGGCGAACCCGCCGTTGAATCCGCCGCCAGCGGCACCGGCATTCGGATCATTCGGGTCGATGCCCGCATCGAACATCTGGCGTTTCTTGGGATCAGACAGCACCTCGTATGCGTTGTTGACTTCCTTGAATTTGTCTTCAAATTCCGGACCGGCGATATCGGGGTGATATTTGCGGCTCATCTTTCGATACGCCTTTTTGATCTCGTCCTCGCTTGCGGAGCGGTCGACGCCCAGCACTTCGTAATAGTCCGTCACGGTTGTTCTTTCTCCCTGTTGGTTCTGCGTGTCATTGTGCCATAAGGCGGGGTCAGTCGGACGATTGGCCTTCGTCATGCGCAAGGAAGGCCGTCAGATATCTGGCGACCGCGCGCACGGCGGCCATGGTAGCCGCGTAATCCATATGCGTCGGACCAATCGATCCGACGAAGGCGACCGGCTCCCCCGTTTGCAGCGTGCTCTTGTCCGAATCCTGATCGGTCCCGCTCTCGAATGTCTGTCCGGATGCGTGCGACCCGTTCTCCGCTTCATCAGTATTCGTCGCGGATGTATGACCATAGCCGCTGGTCACTACGGAGGCGTGCAACAGTCCGGGGGTATGCGTTTCGGACCCGATCGCCACTCCGACTCCGTCGGATTGGGTGGTCTCGCTGAGCGAGCTCATGAGTTTCATGAGCACGACCTGTTCTTCCAACGCGTCGAACAGTGGTGCCAGATCGGCCACGGTGCGTTGATGGGCGAGCCGTGAAGTGCCGGCCATATATAGCTCTCCGGCTCTCTCATCATCGGCCATGCCATCGAAAGCCCGCGCGAGAGCCTCCACAAGCGTGTTGATCGGACGATACTCCTTGCGTGCTCCCATTTGACGCACGTAATCGGCGGTACGTGTCAAAGAAGCGCCTGCGCATTGGTTGTTGATTTCGTTGGTCAGATGCGTGAGGGTCGCAGAATCCGGTAATTCCGCGATGTTGAGGATATGCTGCGCAACACGGCCGGTATCGGTGATCACCACGGCAAGCAACGTATTGATGGACACGGGGACGATTTCGATGTGCCGCAACGTCGACTTCGACAGCGATGGGGCGGCCACTACGGCGACTTGGCCTGTAATCTGCGCCAGCAGCCGGGCGGCCCTTTGCAATGTGTCCTGCAAATTGACGGAACCCGACAGGAAGCTGTTGATGCCGCGGCGCTGCGCTTCGGACAGCGGAACGACCGTCGCCAAACGGTCGACGAAATAGCGATAGCCTTTTTCGGTCGGAATTCTGCCGGCGGATGTGTGGGGTTGAATAAGGTAACCTTCGTCCTCCAATGCCGCCATGTCGTTACGTATGGTGGCGGAGCTGACGCCAAGCTCATGGTCCCGGGTCAATGTGGTGGATCCCACCGGTTCCTGGGAGCGTATGTAGTCCTCCACCACGGCACGCAGCACCAGCATGCGTCTTGACTGTGTCATGCGCACCTCCTTATAAATGAACATCCGAAATATCCGTCGGCGTGTCCTCTCCTTCCATGTGAATCTTGAAGACGCGCCTGAAAGCGGAATATTTCTTACCCAGTACTAGCACTCCGGGCCGCAGAGTGCTAATCGGTTCGCTTTCGGAGTAGTGTTTCCGTCTGATGTCATGCCTTGCGGCGCTTGATGTTGAGCGATATGACACAGACCAGACATCCCATGTGAATTCGAATGTTCATTGTGAGCGTTAACAGAACACAAACTACCAAAACACGCCAAAATTCCACCGCAACGTCACCTCACGTCGCTACTATGGGAATCGCAATGTGAGGGCGTCATGCGCTCGGCACAAGCCGGATACGCGGCCCGACCAATTGGAAGGAAAGTAATCCATGACCGAATTCAAGGAGACCGAGCTGGACGAACGCGCCATCAAGATGGCCAAGGTCCTGTCGGCCGACGCGGTTGAGCGTGCGGGACACGGCCACCCGGGTTCCCCCGTCTCCCTGGCGCCTATCGCCTATACCCTGTATCAGCATTTCATCAAGCACGATCCGAATGATCCCAATTGGGAAGGTCGCGATCGCTTCATCCTTTCTGGCGGTCACGCCTCCCTCACCCAGTACGTCCAGCTGTACTTCTCCGGCTACGGCCTGACCCTGGACGATCTGAAGAACTTCCGTGGCGGCGCTGACACCCGTACCCCGGGTCATCCGGAATACGGCCTGACCCCGGGCATCGAAATGACCACCGGTCCGCTGGGCCAGGGCTTCGCCTCCGCCATCGGCTTCGCCTATGGCCAGCGTTTCCAGCGTGGCCTGCTCGATCCGGAAGCTCCGGAAGGCGAGTCCCCGTTCGACCACAACATCTGGGTCATCTGCGGTGAAGGCGATATCGAGGAAGGCATCTCCGGTGAGGCCGCCTCCCTCGCCGCCAACCAGCAGCTCGGTAACCTGACCGTGATCTTCGATGCCAACCGCATCCAGATTGAAGGCGACACCAACCTGGTGCTGGCCGAGGACGTGCTCAAGCGCTTCCAGGCATACGGCTGGTACACCGACGAGTTCAGCTTCATCCAGCCCGACGGCTCCTACAAGGAGGACGTCGAAGGCCTGGCCGACACCATCGCCAAGGCCCGCGCCGCCGCCCCGAACCAGCCGAAGCTCATCAAGGTCGACACCCTGATCGCATGGCCGACCCCGGGCAAGACCAACGACCCGTCCTCCCACGGCTCCAAGCTGGGCGCCGAGGCCGTCGCCGGCCTCAAGAAGCTCCTCGGCTACGATCCGGAGGAGTCCTTCCACGTTGACGAAGAGGCCCTGGCTCACGCCCGCAAGGTCGCCGAGCGCGGTCTCGAAGCCCACAAGGAATGGGACGAGAAGTACGACGCATGGCGCAAGGCCAACCCGGACAAGGCTGCCCTGTACGACCGCATCAAGGCCGGCGAGCTTCCGGAAGGCTTCGACAAGGCCATCGACGACCTCGAGGCCACTTTCGAAGTCGGCAAGAACGTCGCCACCCGTGGCGCTTCCGGCTCCACCCTGAACGCCATCGCAGCCGTCATGCCGGAACTCTGGGGCGGCTCCGCCGACCTCGGCGGCTCCAACAAGACCGACCTCAAGGGCGCTGAGACCTTCGCCCCGGCTGAGTGCGCCACCAAGCAGTGGCCGAACTGCAGCAAGTACGGTCGTCAGCTCCACTTCGGCGTGCGCGAGTTCACCATGGGCACCATCACCAACGGCATCCTGCTGGGCTCCCACACCCGTCCGTACGGCGGCACCTTCTTCATGTTCTCCGATTACGAGCGTTCCGCCGTGCGTCTGGCTGCCCTCATGCAGATCCCGAACCTGTATGTGTGGTCCCACGACTCCGTCGCCGTCGGCGAGGATGGTCCGACCCACCAGCCGGTGGAGCACCTGGCATCCTTCCGCGCCATCCCGCAGCTTGAGGTCGCTCGTCCGGCCGATGCTTACGAGACCGCTGAAGCCTACCGTTACTTCTTCGAGAAGGAGAACACCCTGCCGACCGCTATGGTTCTGACCCGTCAGGGCGTCCCGGTTCTCGCCGAGACCGCCGAGAAGGCCAAGGACGGCGTGCGCAAGGGCGCTTACGTGCTCGTCGACACCGAAGGTACTCCGGACGTCATCATCATGGCCACCGGCTCCGAGGTTCAGTGGGCCGTGGCTGCCGCCAAGACCCTGGCCGGCGAAGGCGTCAAGGCTCGTGTCGTGTCCATGCCGTGCCTCGAATGGTTCGAGGAGCAGGACGCCGAGTACAAGGAGGCCGTGCTTCCGGCCGCCGTCAAGGCCCGCGTCTCCGTCGAGGCCGGTGTTGCCATGCCGTGGTACAAGTACCTCGGCTCCTACGGCAAGCCGGTGTCCATCGAGCAGTTCGGCCTGCAGGGTGATGGCGCTCAGAACATGATCGATCTGGGCATCACCGCCGAGCACGTCGTGGAAGCCGCCAAGGCCTCCATCGCCGAAGCCGAAGCCGCCAAGTGATGTCACGGGGAGAGGCGCGGACATGTGCGCCTCTCCCCTCTCACTGATAAACAAAGATTTGATTCAAAAAGGTATCAAGGAGAAAAAATAATGACTGAAGCAACTCAGCGCACCTCTGATTCCGGTGTCTCGATCTGGCTGGACGATCTGTCCCGCTCCCGCATCGAGTCCGGCTCTCTGCAGGATCTCATCGCCAACAAGAACGTTGTCGGCGTGACCACCAACCCGTCCATCTTCCAGAAGGCTCTGCACGAGGTCGGCCCGTACGATCCGCAGCTGAAGGAACTGGGCAAGGTCGACGTTGAGACCGCAGTGCGCGAGCTCACCACCACCGACGTCCGCAACGCCACCGATATCTTCCGCGAGGTCGCTGAGAAGTCCGACTTCGTTGATGGCCGCGTTTCCATCGAAGTGGATCCGCGTCTGGCTCACGAGACCGAGGCCACCGAGAAGCAGGCCGAGGAACTCTGGGCAAAGGTGAACCGTCCGAACGCCATGATCAAGATCCCGGCAACCCTCGAAGGCCTGCCGGCAATCACCGCCACCCTGGCCAAGGGCATCTCCGTGAACGTCACCCTGATCTTCTCCCTGGAGCGCTACGAGCAGGTCATCGACGCCTACATCGAGGGCATCGCCCAGGCTGCTGCCAACGGTCACGACCTGAAGCGCATCGGCTCCGTCGCTTCCTTCTTCGTCTCCCGCGTGGATACCGCCGTGGACAAGCTGCTGGAAGCCAACGGCTCCGATGAGGCCAAGGCTCTCGAAGGCAAGGCCGCAGTCGCCAACGCTCGCCTCGCTTACGAACTGTTCGAGAACAAGTTCGCCAACGATCCGCGCTGGGCCGAGCTCGAGGCCAAGGGCGCCAAGAAGCAGCGTCCGCTGTGGGCCTCCACCGGCACCAAGAACGCCGCCTACTCTGACTGCAAGTACGTCGACGAGCTGGTTGCTCCGTTCGTCGTCAACACCATGCCGGAGAAGACCCTGAACGCTCTCGCCGATCACGGCAACGGCGCTCCGTCCATCAAGGGCACCTACGAAGAGTCCCACGCCATCATGAACAAGCTGGCCGAGCTCGGCATCAACATCAAGGATGTCACCGACAAGCTGGAAGCTGACGGCGTTGCTGCCTTCATCAAGTCCTGGGACACCGTCCTCGCCGACGTCCAGGCTGGCATCGACCGCGTCAACGGCTGAATCATTCGCTGATACAGCTCCGTTAAACGGGTAGAAAACCAGAGGGTTCCCATTCGATATGGAATGGGAACCCTCTTTTATATCTATGAGAAATTCCGCAGGAAAAGAAAAAGGCCGCGACATAATAACATCGCGGCCTTCAACGAAGAATCGGGACAAGCCGAAAATCAAGCCTGCCAGTATGTGCTGAAGAAATCGCCGATCTCTCCGATCGTCTCCTTCAGCATGCTGATGCGAGGCAGATACACCACGCGGAAATGGTCGGGCTCATGCCAGTTGAACGCGCCGCCATGGCTGATGAGGATGTGCTTGTCATGCAGCAGATCCAACGCGAACTGCTCATCGGAATGAATATTGAACTTCTTCACATCGATCTTCGGGAAGATGTAGAACGCGGCCTTCGGTTTGACCGCGGTGATTCCCGGAATGTCATTGAGCATGTTGTATACCAGCTCGCGCTGGTCGTAGATGCGTCCGCCCGGAACCAGGTAATCCTTGACGCTCTGATGGCCGCCCAAAGCGGTCTGCACGACCGATTGCGCTGGCACATTCGAGCACATGCGCATGTTGGCCAGCATGTTCAGGCCCTCGATGTAATCCTTGGCGAGGCGTTTGTTGCCGCTCAGCACCATCCAACCGACGCGCCAGCCGGCGATCATGTGGGATTTCGACAATCCGGAGAACGTCACGCAGAACAGGTCGGGTGCGAGGGACGCGATGGAGACGTGCTCCAGACCGTCCATGACCAAGCGGTCGTAGATCTCATCGGAGAAGATCATGAGCTGATGCTCGCGTGCAAGGTCGACGATTTGCTGGAGCACTTCCTTCGGATACAGGGCTCCGGTCGGATTGTTCGGATTGATGATGACGATCGCCTTGGTCTTGTCGGTGATCTTGGAACGCATGTCGTCGATGTCCGGATACCATTCGGAATCCTCATCGCAGATGTAATGCACGGCGGTGCCCCCGGCCAGGTTCACGCATGCTGTCCACAGCGGATAGTCCGGGGACGGGACGAGCACCTCGTCGCCATTGTCCAACAACGCGGACAAGGACAGATTGATGAGTTCACTGACGCCGTTGCCAGTGTAAATGTCATCGATGGATACATTGGGGATGTTCTTCAGCTGCGCGTATTGCATGATGGCCTTGCGTGCGGAGAACAGACCCTTCGACGGCGAGTAGCCTTCGGTGTCGGGCAACTGCTGCGACATGTCGTAGACGACCTCGTCCGGCGTGCGGAATCCGAACGGCGCCGGATTGCCGATGTTGAGCTTCAGGATATGGGTTCCGGCGGCCTCCATGCGTGCGGCTTCGTCGGCGACCGGTCCACGAACATCATAGAGAACATTGTCAAGCTTGTGGGATTTGGTAAAGGTGCGCATGGTCTTTTTTCCTTCTGTCGATTGCTCGGTTGTTGCGTCATCGTGTTGTAAGGGCTCGTCGGAAGGTTCCGGCAGATTGGCGGCGTGCTCCTCCATGGGAACATCCGCACCCATCAGCCAGTCCTCATTGACATGCAGATATGCGGCAAGGAAATGCGCGATATCCGCACGGGGAACGTTCTTTCCGCTGACGTATTGGCTCATATGGCTTTTGCCGAGCTTGATATTGAACTTTTCCGCGGCACGTACGAAATCAATCTGCTTGAGTTCGCGCAATGCCATGGCATTGTTCAATCGGGTTGAGAATGATTCCGTCATGCCTGTCCTTCCGGTTCAATTTCGTCAAACACCAGTTTAAAGAATAGCATGCAAACCCACCATGAAACGCGGCAAGTTCAATTCATGAACGAGTATAGGTTATGTTGTCAATCGGCAAGTTCAATTATGGTGCGGACGTGCATCAAAGAAGATTGCTCTCGATCCATTGAGCCACACCGTCATCGTTGTTCGCGGGACATATGTCATCGGCAATCTTCAGCACGTCGGGATTGGCGTTCGCAACGGCCACTCCCCTGCCGGATTCGCGCAGCATGGCGATATCCACCAGATCGTCGCCGAATGAAACCGTCTCATTCAATGAAGTGGACATATGATCGGCGAAAATACCTAGTGCCCGCTCCTTGTTGGCTTGGGGATTCATCAGCATCCACAGTGATCCCTCGGAGATGTGCACGTCGAAATCGTCGGGAATGATCTTCCCCACCTGATCCCATTGCTCCTTGTTCGGGAACAGGATCAGCTTGTCTGCGGTGCCCTCCGGCACATCGTTGAAATCGGTGTAGCGCCAGGTCTGTGTCTTCCAATATTTCGTGACATCGAAATTCGTATATCTGACATCGTCCATAACGATGCCCACTTCCATGTCGGGCAACTTGTCCAGCAGATACTTGCAGACCTCGCAAGCGCGTTTTGATGAGAACCCGATTTTCCGCAGGTGTCCATCGTCCGGAAGCTCCGGCGACGTGAGCATATCGTAATCGGAAGCCGACGGATTGAAATCCAACAACGCTCCGTTGAGATAGGCCACGGCATCGACGGGAAGCTCCTGAACGAACGAATAGCCTGTACTGACCGGCCGGGCCGTTTCCACCACGAATTTGATGCCGGCATCATGCATGCGGTTGATGCTGTCGATGGAACGTTTCGTCAGGAAACGATCCTCGAAAGTCTCTCCGTCATGCAGTAACGTACCGTCCAGGTCGGCGACGACCATTGCCACGTCATGCCTGTTGTTTGTCGAGTTCATACCAATCCTTTGGAAATGTCGTGTCCGAAAACGAATTTGGCCCATGACCGCGGGAAACCGGTCATGGGCCAAATTCGCTACGCTGTTCAGATGAGGTTGAACTTCGTCATCAGGCCAAGGGCGATGATGATGGCCACCCACAGTAGGGCGATGATGACGGTCCAACGGTTCAGGTTCTTTTCAGCGACACCGGAGGAGCCTGCATTCTGGGTGAGACCTCCGCCGAACATATCGGACAGGCCGCCACCCTTGCCCTTATGCATAAGAATGAGCAGGGTGAGCAAGAGGCTGAGAATGACGAGAAGAATCTGCAGCACAAGCTTGACGGTAGCCATAGCGGACACGGGTGAACCTCCAGTTCGTAAACACTCCTATTAACAATAGCGCATGGTATTGAAAAAAGCGAGCGTCATACCAAGGTTTTCCAAAGTTTTTCAGGACGTCGCTTCCATGGTCAGCTTGCAGATCCGGGTCAGTTCATCGACCTTCAGCGCGGCGCCGCCGATGAGGAAGCCATCCACATCCGGTTCCCTGATCAATTCCACGGCGTTCTTCGACGATACCGAACCGCCGTACAGGATTCGTACCGTCTCGCCGACCTCCGTACCGAACGTGGCCGACAGGTCGTTTCGGATGGCCTTGGCCGCGTCCTGCGCCGACTGCGGTGTGGCCACCATGCCGGTGCCGATAGCCCATACCGGCTCATACGCCACGATCAGCTTCGCCGCTTCCTCATCGGACAGGTCGCAAGTCACGTCACGTACCTGGCCAACGGCGAAGTCAAGCTCGATTCCCTTGCGCCGTTCCTCGTAGCTTTCGCCGACGCATAGAATCGGCTGCATGCCGGCCGCAAGCACCGCACGCACTTGGTCGACGATGTTCGCATCGTCCTCGGGATGGTATTTGCGTCGTTCCGAGTGGCCGACAATCACATATGAGCATCCGAGATGCGCGATCATGTCCGCGGAGACATCGCCGGTGAATGCTCCCTGCGATGTGACCGACACGGCCTGCGCGCCATAACGGATTTTCAGGTTGTCCGATTCTATGGCCACCTGCACGCTACGCAGCGAGGTGAACGACGGCATCAGCGCAATCTCACAACGCTTGTGGTCGAAGTGGATGGCACGAAGTTTCCATGCGAATTGCTGGATGAAATACGTCGCCTCGAGATGGTCGAAATTCATCTTCCAATTGCCGGCCACCAAGGGGATTCGCTTTGACGTCATGATAATCGTCACTCCCATCCATATTCAGCTGGACGAAAACCTCGTCCAGTGTCATTGTATGCGAAGCATGCAAAAAGGTGCTTCCCCATTTGACGATGAGGAAGCACCTCTTTCATGATCCGAAAATCAGGCAAGCACCTTCAGACCAGGCAGTTCCTTGCCCTCAAGGAACTCGAGGGAGGCACCGCCACCGGTGGAGATGTGGGAGAAGCCATCCTCCGGGAAGCCGAGGTTGCGCACCGCGGAAGCGGAGTCGCCGCCGCCGACGATGGTGAACGCGCCGGCCGCAGTGGCATCGACCAGAGCCTGAGCCACAGCCTTGGTGCCTTCGGCGAAGGTCGGAACCTCGAACACGCCCATCGGGCCGTTCCACACGACGGTCTTGGAATCGACGATCTTGTCATGGAACAGCTTGCGGGATTCCGGACCGATGTCCAGACCCATCTTGTCGGCCGGGATGGCATCGGCGGCCACGACTTCCGGAGCGATGTCCTCATCGGACTTCGGGAAGACGGGGTTGATGACGACATCGGTCGGCAGCACGAGCTCAACGCCGTTCTTCTCGGCGCGCTCCATGTAGCCCTTGACGGTTTCGATCTGATCCTCTTCCAGCAGGGAGGTGCCGACCTCGTAGCCCTTGGCCTTGAGGAAGGTGTACGCCATGCCGCCGCCGATGACCAGACGGTTGGCCTTGTCCAGCAGGTTGTCGATCACACCGAGCTTGTCGGAAACCTTGGAACCGCCGAGCACGACGGTCAGCGGACGGTCGGGGTTCACCGTGGCGCGGGACAGCGCCTTGACTTCCTTCTCGACCAGCAGGCCGGCAGCGGCCGGCAGATCGGCTGCGACATCATAGTTGGAACCCTGTGCGCGGTGCACGACACCGAAGCCGTCGGACACGAAGACTTCGCCGAGGGCGGCGATCTTCTTGGCGTATGCGGCACGCTCCTCCGGATCCTTGCTGGTCTCTTCCGGATTGAAACGGACGTTCTGCAGCAGCACGACATCACCGTCGCTCATCGCGGCGACCTTGGCCTGCGCGTCCTCACCGTAGGTATCTGCGGCCAGCGGAACGGTGATGCCGAGCAGCTCGCCGAGACGGGCGGCGACCGGAGCCAGGGACAGTTCCGGAACGACCTTGCCCTTCGGACGGCCGAGATGAGCCATCAGAATGACCTTCGCACCCTGTTCGCGCAGAGCCTTGATGGTCGGCAGAGCAGCCTTGATACGACCATCATCGGTGATCGTGGTGCCGTCCAGCGGAACGTTGAAATCGGCGCGAACCAGAACGCGCTTGCCCTTGAGATCTCCAAGATCCTTGAGTGTCTTCATGTATATCCTTTCCTAGCCGCTTATAAGCGTGGAATGGCCATATTGCCACTTATGCATAATACAAGCCCAAACGAACAAAAAACACCATGCGTTGGAAAACACGCATGGCGTTTCGTATTCACGGGCTCTCGAATCAGGCGGACTGACGCCGTGCCTTCTCCGTTTTCTCCGCCAATTGGAGCAGTCGGCGGATGCGTCCGGCGACCGCGTCCTTGGTGATCGGCGGTTCTGCCAGACGTCCCAATTGCTCAAGGGACGCATCTGCGTGATCGAGTCGAAGCTGACCGGCGGATTTGAGATTGTCTGGGATGTCATCACCGAGGATTTCGAACGCCTGACGTACCTTGTCGCAGGCCTCCGCCGCGGCCTTGGCGCTACGCCGCATGTTGGCGTCATCGAAATTGGCCAGACGGTTCGCCTTTCCACGAGCCTCGCCATCGGAACGCTTGCCGGTCCATTCGCGGGCGGAATGCGGTGCGCCCATAAGGATGAGCATGCGTTCTATCGCATCGGGATCGCGCAAGGTCACGCGTTCGGAACTGCGCAGTTTGCGCGGTTTGGCGGTGATGCCCAGGCGCCGCGCGGTGGATACCAGAGCCAGAGCGGCCTCATGATTCGGGCATACGATTTCAAGATAGCTGGCTTTGCCTGGATCCGACAAATGCCCGGCGGCGAGGAACGCGCCACGCCACGCCGCTTTGATCTGGGCGATTTTACCGTTGATGATATCGCTTGGCAGACCCAGCACCATGGTCTTGGCGTATCTGCTGTACAAGCCGGTCTGCAGCACTAGCGCGGCGCTGCCTTTTGGCACGCGAACCACGAAACGCTGCACTATACCTGCGGTGGTCTGCCTGGAGACCGGAGTGAGCGTGGCCTCGTGGCCATAAAGGTTCCTGATGGTGTCCTGCAGCCATAAGGCCGCGTCTTGGGAGTCGAACTGCGCCTGTACGAGAATGTGGCGGTCCACTGAGTGCAAGCCGTTGCCGAACCGAATCATCGCGGTCGCCTGCGATTTCTTCGCGATAGGCAACTCATTGTCAATCGCGGCCAGTTCGCTTTTGACGTCATCCAGAAGAGCCAAGAGCCAACCTCCTACTTTCCTGTTCTTCCCTATAATTTCAGGCGAGTCGCAAGGTCGACTCGCACTGCTACCGGCTTACTGTGATACCGAATATCTTGGACAAAGATGAGATGTTTTCCGTATATTCGGACCTTGTTTTCTCATAATGCGGTCATTGTTCCGTCGCGCGCTTGTCCAGTTCGCGTGCCGAAACGGAGACGGTGAGACCTCTGGCGCGCAGACGCTTGGCTAGCGCCTCGCTCATGGCCACGGAACGATGCTGGCCTCCGGTGCATCCGATGGCGATGGTCACGTAATGCTTGTCCTCCTGCGCGTATCCTTCGATGGCGACGGCGATGGCTTTTTCATACGCGTCCAGGAATTCCTCGGCCCCTTCGCTGGACAGCACGTAATCGCTTACGGGCTTGTCCTTGCCCGTCAATGAGCGAAGCTTGGGCACCCAGAACGGATTGGGCAGGAACCGGACGTCTGCCACAAAATCCGCGTCGATTGGAATGCCATACTTGAAACCGAAGCTGAAGATATGCACGGAAACCGTGGTCGGACCGGAGCCGAGCAGACCTTCATACAGTTTCGTGGACAGCTGGTGGATGCTCAGCGTCGAGGTGTCGATGACGATGTCCGCATGCTCTTTGAGGTTCTTCAGCAGATCACGTTCCTCGAGAATGCCGTCGATAAGGCGATTGCCCTGCTGAAGGGGATGCGGCCGGCGCACGGACTCGTAGCGTTTGATGAGCACTTCGTTGCTTGCGTCGAGGAAGAGGATACGGGTCTTCACTCCAAGATCGTCCAAATGGCTCAGCACGGCGGACAGATCGTCGAAGTAGTCACGGGACCGCACATCGATGACCGCGGCGAGCTTATGGATGTTCGATCCGGAACTGGTCATCATGTCAACCAGCGGAACCAACAGCTTCGGGGGCATATTGTCCACCACATACCAGCCCATGTCCTCGATGCTGTTGGCGGCATGGGAACGTCCGGCGCCACTCATGCCGGTGATGAGCAGCACCTCGAAATCCTTGGCGGGCGGAGTCGGACTCACGTGTTTGCCTGTCTGATGGATGGTATCGTTCCGTTCACTCATCACAGAGCCTCCTCAAGCGCGGCGCGCATGGCATGTTCCAGCGCGTCGACTTTTTGTTGATCGATTGGATGGCTTGGCGGGTCGTCGTCCCACATGCCGGTCATCAGCCAGACCTGAACCATGGCCTGGTACAGCAGCATCTCCTCACCGCCGATGGCCGTGCCGCCGTGCGACCTCCAGGCCAGCATGAGTTTGGTGGGACGGGGATCGTATACCACGTCAAGCAGTGTCCCGTGCGCGAGGGCATCCGTCGACGTGAATGCTTCGGCGATTGGGTCAGCGGCGAGTCCCGGAATGGTGTTGATGACGATGTCGGCATGATCCAGCTTCCGGATCGCTTGATCCATGCCAACGATGTCTATGGATCCCTCTCCCATGTATTTGCCGGCCAAAGGTTTGAGAGCGGCGTTTTTGTCGGGATGCCGTGCCACAACGGTGACATGTTCGATTGACGGCATTTCGGTGCATGCGGCCAATGCTGAGGTGGCGGTGTTTCCGTTGCCGACGATTACCGCCTCACCCGCGCGCTCGGACTCCGGTCGCATTCCTCGGTTCATATATGAATGCCGGAAAGCGAGTTCGATGCCTTTGACATCCGTGTTGTAGAGCTTGATGGCGGGGATGGCGGTATCGCCGTTGTGGCATGTGCCGGTCCAGTCAAAGACGGCGGTGTTAGCCACTTCGAGTTCTTTTGCCCAAGTGTTGCATGGCACGCCGTATGGCTGGATGGTCTTCTTCAACGGCATGGTCAGGCTCAGGCCCGTCCAGCTGTCGTCAAGCGATTTCAGGAAACCCTCAAGCTCGGACTCCCCTACCTCATGCTTGTCGTAGAACCATCCATCCAGTCCTAGCGCCCGGTAGGCGGCGTTATGCAGCACAGGGGAAAGCGAGTGTGCGATGGGCTTGCCGAGAACCGCGCACCGATGACCGACATTCGTCATGTTCCCTCCTTGATGTTTCCATCATCATGCTAGCAACGTGAATGTCATTTCGTGTGTTTTGCCTCTGTTTTCATTTCATCTTTCGGACTTGTGCCTGATTCGTCACCGGCATTCCCGATTTCGGCGACGCTCTCGTCGGAAGTATGCAACGCCTGATATATGGCTTCCGCTTTGGCATGTCCGATGCCTTTGACCTGTTCGAAATCCTCAACGCTTGCCTCACGCATGGCGCGCACGGAACCGAAGTGGTTGAGCAACCGCTTCTGATAAGCCTCGCCGATGCCTGGAATATCGTCCAGAGCGGAACGCAGCATGCCCTTGCGTCTTGTCTGACGATGATAGGTGATGGCGAAACGGTGCGACTCGTCACGTACACGCTGCAGCAGATACATGCCTTCGGACTGACGCTTGAGGATGATCGGATAATCGTCGTCCGGCACCCACACCTCCTCCAGACGCTTCGCCAATCCGCAGACCGCCACATCATCCACGCCACAATCGGCAAGCGCCTTGGCCGCGGCCATGACCTGCGGCTTGCCACCGTCGACGACGACGAGATTCGGTTTGTAGGCGAAATGGTGACGGTCCGTGTTCTGCTGCACGGGCGTCGTTGCGGATGCGTCCGTCTCATCCGACAATCCGTTCTGTCTGGATACGCGTTTTTCGTTGTCCATGCTTTCCCCGGAATCGCCCGCAATGTTACCGTGACGGAAACGACGGGCCAACGTCTCGTACAGCGCGCTTAAATCGTCCAACGCGCCCTGCCCATCCGCGCCGCGGATAGCAAAGCGCCGGTATTCCGATTTTTTCGCGATGGCATCCTCGAACACCACCATGGACGCCACCTGATATGCACCGCCGACGGTATTGGAGATGTCGTAGCATTCGATGCGCAACGGCGCCTGTTCGAGGCCAAGGGCCTGCGCCACATCGTTCATCGCGTCCGAACGGGCGCCCATATCGCTGATACGGCTCATCTTGCTGCGCTGCAACGCCTGCTTGGCGTTGTCGTTCGCGCGGTCCATGAGCTGTTTCTTGTCTCCCCTGCTGACCACACGGATGGTGACGGCCGCTCCGCGCAATCCGCTCAGCCATTGTTCAAGATCCTCACGCCGGGCAGGTTCGATCGGGACGATCACCTCGCGCGGCACAGGAGCGATCGGAGCCAGAAGATCCGCGCGTCCCGTCTGCTCCTGCCGTTCATTGCGCTCTTTCGTGGCTTGCGCGCGTGCGGCCGCACCCACGGCCGTCACGGTCTGCGTAGAACCGATCGCGTTGCGCTGCTCAGTGACGATGGTGGCCGAGGACGCGGAAACGTTCTCCCCTGCGGTCTCCGAATACACCTGCGTGATGAGGTCTGAAATCAGTTCCTCATCACTGATGTCCTCGACTCGTTCGACGCTCCAATTGCGTTCTCCGCGTATGGAACCGGCGCGCACGAAGAACGCGTGCACGCTTGCCTCGAGCTCATCGGAGGCGATGCCGAACACGTCGGCGTCGACATCCGAATCGAACACGACGGCGTTCTGCTCGACCACGGTCTGCAGCATTTGGATCTGGTCGCGCAGGCGAGCGGCCTTCTCGAATTCCAATTCGTCGCTTGCCAGCTTCATCTCACGGGTCAGTTGCGCGATGTACGACTTGCCGATCCGTCCGGTCAGCACGCCCACCAACTGCTCACACATCCTGCGATGCTCCTTGGCACCGATGCGCCCCACGCACGGCGCCGAACACTTCCCTATCGATGCCAGCAGACAAGGCCGATGCGTAATCTCCGCCTTATGGAACACGTTCTGCGAGCAGGTGCGCACGGGAAAGGTCTTAAGCAGACGATCGAGACTATGCCGAAGATCCCATACTTTCGCATAAGGTCCGAAATACCGGGTGTCTCGACGTTTGCGGCTGCGCGTCACCCATATGCGCGGCACGCGCTCGCCGGAGGAGATGGCTAGATACGGATAGGTCTTGTCATCGCGGAACACCACGTTGAACCGCGGATCGAATTCCTTGATCCATGTGTACTCCAAGGTGAGTGATTCCAGTTCCGTGCCGACGACCGTCCATTCGAGACTGCGTGCGGTCAGCACCATGGTCTGGGTGCGCGGATGCAGCTGGTAGAGCGGCTGGAAGTAATTCGTCAACCGGTTGCGCAGGTTCTTGGCCTTGCCGACGTAGATGACGCGTCCCTCCCCGTCGCGCCACTTGTACACGCCCGGCTGGGCCGGAATGTCGGAGGTCTTCGGACGGAACAGATCGCGGGTGTCACCCAGCAAAGGCGCGCCGTTCCTGTTCACTCCCCTACCTTCCGAGTCCGAGAGAACGTCGGCGGCCTGTCCGGCAGTCTCGCGCAGCGAGTCCGCCGTTTTCCGCCATACCTCTGGGCTGTGCCGTTCAAAATCGCTCATAGCACGCTCTTGAGGAACTTGCCCGTCCAGGATTGCTCGCACTGCGCGACCTGCTCCGGCGTGCCTTCGGTGACGATGGTGCCGCCGCCGTCACCGCCTTCGGGACCCAGGTCAATGATCCAATCCGCGGATTTGACCACATCGAGGTTGTGTTCGATGACGATGACCGTGTTGCCCTTGTCCACCAGACCCTGCAGCACGAGCAGCAGCTTGCGCACATCCTCGAAATGCAAACCGGTGGTCGGCTCGTCGAGGATGTATACGGTTTTGCCGGTGGAACGGCGTTGCAGTTCCGTGGCGAGCTTGACGCGCTGCGATTCGCCTCCGGACAGCGTCGGAGCCGGCTGTCCTAGACGGATATAGCCAAGACCAACCTGCACCAAAGTGTCGAGATATCGCGAAATGGACGGATACGCTTTGAAGAACCGCGCAGCCTCCTCGATAGGCATGTTCAGTACGTCGGCCACGGATTTGCCGTTGTATTTCACCTCGAGGGTCTCGCGGTTATAACGCTGGCCGTGGCATTCCTCGCAATCCACGTACACGTCCGGCAGGAAGTTCATTTCGATCTTCAGCGTGCCGTCCCCATGGCAGGCTTCGCAGCGGCCGCCTTTGACGTTGAACGAGAAGCGTCCGGGACCGTAGCCTCTCACCTGCGCTTCGGGCGTTTTGGCGAACAGCGTGCGGATTTTGTCCCACACGCCGGTGTAGGTAGCGGGATTGGAACGTGGCGTGCGGCCGATCGGATTCTGGTCGACGTGAATCACTTTGTCGCACTGGTCGATTCCCTCCACGCGCGTATGCTTTCCGGGCACGATGCGCGCGCCATTGAGCTTGTCGGCAAGCACTGGATAGAGAATCTGGTTGACCAGTGTGGATTTGCCGGAGCCGGACACGCCTGTCACGCAGGTGAAGACGCCCAGCGGGAAGTTGACGTTGAGGTTCTTCAGGTTGTTCTCGCGGGCACCCACCACACGCAACTGCTTGGTCTTATGCGTCTTGCGCCGCTTCTTGGGCACTTCGATGCTTCTACGGCCGGCAATGTAGTCTCCCGTGATGGAACGAGGGGCATCGATGATCTTTTTCGCGGGGCCAGAATAGACGACCTCGCCGCCGTGTTCGCCCGCTCCCGGGCCGATGTCGATGACCCAGTCAGCGCTTTTGATGGTGTCCTCGTCGTGTTCGACGACGATCAGCGTGTTACCGAGGTCGCGCAGATGATGCAGCGTGGTGATCAGCCGCTCGTTGTCGCGTTGATGCAGGCCGATGGACGGCTCATCCAACACATACATGACGCCCACCAGGCCGGAACCGATCTGGGTCGCCAGACGGATACGCTGCGCCTCGCCGCCGGACAGGGTCTTCGCCGCACGGGACAATGTCAGATAATTCAGACCGACGTCATTGAGGAATCCAAGCCGGGCACGAATCTCCTTGACCACCTCGCCGGCGATCTGCGCGGCGGAGCCCTCAAGTTCAAGACCGTTGATCCATGCGAGACTACGTTCGGCCGACATGTCGCACACGTCCGCGATGGATTCCCCTCCCACGGTGACGGCGAGCACTTCGGGGCGGAGCCTCCGGCCATGGCATGCCTGGCATGGCACTTCGCGCATATACGATTCGTAATACTGCTTCATCTGGTCGGAATCGGTCTCATCATGTCGACGCATCAGCGTGCGGACCACGCCTTCGAATCCCGTCGAATATTCGCGGATACGTCCCCACCGGTTGCGATATGAGACCTGCACCTTGAAATCGCGTCCGTACATGATGGCATCGCGCGCATCCTTGGGAAGATCCTTCCAAGGCGTGTCCAGATCGAATCCCATCTCCTCACCGAGACCTTCAAGCACATGCCGGTAGTATTCGCCAGCGCCCTTGGTCATGCCCCACGGCTCGATGGCGTTCTCGTTCAGCGTCTTGTCCGGATCTGGAATCACCAATTCAGGGTCGATCTCCAGTTTGTAGCCGATGCCCGTGCATTCCGGGCAGGCTCCATACGGCGCGTTGAACGAGAAGGTCCGGGGCTCGATCTCGTCAAGCTCCAACTGGTGTCCGTTCGGACAGGCGCGTTTCTCGGAGAACGGTTTGCGTCGATTCGGATCCTTCTCGTCCAAATCGACGAAGTCGGCGACGATCACGCCCTTGGCGAGCTTCAGCGCCGTCTCCACCGAATCGGTCAGACGCTGGCGGATGCCGTCCTTGACCACCAGACGGTCCACCACCACTTCGATGGTGTGCTTCTTCTGCTTGGTGAGCTTGATGTCATCCAACAGCTGCCGCATCTCGCCGTCGATCAGAGCGCGCGCGTAGCCATCGCCGCGCAGCAGTTCGAGCAGATCCTCGAACTCGCCTTTGCGGCCGCGCACGACAGGCGCGAGAATCTGGAAGCGCGTGCGCTCCGGATACTTCAGTAGCGCATCCACCATCTGCTGCGGCGTCTGCGCGCTCACCAAAGCGCCGCATTCCGGACAGTGCGGAATGCCGGTACGTGCGAACAGCAGTCGCAGGTAATCGTAAATCTCCGTAATCGTGCCGACAGTCGAACGGGGATTGCGGTTCGTGGTTTTCTGGTCGATTGACACGGCGGGGCTCAGACCCTCGATGAAATCGACGTCGGGCTTGTCCATCTGTCCCAGGAACTGGCGTGCGTACGCCGACAGCGATTCGACATAGCGACGCTGCCCCTCCGCGAACAGCGTGTCGAACGCCAACGAGGATTTGCCTGAGCCGGACAGGCCGGTGAACACCACCATGCGGTTGCGCGGAAACTCCAAGTCGACGTTCTTGAGGTTATGCTCGCGAGCGCCCTGGATGACGATTTTGAGGTCGTTGGGCAGGTGTTTCAGATCCGCTATGAGCGAACCGTCCTTCATCCGCATCGGCGCTTTTTTGATTTCGCGTGTCAGAAACGCGTCGCTGGTGAGGACTCGTTCGACCACGACTTCGTTATGTGTGGTGTTGTTTCGTTTGGCGGCCACTTTCCCCTCCGCTTTTGTTGTGCCTGTTCTAGGTGTATAGGATAGCGTATTTTCGTGTTGGTTTCGAACAGGTGTTCTATATGGTGTCATCGGGCATGGCGATGGGCCATTGGTATTGGTCATGCAGAATGGCCGCGGCGTCCGCAATGGGTATGCGTTCCTGTTCTATTCGCAGGTATGTCGCATTGGTTCCGGTGCAGAGCATTTCGTAGAGTCCGCGTTCCTCGGAGGTGAGCTGGGGCGTGGGTTTGGACTCTCGCGTGGTGAGTGGCTTGTTTTTCGTGTCGAGCATGGTGCCGTATCGTTCATAGGCCCGGTAGGCGGCAGGGTCCATCAGCAGGGATGCGCATGGGATGCCGGTTTGGCGGAGTTTGGAGAGGATGTCGAGTCCGTCGGCGTCCATGTCTCCCCAGTAGATGATGTCGGGAATGTCTGTGACCCATGGCAGGAGGGTTGTCATGCGTTTCAGGGTGGCGTATCCGCTGCCGAAGATGCAGATGGCGTGTGCGGCGGTGGGCATGGCCTGGTAGGTGTCTTTGTTTTCGATGATGATGGCGTGTGCGATGTCGGTTGGTCTGTTGTGGATCCATGGTTGGGTGATGATGAGGTCGGGTTGGCCGTGGTGCTCGGCGTCCATGAATCGTAGTCGGAGTTCGCCGGGGCGTTCCTGGAAGTCGAGGTTGTCCCGTCCGGTGAGCATGCATATCGCTTTGCGGCGCTGAGAATTGGGAGTGCCGAGCCATTTGGCGCTGAACCCGGGAATCGGCACCATGCGTGGGGTCATGGTGTGGCAGTCGTGTCGGGTGAAATAGTGTGCGGCTTGGATGACGAGACGGAAATCGACGTCATCATGATCCTTGAGTGTTTTGGCGACATTCAACGCGCTGTCTTGGCTGATGCCGAATTCGTCTGCGAGTTCTCGCATGCGTTGGCGCTCACGTAGATAGCGTTCGCGCGTGGTTCTTGTCGCTATACGGAGAGCCGTGTCGAGGTCGGGTATGATCACCGAGTCGACAAGCTGGCTTTTCTGTCGGACGATTCCGCTGGAAACGATTTTGGTCTTTTCGCTGGTTTCGCATTGATGCCGGTTCGCCCAGTCGCGGATGACGTCGTCCTGGGCGCGAACGCGCGCGTAGTTGTCCTCCAGTTCGGCTTGTTTGGGCAGACGGATGGTCTTGCGCAGGGGCCAGGAAACTTCGGTGTCGTACATGTGCCGGTTGAGGTGAGCGTCGACGTATTCGTCGAGCTCCCGACGGATGCTCATGCCGTCCTTGGCGTTCCTGGCCTTTGCCATCGCTACTCCTCCGTCAATGGTGTGGTTTTGTCGGTTGGCTCCTGCGACTCGCCCTGTGCGTTTTCGCGGTCGAGCTCCTGCAGGTACGAGTTGCCTGTGGACGGATCCTTGTACGCCACGTACGCCTTGTTGGCGATGCTGAGGATCTCCGCGGTTTTGCTTTCCGGGGCGGATACGATGATTTGGAAGCCGAGTCGCGGCAGCACGGTGAGGGCGCGCTTGGTGTAGCGTCCATCGGCTTTGATAAGGGCTTCGTCCAGGAACAGCGTGGTGTAGGTGGGCTTGCCTGTCAGATCGCCGCCAAGCAGATAAATCAGGGCCGCGCCGTAGACAAACGAGGTGAGTTCCTGCAACGCACCGCCTGATTTGCCGCCGGTTGAGCTGATATGTTCGTCGGGCGCGTCATCATGATGCACGGTCGCGTAGAACGAGCTGCGCACACGGGGATCGAGGTTGCGGGCGCCATACTCCTTGATGCCGTTCGTGTCATGGATGCTGTTGAGCTCATCCTGCAGTCTGCCGATGAACGGCTCGCAGCCCTTGAACGCCTTGCGGGTCTCCATGGGATTGTCACGCCCGTTGCGTGTCCAATCATCCAGTTTCGACATGATGTCGCCCAATGATCTTCTGAACTGCCGGTCGACGTCTCCGAACTTCACGCCAAGCGAGAGCCTGCCTCCACGCGGGCCGAACTGTTGGTCCTTGAGCATGCCGTTGATACGGCCGAGCTGCTCCCTGACGTTTTCCTCGTCGGTGTTGAGCGCACGGTTGAGCTGCTGGAAGCTCATGTACAGTTTTTCGACGCTGTTGACATACTCCTCGTCGGTTGCGGCGCGGGTGACGAGCATGTTGAGCATGTTGAGCTCGTCGAGGTAATACCGGTAGTCCTCCACGCTTGCCGTGACGGTGTCGTCTTCGGCGGTATGACGCCTGAGATATTCACTCATGGCACTTTCCGTGTCGGTGCGTAGCGTGTTGGCCCGCTCGTCGGTTTCCTGGATTCGCTTACGTATGACGCGTCCGATGTTGCGCATCATACGTTTGTCGAATGGCATCGATCCCTCACTGTCGGCACCACCGGCGATGAGTAGCGGACGATCCTGCGCATGCACGTACGTGCCGAAGCAGTTCTCGTACGCGTCGGCCAGAAGATTCGATACCATGTCGGACAACGTGGAATCGTCGAAATCCGAGTCACCGTACGCGTCGAGCCAAGCCTGCTCGGCATGGACGGCACGCTGGGCGCTTTCCAGGTCGGCCTCGGCCTGGAACCTGTTCTTGCCTTCGACGTCCGACTGCCGGCGAAGACGTTGCAGCTCATCCTGCAATTGCCCCAGCTCGGGATCGCTTTCGATCCGTTCGATCTGCCGACGGATCTGCTCCGCTTTCGTTTCAAGCCCGTCCACGTCGATTTTGCTCCACGGCATGTCGGCTATGACACGGGCAAGTTCATGCTCGTCCTGCAATAGGGCGATCGCGTTGGACATCTGCCGGCTGCGACGGTCGGCGTCCTCCGCGGCTTGTCCGGCCTCGTCGAGCTGGCTCTTCAACTCGGCCAGGTAGCGTTCGTTCATGAAACCGATGACCTGGTGCATGCCTTTGACGCCATGGAATCCACGATCGCCGGATTTGATCTGCCCATCGACCTGCACCTGGCGCTCGTCGCGATCCATGTCATCGATGGCGTCCACGCAACGCGCATCGAAACGATCCGAGGACGTCTGCTGCTTCAACCATCCGACGAACGGCGAATCCTCCTTGTATCGCAGCTTCGACGACATCCATCCCTCGTTGCTAGCGGAATCGTACCGTGCATCCGTGTCGACGAAACGCCACGTGCGACGCGTCATACGTGTCGGATCAATGGTGCTGACCTTCGCTGCGAATCCCTGCTCGTACCGTTTGTCTACGAGTATGGTCTGCGCGATCGGCGCGTACGTGACGTTCATCGCCAGACGCCACCGTTCGTCACGCTCGTCCACATCCATCAATTCCGCCACATACGGCAGCTGCGTCTCATCCAATCCGGTCGCCTGCGCGATCAGCGCGCGCGCATCGTCCATCTCGTCGCTGATACGCGTCCTGTGGTCAAGCTTGCGTCGGTAATCCCGTTGAAGCACGTCGCGTTCGCGCTGCCTGTCATGCAGCTCCCCCACCAGCTGCCGGTATTTGGCCTGCGCTTCCTCCAACCGTTCGTCATATGTGTCGTTCGATTCGGCCAGCGCGGCGCGTTTTAGATCCCACGCATGCTCGTCGGTGGGCAGTTTGCCTTCGATTCGTTCGAATCGTTCGGCTATGTCATGCCGTTGGCGACGGGCCTCGTCGGCGTCTTGACGCGCGCGTTTGAGATCTTTGCCAAGCTGCTGCAGACTGCCGCCGTCGATGCCGCTGATGCGCTCCTTGACGGCTTCGATCTGCGCGTTGAGATCGTCAATGCGCTGCTGCGAAAGGTTGAGGGCTTCCTGCGATTCCTTCGCCTTGCTTTGTGCCGCGGGCAGTCCGGAGCGCACCTCGCTGGCCATGCGCGAGCGTGTCCACGCGGCAAGTGTGGTCTCCCCATGCTCGTCATCAGGGTTGACGGGCTCGTATTCGCGTCGTTCGCTGAGTTGTTTGGCGTATTCGCCGTAGCGTGTCTGGATGTTCTGCAGGATGGCGACCCGGGCAGCTTTTTCCTCCATGCTATGGAAGTTCTCGCTGAACCGGTTGTAGTCATCGACGGTTTCACGGGCGAGACGGATGGATTCCGGCACATCGAGGACGCCTTGCTTGAAGATGTCGTCAAGTTTCGACGGAGCGTCGGCGGATTGTATCTTGTGCAGGAGCCGGCAGGCTTCGGCGCTTAGTCCCATGTCCTGCCAGATGGAGGCGTGGAACGCGGCCGCGTTGACATGGGTCGTGCATCCCGGATAGGTCTGCTCCATCAGACCTCGGGTGAATGGCGTGTCTCGATGCTGGTCCATGAGCCGCGGGTCGATGAGCTGGTTGTGCGTGACGAACTGGCGGCGCAGCCCGTCCGGCCCGTCGCCGGCGGTCAGGTACAGGAACTTGCCGCAGGACAGTATGCCGCCGTCGCTGCGGTTCACATAGGTGTCGACGATCGCGCCCCAGATGTTCTGCGGCTTGCCGTCCGCGTCCCTGCCGCGCAGGAAGATTGGGGTCTCGCCGTCGTCGCCGTCGCTTATGCCGATCATGCCGCGCAGATACGTGTAGTCGTTGCGTTCGGAGCGTCCGGAGTTCGACGCCTTGTTGTAGGGCGTGCCGGAGGGATATAGGAGAGAGATCTGGGCGTCGACGAGAGTGGATTTCCCCGATTCGCTGGCGCCGGCGAGCAAGGTCACCGGCATATCCGCGTCCATGGAGGGACGGAACACGTGATAGCCGCCGTAGGAGCCCCAGTTGACAATCTGCCGGCTTCGCAGCATCCACCGGTCGGAAACGATTTTCATGCCGTCTTCTGTCATCGGTTTTCCTCTCCATCAAAGAAATCGTCGGCCATGCCGAAATCGAACGCATCCTGTTCAACATCGGATGCCGGAATCCCATTCGAATCGGCCATGTCATTTTCATCGTCAAAATCGGACAAGCCTTCGGTACCGGTATCGTCCATGCCGCCAGCGTCATCCATCTTCCCGGAGCCAAGCCATTCGTCGGCAAGGTCGCGGTCGAGCACCATCGGCACCAGCGGAGTGATCACATACATGTTCGTCTCGCCGGCGTCCGCGAGATACCCGTAGGTGCGCATACGCGAGATGACGGAGGCGATCTTCTTCGCCGTACCCTCCTCGTCATTGCTGGCGGCGAGGAATCCCGCACCTGTGGCGAGCATCGCGCGGATGTCGTCGAAACTGATGAGCCAGTCGCCGGGTTCGGCCTTCTGGTTCTCATATTCCAGCACCTTGATACGCAGGGCCGCGAGCGTGGCAGCCTCTTCCCGGGTAAGGCTCACACGCGTTTTCAGCGCGCGGATGTTCGTCTCCGAATCAGTGACGGGCGACGCGTACATGATCCGGTATTTCGTGTTGTCGACCAATCTGAGCATGTCGTTGTTCAGCGAGCGCTCCACGGCCTCACGGTATTCGCACGCACGCTCGTACAGGCTGCCGTCGATGTACCGTTCGCGTTTGAGCGCGATCGCGGCCCTGCGCGCTTCGAGCGGCATGTCGCCGGTATCGCCGTCGAATAGCGCCGGCATGGTCTGCGGTGTTGTGGGCTCCTCCGATGGATATCCGGTTTCCCCGCCGTCCATCGTCTCGGCGCCGACATCCTGGTCGTCGATATCATCCGTCATGCTCATCCCTCCTCGATGATGCCGTCAAGCGTCGATTCGCTGGCGAGAACCGGTCTGGTGCGCCATACACGTTCTCCACCGTCAATCGATACGCAATGCCATGCCGCGCTCGCCGAGCCGTCCTGCGCCCGCATGGCGCTGAGGAATCCTATCAGCTCGCTTTCACGCCGTTCGGCGCGTGGCAGCCTGTTGAAGCTTGCTGCGATATCCACGAACATGCCGTCCGACGTTCTCACCGGATCACGGCGGATGAGCGAAATCATATGCGTCAGCCTTGGTCCGCACATCTCGACCATGGTTTTGAGGTCGGGCGCGTCGATTTCCGCTGTGGGCGCATCCTGCAGGCCGGCGGTTGTGGCACGCGCCATCGATTTCGCCGGACGCGACGGCAACGCCTGGAACTGCGCCATGCCGGTGTCCGTATGATACGGGAATTCCGCCGAACCAGGATGGTTCTTCGCATCGTCGTTGGTCCGCACGAACAATCTGTGGAGCTTGTCCAGCATGGTGCGGTAATGCGTGTCAGTCTGCTGGCGTACCAGCCGGCTCACGGCCTCGTCGGATATGCGGATCTGTCTGCGTACGTCCTCGATACCTTCGTATATGCGGTTGAGTTCGGCGCGCACCTGTGCAAGCAGGATGCCCGGCTCGCCTTCCAGATACGGGTTTTGCGCTATGTCGCGTACTGCATCGTCGATTTCACGCCGGCCCTCATCGGTGACGATCACTTGGAACGCGTCCTCGAACCGTCGACCACTGTCGGATTCGTGGAACGATCGGTGATATGCGTCATGGTAGGTGCCGAGAGCCTGCTCCACGCTGATGGTTCCCGATTGCATGCTGCGGCGCAGGCTGTCGCCATGGTCACGTTCCTCGAGCGCGAGTTCGCGCAGATCGATCGGAACGCCTCGCAATGTGTTGTGGATGACGCCGATGATGTCGCCCACCTGTTGCGAGGTGAGTTTGTCCAACGTGTCGCTGTGCTTCAGCTCGTCGATCTGCTTTTGTTTCTCCTCGATGTCGCGTTCCAGCAGGCGGATGCGTTCATGCGGGTCGGCCGTCAGTTGCATGCGCGCATGTTCGATTTCCATGATGATGCTGTTGGCCTGCGCGCCGGACAGCGCCTTAGTGGTGTCCTCGAGCCGGTCAAGCGCCTCGATGGCGCGGTGGGCACGCGCCGTGAGACGATACAGGTATCGGTGCGAGGCGATGTCAAGCGAATTGGCGAGCCAGGCATAGTCGCCTTCGCCTTCCTTCGTCAGTTGGGACAGGATCGCATGCGCGGCCTCCGCATTCGTCTGCCCGTCCTTGGGCGTATAGTCACCGGTTTCCGCGAGCCTTGCCAGACTGCGCGCGAAGCGTTCCTCCACGATTTCGCGCGGCAGTTCGCCGGTGAGTGGGTCAAACGTCGAGCGCAGCAGCGCGACGTACAACATGGAATTGCCTCGTAGCAGCAATCGCAGCACGCCGGTTTCGTATACGGGCCGGAGCCGTTCCATCTCCCGTCTCACGTCTGACAACGAACGACCATCCTTCCCCAACCTAGACTTTCGATGCGTGTCCTATTGTAAGGGGAACGGCGGCCATGGAGATGCGATTCACGGCATGGAGAACCACGACCATATGGAATTCGAGGTTATTTGAAAATGACGTATCGGCACAGCAGGAACCCCCAGATGGCCTGCATGCCCATGGTGACGATTTTGACCACCATGGTGGACCATCCGAGCAGTCCCGGAATCCAAGCCATCATCAGATTGGAGAACAAGAGGTTCCAGCAGTACATGGCCACGAACATGGCGATGGAACGCGCATAGTTCGACGATGATTTGAAGGTGACATTGCGATTCATAACGTAGTTGAAAGTACCGGAGCAGAAGACCGCGGCGGTGTTCGCCAGACGGAACGGCAGACCGATCAGCTGCAGTATGGCGAATACGCCGAATTCCACAAAGGTCTGCATCGCCGATACGCCGCCGTAGCTGAGCATCTGTCTGACGATGCCGCCTTTCCGCCTCGTGTTCGCCGTCATGGGTCTCCTTCTTTGATCCGTTGTGCGCTCCGGTCGGGAATCCTGTCCCATATGTTGTCTTCCCCGTGGCATTCCGGTGTTTCGCCTGTCGTGGATTATACGGATAAGGAAAGGCGCATGATCCGTTCCGTCTGTATCCGGAAAACGGGTCATGCGCCTTTTCTTATACCTGGCGCCGGTCAGATGCTCATCGCCATGAGCTGAGCCGCGTACTCCTCGACGAGTTCGCTGTCTCGTTCCGTCCAGGAATGGCTGGCGGAATCATCCGGCACGAAAGTGGTGTCAATGTCAATATTGTCGTTCATTTCCTTATATACCTCCGTTCGTCCCACACCCCCTGGCGACTTTGCCAACATCCGTGGAACAGTCATAAGTCTGACTCATAAACGCGTTCGATTCAAGGAATCGTCCGCATCGTGGTCAAACGTTTTCCCATATGTGGTCGCCGTCATATCCAGGCTGTCAATCGGCGTGATAGGTGTGACATATCGACTACCGATTCAGCGCAACAACAAAAAGGCTCCCGATTGGGAGCCTTTTTGTTCATGGAGCGGACAACGGGACTCGGACCCGCGGTCTCAACCTTGGCAAGGTTGCGCTTTACCAACTAAGCTATGTCCGCATGTTTTCCACCGTGGTGGGCAACGAGTTGAAAATATACAGGAGCGGTGGCGAACATGCAAGCTTCGGCGTGTCGCATCGTGCACGTCGAGTTGCGCATTCGATTTATTAACGGGTCAGATGCAATCGTACGGCATGCGTTTCCCGGCGCACCAGAACACGATAAGCGCCATGTCGAGCAACAGCACGTAGAAACTGCAACTGGTTCCCAATCCATAAACCGCGCAGTACAGCACTACTATGCGCGCCATATAGAATATGCCTCGGCGCATGCCGGAACGCTCCTCCGTCTCCATCGTCATGCGGGTGAAACCGCCGCCCAGTGTGCGACCGTTACGATTCCACGGAATGATTCCTTCGAAGAGGACAAACATGACCATGGTGGACACGGTGGAGACAATCGAATTGATGTCGTTCGCACGGTTCACATCAATCATCGCGCCGACCAGATATACGAAAGCTGAAACCGACACTGAAGCCGCCCCAATGATGAGCAGATCAATTGCGAGCGCCACGCAGCGGCGTATGAAGCCAGGATTGGTAGTGATGGCATCCTTGTCGATGTGCCGCTGAGGCAGTAGACGGTTGATGACGTTTCCTATGGCGAAGCCGAGCGCACCGCCTACGGTGTTAGTGATGAGGTCGTCGACGTCGAAGAGACGGTATGCGCACGGATAGATGCCCCAGATGCCAGTAAGCTGTGTGGTTTCGATGAGTAGTGAGGTGAGGAATGTGATTGGCAGCGCTATGGCGAGCTTCCAGCGGAAGGTGCGTTTCATAAAGAAGCCAAGGGGGATGAAGAATACGACGTTCATGGCTAGTTGCATGATGCCTGCGAGGCCGTCGGTTTGGATGTCATGAATGAATTCGAGTGGATTAAGTTGCGGTTTAAGGTGATGGGTGGCACAGTAAGCGGCCGCGTTTTCGGGCATTGGATACAGGGTGAAGCATGCGAGTGCGATGAGGTAGAGCACTATGAGGTAAGCGGTTAGTGCTGAGCTGAAGCGTAGACGGTTGTCTCGGTGATAGAGCAGAGCGAGTACCGGTAGGGTGAGCAGGAGTGAGAGGAAGGGCCAGAGTGCGATGGCGAGCGTAAATGGCTTGCTGAAGTAGAGGACGTATGACATGGCCGGTCTTCCTTGTGTGTGGTGTTTTTCGTTGTTGTTTTCGACGGTAGTCAAGCTGGTCTTGTTTATGCCATCGTCCGTCGGGTTTACGTTTTTGGCTGAATTCGCTTGTTGTTCATCCTTGGGCATGAGTTCGTGTGCGTTGGGTTGATCGGAAAGGATGCGGACACGTGTTCGAACTCCCTTTCCTGAGAGCCGTGGCATATGAGAGGATTCGAGGCGCTTGACGTGTTTCGTCGTAGCAGATGTTGGGGGTACCCTGTTATCCTTCGATATGTGTCCTGTTTCATCACGCATCCGCCGTATGCTTCGGCAAAACGTGTTAGGGAGGTGCTATGCGGGCCGCAGAAAAAAATGAAAGCCATCACCGTCGCGTTGGTATGCGTTGCCGGCGCATACTGGTTCGGCTATCTGCCGTTCCGACCAGCCGATGTTAGCCACGCTCAAATCAGCATCAACGCGACAGGCGAGTCCAACAAGTCCCAGATCGATGGCGCGGTAAAAGCGGATCTTGCCAGGCTGAAATCCTGGAACGGGTGCCGCGTGGATGCCGTCCGATATGACGCAAAGCGTTCAGCCACGCTACTTGCAGCCGAACACGACGTCACGGCTTCCGGTGGCAGTTCTTCGATTTCCACGGCCATTGACGAATACGGGATGGACAATGTGATTTACCCCTCCAATGACATCTCTTGCCGTGCCGGCTCGCAGAACTCGTCCCAAGATGGCTGGGGAAGCTGGTACGCGTGGAATCCCGGTTCCGCGCGGGCGGAACACGGATGGATCTTCATCGACGAGGGATATTAAAGTTCAACGGAATACCGTGCACCATGCCATGATGTCGAAACCATACGATGACGATTGGCTTTAGTACAGCATTGATAAAAAGCGGGCCTACGCGTCCTGATCACGCGGAACGCAAACCCGCTTTCGATGGCATAGTCATCGCTTGGCTTATCTGACTACTTGGTCAAGGAACCACTCATCATGACTGGCCACCACCAATGCTCCCGGATAGTCGGCAAGACATCTTGCCAGAGCCACCTTGGACTCTAAGTCAAGATAGTTCGTCGGCTCGTCCATGACAATCAACTGAGGCCGGTCAAGAATGCCCAAGCACAACATGAGCTTGCGCAGTTCGCCCGGAGACGGCGCTTCGTTAGAAAGCAGCTTATCCGGATCGGCGTTGAGCTGGGCGAAGGCGGCCAGCACCTGCGAGCGTTCCTTACCCTGCAATGCGGCGAGTCGTCTCATGGTTTGAGAAAGCGCGGCTTCTCCCGTTTGCTGCTGGACGATCAGATGCGGCAAGTCTTCCGGCATGCTGTCCAGCAATGCGTTCATCACGGTTGTTTTGCCGAGTCCGTTGGCACCGGTCAGTCCGATATGGTCTTGCTGTCCGATGCTGAGTTTTGGTATGGCGACGCCTGGCATCCGTGGTTTTTCACCACTCATCCCTGGATTATGCGCGACCTTCCATTGATGTCCGTCGGCATGCAGTATGGATTGTGTTGGCGTTCTCGCGGCATCGTTCGAGCTGGTCATCCTGCCGCTGCCGAATATGATAATACCTTCCGTGAGATGCAGGAGCTCCTTTCTGTTGCTTGGCCGTATGTCGATCCAGATGTCGCCGTCGTAGCGTTTGGCCGCTACGGTTAGTGAATCTAGTGTGCGCTGTGCTCGTTCAAGACGCTTGTTCATTTGTCGGTATGCGGCGCCCGAAGCGGTATCAGTCTGTTTTTCGATCCATTTGTGGTGATCGAGGGCGCTGTGATCTTTGCGGTCGATTTTCCACCCGTTGCGTTTGCGAGCATATGCGCTTTGCATGGCTTGATGTCGCTGTGCTTGTGCGGACCGCAGTCGTGTGACTTCCTGCCGTGCCGCACGGATTGACTCCTCGTCTCCACGCAGTCTGGACGTCATCAGCTCATGCGCTTGCGTATATCCGCCATCATATGCGCTGATGACGGTGATGTTACGCCCACTGATGTGCCGTCGTTCGAATATGACGCATCGTGCGCATGTAGCGTCAACCAGTGCGACATCGTGGGATATTACGATGCCTATGCCCTGGTATTGGCGCATGACTTCGACTATGGCTTTCCGTGTTTCACCATCAACGTGGTTGGTGGGTTCGTCAAGCACGAGCACATCGGGACGCGCTGTGATTGCGCAAGCGACCTGCAATCGTTTCGTTTCGCCTCCGGAAAGCGTTTCATAACGGTAGGGCCAGTCATCGCCGATGTGTAACGCGTTGCGTACACGCATGGTTCCGGGCGACCAATCCGTGGCGAAGTCGTCGAGGTTCTTAGGCCTCACCATGTTGTCTTGCGGGCAGGTAGCGATAGTGAGTCCATGCGGGTCCGGGTTGATGCTGCCGGTATCGGCGGGCAACATTCCGATGGCGATGTTCAGTAGAGTCGTTTTGCCGAGTCCGTTGTCGCCGAGCACGGCGGTCCATCCTTGTTGGAAAGATGCGGACACGTGTTCGAACAGTGGTTCAGACATGGACGGGTATGTGTAAGAGATGCCAGTAAGCGTGAGCATTGTTGTCCGGGCCATGTATGGGGCTTCTTTCTCATACAGGCGCACTGCGAGGTCTTCATTGTGAAAAAACGAACGGATACGGAACCGTGAAATGTGCATACGAGCAAGCTACGCGGCAGTGCGCTTCAACGCGCACGGTTCTGCCGACGGTATCCGCCGCCCGTTAGATACGCAATGTCCGTTTCTCTTTCCCGAAAACCCTCTTGGCATATGGGAGGATTTAAATACACTCAACATATTCCATCATAGCATATGGTCATTCGACCCCAAGCATTATGAACAATGCCATGGCCGTCGGCGCCATTCGGATTGGTATCTGCTGATTGGGGCCGATCAGTCGAGATCAGTCAAGGATGATGCCGGCTTCACTCATCTGCCGACGGGCTGCGATACCGAGTTCCTCACTGACCGGTTCGGTCAGGTTTTCGATGACATGCACTTCGAAACCCAGCTTCTTCGCGTCGAGAGCGGTCTCCTTGACGCAATGCGATTCGGCCAGTCCGACCACATCGACCCGTGTGATGCCCGCGGTCTTCAACCCGTTGGCGAGTGTCCTGCCCGCGGCCATGGCGGTGGAGACTTCCTCACGGGTGGGAATGCGGTCGGTGTTGTCCTCAAAGCCTTCGAAGCCGGAATATGAGGGGGAATACTGGCCCTTCTTGAAATGATGTTCGATGTTCAATGCGGCGATGGCGGGATGCAGTTCGGCATTGGCGGTCCCGGCCTTGCCGTGCACCGGCCAGGTATCCACGAAATCAGGATGCTCGGACCAGTGGGTCCCCGGCTCGATATGCCAATCCTGCGTGGTCGCGATATATGCGTATTCGCTCCGACGCGCGTTCACATAATCCGCGATACGTTCGGCGACCGCATTGCCTCCCTGCACGCCCAGTTCGCCTCCTTCGCAGAACGTCGGCTGTACATCCACCACAATCAAAGCCCTTGCCATGCTTCTTCCCTCCTGAATGGTTCTGACACCACTGTAGCGGACCGTTCACGCGAGTGGATGATTCGTTTCATCCACTGCATCGGCATAGTAACGGTTGCGGGTGTTCGCTATGATGTTCGATTGGCGTTTGAAGGAACACGAAAGACTAGAGGTATCACGGCATGGCGATTGAGGCGCAGGGACTTGAGATTCAGATCGGCGCGCGCACGTTGCTGCATCCCACCAACTTCCACGTTGCCAAGGGAGACAAGATCGGTCTGGTCGGACGCAACGGCGCCGGCAAGACCACGTTGACCCGTGTGATCACCGGCGATATGCTGCCGACCGCCGGCAAGGTACGTGTCTCCGGCAAACTCGGCTATCTGCCACAGGACACGCATGCCGCAGACCCGGAGCAGACCGCACTGGACCGCATGATGAGCGCGCGCGACATCGCTTCGATCATCAAACGCATACGCAAGGCCGAAAAGGAAATGACCGATCCGGATCCGGATGTCATGACCAAGGCGATGAACCGCTACGACAAGGCCATGCAGGATTTCGAAAAGGCCGGCGGCTATGCTGCACAGTCCGAAGCGACCGCCATGGCGGCCAGTCTCGGCCTGCCACAGGAAGTGATGGGCCAGCAGCTGGGTACGCTTTCCGGCGGTCAACGCCGTCGTATCGAACTGGCCCGCATCCTGTTCTCCGACGCGGACACGCTGATCCTTGACGAGCCGACCAACCATTTGGACGCGGATTCCATCGAATGGCTGCGCGGCTATCTGAAAAAATACGAGGGCGGTTTCCTGGTCATCTCCCACTCCACCGAACTGCTTGACGAAGTGGTGAACAAGGTCTGGCATTTGGATGCGCAGCTCGGCCAGATCGACATGTATTCTCTCGGCTGGAAGGCATACCTGCACCAGCGCGTGGTCGACGAGGAACGTCGCCGCCGCGAACGCGAGGTCGCCGAGAAGAAGGCCGAACGTCTGATGCAGCAGGGCATCCGTCTGCACGCGAAGGCCACCAAGGCCGTGGCCGCGCAGAACATGATGCGCCGCGCGGAGAAACTGCTGGAGAACACGTCCGAGGCGCAGAAGAAGGAGAAGGTTGCTGACATCCGCTTCCCGGAACCGGCGCCCTGCGGCCGCACGCCGATCATGGCAAAGGACATCTCCAAAGCGTATGGCTCGAACATCGTGTTCGCAGGCGTGAACCTGGCGATCGACAAAGGTTCACGTGTGGTGATTCTGGGCTATAACGGCGCCGGCAAAACCACCACGCTGCGCCTGCTCGCCCATCTGGAGGATCCCGACACCGGATCCGTGGAATATGGACATGGCTGCAAAATCGGCTATTTCGCACAGGAACACGACACATTGGACCTTGACGCCACCGTGCTGCAGAATCTGATCCACGTGGCACCGGAACTTGACGACACACAGGCACGTTCCATCCTTGGATCGTTCCTGTTCTCCGGCGATGACGCGCTGAAACCGGCACGCGTGCTGTCCGGCGGCGAGAAAACACGTCTGGCGTTGGCCACGCTGGTGACGAGCCGCGCGAACGTGCTACTGCTTGATGAACCGACCAACAACCTGGATCCGGCATCCCGCGACGAGATCCTGAAGGCCATCGCCAAATATGAGGGTGCCATCGTACTGGTCACCCACGATGAAGGTGCGGTCGAGGCGTTGAATCCGGAACGCGTGCTGCTCATGCCCGACGGCGACGAGGACCTGTGGAACGACTCCTATCTGGATTTGGTGGCCGAGGAGTAGACAGCCCATCAACGTCCACCGATATGCGAAATGGCCCCGGACGGATTCATTCCGTCCGGGGCCATTGTCATCATCAACGGCTGTCTTCGCCGATGCGCATGTCAGGCATGCACATGCTTGGCGCTGTAAATATCTGGTTCGACGTAGATTTCGAAACTGTACCACGGCAGCGCGCCACGCACCGCCTTTTCGATTTTGTCGACGGTTTCAACGTCGTAATCGCGGTCCAGTTTGCTGGTCTGCACTTTGACGCATAGCAGGATGTCATCCTCCGACATGTGCACGGTCTGCATGTTCAGCAGACGTTCGACACCCGGCGTGGTGGTGACGGCCTCGATGATCTTCCGTCGCGTATCCGGCTCCACGGCCTCGCCGATGAGCAGAGAACCTGACTTGAATGCCAACAGCAGTGAGCCGACGATCAGCACCAGACCGACCATAAGACCGCCCAATGCATCGAAGATCTCATTGTCCAGCGCGATCGCGAGTCCGATGCCGAGACCGGCGAACGCCAGACCAATCAATGCGAGCGTGTCCTCCATGATCACCGAGGCGAGTTCGGCGGACTTGGTGTGCCGCCAGAAACGGAACGCGCCCATGCGAGGCGTGTTCGTGCGCTCCATGCGCTCGTTGGCCTCTTTGATGCTCTGATGCAGGCCGTATCCTTCCAGGCAGGCGCTGATGACCACCACGGCGAAGGCGACAAGCAATTCCATCTGGTTCACGTCCCGCAAAGCCGGATCGCCGGCAAGGGCGATCAGCTTCTTCACGGCCTCGGACGTCGAGAAGAAGCCGCCGACGAAGAACAGCAGAGTGGCCACGACGAATGAGGCGAGATACTTCGCCCGGTACAGGCCGAACGGATGGTCACCGTCGGTCTTGCGCTTGGAGAAGCGCCCTCCGGCCATCAGCACGATTTCGTTGGAGCAGTCGGCAATGGAATGCACCGATTCGGACAGCATGGCGGACGATCCGGTGAAGAACGCCGCGCACAGTTTCGCGATGGCGACGCCGATGTTCGCACCCAACGCCGCCTTGACGGCTGCGCCCTGATGTTCGGCTTCCCGCACCTCCCCCATGTTGTTCGTGGTCGTACTGTCGCCTGCGGAATCGCGCGATTCGCTCATTGCCTTCCATTCTCGAATGTGTAACGGATAACATCATCCATTCAAGCACGAATACTGGCCGAGAAGCCGTGTGCGCCCGTGTTTCGGGACGTGCGTGTAACCTTCACTAGGTGTTTGTCGCTTTCCAAAAAAAGGGGTATTCAATGGCATACTCGCATAACGCGCCGTTCCGCGCCGACGTGGTCGGCTCCTATCTCCGCCCGGCCGAGCTCAAGGCCGCGCGTGAGGATTTCGCCGCCGGCAAAATCGATGCCGCAGCGCTCAAGGCGGTCGAGGACAAGGCCATCACCGAACTCGTCGCCAAGCAGAAGGCCGCCGGCCTGCATGTGATCACCGACGGCGAATTCCGCCGCGGCTGGTGGCATTTCGACTTCATGTGGGGCTTCAACGGCGTGGACCATGCCGCCGCAGCCCACCGCGTCGCCTTCCACGACGAGGTGACCCCGGCCGACACCGCCACCGTGACCGGAAGGATCTCCGGCGAGAACCATCCGTTCGTCGAACATTTCAAGTTCGTCAAGCAGTTCGAGGACGAGAACACCGTGGCCCGCCAGACCATGCCCTCCCCCGCGCAGACCCGATTCGTGCTCACCGGCAACGCGGCCGCCTACCCGTATGACGAGTTCTACAAGAACGACGACGAGCTGACCGCCGACATCGTCGCCGCCTACCGCCAGGTCATCGCCGACCTGTATGCCGCCGGCTGCCGCAACGTGC
Source organism: Bifidobacterium ruminantium DSM 6489 (assembly GCF_000770925.1). GTDB lineage: Bacteria > Actinomycetota > Actinomycetes > Actinomycetales > Bifidobacteriaceae > Bifidobacterium > Bifidobacterium ruminantium. The sequence continues at coordinate 187,460 of NZ_JDTK01000001.1, read as the reverse complement.
AGTTCGACGACTGCACCTGGACCCGCCTGTGCGATGCGAGCGTACGCGAACGTCTCGGCTGGAGCGACGAGGACGCGCTACGCCTGCAGCAGGAGAACCTCGACGTCATCAACGCCGTGATCGCCGACCAGCCGGACGACCTGGTCATCAACACCCACGTGTGCCGCGGCAACTTCCACTCCACCTGGCTTTCCTCCGGAGGCTACGCGCCGGTCGCGGCCAAACTGTTCGGCGAGGAGAACGTGGACGCCTACTACCTCGAGTTCGACGACGACCGTTCCGGCGATTTCGCGCCGCTCGCCGAAGTCTCCGGCGACAAGAAGGTCGTGCTCGGCCTGATCACCTCCAAGAAGCCCGACCTTGAGGATCCGGACACCATCAAGGCCCGCATCCAGGAAGCCGCCCAGTACATTCCGCTCGACCGCCTGTGCCTGTCCACCCAGTGCGGCTTCGCCTCCACCCAGGAAGGCAACAAGCTCACCGAAGACCAGCAGTGGGCCAAGATCGCACTCGTCCAATCCATCGCCAAGGACGTGTGGGGCGAGTAAACACAGCACGCCATCCACAATCAGCTATAAGGAAGGGCTATCCGTCTTGTTCGGCGGATAGCCCTTTGTTTGTTTGCCGGCGTTTTTAACGGGCAGGTCAGCCCTTCACAGCCTCATCGATGCAACGAATCGCGTTCAACGTACGCGGATAGCCGATATACGGCATGCACTGCGAGACCACCGCGATTAGAAACGCCTTCTCATTGCCGACGACCATATTCGCCTTGGCATGCGCCGTAAGCTGCGGTTCGCAACCACCCTGCGCGGCCAGGAAACACAACGTGACCATTTCGCGCTCGCGGGTGTCGAGTCCGCCGCGAGTGTAGTAGTCGCCGAAGCAGTTGTCGGCCAGCCACTTGTTGATGTGCCGGGTCTCCTCCGGTCCGGATTGCGCGAATCCGCGCATGTTCTCGCCGAAGATCTCGACCTGCTTGTCCTCTCCGGCCTGCGCGCGGGTCTCCGACGTGGTCGTGCCCTGCGGCTCCAGCGGCAGATGCACGTTCGCGGCTCCAAGGAAAACGTTGAGCTTCTTCAGGAACGGCAGGGTTCTCCCGAATCCGCAGTATGCGGTGGCTTGGTAGATCATCTCCTTGATGGCCACGGACGTCAGTCCTGTCTCGTAGGCGACCGGCAGCATCATTTCGAACGCGTCGAGACCCTGGCAGCCGACCAGAGCCGCGAGGATCGCCAGGGAGCGGGTCTTGTCGTCCAGATCGGGATGGTTCGCGCCCGGCTCGTTCACCACTTCCCCGTAAGCGAAGTCGGAAAACAGCTTGACATATTCCGGATCGGTCTGCGACAGCGTCCTGTCGTTGTTCCAGAACGCGTTCATCTTCCTATGCAGTTCCTCGAACATGTCGATATCCTTCCCTCACGCGGCTCAATTCGAGCCCAATGCCATCGTTTCAAATATCGTTGGGCACCACGAAATCAGACTTCGCTGACCCGCAGCAGCGACTTGACGGTACTGCGTTCGTCCATGGCGGCATACGCTTCCTGGATATCATCCAGTGTGTACTCGCCAGTGTATACGATACCGGGATTGATGTTGCCGTCCAGCACCTCCTTGAGCAGGCGCCGCATGTCATAAGTACGCACCGCGGCCGGGCCACCGCGTAGACCGACATTGCGGAAGAAGAGGCCGGGAATATCGGCTTCGACGTCGTGGGGCAGGCCCACCCGACCCACGATGGCCCCGGCACGGGCCACCTTCATGGCCGTGTCGTTCGACAAGGCCGATCCGACGCATTCGAGCACCGCGTCCGCGCCGTATCCATCGGTCATCTCCAGCACCTTGGCCACAGCCTCGTCGCCACGTTCCTCGACGAAATCGGTGGCACCGAATTTCTTCGCGATCTCCTGACGGTCGGTATGACGGCTCATGGAGATGATGCGCGTGGCACCCATAAGCTTGGCGGAAAGCACGGCGCACAAGCCGACCGCGCCATCGCCGAACACGACGGCCGTATCCCCCGGCTTCACCTCGGCGCTGGCCGCGGCATGATAGCCGGTCGCCATCACATCGGACAGCGTCAGCAGCGAGGCGAGCATCTCATCGGAGAAGGTCTTGGCATCGCCGGGAACTACGACCAGAGTGCCTTCGGCTTCCGGAACACGCAAGTATTCGGCCTGACATCCCATACCGTCCTCATCGCCGAAATAGCCGCCATGCGGGCAGCTGGATTCGAAACCGGCCTTGCACACCGGGCATTTGCCGCAGCTGTATGGGAACGGAACGATCACAAAATCGCCCGGCTTGACGATGGTGACATCCTCCCCGACCGCTTCGACGACGCCGATGGCCTCATGGCCAGCCTGGCTGTCGACGGGTTTGCCACCATCGCGGTAGAACCACAGATCGGAGCCGCACACGCAGGCGCGCACCACGCGGATAATCGCATCGCCGCCGTCAACGATGCCCGGCTTCGGACGCTCCTCGCAGGCCATCTGCTTGATGCCCTTATAAATCGCCGCTTTCATGGATTTCCTCCTCTTATTTGTGGGATTGCTGTTTCTTGACGTTGTCGATGACGTCCTTGTTTTCCTCCAGGATGCGGTTGGCCTCATCCTCATGACCGTCGGCAATGGCTCGCCAGTACAGCGATTTGAGCGACACGTACGCCTGCTGGATGCGCAGGGCCTCGGCTTTCGCGGCCAGACGCAGCGATTGCGCGTCGAGCAGTTCGATCTGCCGTCGGGCGCCTTCCGGACCGTCGAAACGGTTCTTCAGGTATTCGCGCATCGATTCAAGCGGCATGCCCGTCGCCGCCAGGCATGCGATGGTGGTCAGCGATTCGATGTCCTTGTCCGAATAGACTCGGTGGCCTGAACTCGGATCGCGGGCGATCGGATCGATGATGCCGATCTGCTCGTAATAACGCAACGTCGATTCGGGCAGTCCGGAAATCATGGACGCCTCACGGATCGAATGCCAGGTGGTCGTCGTATTGCTCATATCCCGCACTCTAAAAACTTAAAGTGCTCGAAGTCCATATTCCGGCGTGTCGTATTGGTCCGACGTCAAACGGCATTGAGCGGGCAATGGAAGAGCCGGTATCCGAAAAGTGGATCTGTCGCACGACTCCATTTTCATGTCCTTTTCGGCAATCGTGCGGCTTTTTCGTCCGTCTGTATGGGAACCGACGGACGAAAAAGCCCACGCATGCTCAGGCGGCGGTGATCAGCTCCGAGGAATCCATGTCGAAATCGGCCATCGCGTAGGAGCGGATGGCGGGATCATCATACGTGTTCATGTAGTACGTGTTGGTCTTGGACGAATATCCGCTGGTGAACAGCGTGCGTTCGAACTGGCCGTTGCCCATCTTCGCCATGCCGTCAACCATCTGCACGGAACCAAGGGTGTGGAACAGGCGAGACACGTTGGCCGCCTCGCCTTCCTGCTGCGGATAATGCGTGTTGGCATAAGCCACACGCACGAAACGCGACGGGGAGCTCACATCGCCCGGAATGCCATGCATGCTCACACCCGCGCCCCAAGCGGACAGGGACGCCTTGCCCCACGTGGCCGGCTCGGCCATCTCGTTGCCGACGCACATGTAGTTGCGCAGATTCTCCATATGGAAGCCAAACGTCGGCTGGTTGGTCAGCACGTCTACGTCGTCATGGTGCACATGCATGCCGTCCGCCATCTGTTCGACGACGATGCTGCGCTCGCTGTCGCCGATGATCCAATGCAGCAGCGACTCCTGCTGGCCGGGCACGATCTGGGAGACGAGGGTCACGTTCTTCAACGCCTCCTCGACTTCGTCGACGGAATCGAAATTGCGTGCCACCCACAGAGGGAATTCGAAGGTCGCGACGTTGTCGGTGCCTCCGACCGGCTCATGCACGAACTCCGCGTAGCCGGGGAAATTCAATCCCGCGATGGCCAGACCATGCTCGTTGGCGCAGTCGAAATACATCGGACGGTCGGCCATGACCACGCCCACGCCGATCACCGCGTTCGGCTTGGCTTTGCCGCTCGCGCCGAACACGTTGTCGTAGTGGTAGCCGCGTGGAGTGGCCAGGATGCTTTCGCCGTATGAGAAACTCCAGTCGAGGTTGCGGCCGAAATACATGTTTCCCTCTTCGTCGGAGAAACGAACGCCAGTGCACATTATGGACTTCCTTCCTTTGTTTGATTGACCCGGTGCGTTCATCATACGCATGGACGGCTGGACGAACCACGGCTTCCGCCGACGGATAAACATGAAGGGTGGCCAAAAATGCCAAGAGTCGTTAAAAATGAAAAAATCCCCTTGTTTCCAAGTGGATTTTCGAATGGCTCCTGCGACTGGGCTTGAACCAGTGACCGTCCGATTAACAGTCGGATGCTCTGCCAACTGAGCTACGCAGGAATACTCCATGCACGCCGTGCACAAAACATGAATCATACGCGGTAAAACGCAAAATGCAAATCCCGCGCGTGTCTCCCCTGCTGCGGCGGGACTACCGTCACATGCTGATCTTCGTCAACGGCATGGCGGAATCGATTGCGAAATCCGGTTCGGACGGTTTCACGCCGCTCTCCACCAGGTTCACTCCCAGCATGGCCACCATAGCGCCATTATCGGTGCACAGTTTGATTTGCGGGATACGCACTTCGACGCCATGCTTGGCTCCGACCTCCAACAGTTTGGCGCGCAGTTGGGAGTTCGCGGAGAAGCCGCCGCCAACGATCAGGGTCTTCGAACCATACTGCTCGCAACCGCGCATCGCCTTCTTGGCGAGCACCGTCGCGACGGAATCGGCCAGCGACGCGCACACGTCGTCGATGGGAATCTCATTGCCTTCCGCCTGCTGCTGTTCGATCCAACGCGCCACGGCCGTCTTCACGCCGGAGAAACTGAAATCGTACGGATGCTGCTGCCCCGCCTTGCCTTGTGTAAGGCCCTGAGGCACTTTGATGGCATGTGGGTTGCCCAGCTGCGCGTGACGGTCGATGTGCGGGCCGCCGGGATACGGGAAACCAAGCAGACGCGCCACCTTGTCGAAGCATTCGCCGGCAGCGTCGTCGAGCGTGGTGCCGACCACGTCGATATGCCGCGCCACGTCTTCGACATGCAGCAGCGAAGTGTGCCCGCCCGACACAATCAACGCAAGCGTGTCCTTGGGGAACGGTCCGAACTGCAGCTGCGTCACCGCGATATGTCCGATAACGTGGTTGATGCCGTAGATCGGCTTGTTCGCGGCCCATGCCAACGATTTCGCGCCGGACACGCCGACCGCGAGACAGCCGGCGAGGCCGGGTCCCGCGGATACGGCGATCGCGTCGACGTCGGACAGCGTCATGTTCGCGTCGGCCAGAGCTTTGGAGACGCATGGCACGAACGCTTCGGCGTGCGCGCGAGAGGCGATTTCGGGAATCACGCCGCCGTAGCGGGCGTGCTCGTCCATGGAGGACGCGACCACGTTGGAAATGAGGGTGCGTCCCTGCACCACGGCCGCCGCCGTTTCGTCACAGGTCGATTCGATGCCGAGTACGATTGGTTCGCTCATTGCTGCTCCGTTGTGTGTGTTGCTGAAGTGTGCTCTGTATCCGCTGTTGCGCTGAAGCCGACGACGCGCGGCTCCAAGTCGAGGCTCATGGTGTACGCGTCGATGCCTTCTGGCTGGTAGTAGCGTTTGCGCAATCCCATCCGCGTGAAGCCGAACCTTTCGTACAACGCCAATGCCGGCACGTTGTCGACGCGGACTTCCAGAAGCATACGTTTGGCGCCCTGCCGACGCGCCGAGACGATCAGTGTTTCGAGAAGCGCCGCCGCTATCCCCTGCCGTTGGTATGGTCTGCCGACGCCGATCGTCATGATCTCCGCGTCGTCGCCGTCGTACCAGTAGCCTGCGTAGCCTCGGACGACGGGATCCGCCGTCTGTACGGCATCGCCTTCAATGTCGAGCAGATACGTGCGTGCCGGAGCGTGGAATTCCTGCCGTACGGACTGTTCGCTCCACGCGCCGCGGCCGAACAGGTCCTTTTCCAATGCGGCGATCTGTCCGACGGCGGTGTCTTCCGGAATCTGGGAATGGTCGACAATCATGGGCGTGCCGTCACTCCGTTCGTTCGGCGCCGGCATGGTTGAGCACATGCTTGAGCGGGTTGGGCACTGACACGTCCGGACGACGCAGATATAACGGTTCGACGGGGGTCGGTTCTGCCAACGCCTGTTCGCTGGTGGTGAAGGCCGCGAATCGCGCCAATCCTTCCGCGCCTTCGTCGAGCAGAGCATGGTCGTCGACTTCGCCGAGGGAGGCAATCGCATTCCACGACTGCGCGTATTTGACCGCACCATGGCCGATGACGTCGACGACGTACGACTTGCCCGTGTCGGCGAGCTTCGTAAGAACGTCATTGACGCGCATCGTGATGGAATCCGGATAGTCGATGTCCATGTCGATCAACGTTATGGGCGATTGTCCGACGCCGTCCGCAACGGTGCCGCCGTCATACAGCGCGAAATACAGTTGCCGGCGACGCGCGTCGTTGACGGCAAGCGTCAGATGGCGGCGATCGTCCGTAGCTTGAGTATGTGCCAGGCATTGCGGCGCGAGCACGTCCTGTCCGACCAGTTGCGCGCCTGTGGCGAAGGCCAATGCCTTGGCCGCGACGATGCCGGCGCGCAGGCCGGTGAATGGCGCCGGTCCGACGCCGACGACGATGCGGGTGATGTCCGACGCCTGCAGTCCGGCCTGTTCGACGGCTTGCGCGATGTTCACCTGCAGTTTCTCGACATGGGTGCGCGAATCCGTTTCGACGATGGGTTCATGTCCGACCACGCCTACGGTCGAACCATATGAGGTGTCAATCACCAGTGTCTGCATATGCTTGAAAACTCCTTGTGCCAAACTGCCAACCACTGTACAACCGGCGCTGGAAGCCACGGCATGCGGTGCGGTCGGCCACGTCGGATGCGTCTTAGACAGGGTCAGCGTTTTCCCGCGGTGAAATCGAACGAATCCCAGGCAGCGCCCACCGGCACCAACGTCACCGTGCGTGCGCCCGCGCTGGTCAGCTCGCCGTCCGCGGTCACGGCGGGCGCGTCAAGCGGACGGTCGATGTGGATTTCAAGCCGTTCCGGAGCCAATGCGGCGGCCATCTGCTCGCCCCATTCCATCAGGATGACGGTATGCTCGCCCGGATCCTCCAATTCCTCGTCCAAGCCGAGCGATTCCAATTCGTCCAATAGCCGTCCGACCGTGTCCTGTCCGGGCGCGTAGGCGTTGCCGCCGAGCCTGTAGGCGTCGACGTGCACCAGATGCGCCGGCGAACCGTCCGCGAACCGTCCCTCAAGCTCGCGTGCGATGGTGAAGGTCGGCGAGACGATGGGCTCTCCGATGCCAAGTCCCGCGCCGAACCCTTGCGCGAACGTGGTCTTGCCGGCGCCAAGCGGACCGGACAGCAACAGCACGTCGCCTCCACGGGCAAGCTTCGCCAAACGCTCCCCCAACGCCTGCATGTCCTCGCCGGTGGCGGCTGTGATGGTAATGGTGTTGCTCATGCGGCACGTCCTTTGCGGCTGATCAGTTCGATGGACCGTTCCAAAGCATAGACCGGGTCCGAGCCATTGGTTTTGCTTTGCTCGTCGGCCCATGCGAGCATCTGGATGCATGCGCTCATGCCGCTTGACGTCCATCCGGATAGTTGCCGGGTCGCGTTCTTCAACACCCAGGGGTTCGTTTTCGCCTCGGCCGTGGAAATGGTGCCCGCACGCACCGCCGACGCCTTCGCCATCGTCCGCAGCTTCATGGCCAGCGCGCCGATAAGCGCGATCGGAGCGGTGCCCTGTTCCACGGACGATCGCATGGCGATGATCGCGTCCGCCGTACGTCCCGACAACGCGAGGTCGGCGACACGGAAGCCATCCACCTGCGGATTGGAGGTGAGATATTGGTTGACGCGGTCGAGCGTCATGGGATTGTCGTCGAAATCGAAGCATAACTGGCCGACCATGGCCGCAAGCTCGCCGGTCCTATCCCCCAACACGGCCACGAGTTGCTGCGCGGCCATCGGCTCGACGCGGCGTTTGCGCCGTTCGAAGCATTGCATGACGAAGTTGAGTTTGGCCTCGGGCTTCTTCAGGTCGGCGACAGCGTCCTTGTACGCTCCGGCCTTGGTGAGCTGCTCCACCAGACGTTTGCCCTTCACACCGCCCTCATGCTGGCAGATGACGATGCTTGCGTCCGCCGGCTCCTTGCACGCCTGTCTGCAGTAAGAGACCATGGCGTCGCCCAGTTTTTCGTCCGCGTTCTGCAGGTTGGTGACGATGACGATGGCGCGATCCGCAAGCAATGATGGGCTTACCGCTTCGTCGAAGGCGTAATGGTCGGCGTTTGCCGCGTCGAGTTCGATGGTTTCCGCGTCGGGATACCGGCGTTGCGCCTCGTGTTTGAGGTCGCGCACCGTCTGGTCGTTCAGGTACGAGTCGCCTCCGCATACGAGGTGGAAGGGCGTGGTGGCTGCGGATGGTTTTGGCATACTGTTCAATCTCGCCGTATCGGTGGACAAAGTGGATGGGCTTATTGTTCCCATTGCAGATCGCGCAATGTTTTCCTGGTGCGTTCGGCCCACATGCGCAGTCGTTCCACGGGATTGACGATGAGTCGTTTTCCGGGCAGGTCGGGTTCCTGGACGATCATTGCGGTGAGGATCCGGCGCGTGGCGATGGCTGACAGGACGCATATGGCTTCCACGACGCAGACGAGTACCGCTCCTTTGATTCCTCCGGCCCAAGGAATCGTCGCCCGCTCTCCGGATCCCAAATGAAGCGCGGTCAGCTCCATGACCGAAGTGCCCCAGGATGCCACGCGGGCTAATTGCAGTCCCAGCCAGGGAATGAGCCATGAGATCGTCAGGCTTGCCAGACCGGCCAACGTGGAGAATCCCACGAATGGGGCCACCACCAGGTTGGCAGGCACGGAGAATATCGGCAGTTCCGGTTCGATGAGCACTTGGATCGGCAGGGTGAACACCTGCGCCGAAATGGTCATGGACATGGCTTCGGCGATAAATCGTGGCATGACTGGCATCATCCATGCGTTAAGCGTTCCGGCGAACAGCACGATGCCGAGCACCGCGGCGCAGGACAAAGCGAATCCGAAGCTTTGCGACATCTGTGGGCATACCATCAGCATGGCCAATGTGATCCAGCTCAATGACGCCATCGCTTGTCCCCGTCTGCCCAGAAACTGGCATGCCGCGCCGGACAGGCCCATCATCAGCGCACGGGACACCGAATCCGACGGGAATACGCACGCCGACAACATGACGTACGCAGAGGCTACCAGCAACGCGGAAACCCGGCGTGGGGCAAGGAAAAATGAGCAGACGCCGCGGACCAATGCGGCGACCACGGCCAGATGGCCACCGCTGACCGCCATGAGATGCACGATTCCCGACCGGCGGAACGCGTCTTCGACCTGTGTTGCGTAGGTGGAGTCGATGCCGGCGTCAGCTCCTTCGACCGGGACGTAATCCTGCCCGAGGATGCCCAAGGTCAGTCCCGGAACCAGTATCTTTCCTTGGTCGGATAACTGTGCGGTCTGCGTGAGGAACGCCTGCTGCATCGTATCGATGACACGCATCGGCATGCTTGGCGATCTGACCCGTTCGACCATTACGGCGTCGGTCAGCCACAATGGCATGGCGCCGTATTCCGCCTCGGAAATCGTGCCCGAGATCTCATACGTGCCGCCTTGTCTGAGTTTTCCGCATTCGGGCTGATCCGCATACACGCGTATGCGCGCCGAGCTGTTCTGCTGTATGCCGTCAATGGTGATAGACAGGGTGCGCGCGTCGAGACGGCAATCGTTCGAACGTCGGTCGGAGCTGACGGCCGACGATGTGGCGCGTATGACCATGACGGCGACGACTTCCCCTCCAGCCGCTGCTCTGGAGGCGGGATCGCGCCATTGCAGCAGATCGTATACCAGCGCGCAGGACGCGCATGCGACCGCCGCGACCGCGCACATTGTGACGCTCGCATGCCAGATGGACAGCCAATGTCGAAGAGGCTCGGATAATCGCAGGAACGCCAGTCCCGAGACGGCGACGAACGGCACCGTGCCGATGATGACAATCGGCAGCAATCCCAATATGCCATCATGGTTCATGCAATAGTCGAAACCGGCATGGGCTGCAAGGCTTGCCGCCCAACCGCACAACGCAGCCGGAAGCAACCGCCAATCACGGCTTCCACGCTCCCTGTCAAGATAATCGCCGCCGTTCATCGCACGCACGCCTGTTCGCGGAATTTCGCCAAGGTCTTCGCGCCGATGCCCTTGACCTCCAGCAGTTGGTCGATGCTATCGAATCGGCCGATTCGCGCCCGATAATCGAGGATACGTTGCGCGGTGACGGGTCCGACGCCTTTGAGCGTCTGCAGTTCTTCCAGACCTGCCGTGTTGATGTCGATTTGGTTCGATTGAGGTTGTGTCGGCTCGGCTGGCTGCTCCTGCGGTTCCTGTGTCGTCTGAGTTTGCTGCGGAGCCTGTTGAGGAGCCTCCTGTCCAGTCTGCTGTGATTGTTGTTGCTTTGATTGCTCCTGCGATTGCGCGGTTTGGCTTCGCTGCATCGCGCCGTAATGCATGGCCTGCTGCACCAGCATGGTCAGGCTCGCGCACAACGCGCACGACAGTGCGAGGATGGCGACAAGCGCGTGGAACGGCCGGAACGCCAATCGTGGCCTGTCCCGTTTCGGCCGTTCCATGTCATCCGCGCCATCTGCCGGTCTGACTCCGGAAAGCTCCGCCAATGTCGGCTTCGCTCCATGCGCCGTCCGCTTGGAAACAGCTTGTTCCATAAAGTAGGACGGTTCGTCCGGTTCCTCCGTCCGCGGTCCGACAGGGGCGCCACGCCGGGGCACGTTTCCAGGCAGGCTGAGTCCGCGTAACCGTATCGTGGCGAGCGGCACGTCCATGTCGCCGCCAGCTACGCGGGAGGCTTGGATGAAACGCTTGGAACGAGAAACAAATGTGCCCATGCATCCAAGTTGGAGGATGCATGGGCACATTGTCCAGCCGGAACGACCCCTGTGGTCGGAGAACATGGGTTATCCACATGTCCGGCGTGTCGCCGGACGGCAGAAGGCCTCATGTCTTCCTAAAGAGGTGCTCGGCGTGCGGAACGTCACTCCGCCGGGACGATGGAGACGATCTTCGGAGCCTTGACGATGACCTTGCGTGGCTCCTTGCCGCCCAGTCGGTCGGCGACGGCTTCGAGCGCCATCTTCTCCAGCTCCTTCGGATCGATGTCCGGGGAGACCTCGAGCTTGGCGCGCACCTTGCCCTTGATCTGCACGACCGCGGTGACGGAATCCTGACCGACGTAACGTTCATCGGCCTTCGGCCAGTCGGCGTGCGCCAGGGATTCGGTGTGGCCGAGCTTGCTCCACAGTTCCTCGCAGATGTGCGGGGCGATCGGAGAGAGCATCAGGATCAGCGGTTCGACGGCGGCGCGCGGCACGGCGTCGAGGCTGGTCAGATGGTTGTTGAGCACGATGAGCTTGGCGATGGCCGTGTTCGGACGCATGGCCTCCATCTCGACGGTCACGTCGGCGATCGTGTTGTTAAGCAGCTTCAGCGTCTTCGTGTCAAGCTCGCCGTCGGTGACGCGCACCTCGCCGGTGGTCTCGTCGATGACGTTACGCCACAGGCGCTGCAGGAAACGCATGGAGCCGACCACGTTGCGTGTGTTCCACGGACGGGACTCGGCCAGCGGGCCCATGCCCATCTCGTACAGGCGGAAGGTGTCCGCGCCGTAGTTCTCATACATGTCATCCGGCGTGATGATGTTCTTCAGGCTCTTGCCCATCTTGCCGAACTCGCGGTTGGCGTGCTGGCCGTTCCAAGTGAACGTCGGTTCGCCGTTGGCGTCGGCCGGCCCCTCCACCACTTCGGCGGCCGGCACGTACTGGCCGCGGTCGTCGGTGTAGGCGTATGCCTGGATCATGCCCTGGTTGAACAGCTTGTGGAACGGTTCCATGGAGTCGACGTAGCCGAGGTCGAACAGCACCTTGTGCCAGAAACGGGAGTACAGCAGGTGCAGCACGGCGTGTTCGACGCCGCCGATGTACAGGTCCACGCCGCCGGACTTGCCGGCGGTCTTGTTGTGGTCCGGACCCATCCAGTAGTCGAACTCGTCCTTCTCCACCATGTGCTTGGTGTCGGTCGGGTCGAGGTAACGCATGTAGTACCAGCAGGAGCCGGCCCAGTTCGGCATGGTGTTGGTGTCGCGGTAGTAGGTCTTCTTGCCGTCGCCCAGGTCGAGCTCGACCTTGACCCAATCCTCGTTGCGGCTCAGCGGCGCCTCCGGGTTGGATTCGGCGTCGTCCGGATCGAACGTCTTCGGACTGTAGTCGGGCACGTCCGGCAGGTTGATCGGCAGCTGGTCGTCGGGCAGCAGGTGCGGGGTGCCGTCCTCGCCGTAGACGATCGGGAACGGCTCGCCCCAGTAGCGCTGGCGGCTGAACAGCCAGTCGCGCAGACGGTAGCTGACGGTGCCCTTGCCGACGCCGGCGGATTCGAGCCAGGCGTTGACCTTGTCGATGGCCTCGTCCACGCGCAGGCCGTCGAGGCTCAGGGAATCGCCCTTGGCCTTGGTCGCGTCGATGGAGGAGTTGATGACGATGCCGTCATGGGAGACGAACGGCGCCTTGCCCTCATAGTTGGCGAGGTCGTCGCCGGATTCCGGCAGCGGCTTGACGGTGTAGATGACCGGCAGGCCGAACTTGACGGCGAAATCGTAATCGCGCTGATCGCCGCCCGGCACTGCCATGATCGCGCCGGTGCCGTAGTCCATGAGCACGTAGTCGGCGGTGAACAGCGGCAGCTTAGCGCCGGTGATCGGGTTGATGGCGTACAGGCCGGTGAACAGGCCGGTCTTCTCGCCCGCCTCGTCCACGCGGTCCTTGGCGGTCTTGGCTTCGGCGGCCAGACGGTACGCCTTCACGGCCTCGACCGGGGTGGCGTAGCCGCCCTTCCAATCCTCGGGGGTTTCCGCCGGCCATTCTTCCGGAACGTTCTCAAGCAGGTGGTGTTCCGGGGAGACGACTGCGAACGTGGTGCCGAACAGCGTGTCGGGACGGGTGGTGTAGATCTCCATGTCCTTGACGCCATCCGGGGTCTCGACGTCGAAATGCACGGAAGCGCCGTGGGATTCGCCGATCCAGTTGCGCTGCATGAGCTTGACCTTCTCAGGCCAGTCGATGGTGTCGAGATCCTCGATCAGACGGTGGCCGTACGCGGTGATGCGCATGGACCACTGGCGCAGTTCGCGCTGGAACACCGGGAAGTTGCCGCGTTCGGACTTGCCTTCGGCGGTGACCTCCTCGTTGGCGAGCACGGTGCCCAGGCCCGGGCACCAGTTGACCGGGGACTTGGAGATGTAGGCCAGACGGAAGTCGTTGAGCACGTCGGCCTGCTCGGCTTCGGTCAGATCGGACCATGCCTTGCCCTCGAAGCCCGGGATGGCGCGTTCGCCGGATTCGAACTGCTCGACCAGCGTGCTGATCGGGCGTGCGCAGCCCTTGGAACCGGACGGGTTCGTGGCGCCCTCGTCATACCACGCGTCATAGATGCGCGAGAAGATCCACTGGGTCCAACGAACGTAGCCGGGATCGATGGTGGCGAAGGAACGACGGTTGTCGAAGCTCAGACCCATGCGGTGCAGCTGGCGGCGCATGTTGGCGATGTTCTGCTCGGTGGTGATGCGAGGATGCTGCCCGGTCTGGACGGCGTACTGTTCGGCCGGCAGACCGAACGCGTCATAGCCCATGGCGTGCAGCACGTTCTCGCCCTTCATGCGGTGGTAGCGGCTGACCACATCGGTGGCCAGGTAGCCCAGAGGATGGCCGACGTGCAGACCCTTGCCGGACGGGTATGGGAACATGTCCATCGCGAAGTAGGACGGGCGTCCTTCGGCATTGCGGCCTTTGCCGTCCTTCAGATCACCGTTGACGTTGGCGGCCCAGAAGGTGCCCTCATCATCCCAGATCTTCTGCCATTTCTCTTCGATGCCCTGCGCCAGCTTCGCATTGTAGCGGAACGCCGGTTCGGCGGATTCGTTCGACTGCGCCTGCGCGCTTTTCTCGGTGTCACTCATAATGCATGAAATTAGCCGCGCAACTGGACACTTCGCAACGAATCAACCACTATTCAGGCACATGCGTTCCCGTTATTTTTCCGACGACGCGGAGGAATCGGAGGAGGAATCCTGGGCTGATGCCGTAGGAGGATTCGTCTTCGCGTCGGGAACGTACCCGATCGTTCCGTTCATGTCATCGGCGGCCCGCTGCCATGAACCGTCCTTCACCATCGCCCGCAGCGCGGCGTCGATTTGCCCCACCAGTTCGCTTTGCCCCGATTTGACGGCGATGCCGTAGAACCATTCGACGTCAGGGACGTCGACGATCTTCATATGGTCGCCCGTATTGTTGGCTGCCAGACCGGTCGCGATCGCATCGTCCGTTGCGATCGCGTCGGCTTCGCCGATCATCAGCGCCGTCACGCACTGCGGATACGTGCCGCGTTCTCGTACGACCGCATGCTCGGCACGGCCGCGGATATCGTGCGCGGCCGCGCTGCCGGTGACCGCGCATACGGTTTTGCCGGACAGGTCGTCAGCTCCTTTGACCGCGGACGAATCGTCGGTGCGCACCAGCAAAGCTTCATGCACGGTCAGATATGGCCCCGCGACATCGGCTTCGCCATCGTGGGCGCCGTCGACGGAGAAGGAATCCACGATCATGTCGACGGTGCCGTCGGCGAGTGACGAGATCCTCGCATCCGGCGTCAACTGCCTGAACACGATCTGCTTTTCCGCGTATCCCAAGGTCTTCGCCACGTATTTGGCGACGTCGATGTCGAAACCGGAATATTCCCCTCCATGCAGCCAACCAAGCCCCGGCTGGTCGGCCGCGACGCCGATCGCGATCGTCGGCCCCTGCGCCGCGCCTTCGGTCACCACGGAAACCGACGTGCCACAGCCCCCCATGCCGATTGCCATCAACACCGCGCCTGCCGCCGCGGCCACACGACGAATCCTTCCACCCATACGCATCACTTGAACATGCGGGAACGGGTGAGGAACCAGGTGACGATCGCGGAGATGACCACGGAGACGCCGATGACGACCGCAAAGCCCCAAGGCTTGTCCGTCAATGGCATGCCAAGCATGCCATGCTGGAAGTTCATGCCGTACATAGAGAAGATCAGGGTCGGGATGGACAATGTGATGGAGATGATGGTGAAGATGCGCATCACGTTGTTCAGATTGTTCGACACGATCGACGCGAACGCGTCGGTCATGTTGGCAAGAACTCCGCTGTAGATGTTGGCCATCTCGATGGCCTGCTTGTTTTCCGTGATGACGTCGTCGAGCAGATCCTCATCCTCTGGATACTGCTTGAGCCGCGGCAACGTGGTCAGCTTCTCCATGACGATCTCGTTCGATTTGAGTGACGTGGTGAAGTAGACCAATGTTTTGCTCAGCTCCAGCAGCATGAGGATTTCGCGGTTCTGCATGGAATGACGCAGCTTGAGTTCGAGCTTGTCGCTTTCCCGGTCGATGATGCGCAGATAGCGCAGATACATGGTGGCGTTGCGGTACAGGATCTGCAGGATAAACCGCGTCTTCATGTATGTGTTGAAGCCGCGGATGGTGCCTTCCATGAACGGATGCAGCACGGGAGTGTCCTGCATGCAGACGGTGATGATGGCCGATTGGGTGATGATGATCGACAACGGGATGGTCTCGTACCAGTCGCGGCCTCCCCGCTCCTCCACGGTCGGAATGTCCACGATGATCATCGTGTAATCGTCCTCGACGTCGACGCGTGAGCGTTCCTCGTCATCCAGCGGGGCACGCAGGTCTGCCAGATCGACGCCGGCCTCCATGGACACGTTAGCGAGTTCCACGTCGGTGGGTTCCGAAAGGCACAGCCAGGAGCCGTTCTCAGGTTTTTGGATCTGCTCCACCTGGCCGTTAATCGTTCTGAACATTCTCAACATGTCTCTCACCCGCCTTTCGCGCTTTCCAACGTTCTATCGCTGTACGGAAGCCCGGATGCCGTACAGCGCTCCGCACGGTCGGGCAAACAACCTTATCAAGGATAGTCCCACCGCGAGAATTCGCCGCACGAATGGCGATGATTTCATCAAGCGTTCACCTTGCGGGCCGGTTCGGCTGATTTTCTGCCATCTATTGGACGATCGGCTTCCATGACTGCATGCCGGGCGCGCGCAACGACTCCGGCCCGTTCTCCCAGTCGGCCGTCGCGGCGATGGCCGGACCTTGGTTGAATTCCTCCAGTTTCCAAGTGCGGAGCGTCGGGTCGACGGGATTGAAGTGCGGGGTCATGCGCGTCCAGAAGGCGTTGCGCATGGCGCCGATGTTGTTGAGGTCGTCCGGATCCATGTCGAGCAGCACCGCAACGGTGGCGACGATCCATGATCCGTGGCCGACGAGCAACAGCGTGGTCGGATGCGTGTCGTCATCATGCGCGGCGACGATGTCCCGCACAGCTTCGGCGCCGCGGCGTCCGGTGTGGACGCGGCTTTCCACGCCATGCTTGGTCTCACCACCGGTGTGGGCGCGCCAGGAACGGTAATCGTCGGCGTAACGTTCGCAGATCTCCTCGCGGGTCATGCCCTCCCATTCGCCGAAGCTGCGTTCCCGCAGCCGAGGGTCGGATTCCACGTCGAGTCCCATGAGATCGGCGAAGGCGTGCGCGGTCTGCCTCGCGCGGAACAGATCCGAGGAGACGACGATCATGCGGCGGCGGGCGGCGGGCGCATTGTTGATTTCGTCAAGACTGGCGAGATGAGCGCCCCCATAGGAGGGTTGCGCGAGCTGCTCATTATGTTCGGCGAGATGCGCGACCTTCGCCCAATAATAGGTTTTGGCGAGTTCGTATGCGCTTTGATCCGCCTGCCATCGGCCGACGATGTCGAGAGGGATGTCGATCTGCCCCTGCAGACGTCGGGCGAGATTGTAGGAGGTGCGTCCATGGCGCAGGAATAGTACTTCGTCGATCATGGCTTCATTGTATCCGCACGTTCTGCCGGCTGTCAGCGTTTGCCTTGCGCCATGCGTCAGCAATCGGATGTCTGGCACATGCGCAGCAGCAGGATTCCTCCGGCGAGCAACGCGCCCGCGGTGGCGACGATCACGGCCAGCATCTCTCCATCGGTCAGGATCATCGCGCACACCGCGGCCAGGATGCATGCCAGTATCGTGGACAGGACCGCCGGCAGCATCGTTTGGCGGCTGATTGGGGATGGTGACGCCATTTTGCGTTCTCCTTCCTTCGCTTTCTTCGGGACAATCGTCTTCGAGCGTCCGTAGGAACCAACATGGCAGGAATCGGCGCCGTCCGCCACCGGTGCCGACGAATCTGTGGATAGGTGGATGGGGAGCTCCTATCCACAGTCATCCACAATGGGGGTAGTGTGCCATGGCGGTTTGCAGGAGATGGCGGCAAAGCCGGTTCAGCCAATGGCGGATGGACAGCCGCCGACCACGGATTGAAATACGAAAAAAGGCTTCCGAATCTTCGGAAGCCTTTGTCTGTGGAGCTAAGGGGATTCGAACCCCTGACCCTCTCCATGCCATGGAGATGCGCTACCAGCTGCGCCATAGCCCCGTGTCTGCTCTGCAAACCTTGTTTAAGATACAACACAGAGCAGAATCATGCAATCCTCGGCGTGTCGCATAGAGGCGGATGCCTGGACATGCCATGCGAGGCTAGTTCGTGGAGCCGGTTCCGCTGCCGGACGTGTCGGATGACGTGCCATTGGAGGTGGTACCGGTCTGCGATTGGTTCTGGCTCGTGTCCGTCGAACCGTTCGAACCGTTCGACGTGCCGGTGTTCTGTCCGGAATCGGTGGACGGGATCGATCCGCTTGACGACTGGTTGGAATCCGTGGACGTGTCCGTTTTGCTTGAATCGTTGGTATCGGATTTGGTGGAGGAACCGGAATCGGTAGTGGATGAGCCGGTGCCGCCGGTCGAGGAGTCCGTCTTCTTGCCAGTGTCTTTTCCACTGTTCTTGGTGGTGGTTTTGGACGTGTCCTCGTCGGTGTCGGTCGTGCCGGACTGATTCTGCGTGTCATCCTGAGTGCCATCGCCGGTGCCGTAGGTGGAATCGTCGTCGTCATCGTCGGAGGACGGCGTCTGCTTGCTGTTGTTGACCACATCACGAACCACGGTGTCGGTTCCATGGCCGTCGGTGAACGCCAGAATCAGTCCCGCGCTCACGGCCACGCCGATCAGGGCGCTGACGATGGCGATGACGATTGGAGCATACTTGCCATGCAACCAAGCGTTGAGCGCTGCTCGGCGACCGGCATGCTGAATCTGTCCATTGGAACGTCCACCGACGGAATCCTCTGGAAGCAGGTGCGTTTCCCGTCCATCGGCCTGCGCGGAGGAGATGACTCGGCCGGACGCCGCAGACATCGTCCCGGTCGCATCATCGTCGTCCGCTGACAGCACCTGCGTCTGATCCGCGTCGGCTGCGGGCATTGTGGTGGTCTTGTCGCCTTCGGATGCGACGGGTGCGATCACCGTGGTGGCGTCGCTCGCCTTTCCATCCTTGTCCTTCGTGTCTTCCGCGTCGTTCTTGTCGTTGCCCACAAACGGCACGGCACTTTGTAGCTTCTCACCCGAAGCCTTGAGCACGTTCTTATACACCTGCGTCGCCACGGCGGACACGATGGAGCCGGCCGCGACACCGATCACCGATCCCGCGATACCGATTTTCGCGGAAAGCAGGAACGACGTCACCGCGGCGAGAGCGCCCGCGAAAATCGACGAGAATGATATTCCCTTGAAAAAATTTCTCACAATCCATGACGGTAGCCGATTGCGCTTGGGGAAAACCTGCGATTCTGTGAAAAGCTTGGAAAAAAAATCGGGAGGGCGCTCGCCGCCCTCCCCGGTCGCATCGAGATTCCGTCAGATCAGACGCTACAGACGCGGATGCTCCCATTGTTCGGTGTAGGCGATCGCCGGACCATGATTGTATTCCGCCAGTCTCCAGCGCAATGTGCCTTGAAGCTCCAGAGGCACCAGTCGCACCCAATGGGCGTTGCGCATCGAAAGGATGTCCGCGAAATCATCATGCACCTGATCCAGATCCAACAAGGTCTGCAGCGTCTGGGAGATCCAGGCGCCATGAGAGAACACGTACAGGTCGGTGTCCTCGCCGGCTTTCGAGGCCCAATCGTTCAGTGCTTCGACGCCACGTCTGCCGACCTCCTGCTTCGGTTCGGCGCCGTATTTGAGTTCGCCTCCGCGGAACTGGGCCCATGACAGATAGTCCTCCGGGAAACGTCCGGCAAGCTCCTCGACGGAGATGCCTTCCCATTCGCCGAAGCTGCGTTCCCGCACACGGATGTCCGGATGAATATCAAGGCCGAGCGGGTCGGCGAATGCGTGCGCCGTGGCGGCCGCGCGCTTGAGGTCCGAACAGACGACCAGCTGGTGCGGCACTTCGGGGTGACGTTCCACATAGAGTTCGCGCAGCGCGGCCGCGGTCTGCTTCACCTGCCACAGGCCCACTTCGTCGAGCGGAATGTCGATCTGTCCCTGCAGCCGGTGCTGCTCGTTGTATGAAGTGCGCCCGTGACGTACCAATGTGATGGAATGCACGTGCGGCGCCATGGCGTCGTCGTGCGCAAGCTCGACGTTTCTAGGCATGCTTCTCCCCTGTGTAGCCCCTATACTGTTGCTTCATTCGTCCCCTGCCGTGCGGAACGAAACGGACGTGCCCTCCCCGTCCATGGGAAGACACGTCCGTATAAAAATGTCGTCAGACTTCCGCGTTCTGCGCAGAATCCTCGGAATCCGCCTGATCCTGGGCCGTCTCGGCATGGCCGAGCTGCAGGTCGATGCTCGGACAATCCTTCCACAGCCGTTCGAGACGATAGTAGTCGCGGGACTCCTGATGCATGACGTGGATGACGAAGTCACCGTAGTCAAGCAGCACCCATTGGCCTTCGGTCAGGCCTTCGCGCGACCGCGGCTGACGCTTGCCGGCCTTGAGATACAGATCCTTTTCGATCTCTTCGGCGACGGCGAGCACCTGACGTTCGTTCGAGGCGGTGGCGATAAGCATCGCGTCGGTGATGGCCAACGGTTCGGTGACGTCGAACGCCACGATGTCGGTGGCCTTCATACGATCCGCCGCGGCGGCGGCGATGCGTACGGCGTCGATGGAATCTTGCAATGCAGGCATGTTCAGCGCTCCCATTCGGGCTTCCAGCCCTCTACTACGTGTTGTGTGTTTTCGGAATAGACCATGGAATCGGCCGGAACGTCGTGGCGAACCACGGAGCCGGCTCCGGTGGTGACGCCGTCACCGACCTTGACGGGGGCGACGAACAGGTTGCCCGCACCGACGTGCACGTTCGATCCGATGGTGGTGTGGTGCTTGTGCACGCCATCATAGTTGGCGGTGATGGTGCCGCCGCCGATGTTGGTGTGCTCGCCTAGGTCGGCGTCACCGACATAGCTCAGATGCGGCACCTTGGTGCCGTTGCCGATATGCGCCTTCTTCATTTCCACGAACGCGCCAGCCTTGGTTCCTTCACCGAGCTCGTTGCCGGGACGCAGATACGTCCACGGACCGATGTTCGCAGCGCGGCCGATATGGGTCTCCTGCACGCGGGAACGTTCCACATGCGCCTCGGCATCGATGGTGGCTCTGATCAGCGTGGTGTACGGGCCGATTTCCGCCGCCTCGCCGATTACGGTATGACCTTCCAGGAAGCAGCCCGGCAGAATGACCGCGTCGCGCGCGATCTCGACATCATCCTCGATCCACGTGGTGTCCGGATCCAGGATGGTGACACCCTCGCGCATCCAACGCTCGCAGACGCGCTTGTTGTGGCCCTTGGCGAGATTGGCAAGTTGTACACGATCGTTGACGCCTTCCACGCTCAACGGATCCGGCGCGGCGAACGCACCGACCGCGCCCTTGGCCTTGGCCGCCTCGAGCGCGTCGGTCAGATAGAACTCTCCCTGGGCGTTGTCGGATTTGAGATTGGCGATAGCTTCGGCAAGCAGCTTCGCGTCGAACACGTACACGGAGGTGTTCACCTCGTGCACGGCCAATTCGCTGCTGTTAGCGTCCTTCTGTTCCACGATGCGAAGTACGTTGCCGTCACTGTCGCGGATGATACGGCCATATCCGGTCGGATCAACGAGCATGGTGGTCAGCACGGTCGCTCCATTGCCGCTACGCTCATGGAAGGCGAGCAGCTGATCGAGCGTGTCGGTGTCAAGCAACGGCATGTCCGAGGCCGCGATCAGCACGGCGCCGTCCAGATTGCCCTGCTGCGTCAGCTGCGCCATCGCGCATTGCACCGCGCGGCCGGTGCCGGGAATGTCATCCTGGTTGACGATGGTGACACGCTCGTTATAGGAGCGTGCCGCTTCGGCAACGCGTTCCGCCTGATAATGCACCACGACGGCAAGTGTGTCCGGATCGAGCGCGGAAACAGAGTCCATCACTCGATTCAGAAACGTCTTGCCCGCCAAGGTGTGCAACACCTTCGGCTTGTTGGAACGCATGCGGGTCCCCTCACCCGCGGCAAGGATGATTGCGGCGCTCAATGCCATCTTTCGCCTTCCGTCTTGTTGGTTTCGCAGGAAGCGTCCATTCCGAACGGATTCGTGGAGGACGCTTCGGATTTCAACGCAACCGAGATTGTATAAAGAGGGCTCGGACAATACCGGAGACGTCGGAATACCTTGCAACGTCTACGAAACGGCGCGCCCGACGCAATCGTAGGCTTCGATAAGACGCGGCAGGCTCATTCCGGCATTCGCAGGACTGGTGGACGGCAATCGCGTCATCGGCACGTCATCCAATCCATGAGACCGCAGCAGCGGGACGCAAAGCCGCCGATACAGCTGCGCGGCCTTCGCGCCCGTGGTGAATATATGGGAAATCCGCGATCGACGAAGCATACCGGAAAAATCATTGGGAACGGCATTGCGAATGCTCGCGTCGCTCGCACCTTCGATATCGCAGGATGCGATCACATCCCACAGCGCCATATGGTGACGCAACGCGAAATCCCTGCGCGCACGCACCGTCCAATTGGGAGCCATGCCTTCGCACAGGCAGCTGTCATCATGGAACACGGCCGCCATGACAGGCCAGAAACGATTGCGCGGATGCCCATAGTAGAAATGCATCTCACGTGATTTCGGACTCGGCATGGAACCCAATACCAACACGCGCGATTCGGCGTCCCAAACCGGACCGAACCCATGCTCCACATGCATCGGCATTCCTCCTGTCATTACATGGACGCGCCATGACGCGACCATTGTATTGCGGCATGTTGCGACGCGGCAAGCGGATGTGTATTCTGACTTGGCGAATACGCAATCGCCGCAGTTCAAGGAGGAACCATGCTCGAGCCGACCACCATCTACACGCCATCGCCAAACCGATACGACGACATGACCTACAACCATGCGGGAACAAGCGGCCTCAAGCTCCCCGCCATATCCCTCGGATTCTGGCACAACTTTGGCGACATCACCCCATACGACACCATGCGCCGAATCGTGTTCACTGCATTCGACAACGGCATCACCCACTTCGACCTAGCCAACAACTACGGCCCCGAACCAGGATCCGCCGAAAAGAACTGCGGAAGGCTGCTGCACGAATATTTCCAGCACCACCGCGACGAACTCATCATCAGCACCAAAGCCGGCTACGAAATGTGGAACGGCCCATACGGCGATCTCGGCAGCCGCAAATACCTGCTCGCCTCACTCGACCAAAGCCTCGAACGACTTGGACTCGACTACGTCGACATCTTCTACCACCATCACATGGACCCATCCACCCCGCTCGAAGAGTCCATGGGAGCGCTCGCCACGGCGGTCAGCAGTGGCAAGGCCCTGTACGTGGGCCTGTCCAATTATGACGGTCCGACGCTCGAAAAGGCCACCGCCATTCTCGACGAGCTGCATGTGCCGTTCATCATCAATCAGAACCGGTACAACATCTTCGACCGCACCGTTGAGCGCAACGGACTCAAGGAGACCTCCCACCGTCTCGGCAAGGGACTGATCACCTTCTCCCCTCTCGACCAAGGACTGCTGACCGACAGGTATCTAGACGGCATTCCCGCAGACAGCAGAATCGCCCATGACGGACGGTTCCTGCGGAAAAGCGCGTTGACCGAGGAAAAGCTGCAGCAGATCCGCGAGTTGAACGATCTGGCGGCGGAACGTGGTCAGACCCTGGCCGAGATGGCGTTGGCCTGGCTGCTGCACGGCGGCATGGTCACTTCGGTGCTGGTCGGAGCGTCTCGCCCGCAACAACTGCTCGACAATATCGGAGCGCTCCGAAACACCACATTCAGCGAAGAGGAGCTTCGCCGCATCGACGATATCTCGCTGCGGTAGAATCCGGCATCGCAGCGCATCCGGTGGCCGATAGCGCGATCACGAGCAATCGGCCACCGGATGCAACATTCGCAGACGTGGGCATAGGGCGCCGCATGACATTCCCGAAAATGTCCGGTTCGGCATTGTAGTCTTGGCGACTGCTATGGATAACGAACTCTTCGAGAAGGCGCCGATACCGCGCGCATACATGACCCTTGCGATCCCCGTCGTGCTCAGCATGATGGTCACCCTCGCCTACAACACCGTGGACACCTATTTCATCGCGCATACCGGCAACACCGACATGGTGGCGGGCGTCGCGATAGCAACCCCCGTATTCACGGTCATGATCGCACTCGGCGACATCTTCGGACTTGGCGGAAGCTCCGTGATCTCACGGCTCTACGGACAGGGACGTTACGATGACGGCAAGCGGCTGAGCGTATTCTGCTTCTGGGGAGCCGTCCTCACCGGTCTACTCGTCATCATCTTCGGTCTCGCGTTCCGAGACCCGATTCTCTCCATGCTCGGCGCGGACGGCAACACATGGCAGTATGCGTCACAGTTCTACACGCTCATCATCATCGGTTCGCCATTCATCATCGCGTCCATGACGCCGACCAATCTGTTGCGGGCCGAGGGCCATGCCACCCCGTCAGCCATAGGCTCGGTCGCCGGAACCCTCATCAACATCTGTCTCAACCCATTGTTCATCCACGTGTTCGGATGGGGCGCCGCCGGATCCGCGAGCGCGACCGTCATAGCGAACATCTGCACGGATGCCTACTATATCTGGTTCCTCGTCGCACGCAGCGAAAACCTCTCCATCAATCCACGGCTCATGCTGCGCGACCGAGGAATCGCCATCACCCGTCACGAGGTCTCGGGCATTTTCGCCATCGGCATACCCGCATCCGTCACCAATCTCATGCAGAGCCTTGGCATCGTCATGATCAACCTGTTCCTCTTGCCATACGGCAATGACGCGGTCGCGGCCATGGGCATCGGTCTGAAAATCGTTATGATCGCCGTGTTGATTCTTGTGGCCTTCGCTTTCGGCGGTCAGCCTCTTATCGGATACAACTACGGTTCTGGCAACATGCCACGTCTGAAAGCACTGCTCAGATTCGCTTACGGTTTCCTCTGCCTGCTCGCCATCGGCATGACCGTGGTACTTGTGGCCTCCGCGCGACAGCTCATGGGCTTCTTCAGCGACGACCAGCGCATCATCGACCTCGGCACCGGCATGCTGCGTGTGCAGCTTCTGAGCACCGTGTGCGTCGCAATCGTCCTCGTTACCACGTGCACTTTCCAATCCGCAGGCAAGGCGTGGGGCGCGCTGGCCCTGTCCATCAGCCGGCAGGGAGTGATGCTTGCCATCACACTGTATGCGGGATCCCGTATCGCCGGATACCATGGCGTCATCGCGGCGCAGGCAGTGGCGGATCTGCTCACCGCCATACTCGCCATCGTGTTGTTCATCGTGTTGCTTCCGGAGCTGCGCGGTTCGCGACGTAAAACCGTCTGACATCTTGACCCGTTTAATGGAAATCTGATGGTGTGGTCATATTCCGTGCAAATCAAACGGATATGGCAATCGCGGCAGGCAGGGGTTGGCCATCAGACGAATTCGGCGCCCAGCTCCTTCAGTTTCCTGAAGTGCTTCCTTTTGCTGCGTTCAAATGTCGTGCCAATGGCCGGCTCGTCGACTACCACATGGTAGCCGTGTTCTATTGCGCCCAGCGCGGTCAATGCCACGCAGCCGCCTCCATCCACGCCCACGATTTTGACCGAATCCACGTTGTTTTCCTTCAGGAAAGCATGCAATTGAGGATTGGAGAACGCGTCTCCCGCATGTTTCACGAACACGTGATTCGATGCCACGTGCAGTCCTTCAACCAGCTTTGACTCCAGAGTGTCCTCATACACTTTGAACGGTGACAGACGGCTGAGGAGGCTGCGTTCCATCACGTTTCTTATGTATACAATCAGCCGCTTCTCGTCTGCGTAAGCGTCAATGACGCCATTTACCGTAGTGAGCAGATCGGGCATACTGTATTTGAGGTATGGGAAGCGGTGCTCCCCTACGTACGCTTCCTGCATGTCGATGACTAGCAACGCGTCACTCATCGGATTGTCTCTTTTCTACGTCGTGCAATTTGACGCCCTCGTCTTCTCTCTTGAAAACAATGTCGTCATGTTATCACCACAGCGAAGAAGCGGATTTAAGTTGAAGTGTCGCGAGATTCGTCCGAATCCGTTTCCGTGTGCACTCGAATACTGCGTCGATGTCCGGCCTATCCAAAGCCATTCATTCCGCCAAGCCTATAGCCCTATGGCCGGCTTGCTGAAACCGATCCTGCATTCCAGAAGGAGGCCGATGGCGTGCGTATCCCCTTGTCCGCACCTACACTTGCATGATGAACCGGCGGATGGGCGCCGGAGAATCGCGGGGAAGGGAAACCATGCATATCACAGGACTCGATGAGGAGCGTCACGATCAGCGTTGGGAGGGCCAGCGTGCCTTGGTGACAGGATCCGGACAGGGCATCGGCCAGGCCGCCGCCCAACTGCTCGCAAGCAAAGGCGTGAGGGTCGCGGTCAACGACATCGTGCCGGAACGCGCGGAAGCCACGGTCGGCCTCATCACCCAGGCGGGCGGTGAGGCCTTCGCAGCGCCCGGGGACATCTCCAACCCGAGCACCGTCGAACGCGTCTTCCAGCAGCTTGACGAACATTACGGCGGCATCGACATCCTCGTCAACGACGCGGGCATCATCATCAAGGACACGCTCGACAACACGGATCTAGAACGCTGGAACCGGATTCTCGCGGTCAATCTGACCGCCGGCTTCCTGACCATCAAGCAGGCCGTCAAGCGCATGAGGACGCAGCATTACGGTCGCATCGTCAACGTGTCCTCCATCGCCGCGAAGCACGGCGGTGGATACCTGGGCGGTGTGGCCTACGCGGCCACCAAGGCGGGCGTCGCGGCGCTCACCCGCGGCGCGGCCAGGGAGTATGCGACGGACGGCATCAACGTGAACGCGGTCATGCCGGGACTGACTTACACGCCGATGACGTCGGGGATGCCGGATTGGAAGCAGAAGGCCATCGAGGATTCCACGCTCGTCAAGCATGGTGGCCAGCCGTATGACATCGCCCGCGCCATCGTGTTCCTCGCTGATCCGGAATCCGGCTACATCGACGGCGAGACCCTCGACGTGGACGGCGGCACCAGCCTCGACTAGGCACGGATGATCGGGAATGAGTCAGCTATGCGTTCATACCTTTTGCGGGTTCCTTCGTCATTGTTGGTTATACGTTGGAAAACGCCGACGAACCTGTAGGAGGATTGGCGGGTCATGGGGTCGGTGCTTTTGGCGAAGGTGATTCGCTTGTCGTGGGCGGCCTGTCCGCTGGTCACAGGATCCACGGCATCGGGATTATATTCGTTGTATTCCTCGATGTGCAGGCCATCCGGCGACAGACGATTGTTCCAGCCGCTCGCTATGGCCTTCCCGTTGACGGCAAGCTTGGGGAACCATGTCCGGTATTCATCTCCGTAAACCGGACGTAGGGCACTGGGCACGCACCAACCCATCTGACACCCTTTATAGTCGGCGCTGCATAGGGTGTTCACGGCGTCGACTATACGGGGAAAGCCGATGTCGTCCGAAACGGAGATGCGGTCCTTGTCCGCATAATACTGTCGCCAATCATCCACGGCCTGAATCCAAGGCTTGAATGTTCCATTGGCTTTCTGCTCGTTGACCTTATCCGCGATGCAGGAGACCACGTCGTCTATGCTCTGTTCGAATTCGGCAAAAGGCTTCGTCGCGTCGATGCGTTTCAGCTCATAATCTCCCTCATGGATTTGACGAAGCACCTCGATGATCGTGATCTCACGATGGATGTCGCGGGAATGCTGTTCCTCATTCTGATGATATGCCTCATCGCATTCGACGCCGATGCCCACTTGCGGGAAGTACAGGTCGATGAACTTGTATGCTTTCCCCGGGCATAATACCGGCTGCTGGGTCACGGGTTTCACGTCGCGCATTCCCAGCCTATTCCACACCGCATTGACCACATAGTTTTCGTAATCCTTGCGCTTCGTCCTCGAAAAGGTGCGAATCAGATAGTCACGCTTCGCGTCATCGTCCGTTTTGGAATCTTCCCCGCTCATTGTTCTCTTCCCGTTTCTTTTGCTTCTTTGTTTCGCGCGCGGCGCTTCCATGCCGCAAGGACGCGCTCATACACGGAAAACGATATTCTCCAATCTACTCCTCCATCTTCGATCGACATATCTGACCGCGTCATCCAATTGCCGTGCGGATAATTCCAATCGTTTGTGGATTATCGGATGCGCGTGCGGATTTTTCAATCGCCCCCTAATGAGCCAGCTGCGATATATGCGTTGAAACGTTGGAAATTCAACGTTTTCGTTTTTTGGGTGTTTCTTTATTCGGATAATTCATGGGATTTGACGGCGGATTAATCCGCACAAACGCTCAGCAATCCGCAAGCGTCCAAAGAGATCGATGGAAAGAGGCCGATGGAGATGATGGCGCAGTATGCGGACGGTTCCATGTGGAAAAGGACAATGACAAGGGAGTCGTTGGCATCGGCCAGGAACAGGCGCAAAACCTTTCGGCAAAAGAAAAACGGGCTCCGAACGAATCGGAACCCGCGGATCCCGGCAGCGGAACTCCAATCGCCAAACATTGGAGTTCCGCTGCCGAAAATTAGTGGAATCAGGCGAACAGGAAGCCCTGTCCGTGATGCTCCGGATATGTGTCGAACAATTCGGCCACGGAACCGTCCTCGAACACAGCGCGGATGGCGCTGGCCAGCAGGGGCGCGATGGACAGGACGGTAAGGCCGTCCCAGCGCTTCTCCTCCGGAATCGGCACGGTGTCGGTGAGCACGACTTCGCGAGCGCCACAGTTCTTCAGACGTTCCACGGCCGGGCCGGACAGCACGCCATGCGTGGCGACGACGGTCACCGACTTGGCGCCGGCGTCCTTGAGCACATTGCATGCCCCCGCGATGGTGCCGGCGGTGTCGATCAGGTCGTCGACGAGTACGCAGTCCTTGCCTGCCACGTCGCCGACCACGCGGTTGGAGACCGCCTGGTTCGGACGGGTGATGTCGCGGGTCTTGTGCACGAAGGCGAGCGGTCCGCCGCCGAGGCGTTGCGCCCACTGTTCGGCGACGCGGATACGGCCGGCGTCCGGGGACACGACGGCGACGTTGTCAAGCTGGTTGGAGAAACGGTCTCGGATGTAGTCGACCAGCACCGGCATGGCGATGAGATGGTCGACGGGGCCATCGAAGAAGCCTTGGGATTGCGCCGCGTGCAGGTCGACGCTCATGATGCGGTCGGCGCCTGCGGTTTTGAGCAAGTCGAACACGAGACGGCAGGAGATGGGCTCGCGTCCGCGATGCTTCTTGTCCTGGCGCGAGTAGCCCAGCAGCGGACAGACCGCGGTGATGGAGCGTGCGGAGGCGCGTTTCAGCGCGTCGATCATGATGAGCTGCTCCATGATGGCCTGGTTGACCGGGTTGGAATGGCTTTGCAGCACGAACACGT
The DNA here is from genome assembly GCF_000770925.1 of Bifidobacterium ruminantium DSM 6489. Lineage (GTDB taxonomy): Bacteria > Actinomycetota > Actinomycetes > Actinomycetales > Bifidobacteriaceae > Bifidobacterium > Bifidobacterium ruminantium. The sequence continues at coordinate 158,407 of NZ_JDTK01000001.1, read as the reverse complement.
CCGCACCGCGCACGGATTCGGTGTAGCGCACGTACATCTCGCCGTTCGCGAAGTCGTATGCTGTGGTTTCCAGAACATCGATGCCGAGCTGTTCGGCGACTTCCGCCGCCAGCTTCGGGTGTGCCCTGCCTGTGACAAGGATAAGGTTCTTATCCGGCTTTCCTTCAAGGATTGCGCTCACCATATCTCCAAACGTCTGTTCTAGCGAAGTGGATGTGACCCATACTAACCGGCTACGCAGACCTCGATGCCCACGTGTGTTCGAGGGTATACGCGAAATCGCGTCCGTTCCACCCACGATGGCTATCGGTACAGGCCGTGCTTGCCGATGTACTGCACCACGCCGTCGGGCACGAGGTACCAGACCGGTTCTCCGTGTTCTGCTCTTCTGCGCACGTCGGTCGATGAAATCGCCAATGCGGGGATCTCCAATGTATCCACCTTGCCTGCGGGTAGCCTCACACCGTCCGGTGAGGAGTAGCCCGGCCGCGTCACGGCCACGAAATGCGCCAGATCCCACATTTTGTCGGCGTCCTTCCACTGCATGATCTCCGCCACGGCGTCGGCTCCGGTGATGAAGAACAGTTCGGCGTCCGGATACTGGACGCGGATGTCGCGCAGCGTGTCGATGGTGTAGGTGATGCCGGGGCGGTCGATGTCCACGCGCGACACGGTGAATTTCGGATTGGATGCGGTGGCGATGACCGTCATGAGATAGCGGTCCTCCGCATTGGTGACCTTCTTGTCCAGTTTGAACACCGGCCGTCCGGTCGGCACGAAAATCACTTCGTCGAGATCGTATACCCATGACACTTCGGAGGCTGCGACTAGGTGGCCGTTGTGGATCGGGTCGAACGTGCCGCCCATGATGCCGATGCGCAGACGGTTATGCCAGTTCCCTCGTGCCGACCTGCGGCCAGACGTCACGGCCGACTGCGGACGGTCCACGGACAGCTCCGACATGCGTCGTTCCGGTTCCACCACATAGCTGACTGCGAGCTCGGGATCGGCCTCCGCGGATTCCGGCCGCATACGTTTCGGACCGGTCATGCGGAAGCCCCGTTTTCGTGCTGCCGCTCGGCCTGCTGCTCCTTGTCCGCGTCCACGGTCTCCTGCTCGATGCTGTCCGCGGTCGGAGACGCGTTGTCAGGATCGATCTTGCCCATGTCCTCATCCCACTCGTTCTGCACGACGCGACGGATCTCGGCGAATGTCGGCAGCGGAAAGTCCGGCTGGTATGTGCTGCGGATCTTGGCCACGCGTTCGGTGACGCGAATCAGCGTGTCCGTCATGCCTTCGAGATCATGGTCGCGTTCCATCGCGCTGAATTTGGCGACGTACTGTTCCATGTCCCGCATCTGCTCGCCGATGATGCCGAGCTGCTCGTCATCGGGGGTGACGACGTCCGCGGCGTCGGCTTCGGGCCAACCGATCAGCACCGCGTCGGCGTATTCGAGCGATGCACGTTCGTCGGCGGAGGCGATGCCGTCCTCGACCTGTACGAGGAACACGTAGCGGACGATGCTCAATCGTTCGGAAGCCAGTCGCAGTCCGAGCATCGGATCGTTCAGATCCGCGTTCCAGGGATTCTTGTTGTTTCGCACGGTTTCCTGCTTGGTTTCGTCGCTCATGCTCTCATCTGTCCCGTTCCATAGCCGATCCATTTGGTCGTGGTCATCTCACGAAGCCCCATAGGGCCTCGCGCGTGCATCTTCTGCGTGGAGATGCCGAGCTCAGCTCCGAAACCGAAGACTCCGCCGTCCGTGAATCGCGTGGAGGCGTTGACCATCACCACCGCCGAATCGATGCGCGAGGTGAATTCCTCGATGGCCGAATAGTCCTCGGCGATGATGGATTCGGTGTGTCCTGTGGAATGACGGTTGATGTGCGCGATGGCCTCGTCAAGCGAATCGACCACTTTGATGCCTATCTCAAGCGCCAGATATTCGGTGTCCCAATCCTCGTCGGTGGCATGCGTGAGATGCGCGTCCTTCACCCTGGCTTGTTCGATGATGCCGTACGCGCGTTCGTCGGCATGCATTTCGACGCCGGCTTCGGCCAGCGCCGCGGCGGCCTTCGGCAGGAAGGTTTCGGCGACGTCCCGGTGCACGAGGAGTTTCTCGGCGGCGTTGCATACGCCGACGCGCTGGGTTTTGGCGTTGATGAGGATGGGGATGGCCTTGTCGAGGTCTCCGGACCGGTCGACGTAGATGTGCACGTTACCGGCTCCCGTTTCGATGACGGGAACTTTGGAGTTGCGCACGACGGCTTGGATGAGTCCCGCTCCCCCGCGTGGGATGAGCACGTCGATGTGTCCGCGCGCCTCCATCATGGCCGTGGCGCCGGCACGTCCGTATCGGTCGACGGAGTCAATCATGGCCTGGTCGTATCCGTGTTCGGCGAGCACGTCGCCGATGATGGAGAGCGTCGCCGCGTTGGTGCGTTCGGCGGCGTGACCGCCCCTGAGGAGGACCGCATTGCCGGATTTGATGCACAGTGATGCCACGTCGACGGTGACGTTGGGGCGAGCCTCGTAGATCATGCCGAGCACGCCGATGGGGACGCGCACCTGTTGCAGCCTCAAGCCGTTTTCAAGGTGGTATCCGCGCACGATCTCGCCTACCGGGTCGGGCAGGGAGGCCACGTGCCGCACGCCTTGCGCGGCTGCGGCGATCCGGGGCACATTGAATTTGAGCCTATCGAGTTTCCCTGCGTCCATGCCGTCGTCGAAGGCCTGGCTCATGTCGAGCGCATTGGCTCCGGCGATGACGTCGGCGTGGTTGTCAAGCGCGTCGGCGATAGCGTTGAGCAGTTCGTTTTTCGCTTCGGTGTTAGCTTGCGCGAGCTGCGATTGCGCGTTGCGGGCAGCATCACCCATGACGCATACCGCTTCGAACGCGTCGGCGTTGATGGCATCGGTCTGATGTTGTGGATTCGTCATAGTTTCCTAGAATAGCGCGCGATCGCGCCCCGCTGCGCAATGGCGGCCATTTCGAGCCGTCCGCTTGCGTATTTGCGGGGCGCGAACGCGTCGAATGGAAGGACGAGTACGATCAGTGGATCTGGTCGAGACTCGGATACAGCGGGAAGTCCTCGGTGAGCTTGATGACACGCGCCTTCAAAGCTTCGACGTCGGCATCCTTGCCCGCAGCGAGCGCGGTACCGATGATGTCGGCAACCTCCTCGTATTCCTTCGGACTGAAACCGCGGGTGGCGAGCGCACTGGTGCCGATACGCAAACCGGACGCCACGGACGCAGGGCGCGGATCGAACGGGACGGTGTTGCGGTTGATGGTGATGCCGCATTGCGCAAGCAAATCCTCACCCTGCTGACCATCCATCTCGCTGTTGCGCAGATCGACCATGACCAGATGCACATCGGTGCCGCCGGTCAGGACACTGATGCCGTTGTTCTTGACATCGTCGGCCATGAGACGTTCGGCGAGGATCTTGGCACCATCAAGCGTGCGCTGTATACGATCCTTGAACTCCGGAGATGCCGCGACCTTGAAGGCGACGGCCTTGCCGGCGATGACATGCATGAGCGGACCACCCTGCTGGCCAGGGAACACGGCAGAATTGAGCTTCTTGGCATACTCCTGCTTGGCGAGAATGAAGCCGGAACGCGGACCGCCAAGAGTTTTGTGCGCGGTAGAGGACACGACATCGGCATACGGCACGGGACTCGGATGCAGACCAGCCGCCACCAGACCGGCGAAATGAGCCATGTCCACCCAGAATTTGGCGCCGACCTCGTCTGCAATCTCCTTCATCGCCTTGAAGTCCTCAATGCGCGGATAGGCGCTCCACCCACCGATAATCATCGCCGGATGGGTTTCAAGCGCCCGCTGGCGGATAATCTCCGGATCGATACGGAAAGTCTCGGGATTAACTCCATAGGCTTCCGCATGATAGAAGCGTCCCGAAAAGTTGATCTTCATGCCATGGGTGAGATGGCCGCCATGGTCGAGAGCCAGTCCGAGAACCGTGTCGCCAGGCTTGACGAGCGCCTGGTAAACAGCAGCGTTGGCCTGCGCGCCGGAATGAGGCTGCACGTTGACATATTCGGCACCGAACAGGCTTTTCGCGCGCTCGCGGGCGATGGTTTCGAGTTTGTCGACCTGTTCGCACCCGCCATAGTAGCGGCGTCCCGGATAGCCTTCGGCGTATTTGTTGGTCAGCACGGATCCCTGCGCTTGCAGGACGGCGCGTGGCACGAAGTTTTCGGAGGCAATCATTTCAAGGCCGTTCTGCTGCCTGGACAGTTCGGCATCGAGGATTTCAGCGATTTCCGGATCCGCTTCGGCGATTGGCGCGTTGAACTTGTCGTTCGGGGTCTGCGCAAGAGGTGATGCAGTCATGAAGCCCTCCTTGACTTCGGAATGATCCGCTGTACCGCGGTTTAATAAAGCAGTGTACGTGCGCGAATCGCCATGGAACAACCGCGTTTCGAAACATGCGGGAAATACGGCGCGGAGGCTGGTACAGGACATTATCAATGACCGAACGCCTTGGCTGCCGTGCCATCCGAGAACCGCCGTTGCAGCGACTGCGGGCATTCCGCCGTTCCATTCCACGGACGCGGAGCGTTTTCTTCCCACCTGTGCCGGTACACTGGAAATCACGTTTGACGTAATCTGTCCGTTCTATTGCTAAGGAAATCAAGTGACCACGTTCCACAGCACACGCAGTACCACCGATTCGCTTACCTCCAAGCAGGCTATACGCAAGGGCATCGCCGACGATGGCGGCCTGTTCGTGACCGATTCCCTAGGCGAAAACCACGTGGACATCGCGGGTCTGGCCGGCAAATCCTATCAGCGGATCGCATACGACGTGTTGTCCGTACTGCTGCCGGACTACTCCGAGGAGGAGCTCAAGGCCTGCATCGCCGAAGCGTACGGCGACCAGTGGTCCGACGAGAGGATCACTCCGGTCAAGCCGCTTGGCGACGATTATGTGATGGAACTGTTCAACGGCCCGACCTCCGCCTTCAAGGATGTCGCGCTACAGATCCTTCCCCGCTTCATGGCGCGTACCACTCCGGCCGATGGTGACAAGGATGAGAAGATCATGATCGTCACCGCCACTTCAGGCGACACGGGCAAGGCTGCCCTCGCCGGCTTTGCGGACGCGGCCGGTACCGGCATCACCGTCTTCTATCCGGAAGGCAAGGTGAGCCAGGTGCAGGAACTGCAGATGACCACGCAGACCGGTTCCAACGTGAACGTGTGCGCGGTCAAGGGCAATTTTGACGACGCCCAGTCCGCCGTCAAGCGCATCTTCGGCGATAAGGATCTCGCGGATCGTCTGGCAAAGGACTCCCATGTGGTGCTGTCGTCCGCGAATTCCATCAACGTGGGTCGTCTGGTGCCGCAGGTCGTGTACTACTTCTCCGCCTACGCGCAGCTGCTCGAACAGCAGGTCATCAACGTCGGCGACGAGGTCGAGTTCGTGGTGCCGACCGGCAACTTCGGCGACATTCTCGCCGGCTACTACGCCAAACTGCTCGGCCTGCCCGTCAAGCATCTGATCGTCGCCTCCGACAAGAACAACGTGCTGTTCGACTTCCTGACGTCCGGCACGTACAACCGTCAGCGTCCATTCTTCCAGACCATCAGCCCGTCGATGGACATCCTCATCTCCTCGAATCTGGAACGCATGCTGTATTACATGTCCGATAAGGACACCCGTCTGATCTCCATGCTGATGAACGATTTGAACCAGTGGGGCGCCTACGAGGTTCCCGAACCGATGATGAAGAAGATTCGTTCGATCTTCGGCACCGGCTGGGCCGACGAGAACCAGGTGCGCGACATGATCGCCGACTGCTGGAACAAGAACCATTACGTGATCGACCCGCACACCGCGTGCGGCTACTACGTCATGCAGCAGATGCCACGCGATCCGCTGACCCCGCGTGTGCTGCTTGCCACCGCGAGCCCGTACAAGTTCCCGCGCGTGGTGAACGAGTCCCTGGGGCTCGACGCCACCGGCACCGACTTCGAATGCATGGACGTGCTCTCCGAGGCCACCGGCACCACCGCGCCTGCGGCGCTGCGCGGTCTCGAAACATCCGACGTGCGTTTTGATAACGTCGTCGAGATCAATGGCATGGAGGATTTCGTCGAACAGGCCGCGAAGGCGCTGTAGATTGCGGACTCCTGCCGATAATCGAATCGTATAACTGAATATCATGTCTCCCCCTTCACCGGATGGGGGAATCAAGGCATCCAAACCAATCACGTAGGTATGCGGCCCAAGCCGTTCAAGGATTGGTTTGGATGCCTTTTTCTTTTTCCAACGACAAGTCGAAAGGAATCCCCATGGGAAACTCAGAAGGACCGCATAAAAGTTCCCTGTTCTATCAGATGACACTGCTTGGCAGCGCGGCATTGTGGGGAGGCAGCTACCTGTTCACCAAAACCGCCCTGGAGGCCATGCCCATGCACTGGCTGATGTGCGTGCGTATGCTCGGGGCATGCCTGTGCATGCTGGCCGTGTTCCATAGGCGGATACTTCCGAATCTGAACAGGCGAATCATCGTTCCGGGAATGCTGGTGGGACTCACCTATTGGGGGTGAGATGACGGCACAGACCGTCGGACTGGCCACCATCGATGCCGGACGCAGCGCGTTCCTGACGGCTTCGTATTGCGTGGCGGTTCCCTTCGTGACCTGGATCGTCTGTGCGAGAAGACCGGCGTTGATGCAGGTCGCGGCCGCCATCGTGTGCCTCGCCGGTGTCGGATTCGTCTCCTTAAAAACCGGTGGGGCAGCATCGGGTTCCGCTTTCGCACTGGGACGGGGCGATTGGCTTACGCTGCTGTGTGCATTGCTGTGCGCCATCAACATCGTGCTGCTTGGCGTATTCACGAAACGATTCCATCCGATAGCCATGACCTTCATGGAATTCCTAGTGGCCGGAATTCTGTATCTCGTCATGTCATGCCTCTCCTTCTCCGGGCCGAGCGTGGCATGACTGCGGCCGGAAGTCGTATCGTCGGTGCTGTTTCTGATAGTCTGTGCCTCCATGGGCGCGCAGATCATGGAGAATATGAGCCTGCCGCATCTGCCCGGCTCACAGACTTCGATCATCATGTACACAGAATGCCTGTTCGCCGCCGTCTTTTCGGCGATTTTCGCCGGAGAACGGTTCACCATGAACACAGTAATCGGATTCGCGCTGATCTTCACCGCCATGGTGATGTCGGCCAAGTGCTCGGAAGAATGACATGGGATTCGCTTCCCGAAAGACGATCACGCTAGTGGATTCGGGATTGCTACCATAAGGCTTCGGAAAGGATGGGACATCATGGTTGATCATACGGGCGGCGTAAGCGCAACGACAGAACTTGATGCAGAACCGGAGAATCCGCCCACGCGGAACAGGGATCGGCTGATCACCCGTGATGTGGCGCTGGTCATGCTGGCGACGTTCTTCTTCATGACCAGCAACATGGTGGTCAACCCCATCATCGCCGGCTATGGGGAGTCGATGGGAGCAACCGGCTCGCTGATGGGTGTGATCGCGGGAGCGATGAGCTTCGTCTCCCTGTTTTGCCGTCCGATAGCCGGCAATCTGTCAGATCTGGTCAGCAAGCGTCTGCTGGTGGCCGTCGGCACAGCGCTATACATCGTGGCGGGCGTCATGTACTGCGCCGCGCAATCGACAGGTATGCTGATCGCGGCCCGCATGGTCAACGGACTCGGCTTCGCTTGCGGCACCGTCTGTCTTGCCACTTGGGTGTCGCTGCTGCTGCCGATCAGGCATATGGGTGCCGGCATGGGATTGTATGGCATCGTCAACGCGCTGGCGATCGCGGTCGGTCCGGCGCTTGGCATCCGTCTGCAGACGGCAGTTGGCTATCGATGGACGTTCGTCGCGTCGCTGACACTCAATGCATGCGCGTTCGTGACCGTGCTGCTGGTGAGGAACGGCGGCAAGCCGGCACGCAAGACCGTCACCATGCAAACGGCGGGCGGTTCACCCGCATCGGATTCATCCCGCGAATCGCAATCCGATCGATCCGCATCGCATATGCTGCGTCACCGTCTCCGACTGCGCAATCTGGTCGAACCGAAGGTGATTCCCTTGGCTGCGGTGTTCATGATGTTCGCGATTCCCTATTTCGCGAACCAATCGTTCCTGGTCGACTACATTTTCGCCCGGCATCTGCATGTCTCATCCGACCTGTTCTTCGTCTTCTACGCCGTCGCATTGCTGCTGTTGCGTCTCACGCTTCGCAACCTGTTCGACTCGAAGGGCTTCCGGTTCTGGCTTACCGTCTGCTCATTGTCCATGCTGGCGATGCTGTCTTCCCTCACGTTCATGACGAACAGCTGGTATCTGCTCGTGGCGGGCGTCACGATGGCCGCCAGCTACGGTCTGATGAGTTCCGTGACGCAGGCACAAGCTGTTGTGATCGCGGGGTGCGCTCGTAGCGGCTTGGCCAACAGCACCTACTATATGGGCATCGACTTGGGTATGACGTTGGGTCCCGTGCTGGCTGGCGTCTTCTACGGTCATCTGCCTATCGCATGGTTCTATCCAATGTTCATGCTGTCGATGCCGATGGCATGGCTGATCTATCTGTCCTTCCGTCGTGTCATCCATTCGAAGAACGCGTGACACGGACGAGCCGTTCATCTCCCGACTAACCCGTCTCATCGGCGGACGCGCATCGAATGGAACGATCCGTCATTCCTTTGACGGATCACGACGGTTTTTCCAACGCCGGTAAAAAACCAGGTTTCTGGCACCGCATGTGCTTCTGACGTGAAAGATTTATGCTGTTATGCAAAACACTATAACAGCATTTCACATATCTGTATTACTGTTATATATAACTACTTAACAGTTAGTGTGCGACTGTGCATCAGAAGAACATATCACCGGCAAAAGGAGGCACAGCTTGAAGCTGAACATCTCGTCCGCGTCCGAAGAGCCGATCTACGAGCAGATCAAGAACCAAATCAGATCCGCGATCGTTTCAGGAGAGCTGCAGGTGGGCGATGCGCTCCCCTCGCTCCGCAAGCTCGCCGGGGAACTGCACATCAGTGTGCTTACCGTAACTAGGGCGTACAACGATTTAGCGGACGAAGGCCTTGTGAAGAACATACAAGGCAAAGGCGCATTCGTTATGGAGCACGGCAACGAGCTCATAAGGGAACGCGCGAGCGAACGCATCATGGACAAGTTCCGCGAAGCGTCCATCGAGGCCAAAGCCTCCGGCATCAGCCTGCTAGATCTGCTTGGCATGTTCGAGAAAGCGTACAGGGAGCAATCATGATCCCATGCGTCAGACGGCCAGTCAGTGAAACGCGTTGCCCGAGCCTAATGCCAGGACGGGCGGAAAGCCCCGACTCTACAAGCGAGCCGGCGCGTCGCGGAAGTCGAACATGACGCCGTCCGCCAGTTCGCAGATCTCCGGCCAGTCGGCGTCGGACGAATCGTCGTGCATGGCCCACACGTGCATGCCGACGGATTTCGCCGACCGCATGCCGGTCAGCAGATCCTCGAACACGGTGCAGTCAACCGGCTCGACGCCAAGACGCGATGCAGCCAGAAGATACACATCCGGTCGATCCTTGCCGACGTCTCCAGCGTCATCGACGCTGACCACCTCATCGAAGAAGTCGAGGATACCCACATGTCTCATGGCTGGTTCACGCAACTGCGGCGGTAACGACGTGGCCACCGCGAGCCTCGCGCCGCCCGTCTTCAGCGCCGCCAGATATTCCCGCGCATGCGGTTTGGCCTCGACTGCCGTTGCGTACATGACGCGCGCCATACGATCCCATTCCTCCATCAGCTCCTCGGGGGTATCCGGCAGCGAGAACCGTGCGATCGTATACTCGGCGATTTGCCGGAACTGCATGGCGGCCACTTTCCGCATGTAGTCCTCAGGCACTTCGATGCCACGTTTGGCAAGGAAATCGATATCCACCTGATCCCATACGCCCATGGAGTCAAGCAATGTGCCGTCAAGGTCGAAAATGGCCCCCTTGCCTTGGTTCTCCGCGGTTTCCTGTGCCATGTCGGCTCCTTTACTGGTTGCAGTATTCCTGATATTTGATATTTTCTCAACTGGTTTGCGATCGTGCGCGTGACGGTCAGTCAAGCACCGACGATCTGAGCAGCTCCTCGGCATGTTCCAATGAGGCCTCGCTTTCGCTTCCGGAAAGCATGCGCGCGATCTCATGAACGCGGGCCTCTCCGCGCACCTGGTTGATTGTGGTTTCGACGGAGCCGTCATCAGCCATGCTTTTGGCGACCACATACTGTTCATCCGCCCAAGATGCGACCTGCGGCAAATGCGTGACGACCAGCACCTGTGCGGACTGGGCGAGTTTTGCCAAACGAGCGCCCAGCTCCACAGCGGCCTTGCCGCCCACACCCGAATCGACCTCATCGAAGATGAATGTCATCGGCGGCACGGTGCCGCCGGCCACCACATGCTTTTCGGCGGCCACCAGTTCGAGCGCGAGCATCAGACGGCTCAGCTCGCCGCCGGATGCGCTTTTGCCCATCGGCAGCTGGGGCGAACCCGGGAACGGCGTGAAGAGGAATTCGATATCGTCCGCGCCTGTGGCATCCAATTTGGCACGTTCGGTCACGCGAATCTCCAGTTTTGCCCCTCCCATGGCCAGCGAACCAAGTTCCGCCGTCACTTTGGAAGCCAACTCCTTGGCCGCGGCCCTACGTCTTTTGCCGACCGCCAGCGCGGCATTTTTCGCGGCGTCGAGTAGACCCGCGCGTTCCGCCTCAAGCTGTTCGACCTTTTCTGGCGAGGCGTCCAGATCCTCCAAATCAAATACGGCCTTGTCCCTCCATGCGATCACATCAGACAATTCCGGCCCCCACCGGCGGGTCAATTCGTCCAGCTCGTGGATACGCCCGTTGATGGCGTCCAAATCCTCCACACTCGCCTCATTGTCCACTTCGCCGGACAGGCTGAACACCACATCGGACAAATCGGTGCTGATGGAATCCAATCGGTCGGCGAGTTCGGAGAAGACCCCTCCGACATGGATGGCGCGCAATGCCTGCGCCGCATGGTCGATCAGGTCGGCGGCGCTTGACGATTCGACATCATCCGCCACCTGCGAGGCGTCCAACGCACCCAATGCGCGGGTCACCCCCTCGGCGATTTCGGCCGCGTTCTCGATACGGTCGCGCCGCGCGCGCAATTCGTCCATCTCCCCCGGCTGCGGGTCGACGCGGTTGATGCGGTCGATTGATTCACGCAGATAATCCGCCTGTTGCCGCATAGAGGATTCCTGGTTGCTGAGACGCTCCAGTCTCTCGTCCATCGCGCGCAGCGCGTTCCATGCCTTGCCGTATGCGGCCAACGCCACCTCGTCGCCCGCATAACGATCCAGAAATTCGCGCTGCCGGGCGGCGGTCGCGATGCGCAGTTGATCCGCCTGTCCATGGATCGTCACCAATTCCGCGGCGACGGAGGCAAGCACCGAGCGTGGCACGCTACGTCCGGACAGCATGCTGCGAGACCTGCCGGAGGCGGGCACCTTGCGGGACAGGAACAGTTCGCCGTCCTCCGGTTCGAAACCGGCCTCCCGGGCGGCGGCCACCGCCGCCGGCGACGAAGCGACTTCGAACACGCCTTGCGCCCACGCTTCCTGCGCGCCGACGGAGACGCGCCCCCCATCGGAAGGGCCTCCGGAAATCAGCCGAATCGCACTGAGCAGCATCGATTTGCCCGCGCCCGTCTCGCCGGTAATCGCCGTCATGCCGCCGGCCGGAGAGATCAACGCGGAACGAATCGGACCAAGGTCATGAATCTCAAGTTCCTCAAGCATGTCCGGTCACTTTCCGCTTTCGCAATCGCCCTTTTCAGGGAATGCATGCCCGTGATGCGCGCCATCCGTCTTGCGCGCCTGCTCACGCCAACCGACGACGGGCAGATCGAATTTGGTGACGAGACGATTCGTGAACGGCACTCCGGACAGACGTGCCAAGCGTAAGGTACTTTTCGATTCCCGCACCTCGATACGCGTACCCTTCGGCAGGGCTCGCTGACGACGTCCATCGCAGCAAATCCAGCCCTTGGACGTGGAATCCTCAAGAATATCGATGGCGAACGTCGACCCGGAACCGATGATCAACGGTCTTGCGAACAACGCGTGAGCGGCCAACGGCACCAATTGCAGAGCCTTCACGTTCGGCCACATGATCGGACCTCCCGCGGAGAACGCATAGGCAGTCGATCCGGTCGGTGTGGACACAATCACGCCGTCGCAGCCGAAGGAGCTCATCTCCACGTCATCGACGCGGATGGACAGCTCTACCATCTTGCCACGATCCGCCCGCTCCAATGTGATGTCGTTCAGCGCCCAATCCTCGATGGGCTCCGATTCACCGGGAAGCCACACATCGACGTGGGCGATCATGCGCTCGTCAATGGAATAGTCATGCTCCGCGATTCTGCGGATGGCTTCGCTCATCTGGAAGCTTTCGAATTCCGCCAGGAAACCCACATGTCCCAGGTTCACGCCGAGGATAGGGACTTCGGTGCAGTGCACCAGCTCGGCCGCGCGCAGGATGGTGCCGTCCCCGCCGAGCACAACCACAATCTCCGTGCTGGGCGGCACAACGGGGGGTCTGCTGCCGAAGTCGGGCGCCTCGATGTTATCGATGATCGTCACTTCGAAATCGGCACGTCTCAACTGTTCGACGGCCTCCTCGACCACCGTGCCGCTTTCGCGCAGACGCGTGTGCGTCACCACCACCGCATGCCGGGTACCGAGCATCGCAAGCCCTTTCCAAGAACTCCTGTACACAACGCGCCCTTGACGGGCGCCAACGCCTACCATTGTAATCGAACAAATGAACGAATGACGGCGGCGAGTGTCCAGAACCCGCCATGTATAACCAGCATCCGCGATCGTCACGGCCCCATCCGCCGATTCCGGCGAACCCATCGGACAGGCCGAGCAAGCTCTCCGACGCCCCGTTCGTCACACTACCGTCTACAATAGCTCAAGGAAACGAAGACCATCCATAAAGATAGGGAGCGAGGAACAGCATGTCCAACCTCGTCTTTGACGAGTCCTCCTCCAATCGCGAGGCCTCGCATGGCTACGCCTGGTGGTTCTCCGGAGACACCTTCGAGAAGGCCATGGCGGAGGATCGCAAGCCGCGCAAACGCAGCCTGATGCACAGGCTCACCACGCATCCCGGACGACTGACCATCCTGTACTTCCTTGTCTTGGGTGCGCTGTCCACCGCGCTGCTGCTCGCGCCGGTCGCCACGCCAAGGGGCGAAAAGACGACGTTCACCACCGCGTTCTTCACCGCGATCTCCGCGATCTCGACGTGCGGCATCTCGATCGTCAATTCGACGACGCATTGGTCCGCATTTGGCCAGGCCGTGCTCATCTTCTCCGTGCAGATGGGCGGTCTGGGCGTCATGACCTTCGCTTCGCTCATCGCCTTGGCTGTGAACCATCATCTGAAGGCCACGCAGAAACTGCTCACCGCCAATGAATTGGGCACCACGAAACTCGGCGAGATCAAAGGCGTGCTCACCGTGGTCATCGCCACCGCGTTCACCATCGAAGGCATCACGTTCGTGGCGTTGTTCCCCGGCCTGTACAAGGTCAACCACGGCAATGTCCGCCACACACTGTGGGAATCGCTTTTCTTCGCCGTCATGGCGTACAACAACGCCGGATTCACCCCCGACGGCGCTGGGCTGCACGTCAACAACTGGGCGGTCGGCCTGCCTATCCTCATCAGCGCGTTCTGCGGCACGCTTGGTTTCCCCGTACTGCTGAACCTCATGCGATCATGGCGCATGCACCGTCCGCCGAAGCGCTGGAGCCTGCATACCAAGCTCACGCTGACCACGACGTTCTGCATCGTGCTCGCCTCGTTCACTTGGTTCCTCGTCATGGAGTGGAACAACAAGCTGCTGTTCGCCACAGAGGGAGTGGAGCCGCGTCTGTGGCACGCGCTGGTGGCGGCCGTCATGCCCCGCAGCTCAGGTTTCGACCTGTCGTGGATGCCGGGCGTGAGCGACGCGACAAAAGTATTCCTGTCCATTGTCATGTTCATTGGCGGCGGCAGCACCTCGACGGCCGGCGGCATCCGTGTCACCACGTTCGCCGTGATCCTGCTGACCTGCCGCGCGGCATTCACTGGACGCAGGGATGTCAACGCATTCCACCGCCGCATCCACTCGCAGGCCATCATGACCGCCGTGGCCGTGAGCGCCGCCTGCCTGATGCTCGTCACCGTGGTGTCCATGGCATTAATGGCCATCACAGGCTGCTCGTTGTGCAACGCGCTGTTCGACACCTGCTCGGCATTCGGATTGGGCGGCTATTCGGTCGGCGTGGCCAGCGAATCCAATCCGGTGGTGTTGTACATCCTCGCTGCCACCATGTTCATCGGCAGGCTTGGGCCGCTCACCATCGCATACGCCATCTCCAGGCCGCGCAGCGTTGAGACGGTGCGCTACCCCACCGAGCAGATCGTGGTCGGCTGAATCGACCAGATAATCCGGTTTCCTATACTTGATATTCGAAAAAAGAACTTCGAAAGGTACACGAACAATCATGGCGAACAACACCAGAAGCGTTCTTGTGGTCGGACTTGGCCGTTTCGGCAGCTCCGTGGCCACCACATTGGATGCGATGGGCCAGGATGTGCTTGCCGTCGACAAGGACGGTGAGCTGGTGAATCGTTGGTCCTCGCAGATTCCCACCGTGCAGGCCGACATGACCGACGTGATGTCGCTGGAGCAGATCAACGCATCCGATTTCGACACTGCCGTCGTCGCCATCGGCGACAGCGTCGAGGCGTCCGTCATCACCGCCGGCAATCTGCTTGACGCGGGCATCTCCGACATTTGGGCCAAGTCGGTGTCCAAGGAGCATGCGCGTATTCTACAGCGCATCGGCGCGCGGCACATCATCAACGCCGAGACCGACGCCGGCAAACGCGTGGGGCATCTGGTGTCCGGCAACTATCTCGACTACATCGAGCTTGAGGGCGCGTACAACGTTGTGAAGATCCACACTCCCCCGCATGTCGTCGGCTACACCATAGAGGACGCGCGCGTGCATGAACGGTTCGGCATCACCGTGGTCGGTATCAAATCTCCGGGCAAGGAGTTCGAATACGGGTCGAAAGAGCTGATCATGCATCGTAACGACGAGCTCATCATCATGGGCAAGCAGAATCAGATCGACAAGTTCCTGAGAGGTTGATTGGCTTCACGAAGCGCTGCTGAACATGCGAAAAGAGGCGGTGCCCATATGTGGGATGCATATGGACACCGCCTCTTTTCGCATGGAATCCGTCTTGGAGAGTCGTAGCCGACTTATGCCACTGCGTACAACAGGTATTCGATGTTGCCGTGCGTGCCTTCTATCGGTGAGACCGCCGTGCCACGTACATCCAATCCGTTGGCTTTCGCGCAGGTCACGACGGTGCTGAGGGCCTGTTCGCGCAGCGCTTCGCTTTCCACGATGCCGTTCTTGCCAAGGTTGCCTTTGCCGACTTCGAACTGAGGCTTGACCAGTAGCACGATCTGCGCACCAGGCGCCGCAATGCGTGCGATGACGGGAATCACATACGTCAACGAGATGAACGACACATCGGACACGACCATCGACGGACGGTACGGCAGGTCGCCCGCCTCAACGTCGCGGATATTGACACCACTCATTTCGATGATGCGGCCATCATGCGCGATGCGTGGATCAAGCTGGCCATGTCCGACGTCCAAGGCGATCACATGCGCGGCTCCACGACGTAGCAGCACGTCGCAGAAACCGCCGGTGGATGCGCCGATGTCAAGACAGTCGAGTCCTTGCGCGGAGGCAAGCCCTGCGGAGGCGAATCGTTCGAATGCGCCGACCAGCTTGTACGCGCCGCGCGAAACATAGTCATCGCCCAGATCGGCGTCAATCGTGTCATCATCCGAGACCTTGACCGATGGCTTGACTGCGACGGCACCGTTCACCTTCACTTTGCCGTTGCCGATCAAACGTTGTGCTTTGGAACGACTGTCCACGATGCCACGTTCCACCAACGCGACATCGAGACGCCTGATAACGACATCTTCATGCATGTCCCGCATACGAATATGCCGCCGTCAGGCGATTCGGAATTCCGGAACGATCATGTCGGAAACGTCACGGCCACGATCGGCGACGTCCCACATGGCGGCGCACGCCGCACGCAATCCGTCGACGCTGGTGGTGTCGGTGACGTACAGCCTGTCACCGTCGACGCGCGCCTGCACGTCACGGCAGCTCCAGGCGCCCGCTTCATGCGTGACCGCAGGCGTCGGCTCGTTGAGGCCGATCAAATCCCGGGCTATGTAGGTCGGACGCAGATGCGCCGGAGCGAACATCAGTTCACGTGCATTAGTCACACCGGTCAGCACGGCCAGGGAATCATATCCGCCACGATTGCCGGCCTCGATGTCTGTGTCGAGCCGGTCTCCGATGGCAAGGCATGCCTCCTTGGCCACTGGTTCGGCACCATCATGCGCGGCGAGCAGCCGGGCCTCGTCATACATGGCGGACTCCGGCTTGCCTGCGGATGAAACAGGTTCCACGCCGGTGGCGTTGATGACGGCCATGATCATGGAGCCACATCCCGGAGCGATGCCAAGCTCACGGGGAATGGTCAGATCCCGGTTAGTCACGAAATACGTGGCCCCTTGTTCGACGGCGTAGGCAATCTGGGCCATCTCGTTCCACGACATGTCCGGATACCAACCCTGAATCGCGGCCACCGGTTTATCCTCGGCAGAATTAACCACCTCAAGCCCTTGCTTGGCCACTTCCTCACGCAGATGGCGGGCACCAAGCACGAACACCTTCGAGCCTTGCGGCACCTCGCGAGCCACCATGCGCGCGGCCACCACGGATGAGGTGATGACCTGCCACGGTTCGACATCCAAGCCGAAGCCTTTGAGCTGGTCGGCCACCACGGCCTGCAGCCGGGAGGAGTTGTTGGTGGTGTATTCCACCGTCATGCCAAGTTTTTCGGCCTTGCGAATGCTTTCGGCCGCGTGTTCCACCGGATTCTTGCCACGGTAGACCACGCCGTCAAGGTCAAGCAACGCCAACTGATACGCTTCGCTCAGCGGACGATTCGTGGATTTCAGCATTGTGTGGGCGCACCTCACTCGTTGTCGGAACCGGAATCGTCGGCATCTTCCGAAGCGTCGTCCTTGACGGCATCCTCGGAATCGTCGTCAGCGTCCCTATCGGCGTCCTCAGCCGGCTCATCGTCGGATTCGGCGCCCTCCTTGGCTTCCTTGGCGTCGAGTTGGGTCTCGTCGTCGGTCTCGCCGTTCTCGTCCACAGCCTCGGAATCATCCTCATCCTCGTCTTCCGGCGCGTACTGGGCGTCGTCCTCGGAGATGCCGAGCTTGTCCATAAGCTCGTCGTTCAATTCCTGCATGTCGTATTCGATGACCAGATCATCGGAGGTCTCGTCCTCATCGGCATCGGCATACTGCAGTTCGAGCTTGTCGAGCAGCTGGTCGAGCGCGACGGCCTCATCGGAACGGCCAGCCTGCTCGAGGAAATACTGTTCGGCCTGCACCGCACGCATGCGGTACTCTCCGGCCAATCCCTTGGAGCGTCCCAGCGTGTGCACGATCTCGATGGCCTTGTCCCACATCTCGAGATCGCCCAACGCGCCCGCGTACACCAAGAACATCTCAGCCTTGGATTCCCCGCGCAGATACTTCGCATCGTCGCTCATGGCCACTTCGATGGCCTTCTTCGGATTGCCGACGCCACGTTCGCAGTCGGCGATGAACGGCAGATAATCAGGGAAGCCGTTCATACGGAACGCGGTGCGGAACTCACGCAACGCAAGCTTGTAGTCGCCTTGGCGGTACGCCACGAACGCGAGGGTCTCGCGTGCGAAGTCGATGCGGGAAGCCTGATGCGCTACCCACTTGGCATGTTCGAGCGCCAGTTCGGGATCACGTTCCTCAAGCGTGTAGGCAGCGAGGATATGCAGACCGATGTTCTCCGCGTGCTCCTTGGACAATCCGCGCAGACGCTCGCGGTCATCGCTGGACAGCATGCTCCATTCGATGCCCTTCGGCATCTTCGGCTCGCCCGGACGACGATGGGTGTACGGGTTCTGCGAGGGGAAGCTCATCGTGCCGTCGGAATTGCGGCGGGGCTTCGACAGATACTCGCCACGCTTCGCCTCGCGGTACTCCATCTTCTCTTCACGGGTGAATTCGCGACGCTTCGTGCCTTCCGTACGCTGGTCGCGGTCCTTGTGGGAATCGCGACGCTGGCCGTCACGACGGAAATCCCTGCGATCGCCGTCACGACGATCATCACGACGGAAATTACGACGCTCACCATCACGACGCTCGCCATCACGACGCTCCCCGCGGCGGTCATCGCGGCGGAAGTCTCTGCGATCGCCGTCCTTGTGGAAGTTGCGGCCGCCACGACGCTCACCATCGTCACGGCGGAAGTCACGACGGTCACCGTCATGACGGAAATTACGACGCTCGCCATCACCATGGCGGTCGTCACGATGGAAATCCCTGCGATCGCCGTCACGACGGTCATTATGACGGAAGCCGGAACGCTCGCCATCACGCTGGTAGCGCGGATTGTCGCCGCGATTGCCGCGATAGCCGCCGCGACGGTCGTCACGACGCTCGCCATCACGGTTGAACTTGCGCGGACCGTTGTGGAAACGACGCTCCTGGCCTTCGCTTTCGCCGTCGCGATGGAAATCGCGGTCGCCACGACGGTATCCGCCGCCATTGCCCTTGCGATATCCGCCCTTACGGTCATCGTTGTGGAAGCCGCCGGACTTGTGTCCGTAGGACTTGCCGCCGTTGCCGCGCGGCTTGAACCCCTTGCCGCCCCGGTTGCCCGGCCTGCCCGAGCCGTAGGACTTATGGTTGCCGTAGGACTTGCCGCGTGATCCGCGCTGTTCTTCTGCCATGCTATTCCTTATTGGTATTGAAATACTTGCGATTGATTACTTACGATTATTTTGCGCAGCTCAGGCGTTTTCGACGACGCCAAGCGCCTTCTTACCACGACGGATGAGCGCGAAACGACCATGCAGGAAATCTCCATCCTGCAAGATCTGTTCCTCGTCCGTGACACGCGAATTGTTGAGGTACACGCCACCGGATTTGATGGTCTTGCGGGCTTCGGAGATCGACTTGAACAGTCCGGCCTTCATACCTGCTTCAGCCACACGGTCGCCGGCGGTGACCCTGGCGAATTCGCCATCGACCTTCATGCCGTCGATGGCCGCCTCGAGCGTGGACTCGTCGATATCGGCCAAGTCGCCACCCCGGCCGAATAACGCACCGGCCGCCGCAATCGCCTGGCGGGTGGCCTCCTCACCGTGCACGAAACTGGTGACCTCCCATGCGAGGGTACGCTGCGCCTCACGCGCGCCCGGATTGGTCTTACTCTCCTCGACAAGACGTTCGATCTCGGCCTTCGGCAGGAAGGTGAACGCCTTGAGCAGATTCTCCATCTCGCTGTCGGGACGATTGAACCAGAACTGGTAGAACTTGTACGGACTCAACATGGTGCCGTCCAACCACACGGCGTTGCCTTCGGATTTACCGAACTTCTTGCCTTGGGCATCGGTGATAATCGGGCTGGTAAACACGTTCACGTCCACGCCACGAACCTTATGAATCAAGTCAAGTCCGGAGGTGAGGTTGCCCCACTGGTCGGAACCGCCGATCTCCAGCGTGCAATGGTATTCATCGAACAGGTGCAGGAAATCATTGCCCTGCAGCACCTGATAGCTGAATTCGGTGAAGGAGATGCCTTCCTCGGACTTCAGGCGGCGAGCCACGGTGTCCTTGGCCAGCATGGTGCCCATGCGGAAGTTCTTGCCGACGTCACGCAGGAAGTCGATGACGCTCATCTGCGCGGTCCAATCGTAGTTGGACACGAAACGCACCGGATTGCTGCCCCCGGTCTCGAGGATGCCGCCGATCTGCTTTTTCAGACGGTCGGCCCAACCGGCCACAACGTCCTTCGGATTCAGCGTGCGCTCGCCTGACTGGCGGGGGTCTCCAATCAGACCGGTGGCTCCACCGACCAGCGCGATCGGATGGTGTCCGGCCGCCTGCAGATGGCGCATGTTAATGAGCTGCACAAGGTTGCCGATATGCAGGGAGGCCGCGGTCGGATCGAAACCGCAATAATAAGTGATGGGCTCTCCGTTCAACGCTTTGGCGAGTCGATCCCTGTCGGTGGACTGGGAAATCAACCCGCGCCATTCCAGTTCATCGAGGACGGAGTCGAATCCGGCCTCCTTGAAATCGATGACGTGAGCCATAACAGTGTTTCTCCCTATCGAATTGTGGACATTACCGCGTTTTACGCATCCTACAGTTTCGCAGAAGATACAGACAGCCAACGTCCAGTCATTCCCGTGCAGGTATGTCAGCCGAGTCATATGCCGGTAAAGTTGAAGACAAATGTCTCGTTATTGAGGAGAAGGGACAGGATATGGACCGCAAATCCATGAAAGTGAAAGCAAAGTCGGCTTTCAAAAAACATTATTGGATGATCGTCGTGATTTGCCTGTTCGCATCGGTGTTCGGCGTGGACTACACCTCATCGACATGGTCGCTGGATCTCGCCGCTCCGACGGACACCGTCCAGACATCGCAGGGAACGGCACGGTCCTCCGGTCTGACAGACATATTGGGCGAGCTTGTCGTCGGCAATGAGGTGACGGCACGCAAACAAGCCAAGCACAACGAGGAGCAAATCGTCAGAAACGACACCAACGCCGTTTTCGGACGCAAGCGGGGCGTGCTCGCCACGCTCATCAACTCCTTCTCATCCGGATCGGTTATCATATCCATCTTCGATGCGGTCAATACCGTCGTGTACAACGGAGGCGCGGCGGTGGTCGTCCCGGTCGTATTGGCCATGATCGTCTACATATTCGTATGGCTGTTCATCAGGCAAACATACAAAATCGTCATGTGCCGAATGCTGTTGGAGGGCCGCTCCTACAGAAAGCTTCCGGCAAGCCGGTTCCTGTACCCGATCCACACCCGCAAATGGTTCCGCATGGCATGGATCATGTTCGTGACCTCCGCGTTCATGTTCCTCTGGTCGCTCACCATAATCGGAGGATTCATCAAGAGCTATTCCTATCGTATGGTTCCCTACATCGTCGCCGAGAACCCGAATATCGGCGCATTGGACGCCATCAACCTGTCGAGGCGCATGATGAAGGGGCACAAGTGGGAATGCTTCGTGGCCGACCTGACATTCATCGGATGGTTCCTGCTTGATTCGATCACTCTCGGTCTGAGCGGCATCTTCTATTCCAATGGGTACAATGCGGCGTTCTTCGCCGAATACTACGTGTATGTGCGGGCTTTGGCGAAACAGGCCAATCTCGATGGCGCCGATCTGCTTTGCGATGAGTGCCTGTATGCCAAGGCGGATCCGGAAACGGTCCGCAACGTCTATGCGGACGTGGCGAAAGCCGTCAATGATCTCGAAAGCCGGCTCGCTCCGGCGCCGAAGCCCCAGGGGCTGGCCGGTTTCCTGTCGGAATGGCTTGGCATCCGTATCCTGCATGCGACGTCCGTGAACCGGTACGAGGAGTATCGAGAGGATTCGTTGCAGCTGCAGATCGGCAAGGACGTGCTCAACGGTGATGTTTATCCAGGTAGGCTCGCTCCGGCGCCGATGGCATACCGGTTCCGGGAATCCAGGACCGTTCGTTCCAGTCGAAGCTATTCTCTGGTCAATCTGGTTATGATGTTCTTCATTTTCTGCTTCGTCGGCTGGATTTGGGAGGTAAGCCTCGCGTTCATCTCCGAAGGTATGTTCGTCAACCGCGGTACGTTGCATGGTCCATGGCTGCCGATCTACGGTACTGGTGGCGTGATCATCCTGGTGCTGCTCAAAAAACTCCGCGAGAAGCCAGCGCTCGAGTTCCTTGCCGCCATGGTTTTGTGCGGGGGCTTGGAGTACTTCTCGTCCTGGTATCTGGAACAGACCCATAATGGACAACGCTGGTGGGATTACACCGGCTATTTTCTTAATCTCAACGGACGTATCTGCGCCGAAGGTCTGCTGACCTTCGGTCTCGGAGGCTTGGCGCTCGTCTATCTGTTGGCGCCGGCTTTGGACAATCTGCTCAACCGTCTCGATGTCAGGAAACTTGCTGCCGTAGCTGCAGTGCTGCTGGTGCTCTACTGCGCCGATCAGGTGTATTCCGCACAGCATCCGAATATCGGCGCCGGCATCACTGATTACAAAGGTTCGGACACCTCGCAGATATCGTGACCGGGTCTGGTTCACGTGCCGCATATAACGCATTCGCCCGCTGATGGTTTTCAGCGGGCGAATGCGTTAACGAGCCCGTTTCGTTTCGGACGATTACTTGCGGCGCAGCATTTCGCGTACGGTCTCGATGATTTTGCTGTACTTGGTGGACTCTGTGGAACGCATACGGGGGAAGGCGTTGATCATTCGGCGCTGCTGCCTGTTCAGCACGGACGAGGTAAGCCTTTGCACATTGGCCGCGATTTCCTGCGATGACGTCGAGAAATCATGCATTTTGTCGCGGAACGCTTCCCTGCCCCACTGCCAGGAGTCGCCGGCCTTCTCCGCATAGGTCTGCACGGTCTCGCTGAACTTGGCGAGATTGTCCGACAGGTCGATGACGCCAAGCACGGTGACGATGGTGTCGGCGAGGACGGCCACGGCGCAGACCACACACATCACATGCATGGCGATTGGAGGGATCATGGCGGTGAGACGTTCCACCTGCGGCTGGACCAGATCGATGATGGCCACGCCTCCGAAGCCGAATACGATGGCGCCGAGCAGGCAGATCCTGCCTTGAATGTTGAATCGGAAATGGCTGTAGTCCCACCATCGCGCGTGGAACAGTTTCTCCATTCCCCAAGAGGTGACATATTCAAGGACGCTTGCGCCGAATGAGGATATCAGAAAAATCAGAATCGGATTCGTGAAATCGTGCAGCAGCACGATCGCAAGGACGGCTCCGCAACCATAGATCGGGCAAATAGGACCATTAAGGAAACCGCGGTTGACCGGCTGGCGCTCTGAAATGGATACGAGAATCGATTCATATACCCAGCCGATGAACGAATACAGAAGAAACCATAGAAAAAGTCGTTCGAGAGTGAATGTCATCAACGGCGCCTTCCATGATCCGGTTTGCGCAATGTCTTGTCGAATCGGTCGAAGGAAAGCGTTTCTTGGGTGGCGCTGATCTTATCCGCGGCGGTCACCAGATATCCCTCGATGTATTTCGGTGGGCACGGCGTCAACGGGAACATATGGTTCATGATGCTGTCGCGTTCGATTCGATTGAGTTTGAAATCGTGGACGGCGTTGCGCATGGCTGTGCTGCCATGGGTGAAGCCATGCAGTCGATGGGACCCTTCATCCCAATCGTGCCAATCATACAGGAAGTAATCGTGGAGCAAAGCGGCGCGAATCAGCGAATGCAGGTCGACACGATGCCATAGGTGCAATCTGTCGGCCAACCATACGGCCAGGCATGCCACGCGGATGGAATGAGCGAACGTGGTGACCACGCCATGCTGGTAGCAGGTCCGTTCGATCTGCATATGCTCATGTTCCAGGATCTCCCGTCCATGTACATGGACCAGTCGTCGTATCTGCACGCGTGTCAGCAGCACCGCTTTGCCTTCTTGATCGTCAGTGTGTTCCTACTTGAGCAGTGATTCCGGCGTCTTGTATGCCGGGCCGTCGCTGATGGAATTGGCGAAGGTCCTCAACTGTTCGATGGTGGATTTGGCGGCGGCAATCTGCTCGCGCACACGCAGCGGCGAAGTGCCGCCCTTGCCATTACGTGCTGAGACGGATCCTTCGGTGGACAGCACCTCGCGTACCTGCGGGGCCTTTTCCGCAGGCAGGAAGTCCTTGAATACGGAGATGAAGTTCTCATCCGTCAAATCCCATAGCTCCTGACCACGGTCCTCGGCGATTTTCACGCACGCGCCGGAAAGCTCATGCGCATGACGGAACGGCACGCCGTTCTTGACAAGCCATTCGGCGATGTCGGTGGCGAGAGCGAAGCCGGTCGGAGCTTCGGCCTCGAGACGTTCCTTGTCGAAGACCATGGTTCCGACCATTCCAGTGAACGCCGGCAACAGCACCTCAAGCGTGTCCACTTGGTCGAAGACCGCCTCCTTGTCCTCCTGAAGGTCACGGGCGTACGCGGTCGGAAGCCCCTTGAGCGTGGTAAGCAGTCCCGTCAGGTCGCCGATAAGGCGACCTGACTTGCCTCGCGCAAGCTCGGCGATATCCGGATTCTTCTTCTGCGGCATGATGGACGAGCCGGTGGAATAGGCGTCATCGAGACGCACGAAGGCAAATTCCTGCGTGTTCCAGATGATGATCTCTTCGGACAAACGGCTCAGATCCACGCCGGTCATGGCGGCGATGAACGAGAATTCCGCGACCAAGTCACGGCTGGCGGTGCCGTCGATGGAGTTGGCGGTCACCTTGGAGAAGCCCAATTCGCGAGCCACGGCCACCGGTTCGAGACCAAGAGTGTTGCCAGCGAGAGCGCCGGAACCATACGGGCTGGCGTCGATGCGCTTGTCCCAATCAGAAAGACGCTCCACATCGCGCAGCAACGGCCAAACATGGGCCATGAGCTGGTGGGCGAGCAGCACCGGCTGCGCATGCTGCATATGCGTGCGACCCGGCATGACGGTGCGTCCGGCCTTTTCGGCCTGCTCAATCAACGTGGACGCAAGACCAAGCAGCATCTTCGCGATGATTCTGCTATGGCGGCGAAGCCACATGCGGATAAGCGCGGCAATCTGGTCGTTGCGGGAACGGCCTGCGCGCAGCTTGCCTCCGAGTTCGTCTCCCGCAATCTGCAACAGGCCACGTTCAAGCGCGGTAGCCTCGTCCTCATCGTCCTCGATCGGGGTGAAGGCACCGGAATCAACACGGCGCTGCAGCTCGTCAAGGGCATCCTCCATACGCTGCAGTTCATCGGCGGTGAGCAGACCGGCGCGGCCGAGCGCGCGGGCGTGGGCGCGTGAACCTGCGATGTCGTCATCGGCGAGACGCCAATCGAACTGGGTGGATTTGCTCAGGCGGGCAAGCTCCGGTGACGGGCCGGACTTGAAACGGCCGCCCCACAGGGCGAGGTGCTCACCATTGGTAGTGCTCTCGGTCATTGTTCTTCCAAATCTCCTTGCGGACATGACTGAGGGAGAGCATACCAGTCAGGATGGTCCCACCGGTACGCTCTCCCCCATTATCAGGACGATTCACGGCATAATCGCCGACGTATCGTCACTCGACGCTATTCTCCGGAACCTCGATGCCGTTGCCGAACTTGACATCGCGGGCAGCCGCCACGCGGCTCGGCAGGCCATAGATGTCGATGAAGCCATTGGAGGACTTCTGGTCGAAGCTGTCACCGGAATCATAAGTGGCCAGGCTGTAATCGTACAGCGAGCTGTCGGAACGACGTCCGGTCACGACAGCGCGGCCGCCGTGCAGAATCATGCGGATCTCGCCGGACACGTACTTCTGGGTGTCCTCGATGAAGGCGTTCAGGGACTGGGTGGCCGGAGAGAACCACTGCGCGTCGTAAACCAGCTCGGCCCAACGCTTGTCGATGTCGCGCTTGATGCGGTGCTGCTCGCGTTCCAGACAGCAGTTCTCAAGCTCCTGGTGGGCCGTGATCAGGGCCACCGCGCCTGGCGCTTCGTACAGTTCGCGGGACTTGATGCCGACCAGACGGTCTTCGATCAGGTCGATGCGGCCAATGCCCTGGGCACCGGCACGACGGTTCATCTCCTCGATGGCCTGCAATGGGGTGACGTCGTGACCGTCGATCTTGACCGGCACACCCTGCTTGAATTCGATGACGACCTCATCCTCGACCGGCGGGAACGCCGGATCGTCGGTGTAGGAATAGCAATCCTTGGTCGGACCGTTCCACGGATCCTCAAGGAAGCCGGTCTCAATGGCGCGGCCCCACACGTTCTGGTCGATGGAGAAGGGGCTCTTCTCGGTCTGCACGATCGGCAGCTTGTGCTCCTTGGCGAACGCGATTTCCACATCACGGGTCAAGGACAGGTCACGGATCGGGCTGATGGCCTTCAACGTCGGATCGATGGAGGCGATGGAAACCTCGAAACGCACCTGATCGTTGCCCTTGCCGGTGCAGCCGTGGGAGATGGTGTCCGCGCCGAACTGGTGGGCGGCGCGCACCAGATGCTTGGAAATCAGCGGACGGGAAATGGCGGAAACCAGCGGATACACGCCTTCGTACATGGCGTTGGCCTTCAGAGCCTTCATGCAGTATTCGTTGGCGAACTCATCACGGGCGTCGACGACATACGCCTCGACGGCGCCGCAATCCAGAGCGCGCTGCTTGATGGTTTCAAGGCTTTCGCCACCCTGGCCGACATCGAGGGACACCGCCACGACATCCTTGCCGGTGCGTTCCTTCAGATATGAAATGGCGACGGAGGTGTCAAGACCACCGGAGTACGCCAGGACGAGACGATTCTGATCGCTCATGGTTTCCCTTTCTAACATCCAATGTTATTCATCAGTATATGCATAACACTGTATATTTATGCATCTTTGGTGCGTCGTGTCCAGTATATGGTTATCTACGATTTGGAAGCCACATCGAGCAGCCATTGCGCGCGGCGCCCCGCGGTATCGTCATCGGCGCAAATCACCATGACGGTGTCGTCGCCGGCTATGGTGCCGAGCACTCCCTCAACGGGCTGCTTGTCTATGACGCTCGCCACGTATTGCGCGGCGCCCGATGGCGTGTGCACCACCACCAGATTGCGTGCGGCAGCCACCGAAGTGACCAATCCGGACAGTACGCGACCGATCTGCTGCTCCGCCTTGCCGTCAGGATTGGCCGCTGGGTGATCCTCGACTCCCGTCTTGCCAACGGCGTAGGCCACAGTTCCGTCGGCAAGACGGGTTTTCGTGGCGTGGATCTCATCGAGGTCACGGCTCAGCGTGGCCTGCGTCACCTCGATGCCCTGGTCGGCGAGAATCTGCGACAACTGCGATTGGGAGGTGACAATACGCGTCAGCAGCGCCTGCTCAATGGCACTCAGCCGAGCGGTCCGTGAAGCAGGACGCTGCAGTGCGGGGGTACGATCATTCATCAGACCAGGAGGCTTTCGTCGCCACGAGCCTTGCCGGCAAGCCAAGTGAGCAATGCCTTCTGCGCGTGTAGACGGTTGCCGGCCTCGTCCCAGACCACGGACTGCGGTCCATCGATGACCTCGGCGGTGACTTCCTTGCCGCGGTACGCCGGCAGGCAATGCTGGAAGATGGCGTCATCCTTGGCCTGAGCCATAAGATCGGCGTTCACCTGGTAATCCCAGAACGGCTTCGAACGGATGGCGTATTCCGCTTCCTCACCCATGGAGACCCACGTGTCGGTGAACACACAGTCGGCGTCGGCAACAGCCTCCTTCGGATCGGTGGTGACCAGGATGGATCCACCGTTCTCGGCGGCGATGGCCTCAGCATCAGCCACGATCTGCGGATCGGGCAGGTAGCCGTATGGACCGGCCACGCGCACGTTCATACCAGCGACGGCGCCTCCCAGAAGGTACGAGTTCGCCATGTTGTTGGCGGCATCACCTAGATAGGCTATGGTCTGGTTCTTCAGGTTGTCTACACCGCCGCGATGTTCGGCGATGGTCTGGAAGTCGGCGAGGATCTGGCAGGGATGGAACTCGTCGGTCAGCGCGTTGACCACGGGATGAGTGCTGTACTTAGCCATCTCCTCCACACGGTCCTGGCCGAAGGTGCGCCACACCACGCCGTACGACATACGGTCGAGCACGCGGGCGGTGTCGGCGACTGGCTCGCCGCGGCCCAGCTGGGATCCGGACTTGTCGATCACCAGCGGATAGCCGCCGAGTTCGGCCACGCCGATGGAGAAGCTGGAGCGGGTGCGGGTGCTCGGCTTGTCGAAAATCACCGCGATGCCCTGTGGTCCGGCGAACGGCTGATGGTAGAAGCGATCCTTATGGAACTTGATGGCGAGTTCAAGTACCTGCTTCTGCTCCTCATGGTTCAGATCATCGTCGCGCAGCATGTGGCGCAGTTCGGGTGTTGCCATGGAAAGGCTCCTTTCGATAAATGGTTGTGGCCGATGTCAGTCGTTGGGCAGGTCGGCCGGAATACTGGCAAGGATGGACACCGCCTGGTCAACGTCCTGCTCAGTGACGATCAGCGGTGCTGCGAGACGCAATGCGTTCGGCGCGACGGCGTTGACGATGAGACCATGCTCCAAAGCCCAGTTCATGGCCGCGTGTGAACACGGGTGCGCAAGCTCCACGGCGTCGAGCAGTCCGCGACCACGGACGGAGGCGAACAGCGGATTGCCACAGGAGGCGATGCCGTCGCGCAGTTGTTCGCCACGCGCCTCGGCGTTGGCCACAAGGCCTTCCTCCTCGATGACGTCCAATGTGGCCAACGCGGCGGAGGCGCCCAGCGGATTGCCTGCGAAAGTGGAGCCGTGGGAACCCGGGGTGAACAGCGCGGACAGTTCGGCGCCGAAGGAGATCATGCCACCCATCGGGAAACCACCACCGACGCCCTTGGCGAAGGTGATGATGTCCGGCGTTACGCCGCCGGAAAGATCCTCACGCTGGAACGCGAACCATGAACCGGTGCGACCGATGCCGGTCTGGACCTCGTCGATGATGAGCAGCGCCTTGTTCTCATCGCACAGTTTGCGGGCCGCTTTCACATAGTCCGCGCCGAGCGGCATCACACCGGCCTCGCCTTGGATGAGCTCCATGATGACGGCGGCGACCGGACCCTTGCCATACTTGCCTTGGCCGGTTTCGGCGAAAGCATCGTGTAGAGCCTGAATGTCCCCGGCCTCGACGAATTCGAAATTCGGCACCAGCGGCTCGAACCGCTCGCGGATGGCGGGTTTCCAGGTAGCGGACAACGCTCCCATGGTACGTCCGTGGAATCCGTGGGTCATGGAGATGATACGTGCCGGTTTGCCGCCGATCTCGGGTGACGCGCCCGGAAGGGTGCGCCCGTAGAGTTTGGCAAGTTTCAGCGCTGCTTCGTTGCCTTCCGCTCCGGAATTGCCGAAGTAGACGCGGGATCCTTCCGGAGCCCCGGCCAATTTGACGAGTTTGGCGGCAAGCTTGATCTGCGGCTCGGTAGCGAAGTAATTGCTTACATGGGCCGCTTTGGCGGCCTGCTCACTGACGGCCTTCACCCACTTCGGGTGGGCGTAGCCGAGCGCGTTGACTGCGATACCGGCAAGGAAGTCGAGGTATTCATTGCCGTCGACGTCCCAGATGTGGGCACCCTTGCCGTGATCCATCACACGCAGGGGCGTGCCGAACACGTTCATATGCACCTGGGAGTACTCCCCCAACCACTTGGAATCTTCGGAACCAAGCGTTTCCAATTGTTCAGTTGCCATAGGAACTCCTCATTTCGATACCGTCCTCGGGCACGACCATGGTGCCGATGCCGTCGGTGGTGAAAATCTCGTTCAGGATGGAATGCGGCTTGCGCCCGTCGATGATGTGGGCACGTGGCACGCCGCCGTCGATGGCGCGCACGCAGGCTTCCATCTTCGGCCGCATGCCGCTTTCTAGGTCGGGGAGCATATCGCGCAGATTCTCCACGCCGATGCGGCCAATCAGGGAGTCACGGTCCGGCCAATCGGCATACAGACCGTCGACGTCGGTCAACACGACCAGCTTGCTGGCTCCAAGGGCCGCGGCAAGGGCGGCCGCGGCGGAGTCGGCGTTCACGTTGAGCACTTCAGTGGCATCGTCTTCATTCGGAGCCACGGAGGAAACCACCGGAATACGTCCGGCGTTGATTAGATCCTCCACGGCGGACGCGTCGACGCTCACCACGTCGCCGACCAAGCCGATATCGGTGGGCTTGCCGTCAATGACCGGTTTGCGCTGCATGGCCGAGAACAGGGCGCCGTCCTCGCCGGACAGGCCGACCGCGAATGGACCGTGCGCGTTGATCAGGCCAACGAGTTCACGGGACACCTTGCCGGTCAGCACCATGCGGACCACATCCATGGCTTCCGGAGTGGTGACACGCAGGCCGCCCTTGAATTCGGACTTGATACCCAGGGCCTTAAGCATTTGGGATATCTGCGGACCGCCACCGTGCACCACGACCGGGTGCAGTCCCACCTGGCGCAGGAACACCATGTCTTCGGCGAAGCAGGCTTTCAGATGATCGTCGATCATCGCGTTGCCGCCATATTTGATGACGATGCGCTGTCCGGCGAATTCCTCCAGCCACGGCAGCGCTTCGATAAGCACTTCCGCTTTCTGGTCGGCGCGCAGGTCGGTGTGCACGTCGAAATGGAATCCGGGTCCTTTGAGTTCTTTGGCCATTCCTATTCGATCAGCTTTCGTAGTCAGCGTTGATGTGTACGTATTCGTGGGTCAGATCGTCAGTCCAGACAGTCGCTTCGGCGTCTCCGGCGTTCAGGTCGATGTCGATGTGCACCTCGCGTGGGGTCATGTCCACTTCGGAGCGGTCGCGTCCGGCTCCGCCGTTTTCGCAGATGCGTACGCCGTTAACGTCCACCGTGACCTTTTCGGAATCGTATGGTGCGACGTCGGGCGGCACGGTGCCGAGGGAGCTGACGATGCGGCCCCAGTTCGGATCGTTGCCGGAGATGGCGCATTTGAGCAGATTGGACGCTGCGACCGCGCGGCCGCATGCCAGAGCGGCTTCTTCGGTGGTCGCGCCGGTAACTTTGACACGGATGCCATGGCTTGCGCCTTCGCCGTCGCCGATGATCTGGCGAGCGAGCGAGGCGGTGGCCTTGGCCACGAGCTCGTTGAACTCGTCCGGTTCCGGTTCGATGCCGGACGCGCCGGAAGCCAGCAGCAGCACGGTGTCGTTGGTGGACATGCAGCCGTCCACGTCGATGCGGTTGAACGACATTTCGACTCCGGCGTTCAAGGCGGCTTGAAGCTGTCCGGCGGTCACGACGGCATCGGTGGTGATGACGCACAGCATGGTGGCCAGCTGCGGGGCGATCATGCCGGAACCCTTGACCATGCCACCGATACGGAAGCCGTTGGAACCTTCCAGCTCGACGGTTTTCGGCTTGGTGTCGGTGGTCATGATGGCGTGCGACGCATCGGCTCCGGCTTCGGCGGTATCGGCAAGGGTTTCAAATGCCTTGTCCGCGCCGGACAGCACGTTGTCGAGCGGCAGCAATTCGCCGATGAGACCAGTGGAACATACGGCCACGTCTTCGGCTTTGGCGCCGATGAGGCCGGCGACCTTTTCAGCGGTGGCCTTGGACTGCTCGTATCCTGGCTTGCCGGTGCATGCGTTGGCGCCGCCGGAGTTCAGAATCACGGCCTTCACATGGCCGTCGGCCACGACTGAACGCGACCACTGCACCGGAGCCGCGCAGAAGCGGTTCGAAGTGAACACGCCTGCGGCGGCGTCAAGCGGTCCATTGTTGACCACGAGAGCCAGATCCTTCTTGCCTGCGACCGCGGAAATACCGGCCGAAACTCCAGCCGCGGAAAAACCTTGTGCGAACGTTACGCTCACGGTGCTACTCCAATCTTCGTCAATCCTGCATCCTCAGGAAGTCCCAATGCCACATTCAACGATTGCACGGCCTGCCCGGCGGTGCCTCGGTTGAGGTTGTCGATGGCCGCGAATGCCAGCAGGCGGCCGGCATGATGGTCGACGACCACTTGAATGTGGGCCGCGTTAGAACCGATGATGTTGGCGGTGGCCGGCATCACGCCTTCAGGCAGCACCACCATGAAATCCTGGCCTTCGTATGCGTCCAGCCAGACCTGGCGGATCTCGGCATCCGTCATGCCAAGCGCTTTGTCGGTGAGTTTGGCGGAAACGGTGGCGAGAATGCCGCGCGCCATCGGCGCGAGAATCGGCGTGAAGGCGAGGGTGTAATCGTCTGCCTCCGCAGCACTCTTGCCGGCCGCGTGCGCGAAGTTCTGCAGGATCTCCGGAATGTGGCGGTGCGTACCGCCTACCGAATACGGCAGTGCGGAGCCGAACGCCTCAGCCGCAAGCAGATTGGTGCGCTTGAGGTTCTTGCCGGCGCCGGAATAACCGACCACCAAATCAGCCACGATGTCTTTCGATTCGACAAGACCCTGCGCAATGCCCGGTTGCAAAGCCAGCGTGGTCGCAGTGACGTTGCAGCCCGGTCCCGCAATGCGCTTGGTGCCGGGAAGCGCTTCACGCTGACGGCTGTAGGAGCCGTCAGCCGCGACGCCGGTGATGAGTTCCGGCATGCCGTAGGTCCAATGCTGGTAGAAGTCACCGCCGTAGAACGCGTCCCACGCGCTCTTCTCCTCAAGGCGGTGATCGGCACCCAGATCCACCACCACGGCATTCGGGTCAAGCTGGGAGGCCAATGCTCCGGAAGCGCCATGAGGCAATGCCAAGATGATCACGTCATGGCCGTTGAGCACTTCCGGCGTGGTGTCCTCGACCACGAGGTCCGCCAACTGCGGAATGTGCGGCATATGCTTGCCAAGCTTGTCTCCCACCGAAGAATGTCCGGCGACGCAGGTCACTTCGAAATTCGGGTGTGCCGCGAGTATGCGCAACGCCTCACCACCCGCGTATCCAGTCGCGCCGGCCACGGCTACCGTGTATTTGGCCATGTCACGTCTCTTTTCCTTGACTCGTTGAAACACATTCAGCATACACTTTATGCACTACATTGCATAATTATGCAGTTCAATCGTGTCGGATAGTGGCCACCGCCCATAACGGGACCGTTCAGACGAACATAAAAAGATTGGTTTCAGGCGGAAATCGAGCTGGAATCACCACTTTGGCCACTGCCACCGAACATGTACTGCATCATCTGGTTATACAAATCGGCTGTGGAAATGCCGTGAACCGTCATCCAAATCACCGCAATGGTGTACAGCACGTTGATAATCAGCGCTGCCACGCCAAGCGCGTAGCCTTTCATATGCAGTTTTTTGGTACGCCACATGGCGATGGCGCCCATCACCGCAGGGATGACCGGTACCGGCAGGAATAGTGCGAACACGAACGAGATGATCGCATAGCTATCCCAATGGCCGTACAGGGGGTTCTGGCTGGGATCATTCGGGTTGATGGGATATATGCCGGGCTGTTGGTATGGATTCGGCCCATACTGGCTTGGCCCGTATTGATTTGGTCCATACTGATAGCCATTGGGCTGGCCTGATTGCTGCCGTCCCGATGCATCATATGGATTCGCCGGATACCCGTTCTGCATATACGGATTCGTCTGCGGCCGCTGCTCCGTTTGTTGTGCATCGTCCTCCGGCTTGGGCTGTTCGGGAGCCCCATACATGTATGGATTGTAGTTCGCCGGATACTGGTTGGACATCGCGCCATATTCAGGCTGGTTGTACTGTCCGAATTCCGGCTGTGCCGACTGGTCCGACGACGAAGACGACGAAACCGGAGCAGCCCCGGCTGCCTCCTGCCCTTCGTCGGGGTTGATCGGCTGGTTCTGCTCCGGTTCGTTCATGTCGTCCTCTTTATCTTTTTGGTTACTTCGATGGACTTGACGTGTCAGGCACGCAGTTGCGCGCCCAGCTTCGCGGCCGCATCCACGATGCGCTTGCGAATGGCTTCGCTGTCCTCGGAGGTCAGCGTCTTGTCCTCAGCGCGGAACGTGACGGCGTATGCGAGGGAATTCAATCCCTCACCCAGCTGATCACCGGTGTACACGTCGAACAGGTCGATGCTTTCCAGGCTGTTGCCGGCGGCTTCGACGATGGTTTTCTCGAGTTCGGCGGCGGTGACGTCCGTAGACACGGTGAAGGCCAGATCCTGCTTGACCGGCGGGAAGGTGGAAATCGGCTTGGCCTGCACCGGCTTGCCGCTCAACGTGGCGAACAGCGCGGTCAGGTTCAGTTCGAACGCGGCGGAATGGGCCGGGAAGCCCAACGCTTCGTTGACATGCGGGTGAAGCTCGCCGACCATGCCGACGAACGTGTCACCTGCCATCACACGTGCCGCACGGCCCGGATGCCACTGCGCGGGTACGTCCTCAGCCTTCGGCTGGTCCAACGTGAGCTTTGCGCCAATGCGGTCGGAAATACGCTGCACGGCTTCAACTGCATCAGACCAGTCCACGGCACGACGTTCGCCCAACCATCCGGAGTCGACGGCGTTGCCGGTCAGAATGCCGGCGACGTGCATCGGCTGGTCCGGCAGACCTGCGTCAAGCGCGGCCAACTGCTCGTCGGTCGGCTTGACGGCACCCGGCAATGCCGGAATCGCCGGAGCGTTCGGATCCCACAGGTAGACGTGTCCGATTTCGTACAGTGACACATTCTCCGCTCCACGACGCAGGTTACGCTGCACGGTCTGGGCGAGTGTCGGGATGATGTCACGACGCAGGAACGGACGGTCACCGGCCAGAGGGTTCGCGATTTCGACGCTGACCTTCTTGGTCTCATCGGCATCAAGCGCGAAATTCTTGTAATCCTCATCTCCCACAAACGGATAGCTCAGGGTCTCCACCATGCCGTATTCGGCGAGTTCGTCGGCGACCTGACGTTTACGCAGCTGCTCGGGAGTCAATCCCACCTTGCCTTCGACCGGCGCCGGCGGCACGGTAACAGGAATCTCGTCGTAGCCGACCAAACGAGCCACTTCCTCGACCAGGTCGCACGGCTCGTTGAGATCCGGACGCCAGCTCGGCGGAGTCACGGAGAACTCGCCGTTGCCGCCACCGGCCACGGTGCATCCAATGTCGGTGAGAATGTCGCTGATGGTATTCACATCAGTGTCGAGTCCCGCCACACGGGCCACTTCGGACGCCTTGAACAGAATCGGGCGACGATTGCCGACGGTGTCGTAGTCTGTCGGATGCTCGCTCGGCTCACCATTGCCGTACTTGACCATGAGTTCGGCCGCCATCTGGGCAGCTGCCGGTTGGAGCTGGTTGTCCACGCCGCGTTCGAAACGGCGGGACGCTTCGGACGGAATCTTGTGGCGGCGTGCGGAACGCGCGATCGACACCGGATCGAAATGCGCGGATTCCAGCAGGATGTTCTTGGTCTCTGCGGTGACTTCTCCATACAGACCACCCATGACGCCGGCGATGCCAAGAACGCGAGAACCGCGTTCCCCGTTCGGCGAATCGGTGATCAGCAGGTCTTCGACGCTCAGATCATGATCCTTGCCGTCAAGTGTGGTGAGTTTCTCACCTTCGTTGGCACGACGCACGACGATGGGTCCTTCAATCTTGTCGAGATCATAGGCGTGCATCGGCTGGCCAAGATCAAGCATCACGTAATTGGTGACGTCCACGGCCAGTGAGATGGAGCGCATGCCTGCGCGGATTAGGCGGCGACGCATCCAGTTCGGCGTGCGGCTTGCCGGGTCGAAACCACGCACGGCGCGCGCGTAGTAGCGATCGCAGCCGACCACACCGTGAATCGGGTTCTTGTCGTCGACGATCACTTCGATGTCGCTCTTGACACCTTCCGGCAGACCCTGAGTGACGGGCACCTTTTTGCCGAGGTCGATTGCGGGATCGGTGTAGATGGCACCGGTGGAATGATGGTATTCACGCGCCACGCCACGGTAGGAGAATGCGTAGCCGCGATCCGGGGTGATATTGATCTCCAGCAACGGCTGATCCAAGTGCAGCAGATGCATGGCGTCATCGCCCGGCTGGAGCTTCTCATATTCCTCCGGCGTGAAACCATAGTTGCGCAGCAGAATGATGCCGTCATGATTGTCGCCCAGACCGAGCTCACGCTCGGAGGCACACATGCCGTTGGAGATATGGCCATAGGTCTTGCGCGGCTCGATCTTGAAATCGCCCGGCAACACGGCGCCTGGAAGCGTCACGACGACCTTCTCTCCGGCAGCCATGTTCGGCGCGCCGCAGATGATGCCGCGCGGCACCTTGTTGCCGTTCTCGTCGATCTCGTTGTACTGGTCTCCGACGTCCACATGGCACCAGTTGATGATCTTGCCGTTCTTCTGCGGTTCCGGCGTCGCATCGACCACGTAGCCGACGACGATTGGACCGGTGACCTGGGAGGCATGGATCTCCTCCTCCTCAAGGCCGACCTTCACCAGATCCTTGGCAAGCTGTTCGTACGTAAGGCCTTCCGGAACCTCGACATGGTCCTTGAGCCAATCAATGTCAACCATTGGCATGGGCAATCACTCCCCCATCACAAACTGTTCGCTGAATCGCACGTCGCCTTCCACCAGGTCGTGCATGTCGTTGATGTCGTGGCGTAGCAGCAACGTGCGCTCCACGCCGACGCCGAACGCGAAGCCCGTGTAGACCTCCGGGTCGAGCCCGGCGGACTTCAGCACATTCGGGTTGACCATGCCGCAACCGCCCCATTCGAGCCAGCCGGCGCCGCCCTTCTTGTCGGGGAACCACAGGTCGAGTTCGGCGCTCGGCTCGGTGAACGGGAAGTAGCTCGGGCGCAGACGGGTCTTGGCCTCCGGGCCGAACATGGCCACGGCGAGCTTGTCCAACACACCCTTCAAATCGGCCATGGTCAGATGCTTGTCAACGGCGAGAGCCTCCACCTGGTGGAACACCGGAGTGTGGGTAGCGTCAAGCTCGTCAGTACGGAACACGCGGCCAGGGCATGCGATGTACAGCGGCACACCACGGGTGATAAGACCACGTACCTGATCGGATGAGGTCTGGGTGCGCAGCACCATGTTGGATCCGACGAAACCAGCGGCATCCTTGGCCTGGTTGCCCTTGACGTAGAAGGTGTCCTGCATCTGACGGGCCGGATGGTCGGGACCGAAATTCAGCGCGTCGAAGTCGTACCATTCGGTCTCAACCTCAGGACCGTCCGAGATCTGCCATCCCATGGAGATGAAGAAGTCCTCCACATCTTCCATCAGCTTCGGCAGCGGATGGCGCGCACCTAGGGGCTTGCGGTTGACAGGCAGGGTCATGTCGACGGTTTCGGCGGCGAGCTCCCTGGCCTCCTCCTCGGCCTTGACCTTCTTCTCCTTGGTGCCGAACGCACGACCGAAATCGGCGCGCAGCTTGCCCATGAGCTTGCCGGCGTCCTTCTTCTGATCCTTGGGCAACGCGCCGATGGCCTTGCTGGCCTGCGTCATCGCGGATTCCGCGCCGGCGTACTGCGTCTTGATGGCTTTCAATTCCTCCATAGTGGAGGCGTTTTCGATTTTCGCGATGCCCTCGGCAACCGCATCAGTTACCGCCTGGGCGTCGAATACCGCACCTTCTGCCACGAGATACCTTTCTTATTTACCCGTTTGTTTTGCGCACAAAACGCGCAATTCCAACGTTTTTTACGACTTTACATTCTTTCAATACGACTCGACATAGCCAAGCTCAGCAGCATCACCGCCGCGCTGGTACCGAGATTGAGCGATTCCGCTCTGCCGTAAATCGGAATCGACACGATTCTGTCCGCACGCTCCAACACTTCCTTGTCCAATCCGCGAGCCTCATTGCCGAAAAGCACCGTTTTGGCCTGAGAAAGCGATTGAGGCACGGCGAGCACATCCGTAAGCGGTTCCGGAGGACGCGCGTCGGTGCCGTACACGTCGGCCGCATAAACGGCAAGGCCACGTTCGGCGCACCAATCGAAATATTCGTCCGTGCCCATGGTGACGACCGGCAGATGGAACAGCGATCCGGCCGTGGAACGGATCACCTTCGGATTGAAGATGTCCACGCAATCGTCGACTAGCACCACACCCGCGCAGCCGGCCGCGTCGGCGGACCGGATGACGGTTCCGGCATTGCCCGGATCGCGCACCTGCCAGAACGCCGCGACCATCGCATGTTCGTCCAAGTCTCCATCGATGACGGCGGAATCAAGGAAGGCGCGCATATCGGCGACGGCAAGCACGCCCTGCGCATCGGAACTCATGCGACGCATGACGTCATGCGTCACCTTATGCACATAGGCGCCGGCCTGCATGGCCTTCCCGGCCATCTGCGCCACACTCGGGGTGATGAAGGCCGCGTCCGGCTCGACGGAGGCGACCTCCACATACAGGTCTTCGACCATGTCGGGATGCCAGGCAAGCAATTCGCGCACCGACTGCGGTCCTTCCACCATGAACCGTCCGGAACGTTTGCGTCCTTTGCGGTCGGCGAGTTCGGCGACCCTGCGGATACGCTCCGCTTTCGGGTTTGCAATGACTTCGGATTTAATTGGCATGCGCATTAGCCTAACACCTTCGAAGCGGTTTGAGACGCGGCCATGTCACGTTTCGAGGCATTCAGCAAACGCCCAGTCACATTCCAGCATCAGCAAAGCATCCTTCTGCCGTACGCCAAGATACGTTTTTTACCATCGGCTTAAACGCCGATCGCGAACGGCGCGAAACATCAACCGATAAAGCATAAGGAAAACCACCATGTTCGTCTTCAGGAACGCGTGGAAAAGTGTCATCCGCAACAAGGGCCGCAACATTCTCATCATCGTCATTGTGACCATCATCGCGGCCGCGGCCACGATCGGTCTCTCCATCCGTCAGGCCGCGGCCACCGCCAGAACGAGTGGCCTGGAGAACACCACCGTCACCGCTCAGATCAGCCTTGACAGAAGCAAGCTCATCAGCGAATCGAGGCAACAGACCACGACGGATTCCGACTCGTCCGAATCAAGCGGAGCCGACGGCAAACCCGACTTCGACGCAATGCGATCCGCGCTGGCCGACAAGCAGCTTTCGCTTGCCGACTACCAGAAATACGCGAAGTCGTCCTCGGCTGTGAAATCCACGTATTACACGGAGACCACCGGACTTTCCGCCACCGACGATTTCCAGCCGGTCAGTGATTCGGACAATTCATCCGAATCAAGCGGAACCGACAATTCCAAGGGCTCTAGCAACGTCTCCGACAGCACCGACGCCTCTGGCAAGCAGAACGGTCAATCCGATGCTCCACCCGACGGCAAGATGAGCGACAGTGGCGGCATGTCCGATCGAGATGGAGGAACCATGGTATCCGGCGACTTCTCATTGGTTGGTTTCTCGTCCGATGAGGCCGTGTCCAACGCGTCCAACGGCAGTTTCACCATGGTTGATGGCAAGGTGTTCGGATATGGATCGAGCAGCGATGACGACGTCATCATCTCCAAATCGCTCGCCGATTTCAACGATCTTTCCGTCGGCGACACCATCACTGTCTCCGACGCCAACGATTCGGACACCACCTACAAGCTCACCATCGTCGGCATCTACAAAAACTCCACCGACTCGTCCCAACAAATGGGGGGACCGATGCGCTCCACAGCCTCCGATCCGGCCAACGCCATCTACACATCCGTGTCCACGCTGAAATCATTGGGACTTGACGCCGACGCCGATTCCGATTCCGCCGCCCAACTCAGCTACACCTACGTATGCTCCAGCAAATCCGATTACGAGACGTTCGCCAAAGACGTCAAAAAAGCGGGCTTGAGCAGCGACTACACCGTTTCCTCCGCGGATGTGGAAAACTACGAATCAAGTCTGGTGCCATTGAACAATCTCTCGAAGTTCGCTCTGACGCTGTTGATTGTGGTGCTGTCCGTCGGCGCGGTCGTGCTGGTGGTCATAACCCTGCTCAACGTACGCGAGCGCAAATACGAGATTGGAGTGCTCACTGCCATCGGCGTGAACAAGGTGAAGGTGGCCGCGCAGTTCACATTGGAGCTGCTCATCGTCACCATGATCGGCCTTGCCGTAGGAGCGGGGGTGGGCGCGGCCGTGTCCGTGCCGGTGTCCAACCAGCTGCTTGCCAGCCAAGTCGAGCAGCAGCAGTCGCAGCAGAGCAGCCAGCGCGAACAGTTCGGCAGGGATATGGCGAAGCCCGGCGATTCCAATGATTCCAAGAACGGTTCCGATTCCGGAGACGGTTCCACGACGGCTGGCGAAAACAAAGGGGATGACGGAACGTCCCAGCGTCGGGCGCAGGGAGGACCGGGCATGATGGGCCGCGCCGTGGACTATGTCTCCTCCGTCAACGCGACCGTCGACCTCAAGGTGGTCGGTCAGCTGCTGCTCGTCGGACTGGGACTGACGCTGGTCGCGACGCTGGTCGCGGTGGTGTTCGTGCTGCGCTACGAACCGTTGCAGATTCTCGCCGACCGTTCCTGACCGCATGACCGCACATCACTTCTTTGAAAGGATTTCCCATGATCACGAAAAACACGAATGTCGTAATCGACGGCGGAACGGAAAAGGACTCGGAGCGGCAATCACGCCAGGCGGACGCGCCGACGCTCCGCCTTGACGACGTCAGCTATGCCTATACCAAAGGCGGCAAACGCGTGCTGAGGAACATGAGCCATGATTTTCATGCCGGCAAGGTGCATGCCATCACCGGACCGTCGGGAGCGGGCAAGACCACGCTGCTTTCACTCATCTCGGGACTTGCCGTCCCCACGGAGGGCAAGGTGCTGATCGACGGGGAGGATTTGGCCAAACGGGACCGTTATCGTTTCCGCAGCCACGATATCGGCGTGATATTCCAGAGTTTCAATCTGCTGCCCAACCTCACCGTCGCGGAGAACATCATCCTGTCGATGGAAGCGTCCGGCAAATCCTTCGACAGACCAAAGAAGGACATCGTCGACGGGCTCCTTGGACAAGTGCATCTGCCCAAGGAGTACGCCAACGAACGCATTCTGCACCTGTCCGGCGGCGAGCAGCAGCGCGTTGCGATAGCCCGGGCGCTCAGCTACGATCCGGCCATCATCGTGGCGGACGAACCGACCGGCAATCTCGACCTCGCCACCCAGGACGACATCATGGGCATCTTCCGGAAGCTCGCACATGATGGAAACCGCTGCGTCATCATCGTGACGCACAGTCCAGAAGTGGCCAAGGCATCGGACGAGGTGTTCGAACTGGCACCGATCAGAAGACGCGGAAAGCGAAACAACTAGGGCATGTTCTAGGAAGATAAAACCATCCAGGCAACGGACGACGGACTGCTTCCCCATCATCGGCACCATGCGGGAGGCTTTCCGTCGTCTTGTCTTGTTGGAAGGTGACGCTACCATTGGGTTTTCGAGTACAGGGGCGCCGAATGCGGCTGAGACGGGCAAGACCCGAACCCTTCAACCTGATCAGGATAATGCCTGCGTAGGGATGGTACCGGTCACATGCATGGCCATTCTCCGTGCAAGTGCGTCTTCTGTGTCTCGACGAATCATCGCAGCATACGGAAAGTGGCAACACGGAAATCGGAGGATGCCCAATGGCCAGCACAATGCCATCGCCGACAGCGAAGCAATCACAATCCACGAATCGGTCGCAGGATGGGGCCGTATCCGTGGCAGCCGGAGATGGAGGTGCCTCCGGCAGGCTCACGCCTAAAAACGCCTTGCTTGGTCTGCAGCACGTGCTTGTGTCGAACGTATGGCTCGACCCGGTGTTCGTGGCCGGAGCGATCGGTCTTCCTCTGGCGTTGTCGTCGAATATGGTGAACGCCATTTTCATCGTGTCCGGTTTGGTCACGCTCATCCAGGCCACCAAGCTGGTGCGCCTTCCCATCGTGCAGGGTCCTTCGGCAGCATTCGACGCGCTGATGATTGCAGCGGGCACGGCAGGCTCTCTTGCCGCGGCGGGCACGTCCATCTTCATCAGCTCGCTGATCTTCCTCGTGCTGTGCCTGACACGCGTGATAGAGAAGCTACGGTTTCTGTTCGCTCCGATCGTATCGGGCGTGGTCATCTTCCTCGTTGGCGTGTCGCTGTCGAGCTTCACGCTGAGTGAATTCCTTGGCGGAGCGCCTGGCGACAAAGGTTTCGCCGACCCGAAGACCTTGGCCGTCTCCATAGTCACCTGCGTTCTTGTAGTGGCGCTCTCCCAATTCGGCAAGGGCATGGCGAAAGCGTTGTCGTATCTGATCGCACTGGTTGTGGGAACGGCGATGTCGCTGGCGTTCGGCATGGCGGATTTCTCCGAAGTGTCGTCCAAGCCGTGGTTCGGCCTGCCGAAATTCATGCCATATGGCGGTTTCGATTTCAACGCGGCGGTTTTCGTGCCTTTCCTCATCGCATACCTGGTGGCCATCATGGAGGCGCTCGGCGTATATCAGGCCGCCACGGAGATTCAGGGAACGAAGCTTGAGAATCGTCAGGTGCGCTATGGGCTTGCCGGCGAGGCTGCGGGATCGGCTATCTCCTCGCTGATTGGCGGCTTCACCACCACCGCATATCCGCAAAACGTCGCGTTGCTCAAGGTCACCGACGAAGGCAGGACACGCACCCGTGTGCCGGTGATCATCGCAGGCGTGGTGTTCGTGGTCCTGGGATTCATTCCGAAGGCCGGCGCGGTACTTTCTCTTATCCCGTCCCCTGTGATCGGCGGCATCTTCCTACCGGCCGCGGCCAGCCTTATCAGCACCGGCTTCAACACGCTGCGCAAAGTGGAAGGCAACGATCGCAACCAAGTGGTGATAGGGCTTTCCCTGCTGCTCGGCATCGCCCTGCCGAACGCGCTCAGCGGACTCGAGGGCGGAGCGCATGTGTTCTTCTCGAACTCGATCCTGGTCGGAGCCTTCAGCGTGGTGATTCTCAAGGCGCTCATCATCGATCTGCCGGATATGATCGCACGACGTGCAAGGACGGCGGAACGCACGAATCAAACGGAATAATCGGCACAGCCACGGCATCGGAATTGCATATAAGGACATACGAAAGGGACACCACATGGAGACACAGCAATCGCAGAAATCTGCAACACTCGACGAGCAGAAGGCGGACATCAAGCGGGAGGTGCTTGACTTCATATCACGATACGGTTGCGACAAAGCGCCGGATGATGCGTTCGACAGGCTGGCCAGACGCATCTTCTCCTTCCAGTTCGAGCATAATCTCCCCTACCGCGCCTACTGCATGTCCAAACGCGTGACTCCGCAGACGCTCTCCAGCTGGATGCGGATTCCGCCCATGCCGGTCGACGGCTTCAAGATGCTGACGCTCACCTCCGTGCCGGAAAATGATTGCGAGGCCGTGTTCACCACCAGCGGCACCACGCATCCCGGTCAACGTGGCCGCAATTTCCATCCCGATCTTGAGGTATGGGACGAATCGATGATCGTGCCGTTCAGGCATTTCATCATGCCCGACCGCGAGCGCATCCGCATCGCGGTGCTCTCCCCCGCATGGGATATGAACAAGCATTCGTCGCTATCACGGTATCTGACCCGTGCCGTTCAGGAGTGCGGCGCCGACGGCAGTGGCTTCTTCTTCCATGAGGATGGTCTTGATTTCACCGGTGTCGAGCGTTTCCTCGACAAGGCTTCAGCCGACAATGAGACGGTGATGCTGATGGGCGCGTCTTCGGCCTACCTGTATCTGCTGGATTATCTGGACAAGCAGGGCAAGGCCTATCGTCTCGCAGCCGATTCGCGCATATTCGACACGGGCGGTTTCAAAAGCACCCGCACCGATATGACCGTCGATGACCTGTATGCGGCGTTCGGACGCGTGTTCGGAGTACAGCGCACGCATTGTGTGAACATGTACGGCATGACGGAGTTGAGTTCCCAGATCTACGACCAGAACATCCTGTCCTATTACACGGACGGTTCGTCGAATTATCTGAAGGAGACGCCGTCATGGGTGCGTTCGGTGTTCCTTGATCCGGCCACGCTCACGCCGGTCGCTGATGGAAAACAAGGTGTGATCGCGCATTGCGATCTGGCGAATTGGAATTCCTGTCTGGCGATTCTGACGGAGGATCTGGGCGTGCGCACCGAACACGGCTACGAGCTGAATGGCCGTGCGAAGGGTGCCGAGGCGCGCGGCTGCTCGATCACCGTCGACGAGGTGATGGCGGCCAACGCATGAGCGTCATCGATGTTTTCCACGCGCCTCGCGATTTCACGTTCTCCGATTTCGGCACGCGTGACGTCTCACTGTCTGACGGCGATACGGTGATGTTGCGTTTTCCCCGGCTTGATGCCTCCACGGTGCGCGCATTGGCCGATTCGGTGCGTCGGCATCGCGAGGAGACGTTGGCACGGTATTCCACGGATAGGATCGTGAACGCCATCGCGCAGGCGGTCGAATTGTGGACAGACCCATCGTACTCGGAACGCAGGCTCGCGGAGCATCTCATTCCCGCGATCACCGGCTACGACGCCTCCATGGTGCGTATCGAATTGAAACGGTACATGCGCATGTTCCGCAGACGTGAGCTGCTGCGTTTCGTGGATGACGAGTTGGATTGCCCGCAGATGCTTGACGAATACCGTCCGAACCGTTCGGGCGGATACACGCGCCTATATGGTCCGGAACTGTCGTTCCATGTGTTCTCCAGCAATGTGCCGGGCATTCCGGTATGGAGCATGACGATGTCCCTGCTGACGAAAAGCTCGATTCTCGGCAAATCGTCGTTCGACGAGCCGCTGATGCCGGTGTTGTTCGCCCGTTCCCTGGCAAGCGTCGATCCTGATATGGCAGATGCTTTGGCGATCGTGCCTTGGCGTGGCGGCACCGTGGATTTGGAGGATGCCGCGATTGGCGAGGCGGATGTGGTGGTCGCGTACGGTTCGTCGCACACCACCGAGGCGATTCGCCCGCGCGTACGTGCCGGAAAGCCTTTCCTCAGCTACGGCGCGAAAATCGGCTTCGCTTTAATCGGACATGAGGCTCTCCGCGCGGACCTGTATGC
This sequence comes from Bifidobacterium ruminantium DSM 6489, assembly GCF_000770925.1. Taxonomy (GTDB): domain Bacteria; phylum Actinomycetota; class Actinomycetes; order Actinomycetales; family Bifidobacteriaceae; genus Bifidobacterium; species Bifidobacterium ruminantium. The sequence goes on along the minus strand of NZ_JDTK01000001.1, from coordinate 113,696 downwards.
CGATACCGTTCACCGCATGGCCATCGATGTCGCCACATATGATCAGCAGAGCTGTCTGGCGCCGCAAACCATGTTCGTGGAACGCGGCGGCGCCGTGCCTCCCGCCCATGTCGCGGAACTGCTCGCCTGCGAACTGGAATCCCAACAGCGTAAATATCCCCGTTCCACACCTTCCGAGGAGGAATCACTGGCCATCCAGCGGCTTCGTTCGGCAGTGCAGATGAAAGCCCTGATGCTGGGTGCAGGCCCGCTGGCCGGCGCCTGCGAATCCGATGATGATTCCATGGCGTCGGACGACCCGTTCGTCATCCAATCACGTTCGGACACCGATTGGACGGTACTGTACTATCCGTCGGTCGGCATGGCCGATTCCCTCTCCACGCCGTTGAACCGCACCATCAACGTCGTGGCGGTGGATCACGTGGAGGACGCGCTGCCGGTTTTGCGTCCCTACACGCAATGGCTGCAGACCTGTGGTGTGGCATTGGAGCCGGACAGGCTGTTTGCGGTTGCGCAGCGCGTCGGCGCCATGGGCATCGATCGCATATGTCCCCTTGGCGAGATGAATCGTGCGAAATCTGGATGGCATCATGATGGCGGCTTCAATCTGCTTGATCTGGTGCATGCGGTCGACATCGAACGCAACACCGACGTGTACTGCGACGGTTTCGACATGGATGTCGAGTGATTCCATCCATGTCATCCCGTAAAAAACTTCTTCCTCGAATCGAAAGGAATTCCCATGCAGCACTCTGATCTTCTGCCATTGGATGGACGTGTGGCTGTGGTGACGGGCGCGAGCCGCGGCATCGGCGCGGCCATCGCGCGACGTCTGGTCCGAGCCGGAGCATGCGTGGTCATCGACTATGTCAGCGATGACGAGCGCGCGCAACAATGCGCGCGACATATCATGGACGACTGCGATGCGGCCGGACGCGTGATCACCTGCAAGGCCGATGTCACCGACGCCGGACAGGTACGGGACATGGTCTCCACCACAGTCACCACGTTCGGCGGATTGGACATTCTCGTCAACAACGCGTTCGCGCACTACTCGTTCGATCCGCGCAACCGCAGGACCTTCGACGCGATCGGGTGGAACAATTACGCGGCACAGCTGGAGGGCTGTCTCAAAGGCGCGTACAACACATGCGAGGCGGTGCTGCCACAGATGAGACGTCAGGCGGGCGGACGCATCATCAACATCTCCAGCAACCTCGTGGACTCCCCCATCGTCCCATACCACGACTACACCGCGGCGAAAGGCGCGCTTGTCGGATTCACCCGCTCTCTGGCGCAGGAGGCAGGCGCGTGGGGCGTGACCGTGAACGCCATCGCCGCCGGTCTCACCGTGGGCACCGATTCAAGTCGGGCCACCACCGAGGACGTACGGGAACAAATCATCAAATCCACTCCGATGGGCAGACTCGCCACCGCCGATGACATTGCCGGAGCCGTGGCCATGCTGGCCGGCGATGACGCGGCGTTCATCACCGGCCAGACCCTGCATGTCGACGGTGGCCTTGTGATGCGTTGACCGGACGGAGAGCCGCAGGAACACGGAAGCATGCGGGTATAGTGGTGCGTTGGTCTGAACGTCGGTGCCGCACGGCGCGGGCCTTCACAGTCACGACATGCCCACCGGCAAGGAGGAAACATGAACATCACCGTGTATCTCGGCGCGCATGAAGGCAATGATCCGTCCTACAAGAAAGCCGTTGAGGAATTGGGCGCATGGATCGCGGACAGCGGCAACCGTCTGGTGTACGGCGGATCCAACGAGGGGTTGATGGCGAATATCGCCGATGCCGTGCTGTCCCACGGCGGCAAAGTAACCGGCATAGAGGCACAAATGTTCGCGGACCGAGGTGTCGCGCACGCGGGACTGACCGAATTGGTCATAGTGACGGACATCACCGAGCGTCGCACGCGCATGATCGAGCTTGGCGATGCGTTCATCGCCTTTCCCGGCGGCACGGGCACTTTGGAGGAGATCAGCGAGGTCGTGTCGAAAATCTGCCTCGGACAGTTGTCCCAGCCGTGCGTTTTCTATAATCTCAACGGCTTCTACAACGATATGAGGGCTTTCCTGCAACGGATGGTGGATTCGGGATTCTCCACCGCCGAACGGCAGCAAGGCATCTATTTCGCGTCCAACCTGGCCGAAATCGAACGAATCATCGCCAATCCCCGCATATAAATCGCCTCGGCGCCGAATCCATGTGACAGGAAATCACGCCACCGGCAGCACCGCGTGCAGAACCGTCATGATCACCAATCCGATGACCGCGGTGACGGTCAGCGAGAAGCCGGCGAGCTTGGCGTTGCCGGTCAGCGAATCGGTGAATTTCGTGGAGAAGATCGTCACCGGAGCGAATGCGGCCAACACCACGATTTCGCGGACACGCTCGTCAAGCGGCAGCAGGAACCAAGCGGCCAATGCGATGATGATGCTGAACAGGAAACGCCATGCGATGACCTTGCCGAGTTCCGAACGGTCCTTGTGGTTGTCGGGAATCTCCATCATGAGACCAATCATAGCCATCGCGGCGAACGCATTGGCATTGGCGAACGGCGTGATAAGCGTGACGATCCATTGCGGCACGGTCCAACCGGCGAACATGAACACCAGCATGAGCATGTAGCAATCGAACGAAATCGACGAATAGAAGTCATGGGCGATGTTCTTGATTTTCAGGCTCAACGGCAGGTTTTTGGTCGGGCTTCCCAAATGCAGCAGCGAACGGGTGATAGTCAGGGATGCGGCGGTGGCTATGATGGCGTTGCCGATATCAAGCATGATGACCGGCAGACCGGCGCTCGGCCCCATGAAGGTCTGTACCACCGGCAGACAGAACGCGCCGATGTTCAATCCGGACGCGTTAAGCATCTGGTAGGCGCGATACCGCGGCTCATCGCCATGCGACCCGAAGTACACAATGAACAACGGGATCATGCAGGCGAACAATCCGAACACCACCAGCCACAGCAGGTTCATCGGATGCTTGTTCGTGGCGAAGCTCATCACGATGGCGCAAGGCAGGGTGAGGTTGAATACCAAGCCCTGCACCACTTTATAGGATTTGTCCGAGAAGATGTGGATGCGTTTGAGCAGATAGACGCTGATGATGACGAGTAGCAACGATCCGCTTGGAACAACATATGGCCGAGTATAGGAGCATGCTTGGCATATCGTATGTGGAACGGACACAATGTGACCGGGAATGAAGCGTCATGTCCTGACGTTTTCCTTTTGTCAACACGTTCTTCGTAAGGTGGATTAATACGTTCGACGCGTCGCGAGGACTTGTTACGGTTGAAAAATCAGCGAGATATGCAAGCCGCGAACGTTTGGAGAGGTGGTTCGGTTTGGATCAAAGCGAAGTCCAACCTCAATTCGATGACGTCGACGGATTCGCGCATGTCTTCGATTCGACGCTTCCCGAGGATGAGTGGAAGATTCGCCTGCCGCGGGAGCTTGGATTGCGGGCGCGGGAACGGGCCAAACATGATGGCATCACCCTCACCGAGCTGACCCGCAGGGCGCTCGAACGTGATCATCCTGACGGGAGCTCCGACGCAGTAGGCCTTGGGCGTATGCCCAAACAGGGTAGCGGACGCGAACAGCTCGGCGATGAGTGGAAGATCAAGCTGCCCTATGAGTTGGGGCGTAAGGCACGCGAACAGGCCAAAAAGGATGGAATCTCCTTAAGCTCGCTCGCCCGTAGAGCGGTCACCGGCTTTCTCGAGGCACGCGACTCGGAGGAGCGTCCGCTGTTCTGACAAAACGATGGGGCGCATGCCCGGTGAAAACCCGTGGCATGCGCCCCATCATCGCGATTACTAACGCTACTTGCGCTTCTTCTTCTCGCGCACGTTCACCGAAATCTGGATCGGCGATCCTTCGAAGCCGAATTCCTCGCGCAGGCAACGCTCGATGTAACGGCGGTAGCCATGCTCAAGGAAACCTGTGGCAAAGATCACGAAACGTGGCGGACAGGTGGAAGCCTGGGTGGCGAACAGGATACGAGGCTGCTTGCCGCCACGCAGCGGATGCGGATGCGCCGCCTGAATCTTACCAAGGAACGCATTGAGCTTGCCGGTCGGAATACGCTTGTCCCATGATTTCAGAGCTCCGCGCATGGCGTTGGCCAGCCGGTTGGTATGCCATCCGGTCTTCGCCGACAGGTTCACACGTTGCGCCCAGGTCACACGGTTGAACTCGGTTTTCCACAGGCGTTCCATGCGCTGACGGTCGAAATCGTCCATCAGATCCCACTTGTTGAATACGAGCACGATGCATCGTCCCGCATCCACGGCCTGGCTCATGACCTTCAGATCCTGATCGGAGATTGGTTGGGACGCATCAAACAGCACCAAGGCGAGTTCGGAACGCTCAATGGCGGCCTGCGTACGCAACGATGAGAAATATTCCGCGCCGGACAGCTTGTGCAGGCGGCGTTTGATGCCGGCGGTATCGATGAACAGCCAATCCTCACCGTCGACGGTGACGACCTCATCGACCGGATCACGCGTGGTGCCGGCCAGATCATTGACAACGCTACGCTCCTCATGGGCCAACTGGTTCAACAGGGACGATTTGCCGACGTTTGGACGACCGACCAACGCCACTCGGCGCAGATGGGACGGCGTAAGGAAACCGGAGGTCTTTTCGGCCTTCTTCAACGAATCGAGCGCGGCATCCAGCAATTCGCCGATGCCTCGGCCATGCATGGCGGAGATGCCGTACGGCTCCCCCAGACCCATCTTCCAGAATTCGGCGGTCAGATATTCGCTTTCGCGATCATCGACCTTGTTCACGGCAAGCGTCACCGGCTTGCCGGCGGCGCGTAGCATTCTGACGATGCGTTCGTCAGTGTCAGTGAGACCGACGAGACCATCCACCACGAGAATCACGGCGTCGGCCAGCTGAACCGCGATCTGCGCCTGGGATGCGATGGCGGATTCGATGCCTTCCACATCGGCTTCCCAACCACCTGTGTCGACCAGCTTGAAATCGGTTCCGCACCATTCCGCGTCATAGCTCACACGGTCACGGGTCACTCCCGGCGTGTCCTCCACGACGGCGGCACGGCGGCCGAGGATGCGGTTCACCAGAGTGGATTTGCCTACGTTCGGACGCCCCACCACGGCGAGCACTCCGACCGGCTTCGGCCCATTCTGACGTTCGCCGCCGGAGAACGCTGTTCCATCGATCAGAGCCTCATCGCCCTCGTCAAGGTCGTATCCTTCGAGGTTGGAAACGTACTGACGGTATTCCTGCTCCTCGATGGCGTCGTCGACGATGCGGATCAGCACGTCGAGCGTCTCGCCGAAATCGAGGTCGGAATTATCGACGGTCAGCACACCTTCCGCGGCGGAAGTGAAATTCGTGACCTTCGAATCGGCCTTATCACGGGCCGCGACGTTCTCCGCGCCCACACCGGAGGTGGACTGTCCACTGCGGCGAGCCTGGCGCACTTCCTCACGGGCAGTGAGCAGGACGCGGACTTCGGCATCGGGAGCGACGACGGTGGTGATGTCACGGCCTTCCGCGACTACGCCGGAACCTTCAGAGAAGGAGTCGGAGGATGCCTCGCGTGCAATGTAGGCGCGCTGCGCGGCGATCAGGACGTGGCGGACCGGAATGATGTTCGATACCTTGGACACATGCGAGGAGACCTCGGAAGAACGTATCGCCTCGCTGATGTCCTCATCGTCGGCATACACCTTCGGATCGTCCGGATCGACGCTGATGTCGAAATGGCCGTCGGTGAAGAACTCCCCCACCGTCTCGGTGATGAGCTGCTCATCGACCGTCTCGGCATCCAAATCGATGCCCTTGTGCATGCACCACCAGGCGCATGCGCGGTACATGGCTCCCGTGTCGAGATACGCGAAGCCATAATATTTGGCCAATGCCTTGGACGTGGAGGACTTGCCGACGCCGGCGGGGCCATCGATTGCTACGCGGATCACAGGCCCACCGCCTTGGACAGGGAGCGGACCTCGGTCTGCGACAGCACACGGTACGTGCCGCTCTTCAAATCACCGAGCTTGATCGGACCGATCTGGGTGCGCACCAAGCGCCTCACCGGGAAACCAATCGAGCCGAAGATACGACGCACAATACGGTTTTTGCCGGAATGCAGCACAACCTTGACCAGCGTGCTTTCCCGATTGGCGTCAAGAATCGCACAGCGGTCGAGCTTGATCCAGCCATCATCGAGCTTCACGCCGGTCGTGACGAGACGACGGCACACCTGGCCGCTGATACGGCCTTCCAGCGTGGCGATGTAGGTTTTCTCCACCTCATACTTGGGGTGCATGACGTGCTGGCTCAACTCACCGTCGTTCGTCATGAGAATCAAGCCTTCCGAATCATAGTCCAGACGACCCATATGGAAGATACGCTCGTACTTGTCGCCCACGATGTCGCGTAGGGTGTAACGTCCCTTCGGATCCTCCATGGCACTCAGTACACGCTTCGGCTTGTTCAATGCAAGCGTGACATGGTTCGGGTTCACACGGACGCGGGAACCGTCGACACGCACCTCCTGGTGCTTCGGATCGACGCGGGTGCCGAGTTCGGTGACCAGCTCGCCATCAATCTCAACACGCCCGTCGGTTATGATCTCCTCGCATTTGCGACGAGAGCCGAACCCCGCCTGGGCAAGAAGCTTCTGCAGGCGAATGCCCTCATTATCGTGATTGTGCGCCTTGGCGGCGCGAGAATATGCGTTTGGCATCGTTCTCCCAACGTGGCCGGATAATACTTATAGGGACTGCTGGTAGTATGGCAGTCGTTCGGCGATTTTCAAAAACCGTAACGTATCCATTATATGACAGAGGAAAGACTATGACTGCTGTTGAAGCAACGTCCATAACAGAGGAAGAACAAAGCAAGCCACTGGCTCTGCGCGTCGGCGCGGAGCTGGTCGGAAGCTTCATCGTCTGCTTCGCCATCTACTCGATCTGCACGTTCGGTTCCGCGATCTACGGCGTGAACATGGCGTTCATCGCGCCGTTGACCGGATTGGCGTATGCCGCCGTCACCATGATGTTCGGTGCGGCCTCCGGGGCTCAGTTCAACCCTGCGATCTCCATTGCGTCCATGCTTGTTGGCAAAACCCGCGTGCTCGATGGAATTCTCTACATCATCGCCCAGGTTCTGGGCGGCATCGGCGCAGGCGCTGCAACCCGTTTTCTGTTGCCGACCTCCGAGCAGGTGACGTTGAAGATCTGGATGACGCCGGTAATCAACGGTTTCGACAAGAACTCCGTCTCCTACGCCACGCTCGGTAGCTACGGCGTATCCTTCAGCATCACCCTTGCCATTGTCGTCGAGCTTATCGCCGGCATCATCATCGTCGCGACCGCACTGAACACCACCGGCACGGACGGAAAGTCAAACACCCAGCACGCCATCGCCATGGGATTCGCCTACGGTGTTGGCGCCGCGATCACCTACCCGGTCACCGGAGCCGCGCTGAATCCGGCGCGCGCCACCGGCATCGCCATCTTCGCCCAGAACCAGGGTCTTTCCCAAGAGCCGCTCCAGCAGCTGTGGGTCTTCTGGATCTGCCCGATTCTCGCAGCCGCCGTCGTCGCTCTGGCCGCCATCGTCGTGTCTATCATCGGCGCAAAGAAAATCGCTTCGAAATCCGAGCAGGATTTCGAAGCGATTGAAAACGCCATGGACGACGACGCATCAGGCGATGCCGACGGGCACGAGGGCGAGCAGGATGAACAGTCCGACGCCCAGGCCGATGCCGATGAAAGCGTCGAAGCCGACTGAGCGCACCTTCCAAGGACTTCGTTCACGCAATACGAGTCGAACCAGTCCCGTAACGATGGCCGTCACCGCAATCACCACGGTGGCGGCCTTCGTGTATCCGATGATCGCCAGCACCGCGGCCACAACCACCATCGACGCGACGATCCATTCGAACCAAGGCTTGCCCTCATGGTCTTCGGAAACATAGGGATGACTCATATCTCAGGCCTTTCGCTGTATATCGACGTGTGGACGTGTGCCCAGACATAAAAAACAAACGTAATCATAATAGTGAAATGTGGCGTCCGAAACCAACACATGGTTTCGGACGCCACATTATTTACAACATCATATGTCCACTGACATTAGGCAATGGACATATGACTGACTCAGTGGAAGAAGTGGCGCGTGCCGGTCACGTACATGGTGACGCCGGCCTTGCGGGCCGCCTCGAACACTTCCTCGTCACGAATGGATCCGCCAGGCTGCACAATGGCCTTGACACCGGCGTTGATCAGAATCTCGGCGCCATCGGCGAATGGGAAGAAGGCATCGGACGCCGCCACCGCGCCCTTGGTGCGGTTGGCGCCGTCAGCCAGCGTGTTGGCACGTTCGACGGACAGGTTCGCGGAATCCACTCGGTTGACCTGGCCCATGCCGATGCCGACAGTCGCCTGGTCATGTGCGATGAGGATGGCGTTGGATTTGACGCAACGGATAGCGCGCCATGCGAATACCAGATCCTTGACGGTTTCGGCATCGGCGGGTTCGCCGGACACCAGCTTCCACGCGTTCGGATCATCGCCCGGAGCATCGATCAGATCGGTGGACTGCACCAGCAGGCCGCCGTCGATCTGACGGAACTGGGTCTTGGTCTTCGGCGGCTCGGACACCTTCAGGATACGCAGATTCTTCTTCTTGGTCTTCAGCAGCTCGAGCGCGTCCGCATCATAGTCAGGTGCGACGATGACTTCGGTGAAGATCGGACGGACACTTTCGGCCATTTCCATGGTGACCTTGCTGTTGGCGGCGATCACGCCACCGTATGCGCTCATCGGATCGCAGGCATGCGCCTTCTTATGCGCCTCGGCGACGGTCGCTCCGATGGCCAGACCGCACGGGTTGTTGTGCTTGACGACGGCGACCGCGATCTGCGGGGCGAAATCCCACACCGCACGCCATGCAGCGTCGGCATCGACGTAGTTGTTGTAGCTCATCGGCTTGCCGCCCAGCTGCTCGGCATGGGCGAAACCGTTCTGGTCGAGCGGATCCAAGTACAGCGAAGCCTGCTGATGGGGATTCTCGCCGTAGCGCAGCACATGCGCTCGATCCCAAGTGCGGGTGAACGTGGCCGGGAACTTGGCTTCGTTCACTTCGCTCTCGCCCTCAGTGGCCGTCTCCTGGATGGAAGCCGGCTTCGTCCAATGCTTCGAGGTCCATTCGTTGATGGTGGCGTCATACGCCGCAGTATGGGCGAACGCCTTCCCGGCAAGCCAGCGACGTTCCTCGAGAGAGAAGCCCTCACCGCTCTCGATGCGGGAGGCGACAAGCGCATAATCGTTCGGATCGGTGATGATGGCGACGGTGGCGCTGTTCTTCGCCGCGCCACGCACCATGGACGGACCGCCGATATCGATCTTCTCGATGGTGGCGGCCTCGTCGGCTCCGGATCGAACCGTGTCCGCGAACGGATACAGGTTGACGACCACTAGGTCGAACGGCTTGATGCCGAACTTCTCGAGCTGCGCGGCATGATCGGGATTGGTCATGTCGGCGAGGATGCCCGCGTGGATATGCGGGTCGAGCGTCTTGACGCGGCCATCAAGGCATTCCGGGAAACCGGTGACCTCGGAGACCTCAGTCACCTTGACCCCCAACTCAGCCAGACGTTTCGCGGTGGAACCGGTGGAGACCACCTCGGTGCCCGCTTTGATGAACGCCTTGGCGAGAACCTCGATGCCTTCCTTATGGAAGACTGACACCAGAGCCCTTCGTATCGGTCGATTCGTTGTTGTCACCCTGATCCTCCTTGTTGTTGTTTTTCGAGGAGACCGTGCGTGACGCACGTGTTTCCTCACGACTGGTTTTCGTGGAAGCGGAAACTACGTCTCCCCTTCCTTGTTCGCGAATACGCCTTATCATCCAGCGTACGGCGAAAAATATGGATACGGCCACCAAAGTCAGGAGCCATGCGGAAAACAGACCGACGGCGGTTGGCTGTCCCACTTTGCGTGTCGATGCGATCACGTCGACACCCACATGCGCAAGATGCTTCGTACCCAGTCCTCCATTGCTCAAGGAGAACAATAGGCTGGAAGTCACGGACACCACGGCGCTTGCTATTGAGAAGGCCGCGATGGGATATGCGAAGCTCATCACGACGTGCCTGACATCGATGTCCTGTTCGGAACCACCTATCCTGATGTGGAAACCCTTATTGAACAGCATGACGACCATGCCCATCACGAACGCAGCCGCCACAGGGATGCACATCAGAGCGATCCTCACCCAATTCGTCTCGACCGTCTGCGGAAACAAGCCGAATATCGGCAACGCGGGAAGGCCGGTACCTTGGCCACTCCATAATGTGAACTCCGCCAAGTCGCCGATGGAGAAGCCCGCGCCGAAGGCCCAGGACACAGCCCAAATCATCAGATTGGGAAGCCATGCAAGCATGCTGATGGTGGTGAGGATACGCGACCCGTTCTGCATGCCGGACAGCTCATAGAGCCTTGCCACGGCCGACTGGTTGCTGACCGCCCAAAAGCTGACTGCAATCAGTCCAACGACCAGATACACTGCGACAAGCAGCAATCCCAATACGACCCCGATGACCACGGTTCTGCGGACGGGCGATGAGACATGCCGGGTGAGCCATGCCATGCAATCCCTTGTTCTTTCAGACTTCGGAATAGCCGCAATGGCATAACCAATAGCGAAGACGATGGCGTCTTTGAGGAGAATCATCGCCATCAAATCGACAAGACCGACATCGACGCTTCTCACGAAGAAGACGTTCATCAGCTCCCAAAGCACCAGTCCAGAGACAAAACCACGCCAGTTCGTGCCGAAACGCCCCGCCACCTGCCTGACTAGTGCGATAAGCAGCAACGTGAGCAGCAATGGAATGATCGTCAGTGTGATGGCGCCGGACTTGAAACCGGTTCCCTGGCTGAGCAGAATCAATGCCTCAGTCAGGGAAATGGAGAGGGCGGAAAGATTGTCCCCGCCCTCTTCCATGGAAATGACCAGAAGCATCAATGCCATATAGCAACCGAGGGCAACGGCATAGATAATCATGGACGTTGCCGCTACGGCAAGCCCCTTCAGCCAATACTTCAGGTTCGTCATCATAGCGAATGGGAAGCGAGCACCTCTCGCATGATCTCAGCGGTCTGTCCTGGCGTGCGTCCGACTCTGATACCGACGGCCTCCAGAGCTTCCTTCTTGTCCTGCGCGGTGCCTTTGCCTCCGGAGACGATGGCACCCGCATGCCCCATCTGCTTGCCTTCCGGCGCGGTGAAGCCCGCGATGTACGCCACGACCGGCTTGGTCATATGTTCGGAAGCCCATTTCGCGGCGTCCTGTTCGGCGTTTCCTCCGATTTCACCGATCATGACGACGGCCTTGGTCGCTTCGTCGTTTTCAAAGGCTTCCAGAGCCTCCTGCAGCGTCGTTCCAACGATGGGATCGCCACCTGCGCCCAAGCATGCGGTGAATCCGATATCGGACAATTCCCCCATCAGCTGATAAGTCAGCGTGCCGGACTTGGATACCAGACCCAGCGGGCCGCGGGATACGATGCCATCTGGAATGATGCCGAGATTGCATCCGTGCGCTTCCGCGGAGGACGGCAAGGTCAGCAGACCTGGACAGTTCGGTCCGATGATGCGCACTCCCTTGCGCAGTGCGAGTTCGACGAAATACGCGCTGTCCGCGACCGGAACACCTTCGGTGATGACCACGATCAGTTCGATGCCTGCTTCGATAGCCTCGACGACAGCGTCTTTGGCGAAACGCGGCGGCACAAACACGACGCTCGCCTTGGCACCGGTAGCGGCGATGGCTTCCGAACAGTCGGCGAACACATGGATGGTGGCGTCTTGGCCATCCTTGGCCTTAGGGAACGTGACATCCAATCCCGCTTTGCGGGCGTTGACGCCGCCGACGATATTGGTGCCCGCCTTGAGCATACGCGCGGTATGAGTCATACCCTGATGCCCGGTCATACCCTGCACGATGACGGGAGCGCCATCTTCAATGAAAAGTGCCATGTTCAGCGAACCTCCTTGCCGTTGGCCGCGAAACGCGCAGCCTGTTGTGCGGCTTCTTCCATGGTTTGCGCGACGTGCAGATTGCCACGGTCGGCCTGGGACAGGATGCGCAGGCCTTCCGCAGCCGCGTTGCCGTCGAACCGCACGACGATAGGCTTGCTGCTGCCAAGCTCATCAAGAGCTTCAAGGATGCCCTTCGCCACCTGCTCGCAGGAGGTGATGCCTCCATACACGTTGATGAACACGGATTCGACCTGCGGGTCGGACAGCACGATCTCAAGGCTGTTCGACATGACTTCCGCGGAGGCGCCGCCTCCGATGTCGAGGAAGTTGGCCGGCTTGACATTCGTGCCCTGATCCTCTCCCGCCCCGGAGACAGCATCCAAGGAGCTCATGACGAGACCGGCTCCATTGCCGATCACGCCGACGGAGCCGTTGAGGTGCACGTAATGCAGACCGTGCTCGCGCGCCTTCTGCTCGAACGGATCGGTGTGAACCGGATCCGCGAAACGCTTCCAACCGTCATGGCGGAATGCCGCATTGTCATCGAGGGAGATCTTGGCGTCCAGCGCGCACAGCGACTTGGAGGATTCATCATCCGGGTCGCCGATCTTGGCAAGCGGGTTGATCTCCACCAATGTGGCGTCGTTCTCCTTGAAGCATCGCCACATCTTCAGCAGAATCTGCGCGGCCTGATCGACATCTGCATGGTAGAAGCCGATGCTTGCGGCCATCTTGGTGGCCGCTTCGAGGTCGAAATCCTCAAGCGCGCTGATATGAAGACGTTTGACGGATTCCGGATGCTCCCTGGCAATCTCCTCGACCTCCGTGCCGCCATTGGCGGTGGCCAGAACATCGAAGTCTCGTGACGACCGATCCACGGAAATGGAGACATAATACTCGTGGAGAATGTTCTTGGCCTCGGCTACCAGCACACCACTGACTTTGTGCTTGTGAATGGTCATCGGCAGGATGTCCTCGGACGCGAGGATGGATTCGTCGCGGTTCTTGGCGAGTTTGACGCCGCCAGCCTGGCCACGATGTCCGATCTTCACCTGCGCCTTGATCACATTGGGGTAACCAATCTGGTCGGCCGCCTCGGCCACTTCATGGGAGTTCTGGGCGAATATTGCCTTCGGCGTCGGAATGCCCTGCTCCTCGAGCAGCTCCCTGGCCTGGTACTCATAGAGATCCATGGATCATTATTCCCTTTGTTTGTGTTTTGTTGTTGACGAAGCCATCGGTCAGGCCGGCATGCGGACCAGTGAGCTTGACGGATAGGAGCCCAGTGATTCCATGCCGTTGATACCGATAAGCTCCATGACGAAGCTGAAGCCCGCAACCGTGCCCCCGCATTTCTCGATCAGGCTGCGCGCGGCATTGGCGGTTCCGCCGGTGGCGATCAGATCATCGACGATCAGTACCCGCACTCCCTCATGAATCGCGTTGGTTTCGATTTCCACAGACGCCTGTCCGTATTCAAGGTCGTAGCTTTGGGACACGGTTTCCGGCGGCAATTTACCCGCTTTGCGAACCGCGATGAATCCTTTGCCAAGGCGAGCGGCCAGCGCGGGACCGAACAGAAATCCTCGTGCCTCCAAACCAGCCACCACGTCGAAATCATCAGCGGAGACGGGAAGCGCGGCCTCGAGCGCATCCATCAGAATGCCGAATGCCCGCGCATCAGCCAATGCCGGCATGAAATCGCGGAACAGAATGCCTTCCTTCGGAAAGCCCGGAATAGTGCGTATTTTCGATATAAGATATGCTGCGTCTTCGGCTCCGACCTTGCTCAAACCCGAGACAGTGATATCCGATGATGCCATGACAGTGGTTTCCTTCTACCTTGGTTTACGGCACTTTGAATTATAGGTTTCCTCCGCGAAAAAGAACGGCGAAAATCCCGAAAATGAGATTTTCGCCGTTGGGCATGTCCAGCAATCAGTCTTTTTCCCCTTCAACGGGCATCTGCTGCACAGATTCGACGTCCTGCACGGTTTCGTCGTCGATTGGCTCCTGCGCCGGCTGGTCGTCCTTGGGAAGCGGATTGCCATTCTCATCGACCTCGTCATCATGGACGTAGGCCGGACGGACATACTCGCGGCTGATGGCGTTGAAGCCGAAACGCAGCTGGGAGCCTTCAGAGTCGATGACGATCTCCTCATACTCGGTGTCCACGGAAACGACCTTGCCGATAATGCCACCGATGGTGATGATCTCCGTACCCGGCTGCAGATTAGAACGGAAGTCCTTGCGCTCGGCCTGCTGCTGCTTGGCCTTCTTGGACTGCCAGAACATCAGGCCGATCATCACGACCAAGATGACGATGAAAAACAGGGAGTTGGGATCCACAGCACACTCCTTATATCGAAGGGTTATCACGAGGGGGACGCAAAATCCGACCGGACAACGAGTCTATGCCGTCTTATTGACATCGAACCGTGAATCGTCAGGCGTGAGGCCAAGATGCTTCCACGCCTTGCGCGTGGCCACACGCCCCTTGGGAGTACGGATCAGAAAACCCTCACGCACCAAGTACGGCTCGCATACCGTTTCCACGGTCTCCGATTCCTCGCCCACCATCGCCGCCAGATTGTTCAGGCCAACCGGACCGCCGTTGAAATTGGTGACGATGGCTTTAAGCACTGCGATATCCAAACGGTCCAGGCCTTCGGTGTCAATCTGATAGAGGGCCAGCGCCTCCTTGACGTCATGAGGACGCACCGATTCGAGATCATGCACGATGGCCCAATCCCTGACACGCCGCAGCAGACGGTTAGCAATTCGAGGTGTGCCTCGAGAACGCATGGCCAGCTGCCGTGCGGCGCCGTCCTCCAATTGGATGCCCAGCACCGCGGCGGAGCGCTCGATCAGTTTCTCAAGCTCCTCATGAGGGTAGAAGTCGAGATGCGCGGTGAAACCGAAACGCGCGCGTAACGGGGATGGCAGCATGCCTTCCCTGGTGGTGGCGCCGACAACAGTGAATCTTGGCAAGGTCAGTGGAATGGAGGATGCTCCAGGCCCCTTGCCGACCATCACATCGACACGGAAATCCTCCATGGCAATATACAGCAGTTCCTCGGCTGCGCGGGGCAGACGATGGATCTCATCGATGAAAAGCACCTCGCCCGCATCCAGCGAGCTCAGAATCGAGGCAAGGTCTCCGGCATGCTGGATGGCGGGACCTGAAGTAATGCGGATCGGAACGCCCAATTCGTTGGCCACGATCATGGCCAACGTGGTTTTACCAAGCCCAGGAGGACCGGCAAGCAGTATGTGGTCCGGAGGCACGTCGCGTTTGCGGGCAGCGTCGAGGAACAATTGCAGCTGCGCCTTGAGCCTGGGCTGGCCGATGAATCCGTCAAGGACGTGAGGACGCAACTCCTCGTCGCTGACCGGTTCGTTACCGACTGGCGAGGCGGAAACCATGCGGAGCGATTCCTCGTTCGCACCGGTATTCAGCTGTTCAAGTGCGTCAGTGTTCTCCATATCGGTCTTCCTCACCTGCCCCTGTCCAGAGACGCCAATGCCAGTTTCAGCACGCGGGGCACGTCCTCTGCGTCCAATGGTGTCTCGATCTGATTGTCGGCACATGCCATCCGAACCGCTTCGGCGGCATCCTGCTGATGCCAGCCCAGCGACATCAGCCCCTCGACCACCTGCTCCGTACCGGCGTCCCCGGAAGAGACCCCAGCATTGGAGGATCCTTCGATCTGGCTGAGGTCAATCGACCCCTTCAGCTCGAGGATGATTTTCTGAGCGCCCTTCTTGCCCAGCCCCGGAGCCTTGGCCAACGCTGTGGCGTCGCCGTCGGCCACCGCGCGCGCCAACCTGTCGGGCGGCAATGTGGACAGCAACGACAGCGCGACCTTGGGGCCAATGCCACTGACCTTCTGCAGCTGCAGGAACATCCGCTTCGAAGCCATGGTGCCGAAGCCGAACAGCGTGATGGCATCTTGGGACACATTCAACGAAGTGTAGACCCTGACATCCTGTCCGGCATGGATGGAAGCCAGATCCGCCGACGGCATCCTGACCTCATATCCGACTCCGCCGACCTCGATGAGAGCCGAGACTGCGTCGACCGAATCCACACGGCCGTGAAGCATGCCAATCATCGCGGATTACTCCTTCGAACAAATCTAGAACATCTGTTCGATACAGCCTACATGCCTCTACGGACGCCCTGTCTGCGTGCTGCTTTCTGCGAAGCCTGAGCCCACTGACGTTGCGCCGCCGTAAGATGCTGCTCCCGTTCGCCGCCCTGCAATGCGCCGGCCGGTCGCAGCGCGTGGCATATCGCGATCGCAAGCGCATCCGCCGCGTCCGCGGGTTTCGGCAACGCATTCAGCCCAAGTATGCGCGCCACCATGCGCTCCATCTGGATTTTCTCGGCTTTGCCGTTGCCAGTAATCGCAAGCTTTGATTCAGTAGGCGTATGCAATGCCACGGGAATACCGCGCTGCGCCGCGGCCAGCATGGCCAATCCAGCAGCCTGCGCGGTGCCCAGCACCGTATTGCGGTTCTCCTGAGCGAAAACACGCTCGATGGATACCGCGTCCGGCACGAATCGTTCTATTTTCTCCACCAGTCCGTTGTAGATGGCCAGAAGTCGAAGATCCTGCGACGTCTTGGGATCGGATCGCACCACATCCACGTGGATAAAAGAAAGCCGGCGGTATGCGCCGGCTTCGATCACGCCGACCCCGCAGCGCGTCAGCCCGGGATCGACGCCAAGAATAATCACGATGGATTACTCCTCATCCAGTTGGGCCATGACCTCGTCGGAGGCAGTCCAGTTGGAATAGATGTTCTGTACATCGTCCAGATCGTCAAGATTGTCGATAAGCTTCGAGACCTTCTGGGCGTCCTCGAGGCTCAGCTCCACCTCGGTCTTCGGCATCATGACCAGATCCGCGGAATCGTAATCGAATCCGGCGTCCTGCAGAGCCTTGCGCACGTCGATCATGTCGGAAGGATCGGTGATGACGGTGAACACCTCGCCGTCATCGGTCACATCCTCGGCGCCAGCCTCGGCGGCCTTCTCGAACAGATTGTCGAAATCAACGCCTTCAGCCGGGACGACGATCTGGCCCTTGCGCTCGAAGTTGAAGCTCACGGAACCGGTGGTCGCCAAGGAGCCATTGCCCTTGGTCAGAGTGGAACGCACATCGGCGGCCGCACGGTTGCGGTTGTCGGTAAGGCATTCGATGATCAGACCGACGCCTGCCGGGGCGTAGCCTTCGTACACGATGTCCTCATAGTTGGCGCCGCCCGCTTCCTCGCCGGAACCACGCTTGACGGCACGCTTGATGTTGTCGGCCGGCATGGAAGCCTTCTTGGCCTTGTAGATGGCGTCGTACAGGGACGGATTACCGTCAGGATCGCCACCACCCATACGTGCTGCGATCTCGATGTTCTTGATCAGCTTGGCGAACAGCTTGCCGCGCTTCGCGTCGATGGCGGCCTTCTTGTGCTTGGTGGTCGCCCACTTGGAATGACCTGACATAATGCTCCTAGGCAGGTTGCGGATATTTCAAACGAGACGATTCTAAAGCGGTTCGCAGACAAAGTATAGGATTCAGACCTTCGGCATTTCGCTGCGCGGAACCATTGTCGGCGTTTTCCGGATCACGGCATTCAACGCCGGTATGTTTTCTCACCGACGGACATCTGCCGACGGGCTTCGAATATCCGCTGAAGCATGGTGACCAGTCCCAATACGGCCAGCAGCACCATGGCTATGGTCAGCCACACCCCCTGTCGGGTCAACCCGGTGACGGCCATGCCCACCAGAATGATCACCAGACGATCCGCACGCGTGGCCACGCCGTTCCTCACCTCGTAACCGACGGATTCGGCCCGGGCACGGGCGTAGGAGGTAACGAACGACGTCATCACGGCCACGGCCGCCGCCACGACGCCGATCATGCCCACATAATCTGGAACTCCATCGGATCCCGTGTGCCACCAATCATCGTGCAACACGAAGAAGAGGATCACCCCAACAAGCATCGCCCAATCGGCGATACGGTCGAGCGTGGAGTCAAGGAACGCACCGAATTCGGTGCCACCCGTGGTGAGCATCGCGATCGAACCGTCCAAGGAATCAGCGAGCACCAGCAGGGTCAGTACCACCGCTCCCCCGAAAAGCCAGCCGGTGATGCCGGTCGCTATGGCTACGACGATGGTTCCGATGGCTCCAATCACAGTTACCGCGTTGGCGCTTAGCCCTATGGCGATCAGCGCCTTCGCGATTGGCTCGATTAGTTTTTTGAATGGGGCACGGAGATGTTCGAGCATTACGCATACTTCCTTCGATGAAAACACGGAACGGCGTGCAAACCCCGCAATCGAGGTTTGCACGCCGTTCCATCAAATCATGGTCGCATCACAGCGAACCGGTTGCCGTCAATCCACGCTCAGTCGGCGAGGGCGGCCTTGAAATCGTCGACGTTGTTGACCTGAACACGCTTCTTGATAACGGTCAGGATATTCGCCTTCGCCTCGTCGACAGGCACGCCGTTAAGCTGGCTGCCGTCACGGAAACGGAAGCTCACCGCGTTGTTGTTTGTGTCCTCCTCGCCGACGATGAGGATGAACGGCGCCTTGGACTTGGAAGCGTTGCGGATCTTCTTGCCGAAACGATCATCGGACAGGTCGATCTCGCAGCGGACGGTCTCCTCCTCCAGGCTGGCGATGAACTTCTGCAGGTGCGGGGCGAATTCGTCCGCGACCGGCACGCCAAGCACCTGGACGGGGGCGAGCCATGCCGGGAAGGCGCCCGCATAATGCTCGAGCAGCACCGCGAAGAAACGCTCGATGGAACCAAACAGCGCACGGTGAATCATCACCGGACGCTGGTGGGTGCCGTCGGCGGCGATGTACTCGAGCTTGAAGCGCTCAGGCAGGTTGAAGTCGAGCTGGATGGTGGAGACCTGCCAGGTGCGGCCAATCGCGTCGCGTGCCTGCACGGAGATCTTCGGGCCGTAGAACGCGGCGCCGCAGGGATCGTCGACCAGTTCCAGACCGGACTCCTTGGCAACCTCGGCCAGCGTGTTGGTGGCTTCCTCCCAAATCTCGTCGGAGCCGACGTACTTGTGCGGATCCTTGGTGGACAGCTCCAGATAGAAGTCATCCAGGCCGAAGTCCTTGAGCAGTCCCAGCACGAAGTTGAGCAGGCTCTTGAGCTCGTCCTTCATCTGGTCACGGGTGCAGTAGATGTGGGAATCATCCTGAGTCAGGCCACGCACGCGGGTCAGACCGTGAACCTCGCCGGACTTCTCGTAACGGTACACGGTGCCGAACTCGAACAGTCGCAGCGGAAGCTCGCGGTAGGAACGCTGACGGGACTTGAAAATCAGGTTGTGCATCGGGCAGTTCATCGGCTTCAGGTAGTAGTCGAAGCCCTGCTTGATCACATTGCCGTTCTCGTCCTTCTCCTCGTCCAGACGCATCGGCGGGTACATGCTGTCCTTGTACCACTGCAGATGGCCGGAAGTCTCATACAGGCCACCCTTGGTGATGTGCGGGGTCTGCACGAAGCTGTAGTGATGCTTGCGGTGCATCTCGCGGGAGTAATCCTCCATAGCGTTGATGACGGCGGCACCCTTCGGGTGGAAGACGGCCAGACCCGGACCAATCTCATCCGGGAAGGAGAACAGATCCATTTCGGCGCCAAGCTTGCGGTGGTCGCGCTTCGCGGCCTCCTCCAGACGGGTCTGGTAGGCCTTCAGATCCTCCTTGGTGGCGAATGCCGCACCGTAGATGCGCTGCAGCATAGGGTTCGCCTCGCTGCCACGCCAGTATGCGGCGGCGGAACGCTCAATCTTGAACGCCTTGATGTAGCGGGTGTTCGGCAGATGCGGGCCGCGGCACAGGTCCTTCCAGACCACATTGCCGTCACGGTCGACGTTGTCGTAGAAGCTCAGTTCCTTGCCGCCGATTTCAGTGGAGGCTTCCGGATCGAGGTGGGCCTCCTTGTCCTTGATAAGCTCGAGCTTGTAAGGCTGATCGGCCTCTTCGGCGAGGGCTTCCTCCTCGGTCACCACGCGGCGGCGGAAGGACTGGGAGGACTTGATGATGCGCTGCATGCGCTTTTCGATCTCTTTGAGATCCTCCGGAGTGAACGGGGTGTCCACATCGAAATCGTAGTAGAAGCCGTCCTTGATGACCGGTCCGATGCCGAGTTTGGCGTCAGGACGGATTTCCTGTACGGCCTGGGCCATGACGTGGGTCGCGGAGTGGCGCATGATGGCCACGCCGTCCTCGCTATCGAGGGCGATGGGCTCCACAACGTCGCCGTCGTGCAGCTCGGTGTAGAGGTCGCGAGGTTCGCCGTTCAGACGAACCGCGATGATGTTCTTGTCATCCGAGAAGAGCTGGACGCCGGTCTGGTCTGCCGCCACCTCCTTCGCTTCGCCGTTGAGTGTGATGGAGATGGTCTGTTCAGCCATGAGATGTCCTTTGCTATCGGGGTCCGCGTTACCAATGTGCAGGCCTGGACTAAATATCAACGATGAACAAGATAAAGGCGAGTGCAGACAACGGCGCGTTCCCCCTGCGGGCGGGGTCTCGATGCTGGACGAACGTTGTCGGGCAATCGACCCGCATCGGTTTCACTGGCCGACTACATGCGCGTATGTATATTGTGGAGCCTGACGTGTCGACTTGATCGTCACCTTATCCGAAGGATCGACGGACACCGTGGCGCCATATTTCACCTTGAGCCTCGAACCTACGCCACCAGCGAGATTGACCGCATTTTGCAGATTATCGATATCACCGATCGCACGAATGGTGTATGGCGCCTTCAGCTTGGTGCCGTCGCAAACGAGTCCGCTTGAAGTGTCGCTGATGTAGGTACTGGTGACCACGCGCACATTGTTGATCTCGATTACCTCGGCGCCGCTGTTGCGCAATTCCTCAAGCAGGGTGAACAGGACCGCGGCATCAATCTTCTGTTTGTCGCCCTGCGAGATGCGGATAACCACGCCTTCGCCGGTGGCCGCAAGGCGTCCGGAAAGTATGCCGTTCGTCTGCGCATTCTGGCGGGCGATTTCCGCGGCTTTCTCGTTCTTGTCGGCGGTGTCCTTCAATGCATTCAACTGGCTGGAAAGCTCGTTCTTGCGCTGCTCGAGCTTCTGAACCTGGGTGCTTGTCTCGCTGATGAGCTTGGTCAGTTCGTCCTCGCTCATCGTCTCGTACGTGGATGTGGTGTTATTCACCTGGATGGCGTAACCGAAGCCCAGCAATGCGCACAGCACTGTGACGAGGATGCTGGAATACAGTCTGGCACGGGTCGTCTTCGCGTCAAGGACGATCCGTTTCGTTTTGGATTTGACCATGGGGAACGCGCCGGTCTGTGTGTTGTCGTTGTTCTGATCCTTGACAATCTGCTCATGAATCTTGGACAGCACGTCCTTATTGTTTTCGTTATGCGCGGACATACCTCATCAGCCTTTGAAGATGAAGCGACGGATGGAGGACACGTTGGTGAAGATTCGTATGCCAAGCACCACGATCACGGCGGTCTGCAACTGAGATCCGACACCCAGCTGGTTGCCAAGGAACACCAGCAGCGTGGCGGTGATGACATTCGAGAAGAAGGAGATAACGAACACTTTGTCGGAGAAGCTGCGCTGGAAATACGCGCGCGCCGCGCCCAGCAGAGCATCCAATGCGGCCAGCACCATAATCGGCAGATATGGCTGCAGTTCGATGGGAATGTCCGGACGAACGAACACGCCGATCACCACACCGATGATGAGTCCCAAGACCGCTGCCATTACTCGTCCTTCCTCACATGAGTCGTATCGCCCGCGACCGCAGCTTCCAGTGTAATGGATTTGCTTCTGCTCACCTGCGGATAAATGCCGGCCTTCTTGAAATCGTCATACAGCTTTTTCTGCGCCGTCTTGTCCACCGCCCTCGACAAGGTCACCGGATTGCCAATCGCCTCGATTTTATAGGGGCTTTGCACCGAATTCACACCGATGAGGATCGTCGTACCGGCCGTTCGGATCGAGGTCTGCACGCCGAGTCTGTTGCCGTTGATGGCAATCGCCTCCGCACCCGACTGCCATAGCAGGGAGACCAGCAGCTGCAGATCGGAATCGGTGACGACGCGGATCTGGCTGCCGTTCTCCCTTGGCAATGAGGAATCGACATTGTCACCGCTGGCCGCAAGCGGGTTGGCCACTGTCAGGGTGATGCCTTCGCCCTGCACCGGAAGAGTGCCGTTGACCATCTCGTCATCCTGCAGCGTCTGATTCAGCGACCAGCTCGCCACGGATTTTGATTCGGTCTCGACTTGGGACCGCAGGTCGTTGACCTCCTTGGTAAGGTCACCGGCCTGTTTCGTCTGATCCGTCAATTGGCTTGCCAGCTGTTTACGCACTTCCTTGCGCGGATCGGTGCTGAGCTGACGCACGAAGACGCTCCCTGCCGTACCGACCGCGATGCAGATGAGGAACACCAGGATTCTGGTGGCCCAAATCGATACGGTGGAGCGCTTCTTGGTCGCCAATCTGGAATCGGAATACAGCACGTCCATTGGACGGTTGGTCAAATCGTCTATGAGACGAAGCGAATCCTCCTCAGTGCGTCTGCGCCGTTGGGGAATCGCAGACATGGAGGCCTGTTGCACATGATGCGATGCAAGCCCCGTGAAAGACGCCGAGAAAACGGCGCGATGCTTCGTCGGCATGTTCTCCATCGAAACGGGGAACGACGCGTAACGCGGAGCATCGGCATTCATGCGTGTCAATCCTTATGATCCCTGTCGTTTTTCAGCAGCTGAAGCCCCTGGCGCATGTAGATATACCCCGCGAGCCAGTACAATCCAACACCCCAGATGCCAATGGCAAGACCGCAGAGATGCAGCGAGTCGGTAGCGGAATTCGACCAGATGTCGGCGAAAATCAGCGCGACGATGGCTATCAGCAGCATCGCGGTCCCGGCCTTGCCTACGAAATGGACGGGCAGCGGACCATAATCATGCTGCGCGAGAACCAACACGAGAATCGCCATGATCAGATCCCGAAGACCGACGACAATCAGCATCCACCATGGAATGATATTCGCCACGCCCAAAGCGAGAATGCTGCAGAAAATCAGCAGACGATCCGCGATGGGATCAAGGATCTGGCCGATTTTGCTCACCTGGTTGAATGATCTGGCGATCAATCCATCCAGTCCGTCGGACACCGCGGACAAAGCCAGCACGACCAAGGCGGGAACCATCTTGTGGTGGGAGACCAGCACTGAAATGAAGGGAATCGAAATGATCCGCAACAGGCTGATGAAATTCGGAACCGTGAAATAAATATCCCGTGGTTCCGGACTGTACTGCTTCTTGATAATCAGTTTGCCCATACTGCGAGAGACGCTACATTCTCGAAGCCTGCAATGCGGTGACGATTATGCCACGGGCACCGACCTCATACAACTGATCCATGAGCAGGTTCACCTTCGCCTTCGGCACCACCACGCGCACGGCCGCCCATTGCTTGTCATGCAACGGCGAGATTGTGGGGCTTTCGAAGCCTGGAGTGATGTTCACGGCCGTGGACACCTTCTCGACCGGGATGTCGTAATCCATAAGCACATATCGCTGAGCGGTGAGCACGCCCTGCAGACGACGGCTCAGAATCGTCAACCGATCATCATCCTCGGCGAGACGAGGAGAACGGATCAGCACCGCCTCGGAATGCATCAACGGCTCGGCGAAGACACGAAGGCCTGCGTTGCGCAGCGTCGTACCGGTGGACACCACATCGGCGATCAGGTCGGCCACTCCAAGCTGGACGGACGACTCGACGGCGCCATCCAGATGCACGGTTTCCGCGTTGATGCCATGTTCGACCAGATAGTCATGCACGAGCTTGTCGAACGTAGTGGCAACGCGCTTGCCTTCGATGTCCTCAAGCTTGGTGATCGGCGAATCGTTCGGAGCCGCGAAACGGAATGTGGAGGCGCCGAATCCCAGCTGCATGTGCTCCTTGGCATCGGTTCCGGAATTCACCAGCAGATCATGGCCGGTAATGCCTACGTCAATGGTGCCACGGCCGACATACACGGCGATATCCAATGGACGCAGGTAGAACAGCTCCACTTCGTTGTCGGGATCCTCCACGACCAGCTGGCGGGGGTTGCTCCTCAAACGGTAGCCCGCCTCGGACAGCATGTTCCAAGCGGGTTCGGACAGCATGCCCTTATTGGGCACAGCGATTCTCAGCATGGTTCTCCTTCAGGAAAGGCCACACCGTCAAGTGGCATGGCCTCGGGTTTCCTCACAGGTTCTTGTAAATATCCTCGAGCGTGATGCCGCGGTCGATCATCATGACCTGCAGATGGTAGATGAGCTGGCTCATCTCCTCAGCCGTGCGGTCGGCACCCTCGTATTCTGCGGCGATCCAGGTCTCCCCCGCCTCCTCAACGATTTTCTTGCCGATGAAATGCGTGCCCTTGGCCAGCTCGTCGACGGTCAGGGAACCCGCCTGCTTGGTGGCGGCCTTCTCGCTCAGTTCAGCGAACAGCGATTCAAAAGTCTTCATAATCGTAGTTTCCTTGTGTGGTGGTCGTTCACGCCTTGAAGGCCGCTTCGGCCTTCTCGCGGATGGAATCGATGGCTTCGGCCGGATTCTCGGCGCCGTACACGGCGGAGCCTGCGACCAGCACATCCGCGCCGGCTTCCGCCACGATATGCGCGGTCTTGGGGCTCACACCGCCATCGACCTGGATCTTGGTATTCAAGCCGCGACGGGTGATCTCATCACGCAGGCGACGAACCTTGGCCATCTGGTTGTCCAGGAACTTCTGGCCTCCGAAGCCAGGCTCGACGGTCATGATCAGCACCATATCGAATTCGTCGAGAATGTCAAAGATCGGCTCTACCGGTTCGGCCGGGCGCACGGCGAAGCAAGCCTTGCATCCCATGTCGCGCAGCTGACGGGCGAGACGCACCGGAGCGTGGGCGGCCCCCATATGGAAGCTGACGGAAGCCGCACCAAGCTTGGCGTATTCCGGAGCCCAACGATCCGGATCCTCAATCATCAGATGCACATCGACAGGCAGGTCGGTGACCTGGCAGATGCGAGCCACAATCGGCTCGCCCAGCGTCAGATTCGGAACGAAATGATGATCCATCACGTCCACATGGACGAGATCCGCGTTGGAGATGGCCTTGAGGTCGCGTTCCAGATTGCAGAAATCGGCGGACAGGATGCTAGGTGCGATTTGAATAGTCATGTCTCTCATTCTATGGAAGGTAATCGACTTGATATCACTTGTTGTCGGAATGGTCATCGGCATGTGAGACGGAAAAGCCATCGTTTGCCGCGATTTCACCCACAGTATTCATGGTCTTGGCTTCAGCCGTCGAGTCGGATCCAAGACCATCGGCAAGACGGGTTTCGATTTCGGTGACGGTGCGCAGCTTCTCCGCGAGCAGTTCGGTGGGCTTGCCCATCTGCTGGACGACGATGAAGGCTGCCACACCGAGCACGAACACCGCCAGGGAGACCCACACATTGATGCGCACGCCCAGGAATTCGTGGGCGAAATCAATGCGCAGAGCCTCGATCCAAGCGCGTCCAGCCGTATACCACATGATGTACATGGCGAACAACGAGCCCGCCTTGAGTCTTTTCATGATCCTGGATCCGAGGAACACGATGAGCACCGCGCCAATGAGATTCCAGATCATCTCGTATAGGAAGGTGGGATGGAACAGTGTGCCCGTCGGGCAGGTGGCACCGTCATAGCATTGTTCGCTGTGGCCTATGGCACTTCCCTCCATATTGAGCTTCAGACCCCACGGCAGCGTGGTCGGCGCACCGTAGAGCTCCTGATTGAACCAGTTCCCCAAGCGTCCCACGGCCTGCGCCACAAGCAGTCCAGGAGCGACGGCGTCGCCGAGCAGCGCCATCGGATAATGCTTGTGCCGGCACCATGCCCATGCAGCGAGAGCCCCAAGCAGCACACCGCCCCAGATGCCCAATCCGCCATTCCAGATTCGGAACATCTCGACCCAATCGCCATTCGGTCCGAAGAAACGTTCCGGCGTGGTGATGATGTGGTAGAGGCGCGCGCCAATGATGCCGCTCGGCACCGCGACCAACGTGATGTCGAGAATCTGGTCGAAGGTGCCGCCGTATCGCTTCCAGCGGACGGTAGTCATCCATACGGCCAGCACAATGCCAAGCAGAATGCACAACGCATAGAAATGTATGGTCACCGGACCGATGGAAAACTGCGAAATCGTCGGTGACGGAATATAAGCAAGTGTCATGGTTCCCCGATGGTAGTCCACGTATCCGATATGATGCGTGGACTACCAATGCGCCGTTTCCGGCTGTTTCAGTTACGGGCGTTATGGATGCCCTCGGCGAGCTCCTCGGTCTTCGCGGCCAAAGCCTTGAGACCAGCAGCCTCATCGACGGCGTGTTTGCCGGATTCGTCGAGCATGGTATGCACCAGAGCCGAACCGACGATGACGCCGTCCGCATACGATCCCACGCGGGCGCCCTGCTCGGCGGTGGACACGCCGATGCCGACGCACACGTTCTTCGCGCCGGCCTTACGAGTGCGAGTCACCAGTTCCTCCGGCGAGGCGTCAATGGTGGAGCGTTCGCCGGTGACGCCCATGCGTGCCGCCGCGTAGACGAAGCCACGCGCATTGTCTGCAACAATCTTCAGACGATCCTCGGTGGAATCCGGGGACACCAGGAAGATGCGGTCGAGCGCATGGCGGTCGGACGCCTCGATCCATTCGCCGGCCTCGTCCGGAATGAGATCCGGAGTGATTAGACCAACGCCGCCCGCGTTCTCGAAGTCACGTGCGAAGCGTTCGACACCGTAGTGGAAGATGAGGTTCCAGTAGCTCATGACCAGCGGCACTCCCCCGGCATTCGCCACGGTTTCCACGGCTTTGAACACATTGGCGATTTTCTCGCCATTGTCGATGGCGATTTGGGAGGCCGCCTGGATGACGGGGCCATCCATGACGGGATCGGAATAGGGCAGTCCAATCTCGACCGCGTTCACACCATGTTCGACCATGGTGCGGAACGCTTTGAGCGAGTATTCCGGATCAGGGAATCCGTACGGCAGGTATCCGATGAAGGCCGGCTTGTCGGCGGCTTTGAACTTCTCGAACATGGACTCCGTCGGACTGGGCTTGTGGCTGATGCCGAGCGGCTGTCCGGACGGCGTGGATGCTGTTGCGTTCGTCATGATGATTGCTCCTTCTCTCACTCGCCGTCCGCGTTGTTGCCCTGGGCGCCATTAGCTTCCAAGGCCTTGGCCTGCTCGTCGGTCAGATATCCGAACCACTTGCCGGCGGTGTTCATGTCCTTGTCTCCACGACCGGAAATGTTGATGATCATGACCGGATGCTTATACCCCTTGGCTTTGAGATCCGCTGCAGCCTTATAGGCGCCGGCGACGGCATGGGAGCTTTCAATGGCCGGGATAATGCCCTCGGTCTCGCACAGGTCCTTGAAGGCGCTCATGGCCTCCTGATCGGTCGCCCAAGAGTAGTTGACGCGTCCGATGTCCTTGAGCCATGCGTGCTCGGGGCCTACCGAGGCGTAATCCAATCCGGCAGAGATGGAATAGGTGTCGAGGGTCTGACCTTCGGAGTTCTCCAGCAGATAGCTCTTGGCACCTTGGAACATGCCGAGTTCGCCGGTTCCCGGCGCGAATCGGATGGCATGCCGCCCGGATTCGGGACCATTGCCGCCAGCCTCGTAGCCGTACAGGTTCACACGATCGTCGTCAAGGAAGGCGTTCATGATGCCGATGGCATTGGAGCCACCGCCGACGCATGCGCAAATCGCATCCGGATGGTCGATGCCATACCAATCCTGCAGCTGCTGCTTGGCTTCCTCACCGATGATCTTCTGGAAGTCGCGCACCATGGATGGGAACGGATGAGGTCCCGCGACCGTGCCAAGCAGGTAATGAGTGTCCTTGACGTTGGTGACCCAGTCGCGCAACGCCTCATTGATGGCGTCCTTGAGAATGCGGTCGCCCAAGGTGACCTCCACGACTTCCGCTCCCAGCATGCGCATACGCGCCACATTCAACGCCTGGCGGCGGGCATCGATCTGCCCCATGTAGATGCGGCACTTGAGCCCCAGCATGGCGCAGACCGTCGCAGTGGCCACGCCGTGCTGTCCGGCACCGGTCTCGGCGATCACACGGGTCTTACCCATGCGCTTGACCAGAAGGGCCTGACCGAGCGCGTTGTTGATCTTGTGGGCACCGGTGTGGTTCAAATCCTCGCGTTTGAGGAACACACGTGCGTCGAGCCCGGTCTTCTCCTTGAGACGTTCGGCGAAACGGGGAGCCTCGGTCAACGGTGATGGACGGCCGACATACTGCTGGTTCAATCGCGCCAATTCCTTATGGAATTCCGGATCGGCCTTGGCTTCCGTGTACACGCGTTCAAGCTCATCCAACGCCGTGATCAACGCTTCCGGCACATATCGTCCGCCGAATTGCCCGAAATACGGTCCTTCATGACTTGCCAACGGAGTCTGTTCAGATGCTTTCACTCTTGCTCCTGCCTTCACTAGTCGATTCACAGCCTGTTCATGGTCGGCCGCTGTGGCGACGCCCTCTCCCACCAGCACCGCATCGGCGCCGGCACGGGCATAGTCCTCAAGCTCGACCGCGCCGAACACGCCCGATTCCGCCACGCGAATCACATCGTCCGGCAAATCGGCCGCCAACTCGTTGTATTTGTTCACATCCACCTTGAGGTCTTTGAGATTACGGGCGTTGATGCCAATGACCTTGGCTCCCACCTTGATGGCGCGCTGGATCTCCTCGCGAGTGTGGGTCTCCACAAGAACCGTCATATTAAGGCTGTGCGCAAGATCGAGCAAAGACTTGAGTCTGTCGTCATCCAGTGCGGCGACGATGAGCAGCACCAGATCCGCCCCATGCGCGCGCGCCTCCCAAATCTGGTATTCAGTGACGATGAAATCCTTACGCAACACGGGAATCCTCACCGCGGCGCGCACCTTGTCGAAATCATCAAGCGAACCAAGGAACCGGCGCCCCTCGGTGAGCACGGAAATCGCACTCGCCCCTCCCCGTTCGTATTCACGAGCCAAAGCGGCCGGGTCGGGGATATCGCTCAAATGCCCCTTGGAAGGGGAAGCCCTCTTGATTTCGGCGATAACCGGGATGCCATCCGGCTTCTTCAGCCATTGACGCGCGTCAATCGGCGACGGCGCCTCGAACGCCATGCGCTTGACCTCGTCAAGCGGCACATCCTTCTCCCTCGACTTCTGATCTTCGACGGCTCCCGCCACCAATTCATCGAGCACGGACATTGATATTCCTTTCACAACACAATCGAATGGTCACATATGACTCACAACTGGCGAAGCTGCGCGGCGATCTGTACCGCCTCGACGCTGGCTTCGGCCTTGTTACGAGTCTCCTGCCACTCACTGGCCGGCACGGAATCAAGTACGATTCCAGCTCCGGCCTGCACGCTCGCTTCATGGTCGCGGATGAATGCAGTTCGAATGGCGATGGCCATATCGAGATTGCCTGAAAAATCAAAATAGCCAACGGTGCCGCCGTAGATGCCACGATCGGCCGGCTCAAGCTCATCGATGATGTCGATGGCACGCGGCTTCGGCGCTCCGGACAGCGTTCCCGCGGGGAAGGCGGATGTGAATACATCGAACGGAGTCATGCCATCGGCGACTTGTCCCGTGACGGTAGAGCAGATGTGCATGATATGACTGAACCGCTTGATATCCATCAGGGAAACGACTTCGACGCTTTCCGGTTTGCACACTCGGCTCAAATCGTTGCGGGCCAAATCGACCAACATGATATGCTCGCTGCGTTCCTTCGGATCGGCCAGCAGCTCCTTGGCAAGCCTCTCATCCTCTTCGGGAGTGGCGCCGCGCGGCCGGGAGCCGGCGATCGGGAAGGACATGGCATGGCCGTTGTCCACCTTGATCAGGGTCTCCGGACTGGAGCCGATGACATTGAAATCACGTCCCTGCGCATCGGTAAGCGCCATGAAGTACATATATGGGCTTGGATTGAGCGTGCGCAGCACACGGTACACGTCGAACGGATCCGCAGGTGAATCAATGTCAAGCCGCTGCGAGATGACCACTTGGAATACATCGCCGTCGACAATATGGCGCTTGGCTGTTTCGACGGCGCGCTCGTAATCCCCTTTTTCGGTGCGGAACCGCAGCTGGGGCTGTTCGACCGATTCGTCGAGCACATTGACCCTCGCCTCGTTCTCGACTGGCGTGGCGGCCTTGCGTTGCATGTCATCCAAGCGTTCCAGAGCCTCGTCATAGGCGGCATCGGCGCGTGTCGGACGATCGTCGACATTCACGGCATTGGCAATCAACCATACGGAACCGGACACATGATCCACCACGGCGATGTCCGTGGCAAGGGCCAGCACGGTTTCCGGCTGCCCGGTCTCGTTCGGTGCCTTGGCGCGCAAAGTCGGTTCCCAATGCCGGATCGAGTCCCAGCCCACCGTACCGACAAGGCCGCTGGTCAGATTCGGCAGCCCTTCGACATGCGGAGCCTTCAATGTCTTCAGCGCAGCATGGGCCACTTCGACGACATCCCCTTCCGTGGGGACACCGACAGGCACCCGTCCAAGCCAATCGGCCTTGCCCGCGTTCGAACGCAGTTGCGCCATGGAATTCACACCGATGAAGCTGTACCGGCTCCAAGCCCCGCCGAATTCCGCAGATTCGAGGATGAATGTGCCGGAACGGCCTCCCGCCAAACGCTCATAAAAACCCACCGGAGTGAGTGAATCGGCAAGCAGTCGCCGCACGATGGGAATGACACGATACCCTTGATCCGCCAATTCATGGAATTGCTCACGGCTTGGCCAGGTGGAACCCCACTTCAGTGTCCGAACGCTGCATTCGCTCACCGCTGACCCTCCTGTTCCTTGGTTCGATAACCTACAACCACGGGCAGCTGCCCGCCTTCCTCGAAGCAGGAACGCTTGCCCGTATGGCACGCCGCCCCCACTTGGTCGACTTCCACCAGAATGGCATCTCCGTCACAATCCAGCGCGAAGGACTTCACATATTGAGCATGACCCGACGTATCGCCCTTGCGCCAGTACTCCTGCCTGGATCTCGACCAGAACGTGACACGACCGGTGGTGAGGGTCCGTCTGATGGCTTCGTCATTCATATAGCCGACCATCAGCACTTCCTTGGTGTCGAACTGCTGGATGACGGCGGCGACCAGACCTTTGTCGTCGCGCTTGAGCCGCTGCGCGATGCGGGGATCGAGGGTGATGGAGTTGTCGTATGCTTTTTCGTTGGTCATGATGATGCTTCTTGCGATTCGTTCAGTGGAAATGCTTTACGTGCAGTTGTTCCGGCGTTCCAGACGCGTGGACGCTTCTTCCCTTCAGCGCACGGTGTAACCGGCGGCCTTGATGGATTCCTTGACCTCGCCGATGGTGACCTTCCCGTAGTGGAAGATCGATGCAGCGAGCACCGCGTCCGCGCCAGCCGCGATCGCCGGCGGGAAATCCGCCGCCTTCCCGGCGCCTCCCGAAGCGATGATGGGAATCTTGACCTCCTTGCGCACGGCCTTGATCATTTCCAAATCGAATCCCTGCTGGGTGCCGTCGGCG
Organism: Bifidobacterium ruminantium DSM 6489; assembly: GCF_000770925.1. Classification (GTDB taxonomy): domain Bacteria; phylum Actinomycetota; class Actinomycetes; order Actinomycetales; family Bifidobacteriaceae; genus Bifidobacterium; species Bifidobacterium ruminantium. The sequence goes on along the minus strand of NZ_JDTK01000001.1, from coordinate 81,979 downwards.
TCCATCGAATTGAGAAGAATCTCTCCCGCACCGAGCTCCTGGGCTCGTTTGACCCACCAGATGGCGTCGATGCCCGTGGATTTGCGCCCTCCCATGGTGGTCACTTCGAAACCGGACTGCGTATGGCGCTCCCCGCGCTCTCGCCGCGCATCGACGGAAAGGACGAGCACCTGGTTGCCAAACCGTTCGGCAACGCGGCTGATCAATGTGGGATCGTTGATGGCTGCGGTATTGACGCCTACTTTGTCCGCGCCGCAGCGAAGCAGCGAATCGACATCCTCAGGGGTGCGTACGCCGCCGCCTACGGTCAGCGGGATGAAAATCTGCTCAGCAGTCCGGCTCACCACATCCACCATGGTATGTCTGTGGGAGCTCGAAGCCGTCACATCGAGGAACGTCAGCTCGTCAGCGCCCTGCCGGTAGTATTCCGCAGCAAGTTCCACCGGATCGCCGGCGTCGCGAAGATTCTCGAAATGCACGCCTTTGACCACTCGTCCCGCATCTACATCAAGACATGGAATGACTCGGACCGCCAGTGACATGGTGCTCTACTCCTTCGCGCATAAAGTTTGCAACGATTGCAAGAGTAACCGCAAAATGTCACGCCGACTCGTATGGAGTCCGAGTAGCGGACAAAAACATTGGATCAGTCGCGTTCCTTGGCGGCCAGCTGACCGCAAGCTCCATCGATGTCCTGTCCGCGGGTGTCCCGCAATGTGGCGGTGATGCCCGCGTTGCGGAGAATCTCCAGGAATCTGCGTTCGTCCTCGGGCTTGGAAGCGGTCCATTTCGATCCCTCGATGGGATTGAGCGGAATCGGATTGACATGCGCCCAGTCGTCCCCGTAATGGTTCAGACGTTTGGCCAGCAGCCTGGCATGCTCGGCCTGGTCGTTGATGCCGCGCATCAAAGCGTATTCGATGCTGACCCGCCGCTTGGTGGCCAGATAGTAATCATGCGCGGCATCCAGCACCTGCGTGGTGTTGAAACGCTTGTTCATCGGTACCAATTCATCGCGCAGCTCATCGCTCGGAGCATGCAGCGACACCGCGAGTCTCACGGGAATACCCTCCGCGGCAAGCTTTCTGATGCCCGGCACCACACCAACCGTGGAAACGGTAATATTTCGGGCGGAAATGCCGAATCCTTCAGGAGGCATGGCGCTGATCTGACGGACGGCGCTCAGCACCGACCTGTAGTTGCCCATAGGCTCGCCCATACCCATGAACACGATATTGCTCAACCGGCCCGGGCCGCCGGCCACATCGCCGTCACGCATGGCTTTGGCCGCCACCCGCACCTGCTCCACAATCTCACCCGCGGACATGTTTCTGGTCAGTCCCAACTGTCCGGTGGCGCAGAACGGGCATCCCATGCCGCAGCCGACCTGGCTGGAAATACATAATGTTGTTCTTGTCGGATAACGCATCAACACGGATTCAATCAATGATCCGTCGAACAAACGCCACAATGTTTTGATGGTCTCGCCCTCGTCGGCGACCTGGCGGGTCACCTCGTGAATGAGTTCCGGGAAGAAAGTTTCGGCCGCGTCGGCGCGTCTGGCCGCGGGGAAGTCAGAGAATTCCTCCGCGTCGATATCAAAATGGCCATAATAATGGTTGGCCAATTGCTTGACTCTGAATTTCGGCAGACCAATTTCCTCGGCCTTGGCGATACGCTCATCGTCGGACATGTCGGCGAAATGCAGCGGCGGCTTGCCACGCCGGGCATGATCCTTCGACAGCACATCCCTGAATGCGCCCGATGTTCCTCCGGGCGTGATGCCGGTTTCCGGTTGTTCGTTCACGGAATTCACGTTATAGCCGTCTCTTTCTCACATTCCGGCGACCCACAGCAGCACGCACACGAAAGGCGCGCACAGCAGGATGGAGTCGACACGATCCATCACACCACCATGGCCTTTGAGCAAGTGTCCCATGTCCTTGATACCGATGTCGCGCTTCAGCATGGACGCGCACAGATCGCCGAATGTTCCCGCAACACCGATCATGACACCAGCGATGACGGGCACCCACCAGCGGGACACGCACACGGATGGCTCATATGTGCTGAACATAGCAACGAAGGAACCGACCATGGCAAACAGGATGGAGCCGGCGAGACCTTCCCAAGACTTCTTCGGGGAGATGCGCGGACTGAGCTTGTGCTTGCCGAGCCACGCTCCTGCGAACAGCCCACCGGTATCGCTCAAAGCCGGCATGAACACCAGCATGATGGCATGCGCCACGGGATGGTTGTTGAAGGTCAGCGGCATAATCAGACAGGAAGCCAGCAATGGGATGTACAGCACCGTGAACATGGAGACGGCCACATGGCTCAGCCGGCTGTGGCTGACCTCGCCCTGTTCGTGGTTGAATGACGATTCAAGACGCGCACCGGCATCGGTGTGCGACAGCTTGTCCGCCACAGCAAGAGAGAGACGGCTGCCGAACGTCACCTTGGCGCTGGCTGCGATAGCAACCAGCAAAAGCGAAACCAATACGCAGACCGTCATCGCCACAATATGATGGGTGCTGTAATACGTGGCCAGCAATGTCGCTGCCGAACACACCCACAGCGTCACCACGGGAATATGCAATCCCACGGTGGCGAAATCGACGCGCAGCTCCCACAGGGCGAGCATCATGAACAACACGACCAGATAGACGAACAGGTCGACGCTGATCAGCAAGCATGCCAGAATGATGGCGATGAGGACGACAGCCGTGCCAATGGCCTGCGGCATGTTTCGTCCCGTCTTCTTGTTGATGGCGTCGATGGCCTCGGCTTCCTTTTCGTGTTGCTCCTGATGCCCCGTCATGTTCTCCCCTGTGATACCGTGCGTCGATTATTGATATGGAGGTATGGAGACTCAGACCTCCATAATCTCCTTCTGCTTGGTTTCCAGCAGAGCGTCAAGCTCGTCAGTGGTCTGCTTGGTGACCTTGTCCAGCTCCTTAAGCAGACGATCGCCCTCGTCCTCGCCCATATCGCCATCCTTGATCGCCTTGTCAAGCGATTCCTTGACCTTACGACGGATGTTGCGCACCGCAACCTTGCCGTCCTCCGCCTTGCCCTTGGCAATCTTGACGTATTCCTTGCGGCGTTCCTCGGTCAGCTCCGGCATGGTCAGACGGATGACGTTGCCGTCACGGCGCGGGCTGGCGCCAAGATCGGAGTCGCGCAGCGCCTTCTCCACGGCATTGGCCTGGGACGCGTCAAACGGGGTGACGGCCAAAGTACGCGGTTCCGGAACACCGATGGTGGCGACGGCCCTCAGCGGGGTCGGAGCACCATAGTAATCAACGGTGATGCCATTGAGCAGCGCCGGATTCGCACGGCCGGTGCGGATGCCGGAGAAGTTCTCCTTGGTGGATTCCACGGACTTGGCCATCTGGGCCTTGGCCTGATCAACGATAGTTGCCATTGTTTTGCTCCTTATATTGTTGTTTCAATCGATATTCGACGTTGAATGTCTTCACTCGGCAAGCTTGGATTCAGCGGTGGAGACCATGGTACCGATCTCATCACCGAGCAGTGCGCGGGTCACGTTTCCGGCGCCTTCCAGACCGAAGACGCGGATACGCTGCCGATTGTCCCTCGCCATGGAAAGCGCGGCGGCGTCCATGACGGCAAGATTGTCCACCAGCGCACGGTTGTAGCTCAGCGTGGCGAAGCGCTTTGCGTTTGCGTCCTTGCGGGGATCAGCGGTATACACGCCATCCACGCCGTTCTTGCCCATCAGCACTTCGTCGCAATGGATCTCCAGGGAACGCTGGATGGATACCGTATCGGTGGAGAAGTACGGCATGCCGGCACCGGCGCCGAAAATCACGACGCGGCCCTTTTCCAAATGACGAATGGCCTTGAGCGGAATGTACGGCTCAGCCACCTGCCCCATGGTGATGGCGGTCTGCACGCGGGTGGCCTGGCCCTCCTGCTCAAGGAAATCCTGCAGTGCGAGGCAATTCATCACAGTGCCGAGCATGCCCATGTAATCGCCGCGGGAACGGTCGATGCCGGCCTGCTGCAATTCGGCGCCACGGAAGAAGTTGCCGCCGCCTACGACGATGGCAACCTGTACTCCCTGTTTGACGGCGGGGACGATTTCCTCCGCGATGCGACGGATGACGGTGGTGTCGATACCAACTTTGCCGCCTCCGAACGCTTCACCGGAAAGCTTGAGCAACACCCTGCGAGGATTGTCACCAGTGTTTTCGCCAGTCATGAAATGCCTTTCTTACCCGAAAACCCATGAAATTACCGCTCTCAAGACTATCGGCAAACACAGACACCGGAAACACGATGGCTTGGAGGAAAAAGAAAAAGGCCACAACCCAATGGGATTGTGGCCTTTGAAGATATGACGGCCCGCATGGGGAATACGGACCTATCTCATATCAGATTCACTCGGCGTCGCCCTTGCCGACCTCCACGCGAGCGAAGGACAGCGCGGAGCCACCGACTTCCTTGAACAGGTCGCCGACGGTCTTGGACGGATCCTTGACATAGGCCTGCTCGAGCAGCACGGTCTCCTTGTAGAAAGCGCCGAGACGGCCTTCCACGATCTTCGGGGCGATCTTCTCGATCACGGCTTCCGGCTTGCCCTTGCTCTTGAGCTCCTCGGTGGTCTTCTCGGTGGCCACGCGGCGCTCGGACTCCAGCACATCGGCCGGGACGTCCTCGCGGGTCAGCCACTGGGCACCCATCGCGGAAATCTGGAGAGCAGCCTCATGGGCCACGGCGGCGCCGGCCTCATCGGTGGCGATCATGGCCACGATGCTCGGCGGCATCTCAGCGGACTTCTTGTGGGCGTAGACCTCGACATGCGGGCCTTCGACCTTGGCGAACTGGCCGACCTTGACATGCTCTCCGAACAGAGCCGCGGCTTCTTCGACGGCTTCCTTCACGGTGGAGTCGCCGGAGGCGGCCGCCAGAACGTCATCCACGGAGGATGCGCCGGCCTTGACGGCATCATCGAGCACACTGTCGGCGAACTCCACGAACTTCGGGGTCTTAGCCACGAAATCGGTCTCGGAATTCAGCTCGACCGCGTAGCCGGTCTGGCCGTTGGCGGATTCGACGACGGTGGAGGCGATGGTGCCTTCCTGGGCCTTGCGGCCTTCGCGCTTGCCGGCGGCCTGAATGCCCTTAGCGCGGATGATCTCCTTGGCGCGGGCCACGTCGCCTTCGGCTTCGGTCAGTGCCTTCTTGACGTCCATCATGCCGGCGCCGGTTTCCTCGCGCACCTGCTTGATCAGAGCTGCAGTGATTGCTGCCATTGATTTGTCTCCTCTGAAAATTTGGTGATGCCTCTATGATGGGAGGCACAACTCCTCCCATCATAGAGCATGGTTTCACTCAGCCTTGGCTTCGCCTTCGGCCGCAGCCGGAGCTTCGGCGGCCGGAGCGCCCTCAGTGAGGAGCTCCTTCTCCCAAGCGGCCATCGGCTGCTCGGAATCGCCTTCAGCCTTGGCGGCCTTGCCGGAGCGCTCCAGCAGGCCTTCCGCCACTGCGTCGGCCATGAGGCTGGTCAGCAGCTCGATGCCGCGGATGGCGTCATCATTGGCGGCGATCGGATACTCGACGGATTCCGGATCGGCGTTGGTGTCGACGATGGCGACGACCGGGATGCCCAGCTTGTGGGCTTCCTCGACGGCCAGGACCTCCTTGTTCACGTCGACCACGAACATGGCGGACGGGGTACGGTTCATGTTGCGGATACCGCCCAGCTGCTTGGCCAGCTTGTCCTTCTCACGCTCGAGGAGCAGCAGCTCCTTCTTGGTCAGACCGGAACCGTGCACGTCGGTGAAGTCCATCTCCTCAAGTTCCTTGAGGCGGGAGACACGCTTGGACACGGTCTGGAAGTTGGTCAGCATACCGCCGAGCCAACGCTCGGAGACGTACGGCATGTTCACGCGGGTGGCCTGGGTGGAGACGGCTTCCTGAGCCTGCTTCTTGGTGCCGACGAACAGCACGGTGCCGTTGTGGGCGACAGTGGCCTTGATGAAGTCATAGGCCTTGTCGATCATGTCGAGCGACTTGAACAGGTTGATGATGTGGATGCCGTTGCGCTGGGTGAGGATGAACTGCTTCATCTTCGGGTTCCAACGACGGGTCTGGTGGCCGAAGTGCAGACCTGCCTTCAGCATGTCGCTCATAGTGATCTGAGCCATGGTATCGCTACCTCTTTCTTGTCGGTTCTTGCCTGGCCATGCGTTCCTGCGTGCAGCCAACGTCTTGAAGACGTCAGCCGACCGACACAGGCCGTCACGAGCATGACGCGAATTGGTTGTGCGCCGGTTGACAATATTGGTGGTTTGAGACGCTCGCGACAACGTCCCTCGCCGGGATGGCACACAAGAGATAAAAATATCACGGGGCCACGTCTTTCATGGACGCGGCCCCGTGACGTTTATCGATTCTCTGATTACTTGCGATGGTTGCGCATGTAACGCATCGCCTCGCGACGCTCTTCCTTTTCCAGACGGTCGAGATAGACATGGCCATCCAGATGGTCGGTTTCGTGCTGCAACATGCGTCCCATGATGCCATGACCCTCCAAAACGACGGTGTTGCCATCCAAGTCAATGCCGCGCACCCGTGCGTAATCCGCACGACGGGTCTTGTACCACAATCCCGGAACGGACAGGCAGCCTTCATCGCCATACTGCTCTCCGCTGGTCTCTTCAAGCACTGGATTGAGCACATAGCCGATTTTGCCGTCGATATTGTAGGAGAACGCGCGCAGACTCACGCCGATTTGGTTGGCGGACAGACCGGCACGTCCTGGATCGTCGACGGTGTCCAACAAATCCTGCACCAGATGGCGCACGGCGGGTGTGATCTCCCTGATGGGGTCGCATGGCGTACGTAGCACCGGATCAGGTACGACACGAATCTCACGGATTGCCAAAATTAACGCTCCTCGCTATTGTCCGAATCCTCGGCCTCGGAAGGCTCAGCGGATGATTTCGCATTGTCATCCGACTCATCGGACTGTTTCTTGATTCTCTCCTGCATGGTATCAAATGCCTGCCGAACCTTCGGACTAACCGATTCGGAAGCCTGTCGCACGCTTTCCGATGCCTGCTTGACCGTTTCTGTGGTGCGATCGAGAATCTGAACTGTCTTCGGCAAAGGCCTGCCGGACTGTTTCGGAGCATAGATGACGTTCTCGATGATGTCCTCGTAGCGCTGCAGCACCTTGGGGCGCACGACCTTCAGGCTCGCAGTCAGAGTACCATCCTGCTGATTGAATTCCTCACTGAGGATTTCGAATTTACGTACGGATTCCGCGCGGGAGACATTCGCGTTAGCCTTTTCGATATATTGCTGCACGAATGCACGAACCGCATCGTTCCCGGCGATCTGTTCCATGGACATATCGCCGTCCAGCCCCTGCTGGGATAGCCACGAACGAACCATGTCGGGGTCCAGTTCGATCAACGCACTAATGAACGGCTTCCCGTCGCCGATGACCACCGCGTGAGACACGATCGGACAAGTGTCGATGATGTCCTCCATCGGCGCCGGACTGACATTCTTGCCTCCAGCTGTAATGATGATGTCCTTCTTGCGGCCGGTTATATACACGAATCCGTCGTCGTCGATGGCTCCCAGATCCCCTGTTCTGAGCCAGCCGTCGGGCATTTTGACCTCGGCGGTCTTCTCGGGGTTCTTGTAGTAGCCGAGAAAGACGTTGGGCCCCATAACCTGCAGCTCCCCATCATCATCGGTGCGAACGCCCATACCGGGGCCGGGCTTGCCGACTGAACCGACACGGTTGGCGTTCTGCCAATTGACGATCATCGGAGCCGCCGTCTCCGTCATGCCGTAGCCCTGTATGAAGGTGATGCCGTCCATGCCGTTGAAGAAGTGGGCAAGATCGACGTTCAACGGAGCCCCTCCGCATGCCAGATATTTCAGATTCGGACCAAGCGCGGAGCGAATGGACTTGCCTACGGTGGACATGAAGAACGAGTGCTCGGTGCGGGCGATCAGGGAATGTCCGTCTCCGTTCTGCTCATCCTTGGACCACTGGACGAAATGCTCGAATGCCTTGGCGAAAATCCTGCCGCGGATGCCGGCGCCGGCCTTCTGCGATGCGGCGTTGTACACTTTTTCGAACACGCGGGGCACGCCAAGCAGATACGTCGGTTTAAAGCTGCGCAAATCGGCAAGCAGGTGCTTGGCGCCGGAAAGATATCCGACCACGCCGTGACCGCCAATAGCCACATACTGGATGTAACGGGCGAAGCAGTGCGCCAGTGGCAGAAACAGCATCAACCGGTTCGGCTGGTAAAGCATTTCGTCAAGGATGATGTAGCCGTTGAGCACGATATGCGTGAAATTGCGGTGGGACAGCATCGCGCCTTTCGGACGTCCTGTGGAACCCGACGTGTAGACGATGGTGAGCATGTCATCCGCCTTGACCCGGGAGATGGCCCGATCGAGCATGTCGTCATCGACGCCTTCTCCGAAGTCCACGACCGCGTCGAGTCCGCCGGCCTTGAAGTTGAAAACGTAACGCAGCCCCTCATAATCATCGCGAATCTGCTCAAGGGTTTGCGTGTGAGAGGAGTCCCCTGCGAAAGCGATGATCGGCTCGACCTCCTCGACGATGGAGGCCGCCTGCTTGGCCGAATCCGTCTCATATATCGGAACGCTTACCGCGCCGATCGCGGCGCAGGCAAAATCCACCACGCCCCATTCATAACAAGTCGGGGAATAAATGACCACCATGCTACCCGGTTTGACATCAAGACCGATAAGACCTTTCGCCACGGCGCGAACACGAGCGAGCATTTGGGCCGCCGTCACATCATGCCATTGCCTAGTATCGTCATCCTGCCATTGCGCAGTAAGATCATCCGGGGACTTCTCCGCACGGCGCGCCAGCAATGCGTAGACCGTATCCTCGTCCGTGGTGCTGTAAGCCGGTTCCGGCACAAATTCTCTCAACATGGTTTCTATAGTAGTTGCCGTCCTTCCAAGGCGCACAGAAAACCCTTGAAATCAGCTGTAAATAGCCAATTCCAAGGGTTTTGTCTTAATAATCCACCCGAAAAGGACGTCAGCCGAAATCAGCCACCGTACACTTCCATACGGACCCCTTGAGCACGAAGGTCGTATTGCAGCTCAATCGCAGTTCACCGATGTTGAGCAACGCGGTGCATTCGAATTTCGTCGGCGAAACCAGCCATCCGCTGACCATGAACACGTTGATGGGCAGCAAACCGAATCTGGCGTGAAGCCTGATATCCTCCTTCATGTGATTGATCAAAAGACCCGACGCCGTCTTCAACCGGCGCATGCAGTCCTCCGTCAGAATACGTTCGACATGCGCCGGCTTTCGGCGGCCACGGAAGATGTCGATGACATCGCATGACAGTCGCGCCCCCAAAAGTGCCAGATAGTGCGCCTGTCCCACATCCCACGGCGTGTTGTCGATGCGGATGATATGGTACGGAATGCGTTTGTGGGATAATTCCGATTCCAGAAAACCATCGTATGAGGAGAGGGATCTTTTCTCTCTTTTCAGCTGTTCCAACAGCCGGTTATCTTCTTCATTGAAGTCCAATATCGTGTCCAATCCTGATGACGGAATCTTGTCCGGTACGTCGTCGTGCGAAACTTCATCGTTGTCTGCCTCCTGTTCGGGATTGGATTGCGAATCCGGAGGTGGGACATCGTCGTTGAATAAATCGTCCATTAATATGGCCTCCTTTTTAGGATGTCATCCAACTCTGCTGAGAAGGACGTAATGACCATTTATACACGAGAAATTCCCCCCGTCAAATTGGCGGAGGGAATTATCGATATATGGACAACTCATCCTTCAGGGGTGACCCCTGGTCATTCGATCACCGGTTCGGAGTGACGGTGACCGGGCAACGCTGAAAACTCTTCAGATCGACATAACCGGTGGTGGCCATGGCCCGGCGGAGAGCACCGACGAAATTGGTGGTGCCGTCCGCGTTGTGGCTTGGGCCAAACATCACTTCCTCCAAGGTGCCCACGGTTCCCACGTTGGTGCGGAAACCACGCGGCAGCGTCTGATGGCGCGCCTCGGCACCCCAATGCATGCCCTGGCCGGGCGCCTCCTTGGCGCGAGCCAGCGGGGATCCGAGCATTACCGCGTCAGCACCGAGCGCGAAGGCCTTGATGAAGCTTCCGGAATCACCCATGCCTCCATCGGCAATCACCTGCACGTAACGGCCACCCGATTCGTCCATGTAGTCACGGCGAGCCTCGGCGACATCTGCGATGGCTGTGGCCATCGGCGCATGCACTCCGATAGTGTTGCGATTGGCGGAAACCGCACCGCCACCGAAACCGACAAGAACACCGGCGGCGCCGGTGCGCATCAGATGCAGCGCGGCTGTGTAGTTGGCCGCACCGCCCACAATGACCGGGACATCCAGATCATAGATGAACTTCTTGAGGTTGAGCGGTTCATGATCCTTGGAGACATGCTCCGCGGACACGACGGTACCGCGGATGACGAACAGGTCGACGCCCGCCTCGAGCACCGTCGAATAATAATCCTGCGTGCGCTGGGGAGACAGCGCTCCGGCGACGGTGACGCCGGCATCGCGGATCTCATGCAGACGCTCGACGATAAGCTCCGGCTTGATCGGCTCGGCATAGATCTCCTGGATGCGCTTGGTGGCCTTGTCCGCCGGCAGCTGAGCGATCTCGTCGAGCAGCGGCTGAGGGTCAGCGTAACGGGTCCACAGCCCTTCAAGGTCGAGCACGCCAAGCGCGCCCATCTTGCCCATGGCGATGGCCGTGGCCGGGCTGGTCACCGAATCCATCGGGGCGCCGATGACCGGTACATCGAATTCATAGGCATCGACCTGCCAGGAAGTGGATACATCCTGGGGGTCACGGGTACGACGAGATGGGACGATGGAGACGTCGTCCAGCGAGTAGGCCAGACGGCCTTTCTTGCCCAAACCGATTTCAATTTCCTGAGACATGGTTTCAAGGCTAATGCTCAGCTATGACAGTGGGTCCGAGCGTGTCCTCCCATGGTTTTGGACATTTCCGTACGGAATTAACACACATGTATTAAAACAGAGGTCATCACCTCAATCCCCACAGGAGGACAAACCATGGCCAAAATCAAGGTCGAAGGCAAGGTCGTCGAACTCGACGGCGACGAAATGACCCGCGTCATCTGGAAGGACATCAAGAACCGTCTGATTCTGCCGTATCTTGACGTGGATCTGGATTACTACGATCTGGGCATCGAGAATCGAGATGCCACCGATGATCAGGTGACCGTGGACGCAGCGAAGGCCATCCAGCGGGAGCATGTCGGCGTCAAGTGCGCCACCATCACCCCCGACGAGGCGCGTGTCAAGGAATTCGGCCTGAAGAAGATGTGGAAGTCCCCCAACGGCACCATCCGCAACATCCTCGGCGGCACCATCTTCCGCGAGCCGATCGTCATGAGCAACGTGCCCCGTCTGGTTCCCGGCTGGACGAAGCCCATCGTCGTGGCCCGCCACGCGTTCGGCGACCAGTACAAAGCCACGGACTTCAAGGTTCCGGGAGCCGGCCAGCTCACCGTCACGTTCACCCCGGAAGACGGCGGAGAGCCCATCCAGCATGTCGTGTACAACTACGGACCCGACGGCGGCGTCGCCCAGGTGCAGTACAACGTCAACGATTCGATCCGCGGCTTCGCACGCGCCTGCTTCAACTACGGCCTGATGCGCGGCTACCCGGTGTACCTGTCCACCAAGAACACGATTCTCAAGGCATACGACGGACAGTTCAAGGACATCTTCGCCGAAGTGTTCGAAACCGAATACAAGGACAAGTTCGAGGCGGCCGGACTCACCTATGAGCACCGACTAATCGACGACATGGTGGCAAGCTCCCTGAAATGGCACGGCGGATACATCTGGGCCTGCAAGAACTACGACGGCGACGTACAGTCCGATTCCGTGGCACAGGGCTTCGGATCGCTCGGCCTGATGACCTCCGTGCTGATGACCCCCGACGGACAGACTGTCGAGGCCGAGGCGGCGCATGGCACGGTGACGCGTCACTATCGTCGCTGGCAGAAAGGCGAGAAGACCTCTACCAACCCGATCGCCTCGATTTTCGCCTGGACGGGCGGTCTCAAGCACCGCGCCGACCTTGACAACACCCCCGAGGTCAGGCACTTCGCAGAAACGCTGGAAAAGGTCATCATCTCGACCGTCGAAGGCGGGCAGATGACCAAGGACCTCGCCATGCTCATCGGCCCAGATCAGCCATGGCTCGACACCGAGGGCTTCATGGATGCGCTCGACGAGAACCTGGCGAAGGCCTTGGCGGAGTAATCGTCGTTTTTCACAAAGAGAAAGCCCGTATGCGCCCACACACGTATACGGGTTTTTCGCTGCTTGGATATTACAATCAATGGTCAGTATGAGGAATCCGCCCACTGTATTCGCAAAGGACATGGCATGACACTGCATCGCATAACCACGACGAAACGGCTGCTCGCCCTGCTGGCATCGGCCTGCATGGTGACGGCCATGGGCGCATGCTCATCCAACGACAACACGCAGTCGCAGGACAAGGCCACACAGTCCAGCGCGGTAAACCCAGCCGGTAGCGTGGCGATTTTCACGCCGGCCGACGGCATCACCATCTCCCAGCAGACGCCATTGAGTAAATGGGAGAAGATCGTTCCCGAAATCGTGTCATCCCTGAAGCAGGAAGGTGTCAAAAGCAGCGACATCACCGTCAAGAACTCCTCGAATCTGGCCAAGCAGAGCCAAAGCGTGCAGGACTATGTGGTGAACCACATCAACGGTTCGGAACACTTGTCCTCGAAAAGCGGAACCACTCTGGTGGTGGCGCCGGTCACGGATCTTTCGGAATCCGACAGGCAGTACGGCGACTATGCCAAGCATGACATCACTTGGGATGCCGACGCGGCGGATGAGAACGCGAAGGATCACGCGCAATCCGCGCAACGTCTGGTATCGGCATTGCGTCTCGCGCAGAACGAAGGCATGAAGGTTGTTCTGGTCTCCAACACCCTCCAGGGATATGCTCCGGATGTGTACGCTCCAATGGTCACCGCCGAGCAGATCGGGCAACTGCAGGCGAAGGAACTCGTCAGCAAGCTCGAACTCGGCAAGGCGTCTTCCAATGATCCCAAGCAGATCGAGGTGCTGCTCCCCTATGATGAGACGGATGAGCACGGAAGCAAGGAGGACACGTCCTTCGCCCAGCATGTGTTCAGGGGAATCTGGCAGATTCTCGGACCGTACTTCAAGGATGGCAAGGCCGTCTCCCCTTCCGGAACGCTCACCGCGTCAACCGATGAATCCGATTGGCAATCCGTGGCATTCGAATCCGCAAAGGACGAACAAATTAAATCGACGCTCGCCGAACGTCTTGGCATGGACGAGGATGACGCGCATCCCACCCGTATTGACGGCATCATCTCATGCAACGACTATGTGGCGAAGAACGTCGCCGATGAATTGAACAAACTCGGCTACACGGGCTCCTCGGCGGATGTCAATCCATCCATCACCATCTCCGGCATCATGGACAGCATCACCGGAAAAAAGGATCTGGAGAAAAAGGCAGTGCCTGATTCGCCGAATGCCTCAACCGACAATGACGGAGATAAGAAATCGGACGACGAGGAGAACATGCAGTGGCCGATCATCACCGGCTATGGGGCGTATATCAGTTCCATGCCGAATATCGTCAACGGCAAACAATGGATGACCGCGATGGAAAATCGCAAGACCCTAGCCAAGGACATCGCTCGGACCTGCGTGCGTTTGAATGTCGCAGGCAAGCCGTCCAAGCTCGACTTCATCGTCTCAGCGACGGTTGCAGGAAAGAAGACGCCGACCATCCATGAGGATGCTCTGGCGATAAGCGCGGGTAATCTCAAGAAGACCCTGATTGAGCCAAACTATATATCCTTGGCGGACGCCGGCCTGTGATGCCGTCTCGACTGCGATGAAGTGGAAAAGAAGCCCGGAGACATAATGTCTCCGGGCTTCTTTCGGATAATACCAAGGCTTATTCGGCGTGCGGCGCCGGCTTCCTCGGCACATAGATGACCTTGTCTATCAGCGTCTGATAATGATCCACCACCGCCTGTCGGCGAGCTTTCATGCTTGGCGTGACCAGACCGTTCTCCTCGGTGAATTCGTCAGGCACGATTTCGAACTTGCGGATCGACTCGGCACGCGAGGCGAGCTCATTGGCCTTGTTGACCGCCCGCTCGACCTCGGCGCGCACAATGGGATTCTTCGAGGCTTCGTCCAAGTCGGCGACGCGTTCCGCACCCTTGGATTCCAGCCACAAGTTCGTCTCGGTCAGATCGAGGGAGATGATGGCAGCGATGAAAGGCCTACGGTCACCGATCATCACGCATTGGCTCACCACCGGCGAAGTCATGATGGAAGCCTCCATCTCGCACGGGGAGACGTTCTTGCCACCGGCGGTGATGATGAGATCCTTCTTACGGCCGACGATGGAGACGAAACCATCGTCGTCGATGGAACCAAGGTCTCCGGTATGCAGCCATCCATCAACGATCTGCTGTCTGGTGACGTCGGGATTGTTGTGGTAACCGACACACACGGCAGGGCTTTTGATGCACAGCTCTCCGTCCTCGTCGACACCCATGGTGACCCCCTGCAAAGGCAGCCCGATGGTGCCTATCCTGTAGCCTTCGGTCGGGTTGACACTTGAGGGGGCGCAGGTTTCGGTCATGCCGTAACCTTCCAGTAACGGAAGACCGACGCCGTTGAAGAAGTGCGCGATGGATGAGTCGAGCGGAGCGCCGCCGGAGACCGCATATTCCACGTGGCCGCCGAACACGTCCATAATTGACGAATACACAAGCTTGTTATACAGAGCATGCTTCGCGTTCAATGCAAAGGGAATCCCCTTGCCTGATTGCTGGGCGTGCGACCAGTCATATGCGGTCCGGGTGGCGCCCGCGAACACACGTCCCTTGAAGCCGGAACCGGCCTTCTGCGATGCCGCGTTGTAAATCTTTTCGAAAATCCTTGGCACGGCGAGGATGAATGTCGGTTTGAACGCCTTGAAATCGGCGAGAATGGTCTTCAAATTGCTGGAAAGGCCAAGCGAGACATTGCCGGCGAAGCAGAAGAACTGCATGTACCTTGCGAACACGTGGGCCAACGGCAGGAACAGCAGCAGGCGACGATTCGGCTTCATGGCGATGTCCGGCATGGAATTGACACCGGAGTAGGTGATAAACACGAAGTTGGCGTGCGTCAATTCGACGCCTTTCGGCGTGCCCGTGGATCCGGATGTGTACACGATGGTGGCCAGATCGGAACCTTTGACCGCCTGTTCGCGTTCAAGGAACTCCGCATCCGAGACCGCATGGCCATATTCAATGATGGTGTCGAGCGCGCCAAGCCCGATGACATACACATCGCCAAGATCGGAACATTGTCCACGAACGGATTCGATCTTGTCACGTTGGGCGTCATCCTCGGCGAACGCCATTTTGACATTGGCGTCGTTGAAGATCATCCTCACCTGGGCCGGCGAGTTCGTCTCATACACCGGCACGGTGAGCGCGCCGATGGACATGATGGCCACGTCAAGCGCCGTCCACTGCCAGCAGGTATGCGCGATGATGGACACGGAATCCCCCGGCATCACGCCGCGGGCGATAAGACCTTTTGCGAGGGCCACCACCTTATCCCTGAATTGCGTGGCGGTGAACGCGCTCCATTCTCCTTGATCATTCTTGTATTCGACCAGGTTGTCGTCCGGAGTGCGTTCCGCACGCTCCTCGAGCACTGAGAAGATGTTTCTATCCGCGTCGATCGCATGTTCCAGAGGCCGCATGTATTCCTTGATCATAAGTTTCCCGCTTCTCGAAATCCGATGTATACATAGCATCATAACCATAATGCCGCACTTTCCCTCCGAAGCCGCGACTTCAAGTCAGCGGAACACGCAGGACAAGCCGATCACACCTCTTTGAGACCTATCCTCATTGACTTCACCCTGATTGATGGATCCGAATAATCACGTCCGATGCCTTTAAGACCCCAATGCAGGCACTGGGCGGAACAGTGCTCCGAATCGCCTTCGACGTGAGCGAAACGTTCCCCTTTGGCGATGGATGTTCCGACCGCTCGCGTCGTTACGGCTGGTTCGAATGTCGATGTAAGGTTCCCCACGTCCGCACCATGGCGAAGGGTCACCACGGATTTGCCAGCGACCTTGCCACTGAAGGCGATTGTCCCGCCGGCGGGTGCGAGAATGGCATCCTGCGCCTGAGCCTGTAGATCCACTCCACGATGGCCCGACAACCATTGTTTGGCTGGCGCGTCGTACACGCCGACGATTCGCGGCTGTTCCAAAGGCCATCGCATCGATGACTGGCATTCCGTTTGTACGGCATCACCAGCCGCTATGCTATCCGCATACGCGTATGCCGACGGCACGCGCAGACAGCAGGCCACGAACGCGGCACTCGCCGACACGCATATGATCATCGCAGCCGCACACCGACGACGATCACGTTCCTTAGCATCATCGGACATTCTGCTGCGACGGATACGTCGACGGTATTCTCTGCTATCCATGTTGATTCCCTTTGTCTGTATTACGGCCGGAAATCGAAAGCATGCCATCGTCACAAACCGATTGTCCAATCAAAACGGCCTTGTGGTCGGAGAACCGCACTTATCCACATGCTCCGGGCGTGTCTCACCTGAAGTTGCCGTCGGCACTTCCTCGTGTGACATACGATGAAATGTATGAGCGACAACACCACGCAACGCAAGGCGCTGCAACAGCTGCAAAACGAACCGGATCAGGAACGCATCGCCTACTATCGCAAGCCGTTCATGGTGTTGTGGGCGGCCGTGCAGGAAGCATCAAGCGAGCTACAGGACGATTACTCCCTCTCCCCCGAGCTTGCCCAGTTATGGGTCGCGGAGCAGCTGCGGCAAGTATCGGACTCCTTGGTGGATCGGCTCGCCGAAATCGCTGTGGCTCACGGCGAATCGAAGTCTAATGTGGCACGCGCGGCGGGCGCGAGCCCAGACAACGTACTACGTCGCTTCCCCCGACTCAAAACGGACGCATCGCATGGGCGCACGCTCGTCGACGATGTGCTCGACACTTTGGAGTGACTCGATTCAGGGAAAGAAAGGGAGAGAATAAGTCGAAACAATTTCAGCAAATAACAAAAAAGCCCTTGAAATCCAAGGGCTGAAGCTCCTGCGGCTGGGCTTGAACCAGCGACCGTCCGATTAACAGTCGGATGCTCTGCCAACTGAGCTACGCAGGAATGTTGTTCGTCCCGAACCACAAAAGCCCGGAACCTCGCTCCTGCGACTGGGCTTGAACCAGTGACCGTCCGATTAACAGTCGGATGCTCTGCCAACTGAGCTACGCAGGAATATTCCCACCCGGAAGACAAGCTTCCGTGCACAAGTCACATATATTACACGAATCATCCAATCATGCAAATCAGGCGCTCCATAGCGTGTCGCACTACCATTCGAGCTCTTCGATGTCCATCGGATGCGAGTTGGTCTCGACCGACGAGACACGCCCGTCATGCATGCGTATCACCCGATCCGCGATCGGGGCGATAGCGGAATTATGTGTCACAATCACCACCGTCGCGCCCTTCTTGCGGCTCATATCCTGCAGAATGCGCAGCACCTGCTTGCCCGTATTGTAATCAAGCGCACCCGTAGGCTCGTCGCAAAGCAGAATCTTCGGATTCTTCGCCACCGCGCGAGCAATCGCCACTCGCTGTTGTTCGCCGCCGGACAGCTGCGCGGGAAAATTGTCAGCACGATCGGACAATCCCACGTCGGCGAGCGCGCTATCGGCGTCCTGCGCGTCGGAGACGATCTGGGAGGCGAGCTCCACGTTCTCCCGTGCCGTGAGGTTGGCCACGAGGTTGTAGAACTGGAATACGAATCCGATGTCGGTCCGACGGTACGCGGTCAACTGTTTGGGCGTATAACCGGAAATGTCCTTGCCGTCGATGATCACCTGCCCCGAAGTGTTGGTGTCCATACCGCCCAGAATGTTGAGCACCGTCGATTTTCCGGCGCCGGATGCACCGAGAATGATGGCGAGTTCCCCCCTGTCGATGGTGAAGGACACGTTGTCGTTGGCTGTGATGGTGGTGGATCCCATATGGTAGCGCTTGGTGCTGTCCCTCATTTCGATGTATGCCATGTCACACTCCCCGTTCCGTTGTCTGACATCCATGTCCGGATCAATAGGCTTTTTCTTTGACTATACGACTAAAGTAGGGTCTGTGGTTCCATGCAGAGGAAAGGATTTTCCATGGATGTCTCCAATGATGCCGACCGTTTGCAAACACTGCTGTACAGCTCCTATTCCACCGATACCGTACGGCAGATGGAGCGTCCTCTGCTGGATGATGGCGTGCCGCTGATGCGCATGGCGGCCTCCGCCACAGCCCAAGTGACGATGTCGTTGCTCGATGACGAGGATCTCCCGATTGAGAATGCGCGTGTCACCGTGTTAGCGGGCGCCGGGAATAATGGCGGCGACGGTCTGTATGCGGGTGCCGAATTGGCGAACGAGGGTGCGCAGGTGACGGCGATTGCGGTCGGACGCTCCTTACATGAGGAGGCTTTCAGAGCATTCGTGCATGCCGGTGGGCGTGTTCTGGTGTTGGATTCGGCGGCCGACATTCCGGGATGCACATCCGGGTTTTCCGCAGGTGAGGCCGGCGAACGGCTTCAGGCGGCGGTCGAATATGCGCGGAGTTCACATGTGGTGCTTGACGCGATGACCGGTATCGGGGCGGCTGGCGCGTTGCGGGGTATCGCAGGCACATTGGCCGCGTCCATCGGCGTGGATGGCGACCTGCCGGACAAACCAGCATTGCCGGACAATGAGCCGTCTGCCGACCTGCCGTTGGTGGTGGCCATCGATGTGCCGTCCGGAGTGGGGGTTGATGACGGCTCACTGCCAGGACCGTATATTCCCGCGGATGCGACGGTGACGTTTGGCGCGATGAAACCATGCGCTATGGTGCCTCCCGCCTCGTACGCGTGCGGGCGGGTCACACTGGTGGATTTTGGCTTCGATATCGACGACGCCGTTCCGTTCGCCGAGATGACGGACGGTGATTTCGTCTCGGATTCGATTCGTCTGCCTCGTCTTGCGGATGGCAAGTATTCGCGTGGTGTGGTTGGATTGGTGACCGGTTCGGCACGATATCCCGGTGCTGCCATATTGTCGGCGAGGGCTGCGGCTCGGACGAACGCCGGCATGGTGCGGTATCTGGGGCCACAGCGTGCGCAGGATATGGTGCTTTCCGCATTGCCGGAGGCCGTGCTTGGCAAAGGTCGAGTCGAGTCGTGGGTGGTTGGCTCCGGGGTACCGTCCGCAGGCGATGAGACAGGCGAGGATGACGCGCAGCGCGTCACGATCGCGGCCTTGCTGGAGCATTACGCTTTGCATGAGACCGATGACGAGATGAACGCGCGGGCTTTGGCTATGCCTCCCATCGTAGTGGATGCCGGCGCGTTGGATCTGTTGCCGAACCGCGTCGTACCACAGGTGGTAGTCACGCCGCATGCCGGCGAATTGGCAGTGTTGTTGAATCGTTTGGATGGCGACGGCGTCGAAGCCGTCTCCAGACAGCAGGTGGAGGCCAATCCACTGCGTTCGGCGTTACGTGCGCATGAACTGACCGGCGCGACGGTGCTTCTCAAAGGCGCCGTTACCATCGTGGTCGGTCCCGACGGTGACGGAGGCGATCGAATCATCCTGTCTGGACGAGCGCCCGCGTGGATGGCCACCGCAGGTTCGGGAGACGTGCTGGCCGGCATGTTGGGGGCGTTGATGGCTCAGCAGGACGGTCTGCTCACCGACGATCCCGCTTTGGTGCCGGAGGTGGCGGCGGCCGCCGCATACACACATGGGCTTGCAGGCGCGATCGCCAGCAAGTCGGAGCAACGCGGCTGGTGCTGTCCTCGTCTGTATGGCCATGCCACCAGGCATTCCGCGAATGCGATTGGTCATCCTATCGTCGCCACGGACGTCATTGCCGCCATCCCCCAGGCCTTCGACGAACTAATCCGCTAGAAATTACCACTCCGCTTACCGCCCCGCGCGCGGACGGACGGCGATGCGCATGGTGGCACACATAGCAGGCTTTGCCCATGCCTTGTGTGCCACCTTCTGTTTTCCTGCCCGCTTCTTATGTTGGATGTCTGGCAAGAGAGGTGGGTGCATGCAACAGTTTTCCGTGGTTCTGAATCAGCTCATCGGCATGGGCGTCATGCTGGTCGTGGGCGTGGTATGTGTCAAGACGAAGCTATTGAATGAGGATTCCCTGCAAGGGGTGTGCCGGCTGATCCTGAACGTGGGCATTCCGATGCTGGTGTTTTCCAACGCCGTGTCCGGCACCACGCGAGAGGATTTGTTCGGCTCCGCCGCGGTCATTGGCATTACGATCGCGTTGTATGCGCTGCTTATCGTATCGATGTGGCTGCTGGCGAAGCTGCTTCGGCTGCCGGGCGAGCGTGGGCGCATGTTCCAGGGCGCGTTCATCTTCGGCAACGCCGGGTTCATCGGCTTGCCGCTGATCCTAGCGCTGTTCCCCAAGCAGGGCGCATTGTCTTTCGCGCTGATGTCGCTGACCGATCAGTTCTTCTTCTGGACCTATGGCGTGTGGATCACCAAGCCGAAGGCGAACCGGCAGACATATATGGACGAGCATCCGGCGAAGACGCTGGGATCGAGGATCCTCGGCATGCTGAGCCCCGCACTGGTGGCCGTGATCCTCGCGATCGCGATCGTGCTCATCGGCATTCCGGTACCGCAGGCGGTGATTGCCCCCTTGCATTCGCTGGGCGCGATCTCCACGCCGCTGTCGATGATTTATCTCGGCGGCCTGTTCGTGCTGCGCGACTGGGCCGGCGTGCTGAAACGGTATGAGCTGTATGTGGGCATCGTGGTCAAAATGGTGCTCTTCCCCATCGCGTTCCATGCGCTGCTCGTCGCCGTGCCGCCGATGCTCGGCCTAGGGGCAATCCCCCGCAGCATGGCGGACATGATGACGATCATCGCGGGACTGCCGACCATGAGCGCCATCGTCATGTTTTCGGAACGCGAGCATAATATGCCCGAATACGCGGTGGGACTGGTGCTGGCCACCACTGTGGCGAGCCTGTTCACGCTGCCGGCAGTATCGTATCTAACGTTCTGACGTTTCCGCGGCGAGTCGGAACGCAAGGCGAGATGGACGTCTTACCCATGATCATGGGTACGGTACACTGGCGAAAGCAGACACATCTATGGAAGGGGCCCGATGGCCATTACAGCACCGTCAATCACCGATGTCATTTTCGATTTTTGCGGCGTCGTCATCGACTGGCAATCTCGTGCGGCTCTGGCGGGACGCTATCCGGCGGATTTGGTTGACCGCATCTGTTCCGATGATGACGAATTCGGATTCTTCGACTATGAGGACCGCATGGATCATGGCGAAGCCTTGGCCGAGGTGCTACCGGTTGTGGAACGTGATCATGGCCGGCGGATCGCCGATATTTTCAAGGATTACATCACCCGCTACGATGACGCGCTGGTCCGTCTGCTTCCCGGCTCCGAACAGCTGATGCGCGATTTGAAGGCAGCCGGATATGGCGTGTGGGGACTGACGAATTGGTCCCGGGAAACCATCCATTTCGCATTCGAGAAGTTCCCCCAACTGGAGGATATTCTTGATGGCACCGTCGTATCCGGCGTGGAGAGGAAATTCAAGCCAAACTCCGATTTCTACGAGCTTGCTCTGCGACGTTTCGGCATCAACGCGGACTCTTCCGTGTTTTTCGACGATACCGAGAAGAACGTCGCCGGAGCACGTGCGGTCGGCATACATGCGTTCCGTTTCACCGATGCCGATCAGGCGCGCAGGGATCTAATATCTTTGGGAGTACGTATCTGAGGCGCTTATCGGGCACTCTATTCGAACGCGTTCGGCGAGTGGCTCCGTCCAACCTTGTCCATTATGCAAAGAGGAATCCCATAAATCGCCGTTTCGTAAAGCGACGCTGGTATAAGTAGTAGTTATGACACTCCTTCAGCTGAAATACATTGTCAAAATCGTCGAATGCGGCTCCATGAACGAAGCCTCGCACGAACTGTACGTCTCCCAGCCCGCGCTGAGCTCCTCGGTGAAAGAGCTTGAGAACGAGCTCGGCATCGAGATCTTCACCCGTTCCTCGCAGGGCATCGCCTTGACTGTGGACGGCGCGGAGTTCCTCACCTATGCGCGTCAGGTGCTTGACCAGGCCTCGCTGCTCGAGGAACGTTACAAGAACGCGAAGCCGCGCAAGCAGCTGTGCTCAGTATCTACCCAGCACTACATGTTCGCCGTGGAGGCTTTCGTGGAGATGATCAACTCCACCAAATCCGACGAATACGAGTTCACCATCCGCGAGACCCGCACCAAGGACATCATCAACCAGGTAGCGAACATGCTTTCGGAGATAGGCATTATCTATCTGTCCGATTTCAACAAGGATGTGATTGGCAAGATGCTGCGGGAGAAGCATCTTGAGTTCCATCCGCTGTTCCGGGCACCGCTGCACGTATTCATCTCTCGCAATAATCCGCTTGCCGGGAAGAAGAAGGTCACCATGGATGATCTGAAGCCGTTCCCGTTCATCCAATATGAGCAGGGCGAGGAGGGCAGCTTCTTCTTCGCGGAGGAGGCCGTCTGGCCGGAGTATTCCCCCAAGCAGATCAACGTGACCGACCGTGCCACCATTCTGAACTTCATCATCGGATTGAACGGCTACACGGTTTGCACCGGCATCGACAATGGCGACCTCAACAACGAGAAGATCGTCACCGTGCCGCTTGACACCGATGAGACCATGCTGGTCGGTTGGATCACCAACGAACGCGCCAAGCTTTCGAAGGCCGCGGAAACATATTTGGAGAAGCTGAAGTCGGTGGTTTCAAGCCACGGATACAATCTCATCGACTAGATTCGGTTGACGGCAGGTCTGCCATCCGCAGATCCTAAAGACAACAAAAAGTCCCGCACCGACTCATGGATGGTGCGGGACTTTTTGTTGCAGCTGTCACTCACGGCAACATTGTTGGGCCACTGTTTGCCGGACCGCTATCAGGCGCCGTATCGTGCCAGATACGCTTCCGCGGCCGCCTTGATCTCAGGAGTGACGTACGGAGCGCCATCCGCCGTCTGGATATGCTGACCTGCTTCGAAAATCTCCTTCACGTTGGCGATGGCGAACACGGGGAAGCCGAATTCCGCTTCGACGGCCTTCACCGCGGATGTGTCGGAATCCTTGGTCTTTTCCATACGATCCACGCTCAGCACCAGTCCGACGACCTCGACGTCGGCCTCGGCCTTGAGCTTCGGAATGACCTCTCGTACGGCGGTGCCGGCGGTCATCACATCGTCGACGAGCAGCACCTTCATACCGTCCTTGAGCTGGGCGCCAACCATCATGCCGCCGTCTCCGTGATCCTTCTTCTCCTTGCGGTCGAAGGTATAGCCGACTTCCATGCCATGGGCATTGGTCAATGCGATGGCCGTGGACACGCCCAGAGGAATGCCCTTGTATGCCGGACCGAACACAGTATCGATGTCCTTCGGCAGATTGCCAGCCTCGATTTCCGCGATGATCTTCTCGGCATAGAACGAACCAAGACGAGCGATCTTACGCCCGTCGTTGAATGCGCCGGCATTGATGAAATATGGCGACTGGCGGCCGGACTTCAAGGTGAATTCGCCGAATTTCAGCGCCTGCGCCTCCAACAGGAATTCAGTGAAACGATGATCGAGCGAAGCGGTCATTTGTATGGTTCTCCTTTTCGACGGTTGGTTGCGGCCTATAACATGCCGCGATGAATGATGGTATTCGTCATGCCTGCGGCCGAATCAGCGCCAGGTCTCCCCTTTGGCGAGTTTGTCGGCGAGCTCGGGACGATCGTCGAGCAGATCGTCAAGCTCACGAGCCACGCGCAGCGGCGCGGTCGGTTCGAACAGCGCTGCCGCGCCGACCTCGATGGCGTTGGCTCCGGCATACAGATATTCAAGGGCCTTCTCACCGGAATCGATGCCGCCGATGCCGATGATCGGTATGGTCGGCAGCGCGGCACGCACGCGCCATACCGCGGCAAGGCCGACTGGTAGTACGGCAGGACCGGAAACACCGCCGGTGACATGCGTGATGACCGGTTCGCCCGTTCGGATGTTGATGCGCATTCCGAGCAGCGTGTTGATCAGGCTCAACGCGTCGGCTCCGCTTTCCACGGCGGCGCGCGCCGGCACGGTGATGTCAGTGACGTTCGGCGTAAGCTTGACGATCATCTTCTTGTCAGTGATTTTGCGCAGCCGGGTGATAAGCCTGGACAATGCCACCGGATCAGTGCCGACGCTCATGCCGCCGGCGGACACGTTCGGACAGCTCACGTTGATTTCCAGCATGTCAGCCGGCGAATCGTTGAGCTTGGCCACCACTTCGGCGTAGTCGTCGTCGCAATGGCCTGCGACGTTGGCTATGACCGTCGCGTTGATGGCTTTGAGCTTGAGCAGATCGTCCTCCAAATAGTGGTCGACGCCCGGATTCTGCAGCCCGACGGCGTTGATGTTGCTGGATGGACCTTCCGCGGTGCGTACGCCGGGATTGCCTTCCCACGGCACCGGTGAGACGCCTTTGGTGGTGACCGCGCCCAGCTGGCTCACGTCGTAGAACCAGCGCACCGCCGCGTATTGGAATGTGCCGGAGGCCGTGGCCACCGGATTCTTCCATGGAACGCCCGCCACCTGGGTGGGATGCTTCCATTCATGCTGTTCGTACAGGTTCGCATGCTGCGGTTGCTCCACGTTCATGCTCACTCCCCCCATCCCAGTTGTTCGCGGGTGAATACCGGTCCGTCGGAGCAGACCTTCAACCGTCCCTCGACCGTGTCGACGGTGCAAAGCACGCAAGTGCCGTAGCCGCAGCCCATACGCTGTTCGAGGCTCAGCTGAGCCTCGATGCCGCGTTTCGCCGCCCATGCGGCAACGGCCTTCATCATCGGCAGCGGACCGCATGAAAGGATGATCGGCTTCTTATCACCCGTCATCAATTCGTTTTCGATACGATCGAGCAACGTGATGACGTTGCCCTCGGATTCGTCGATGCTGTACACCTTGTCCGCGTATCGGCCGACATACTCATCGCCGAAACGCACATTGCGATAGCCGAATACCGCGGTGCTTGAGGCATGTTCCAGACCCGCGATATACTGCGCGGCACGCACCAGTGGCGGCACGCCGAGGCCTCCGGCCACCAGCACATAATTCGCCGCCTGCTTGGTGCCGAAACTGTTGCCGAGGGGTCCCATCACGCGGATGGTATCTCCCGCATGCAGCCCGGCGAATTCGGCAGTGCCTTTGCCTACGACGGCGAACATGAGACTCACCTCATCGCCGTCTACTTCGGCCACGCCGAACGGGCGAGGCATAAGCCGGGTCGGATCGTTGGAATACACATCTACGAACTGCGCCGGCTTGGCATGTCCGGCGATGTATTCGTCACGGAACGTCAGACGGTATACGCCATCGGCCAGTTTACGGTTATCGACGACTTCGACCGTATGACGGCTGGGAAAGAATCCGGCTTCCCTCGCCTCCGTGACGGTCGGCATGAACGTTGCTGCGGCGGTCATGGCTTCCTCTCTTTATGCTTCGTTTGATGGGACACGTTACTGGGATTGGTTTCCCACGGCCTACGGCAATACGGCGCGAAGATCGTCACGCATGTTCTTCGCCGCCTCTCGCGCCGATTCGGCGACCAGGTCAAGCGCGTCGTCCGCGCTCATGGATTCGTCGTATTTCCCGGATTTCCTCCACGCGCCGATGATGCCGCGCGACGAGTTGACGAGCGCTCCCCTGCCGTCCTTGTCGAACATGCCGGCCACGCCCTGCGCGGTGCCTCCCTGCGCACCGTAACCCGGCACCAGGAAGAACGTATGGGGCATACGCGCGCGTAGCGCCTTACCCTCCTCGGGATGCGTGGCGCCGACCACTGCGCCGACACGCGAATATCCGCTCTTGCCTACGGTTTCGGCACCCCAGCCTTCGATCAAATCGGCGACATGCTCATACACGTGCTCGCCGGAGGCAAGTTCAAGCTCCTGAAGCTCGCTGCTGGACGGGTTGGAGGTGCGGACCAGCACGAAAATGTCCTTGTCGGCCGAAGTGGCGGCCTCGACGAACGGTGCGATGCCATCGGTGCCGAGATAGGGATTCACGGTGACCGCATCCTCATGCCACGGATCGAAAGCGTCTTCCCCTGTTCCGATGCCGCTCAGATGGTGGGCGTAGGCCGCGGCAGTGGAGCCGATGTCGCCGCGCTTGACATCGCCGAGCACGTACAGTCCCTGCTGTTTGGCGTATTCGCAGGTCATGGCGTAGGCGTCGATGCCTGCGGGGCCGAGTGCCTCGTACATGGCGATCTGCGGTTTGACCGCCGGTACGATGTCGGCCACGGCGTCGATGATGGCACGGTTGAACTCGAAGAAGGCGACGGACAACTGGGTGGCCGGCGCCTCCGTCGGATCCTCAACCTGTTCGCCGATCTCCTCCGCGAAGCTTGCCACGATCTGTTCCGGCACCAGCGCTTCGGTGGGGTCTAGTCCCACGACGCTTGGATTCTGCTTGGCTTCGATGGCTTCGATCAGACGGTCCATCAGTCCTCCTTGTCGATGCGGCTGAAGGCCAGCTTCGAGCCGATGATGGTGGCGAGCGGCCGGCCGGTGACCTGCCATCCGCCGAATGGGGTGTTACGTGCCGAGGAGTGGAACTTCTCCGGGTCGACGGTCCATTCCTCTCCGGTGTTCAGCACCACGAGATCCACCTGGTCGCTTTCGGGCACGCGGCCCAGATCAAGCACGCGCTTGGTGTCGTCGTCTCCCGGCACGGCGTCGGCGTAGTCGTCGAGTACCGCCGTGATATCCGTTTTGTCGTGGCCCATGAGTTCGGCCGGACCGGTGGACATGAGTTCGATGAGACGTTCGTCGGAAATGAATCCACCGTCCACAAGTACCTTGTGGCAGACGCCGTATGCGCATTCCAGCCCGATGATGCCGTTGGGCGCGTCGAGGAAGCCGAGTTCCTTCTCTTCCATGGTGTGGGGCGCATGGTCAGTGGCTAACAAATCGACCGTGCCGTCGGCGATGGCCGCGATGGTGGCCTGTCTGTCAGCCTCGGAGCGTAGCGGCGGGTTCATCTTGGCCAAAGTGCCGTACTTAAGCAGCGCCTCGTCATTCAACGCGATATAGTGCGGTGCTGTCTCGCAGGTGATCGGAAGGCCCTCAGCCTTCGCTTTGCGGATCGCTTCGAAGGAGATCGCAGTGCTGACATGTTGGAAATGCACATGCACACCGGTTTCACGGGCCATCTCGATGTCGCGCTCAACGATTTTGAGCTCCGTATCCTCCGGGATGCCGGGAACGCCGAGCTCGCGTGACACCGGTCCTTCATTGACCGCTCCGGTGTCGTGATGCTCGCAGTGCTCAATGAGGTACAAGCCCGATTCCTTGACATTCCCGAACACCTGTTTGAGGATGTCCGAAGTCACGGCCGCGCCGTCATCGCTGACGGCGGTCACCGGATGCGCCAGTTGATAGGCGTCCTTGTGATCGTCATCATGCCCCGGCAGATATCCGATCCAGTCGGCCACATCGGTGGCCTCCCTGCCGGCGCGCCCCTTCGATGCGCACACGCACAGGTCATAGCGAACCGGCAATTTCACATCGTGAGCGGATTCGTAATGCTGCAGGTAATCAATGACAGTGTCATATCCGGCATTAAGCACCTCGGATGCGCCCGGATGCCCAGGCTCCACCTTCATGCCATCCATTGCGGGAACGGTGTTCGGCATGATAAGAACGTTCGTGTATCCTCCGGATGCGGCGGCTGCGCAACCGGAGACCATGGACTCCTTGTATGTCTGACCGGGATCGCGGAAATGCACATGCGGATCTTCGAATCCGGGAGCGATGGTCATCGCCGAGGCATCCACAGATTCGTTCGTATCGGAGGGAACGACCAGGTCGATGACCTCTCCGGTGTTCCAGACCTTGATGTCGTGAAGGATGAGGGACATGAATCAGAACTTCGCTTCCTCGTCGCAGTAGTCGCAGCGGTACTCCTGACGGTCGGAATGCACCAGGTGGAACATCTGCACGGCAGGTTCGGTGGTGGTCACGCAGCGCGGGTTCACGCACTTGATGATGTTCACCACATGCTCGGGCAGCGTCGGCTTCTTCTTCTCGACGATCTTGCCGCCGCGCACGATGCCGACGGTGGCGGTGCGAGCCACAAGACCCAGCACGTCAAGGTCGATGGACTCGGTTTCGTCCTCGATCTTGATGATGTCCTTGGTGCCGTACAGGTGGCTGTCGGTATTCATGATCAGCGCGAGCTTGGTTTTGGACGGGTCGATCTTCAGGTATTCGAGCACCTTGAGCGCGGTGCCGGCCGGCACGTGATCGATGATGATGCCGTTCTGAATGCTGGTGACTTCCATCAGGCCTGTACCTCCTTGGCTTCCGACGGTTCGTATCCCGGCAGTTCGTCACCGACCACCGAGCTTTCCAGCGCCATGCGCATGAGCATGCCGTTCTTGACCTGTTCGAAATAGGCGGCGCGCGGGTCGTCATCCACTTCCACCGCGATCTCGTTGACGCGCGGCAGCGGATGCAGCACGGCCATGTCCTTCTTGGCGTACGCCATCTTCGCCTCATCAAGGATGTAGGTGTCGCGCAGACGCAGGTAATCATCCTCGTTGAAGAAGCGCTCCTTCTGCACGCGGGTCATGTACAGCACGTCAAGGTCGCCGATGACGGAGACGAGATCCTTGACCTCGGCATAGGAGCAGGAGTCGGTGGCGTCGATGCGGTCAAGCACATACTGCGGGGTCTTGAGCTCGTCCGGACTGATGAGCACGAAGTTGACGTTGCCGAAGCGGCACAGCGTCTCGATCAGGGAGTGCACGGTGCGGCCGAAGGTAAGGTCTCCGCACAGGCCGACGGTGAGGTTGGTGACGCGGCCGAAGCGGGACTGCAGGGTGGCCAGATCGGCCAGGGTCTGCGTCGGATGCATGTGCCCGCCATCGCCGGCGTTGATGACCGGCACGGATGCGGCACGGGAGGCAACGAGCGCCGCTCCTTCCTTCGGATGACGGATGGCGACGACGTCCACGTAGTTGGAGA
Source organism: Bifidobacterium ruminantium DSM 6489 (assembly GCF_000770925.1). Lineage (GTDB taxonomy): Bacteria > Actinomycetota > Actinomycetes > Actinomycetales > Bifidobacteriaceae > Bifidobacterium > Bifidobacterium ruminantium. The sequence continues at coordinate 52,702 of NZ_JDTK01000001.1, read as the reverse complement.
CGGTCTTCAGCGTGTCGGCGATGGTCTCACCCTTGGTGACGGACGCGAGCTGTGCGCCCGCGAAACCGATCACCTTGCCGCCGAGTCGCAGCATGGCGGTTTCGAAGCTCAGACGAGTGCGCGTGCTCGGCTCATAAAACAAAGTGGCGAGCACCCTGCCTTCGCAGGTGTGCGCCACTTCCTTACGATGGGAATCGATGTACTGCGCTTTACGGAGCAGTTCCTGGATTTGACGAAGGGAAAGATCATCGAGCGTGATGACGCTTTTTCCGACCATCGGCGTTTCAATCGCCGGTTCGAGTACTGAGGACAACGGCTCACCTTTCATGCAACTTGTGGTTGAAGGTGGCCACTCGAAGTGACCTAGCCAACTATAGCCTGAAACGCTGACTCCCATCATTCACCGCGTGTTCACGTTTTGCGTTTGTTCAAAAGTTCGTTCGCGGAGACACGTCGGACGTTCATATGTAAAGAAGAACATCGTCCGGCATTAGTCTTTGATACGGGCGGAAAAAGCATGCGATCAACAATATCTATAATTCTATAAATAAGATATGTCAGGCCAAGGTAGGAATATACGGATATGAGCAATACGAACGATTCGGCGAAGAAGCCCATCTCCAAAAGCGCGATCACGGCTATCGTGTCCGCAGTGACCTCCATTCCGCTGGCATTCGGCAGACCCGTGCTGGCGAAGTTCTTCTGCTCCATTTTCGTGGACGTGTCCATCGTGTTCGCGGTCATCGCGCTGATAGCGGTGTTCGGCACGCGCAAGCACGGAAGCAGAGCCCTTGCCCTCAGCGCAGCTGTCCTCGTGACGCTGGTCGCAATCGTGCTGTCGATGTACGTGCGCTGAACGGTCGAAGGTCGGACGCACCGGCATCCGGCCTGCCCGGCGTGTGCCGTTCGTCATGAACGGTCATAGAAAAGCCGCTCCATCACATCACGGCTTTTGCGCATCACGGCGAGCAGGTCGTTCTCGAAATGCTGTCCACGATTCGCGTCATAGCCGAGATAGACGGCGATTCCACCCAAGGAATAGGTGTCGTCGGGAAGGATGTCCGCCTGGATGACGCGTCCGCTCCACAGATAGTTGCCGTTGCGCGCCGCAGTGCACATGCGCCACGCCTTGCGTAGGACGACGGCGTCACCAGCACTGATCAACCTGCGGCGTTCCAGTTCGTTCAACGCTTGCAACGTTCCATTGACCCGCAGGTTCGCGTTGTCTCCGGCATGCCGCAATTGCAGCAGCTGAACCGTCCATTCGACATCGGACAGCCCGCCTTTGCCAAGCTTCAGATGCCGGTCCCTGCGCACTCCACGCGGCAGTCGCTCGGCTTCCATACGCGCTTTGAGCTTGCGGATCTCCGCGACTTGAGAATCGGTCAAATCCGTCTTGGGGTAGCGCAACGGGTCGGCGATGTTCATAAGGAAATCCTCGGCGAGCGCCGCATCGCCTGCCGCGTATCGCGCACGCAGCAGCGCCTGATGCTCCCAAGTGCTGGCCCAGGAACGGTAGTACTCCTCGCAGGACGCATAGGAGCGCACGAGCGGACCGTTCTTGCCTTCGGGACGCAGATCCATGTCGAGTTCGATTTTGGGTTCAAGAGTGGTCGGCCCCTGCAGGATGGCGCGGAGATCCTCCTGCACCTTCCTTGCGAAGAGGTTGGCCTGGGCGTCGTCGGCGCCATCCGCGGGACGGTAGATGATGATGACGTCCGCGTCGGAGCTGAAGTTCACTTCCCCGCCGCCGTAACGTCCCATGGCGATGACCGTGATCGCGGCCGGAGGCTCGGTCAGCCCCATGTCCTTCGTGCGATGGCGGATGGCCCAGATGAGCGACACGTCGATGGCCGCGTCGTATACATCGGTCATGCCCGTGAGCGAAGCCCTGTCATCGATGACGCCGCTCATCCATCCCAATCCGATGCGTTCGATCTCATGCCTTCTCATGGCCCGGATGGAATTGGCGAAGTCGTTGATGCTGTCCGCATTGCGTTCGAGCGACGCGTGGGTCTGCACATCGAGGCTTTCACGGGAGCGTGGCTGCAAATCGTTATCGCCGCCGAGCCATGTGACGGATTCCACGGATTTGTTGAGCGCGTCGCCCAGAAAACGGGAATTGGACAGCACGTGACAGAGTCGCTGCGCGGCCGATGGCGAGTCGCGCAGGAATCCGAGATATTCGCTTTCCGTGCCGAAATGCTCCTCAAGCTTGCGCCAATTGAGTAGCCCCATATCGGGGTTCTGCCCCTCACCAAGCCATTGGAGCGCGGCGGGCAGCAGGATCCGGTTGATCTTCGCCGCTCGCGAGATGCCAGCGGTCAGCGCAGTGACATGACGCATGGCGGCGTCAGGGTCATCGAACCCGATGGAAGCGAAACGTTCCTGCATGGCGTTGGCGGACAGCTCCACCTGTTCGTCATCAAGTCCTGCACTGATGGGCAGCATGGGCCGATAGTAGATGTCCATGTGCAGGTGACGCACCTCACGTCGGGTTTCGTCATATTTGTCCACGAGTTCCTCAGGATGCATGTGGAAAGCGCGTGCGAGACGGCGAAGCTCAAGATTATGGTTGAGCTCGTCATCGTTGGTGTCACGTTTGCGTTCCATGCCTCCAAGGCTGGCTTTGCCGAGATCCGGAAACAGGTGGGTGCGTTTCAGCGCCCACATCTGCTGACGGTGTTCCATGACACGTTCGAACCGGTAATCCCAGGAAAGCTTCTTGGCTTGCTTGCGTGAGACGTATCCACCTTCGGCGAGACGCCGCAATGATTCCAAGGTGGAGCTGGTGCGCAGCGATTCGTCGGCGCGTCCGTGGACGAGTTGGAGCATTTGCACGGTGAACTCCACGTCGCGCAGGCCTCCTCGGCCGAGTTTGATCTCACGATCCTTCAGGGGCGCCGGAATAAGGTCTTCGACACGCTTGCGCATCTGCTGGCAATCGTAGACGAAGTTGTCGCGTTTGGATGCGGCCCATACGAACGGTCGGGTCATGTCCATATAAGCTTGGCCAAGGTCGGGATCTCCGGCGACGGGGCGCGCCTTGAGCAGGGCTTGGAATTCCCAGTTCTCCGCCCATTGCTCGTAATACGCCTTATGCGATTCGAGCTTGCGTACGAGTGGGCCGTCCTTGCCTTCGGGCCGTAGTCCCCCATCGATCTGCCAGAGGGTCGGTTCGGCGACTCCCATGATCACGGATTGGCATACGCGCTGCAGGGTCGTGGCCATTTTCGTGCCGACGCGGTTGAGCGTCATGCCGTTGGTGTCCTTGTCGGCGGGCTCCACCACGTAGATCAGATCCACGTCGGAAACATAGTTGAGTTCCCTCGCGCCGAGTTTGCCCATGCCGATGATGGCGAAGCGCACGTGCTCACTGCCGTCCACCTCATTGCGGGCGATGGCGAGCGCTCCTTCCAGGGCCGCGTCAGCGAGGTCGGATAGTTCCTGGCTGATTCTCGGCTGGATTTCGATGGGATCTTCCGCGGTGGTGTCCTGCGCCATGATGGCGGCAAGCTGTTTCCTGTAGGTCTGTCGCAAGGCGGTCGCCGCCTCCGCAAGGGGTTTCGAGGCTTTCGGCGTGCGGCTGTCGACAGGGTCGGCACCGACCGCTTCGAGCACATGCGCGCGCCGCTGGGCATGGTTGTACAGGTGGCTTTCGCATGAGTCGCTGGCCGCAGCCATGACGAGTTCGGGACGGAATCGCATGAGTTTTCCCATTTCGTCAGACACGCCGAGCACGGTGACCAACCGGACGAGTCCTTCGTTGTCGGTGATGATCTGTCGGAAATCACGTCCCTGGCTTTGCAGAGCCTTGATGATGTCCACGAGGTTGCGCAGCGCGACGTCGGGATCGCAGGTCTTTTCCAATGTCTCCATCAGCAGATGCAGCTGGTCATCGTCAATGCCGTCGGCATGCAACTCGTCAAGCAGCTCACGCGCCATGTCCAAATCCTGCAATCCAGCCCGAATCAGATCGAGCACCCCAAACTTATGCGTAGAACCCATGGTTCCCATAGTAGCGGCATGTTCGTGGAAGGAGCAGCAGCCACGCGCGACGCGGTCCCCGAAGTATCATCTACTGGCAGCGGGATCAATCGCTGAAATTCAGTCATCAACTGAATTTTCCTTTCAGCCATGTATCTACCATCATGATGGTGTTGTCTTGGGGTCGGAAAGAGGAAAATCCGTTTCCCTACCGTAAAAGGGGAATGTCCTGTTTTAGCATTGGTAAGCAATCCCTTCTTCGTCGATGATGCAAAGGTGGACCGTATGGCAGAGGTGAGAATCAAAATCCAAAGCGACCCATATCAGGAAAAGGTCCGATATTACAGCTGGCATGGGTATTGGAGGGAAATCACGACCAGCACGAATCCCGGCAGCGGACTACTCGGCGAGAGGCTCGTCAGGGGATTCTTCCCATTCAAAGCCGAGGAGATCGTCGAAACCATCTCCAAGGAATTCGGCGATGGAGGCAGAATCCAACTGGTGTTCGAAGGCTCCGACGACGAATGGCAGGAGTTGAATGCTATTTGCTCCGAAGGGCCATACGCGTCATCGTTTGACGCGCAGCGTGGCGAATGCTATCTGTCCAATGCCCGCGACGTGCTTCCGGAAATCATCGAAGTATTCAAGGAAATCCAGCCGCTTGTTGACGATGCCATATCCGAACGCAGAAAGGTTTCGGATAAAATCGCAAAATTCACCGACGTTTCCAGCGACATCATTCCTTTGTGTGTGCTTGGAAACTACAGTGCGGGAAAGTCGACGTTCATCAACGCGCTTATCGGCATGGAAATCCTTCCGAACGGTGACGAACCGGTGACTGCGAGAGTATTCCAGATCAAACGTTCCAAAGACAGGGATAGGGCGATTATCCAGTTTTCCTTCGGAGACAGGCATTATCTGCTTCGTTTCGATTTGGACGGTCTTATGGTCAACCGGGATTTTGCCGGAGACCCTTTCTATGACGATTTAGTTTCGAAAACGGCACAGGCCGGAACAAGTATGGCGGCCCAGATGAACAGCGCGCTGAAAACTCTTAATTCCTATCGGCAAAGCGAAGACGGGCGCAGAATCTCCGATCTAATCAGCATCGAAGTTCCATTCAGCGACACCGACCCATGGCCGCACGATAGGGAGTTCGTCATCTTCGACACTCCAGGATCGAATTCCGCATCGAACGCGGACCATGCCCGTGTTCTCAGGGAGGCGATGGAAGGCTTATCGAACGGCCTGCCCATTTTCGTCGCCGAATACAGTTCCCTCGATTCGACCGACAACAAAAAGCTGTATCAGGAAATCGAGCAGATTCCCGCAATCGATGAGCGTTTCGCAATGATCGTGGTCAATAAGGCGGATTCCGCCGACCTTCCCAAAGGTGGTTTCGATGATGATGAGATAGGTCAGATCATGCACTGGTCGATTCCATCGAACCTTTACGGACAAGGCATTTATTTCGTCTCATCGATTCTCGGTTTGGGTGCGAAGAACTCGGGCGAATTCATGAGCGACAATTACGCCGAGAAATTCGAGGATCAGCAACGCAAATATGTGGATCCCTCAAGCCGTTTCTACAAGACACTCTACCGGTATGACATTCTTCCCGGTCAGATCAGCCGGAGAACCAACCATGAGTCGGAAACATGCAAGGATCTGCTGCTGGCCAACAGCGGACTGTTCTGTATCGAGAACGAGATTCGCCTGTTCGCCGAACGGTATTCCGCCTACAACAAGTGCAGCAGATCGGAATCCTTGCTGCAGGAGATCATCGACATCACCAAGGAGGAAATCAGCGTTAAAAAGCAGTTGGTGGAGGAACAGAAGGCAGACCGGGAGGAACAGCTCGAACAGGACAAACAAAAACTGATCGAAAGCCTCGAATCATGCTGTTGCGATGAAAAGAACGCTTCCGCAGGCGGATATGATGACGATTTGAATGGCAAAATCAGCGCCGATACATGGTTCATCAGCGCCGACGTGTTGAACACGCGGCAGCAGAAGATCACCGAAAGCAAACGCGAAGACCTTGACTATGCGCATCGCGCGGACGCCGCAGCCGAAGCTCGCCGATCGGTGCTCCCCCATTTTGCCGATAGGCTTGGCGACACGTTCAAGAATGACGGAACCATTGGTTTGGCGGACCGTGTCAATAAGGTCGCGGATGGACTCAAAACGTCCACCCAAGGTCTTCTCGACGACGCCAAGGACGCTTTAGGCAAACAATCCGAGGTTGCAAAAACCGAAAAAGAGGCCGACCGGAACGCGGCCGACCAATTATTCGACGAAATCGTGGCAGACTACACGACTTACGCAATGCGCATCGCGCAGACCGTTGACGGAGAATCGCAAGCATATCTCAAATCCTGCGCCGAACAATGCCGTCAATCGCTTTATCGAATCGCCACGGATGATGACGCCCCACTTTCGGAAGAGAAACGCAGGGAAGTCGGAGAAATCATCATCAACTATCACGACCTCCAATTGGATAGTGTAAGAGTACCTGACTTCAACAAAGCCGAATTCAATGAAATCAAATTGGGCAACCAGGTGATCTTCAAAAGAGACAAGCTTTTTCTCAATAAGGTCAAAGATAAGTTCAACAAGGAAATCGAGCAGTGCTTCAATGACGCGCGCGGCGAAATCAGAAGCAAACACATCGACCGTTTCAACGCTTGGCTTAACGAATTACTGAACCAGATCGAGAGCAACATCACCGACTACAACCCCGTATTGCATGACTACGTGGAGGAGATCAACCAACAGACCACACAGATAGACGCGCTTGAAACCAAGCTCGGCATTCTCAAGGACCGCAAAGCCTATGTGACACGCGTCATCGATTGGAAGGACTGAACAAGATGGGTATCAAAAACGCGGTATTACGGGTGGCAGACAAGGCCGGTAACGCGGTGGCGAAGGTCTCATCCCTTAGCAGCGCCCAACTTGACGAGATCGAACGGAAACGCGAATCGTACCTGTCCGAAAAACCCGACCCGTCCGACCCGCAGGCAGTTGAGCTCACGAACCGCCTATTGGCGACCGCCGGGGTTGAAATCCATGGAGCGTATCTGTCCCAGCTCAGGGATGTTTACTGCCCAGTGGACCCAACGGTTGAGCATCCCGACGGATTCGACGAAGCGCACAACATCCGATTCATGAACGTCACGAAGTGGATAGTCGACCCGAAGGAGGACAGTCTCGAAAAGCTCGTCAACGTGTATGACGTTCTCGCCGACGAGGATTGCAACATCGCTTTGGTGTTCAACCGTACCTCATCCACCACGAACGTGTATCTGGCGGTTGTCGACGTGAACAATACGGAAGACAACATCAACGTCGACAACTTCACCAAGCGCATCGCAGACGCGATCAAAGGCAATTTCCCCGGTTCCGAAATCGGCGCGGCGCAACGCGGAACGATTCCCTGCCTTCAGGAACGACATGCGTTTTCAGTTGCTGCCGTGTCGAATGTCCCGACCGAGAAGAACGACAGATTCACGGTCCAAACCATCGAAAAAGTACTCGACGGCATTGTGCCAAGCAATAGAGGCGAGGATTACACCATCGTGCTGCTCGCCACCCCCATACACGATGTGGCGGAACGCAAGCTACGCCTTGCCGAACTACATTCGATGCTGACCCCCTACGCCTCATGGATGACGAACTACACCTACCATAGGAACGATTCCATAGGCTCCTCCGCCACCATCGGCGTCAACGCGGGTGTGAGCGCCGGCACGCAGAACGGCACCAGCCAGACGATCGGAAACAACTACAACGAAACGGATTCGTCAAACGAATCGACATCCCAATCGGAAAGCCAGGGAACATCCGATTCCACCAGCTCGAGCGAAAGCATCACCGACACCGATTCCAATGGAACCAATGAATCATCACAAGTAGACGTTCCCGGAGGTTTTGATCTCAAAATCGCTCGTGTTGGCGCATCTTTAAATCATTCTCATGGATCATCTCACACAACCTCCACAGCGAAGGGCACCACCGACACCGTCGGGCAGGCCGTTACCAAATCGCTCGGCAAAGCGGTAACCAGCGGCATTGGCAAAGCCGTATCCAAAGGTTCGTCCGTCACGTCTGGAGTCTCCAAGGCCGTGAATCTCGGCGCGAATTTCGGTGGTTCCTTCGCCCGGTCAAGCACCGTCACCGCAACGCTCGGAGCCGACGAAGGCATCACGCAGACTTTCAGGAACTTCTCGATCCAGCATGCTCTTGAAATTCTCGAATCGCAGATGAAGCGGCTCGATCTGGCGTCGGCGCTGGGCATGTGGGATTTCTGTGCCTATGTGCTTTCGGAAGATCATAACATCGCCAACAATGTGGCCCACACCTATCTCGCGCTCACTCAAGGCAAGGAGTCCTTCATGTCCAAAGCAGCCGTCAATCTCTGGCGTGGGGATCTCGGCGAGGACAGCGCGGACGCGACGGCGGTTTGCGCATATCTGCGCGATCTAAGACATCCGATCTTCGCGTTGAATCCGGCTCTGCTTGACGAGCATCCGAGCTTTTCGGTCTATCCGGCCACGGTCACCGCCACCACGGCCCTGTCCGGCAAGGAGCTCGCCTACTCGCTGAATTTTCCGAAGAAGTCGGTGCCGGGTCTGCCGGTCATCGAATGCGCGGCATTCGGAAGGAACGTCTCCACTTTCGATGGAACGCAGCCTGACAAGGGGCTTCGTCTCGGAAGGATATTCCACATGCACCGTGAGGAGCCCGCCAAGGTTCTGCTTGAAAAGGATTCCCTCGCCTCGCATGTCTTCGTCACTGGAAGCACCGGCGCGGGCAAGACGAACACCGTCTGCCGTATTCTTGACGAGGCCTACGATCAGGGAGTGGGATTTCTTGTGATCGAACCCGCCAAAGGCGAGTACAAGGACGTGTTCGGCGGGCTCGACGACGTGCATGTCTTTGGCACGAATCCGGCCTTCACACCATTGCTGCGCATCGATCCGTTCAGCTTTCCCCAAGGCATCCACGTACTTGAGCATCTTGACCGGCTTGTGGAGATCTTCAACGTGTGCTGGCCTATGTACGCCGCTATGCCTGCCGTGCTGAAGGACGCCATCTCGCGTTCCTATGAGGATTGTGGATGGAATCTCACCACGTCGGAGAATTCTTTCGGGGAGGGACTTTACCCCTCTTTCGCGGATGTGGCGCGCAATGTGCGCGAGATCCTCGATTCCAGCGAATACGACGCGGAGAACAAGGGCGCGTACAAGGGTTCGCTACTCACACGTCTGAATTCGCTCACCAACGGGCTCAACGGCATGATGCTCACTTCCGACGGAGTGGATGACGCGACGTTGTTCGACGGAAACACCATCATCGACCTGTCACGCGTGGGTTCCACAGAGACCAAGTCCCTGTTCATGGGTCTTATCGTGCTCAAGCTTCAGGAGCATCGCATGGCCGCCGCGGATGGCATGAATCAACCGCTGCGTCATCTGACGGTGCTGGAGGAGGCGCATAATCTGCTGAAGAGAACCTCGATGGAACAGAGCACCGAGGGCGGTAATCTTCTGGGCAAAAGCGTTGAGATGCTGTCCAATTCCATCGCGGAGATGCGCACCTATGGCGAGGGGTTCATCATCGCCGATCAGGCGCCTGGGCTGCTCGACATGGCCGCCATCCGTAACACGAACACGAAAATCATCCATCGTTTGCCTGATCTGTCGGACCGTGAGCTGGTGGGACGTGCAGCGAATCTCAACGATCCGCAGATCGTCGAATTGGCGCGCCTGCCCAAAGGCGTCGCCGCGGTCTACCAGAACGACTGGGTGGAGCCTGTGATGTGCAAGGTCTCCAAAGCGGACGATGCCGAACCTCTCGTCTACACGCATTCCGAAACGAAGGAAAAGAGCGTCAATGCCAATGATGCGTTCGATGTGGCGGAAGTCCTTGCCAAAGGCGACCGCATCACCGATAAGGATCTGCTGCGCGATCTGCGGGAGGCACTCGACCGGATCGACCTTGATTCCTCCATGAAGGTCCGCATTCTACGAACCATCCAGAATCCTCCCGAAGAACCCCGTATGCTGTCGCTCGCTCCGATCATGGGCGCACTGTTCCCGAATGTCCGCGAAGCCACGAAAGACGAAATCAAACGATGTACTGATGTCCGACAGTGGACCGTCGCAGCTGATTCGGCGCTTCGCGCGTCCGTCAGCCACCGCATCGATGACATCGTCAGAACCGTGGTCATTCAAGGAATCATGACCGACATCCTTCATGTGCAGGAGCAGAACGACAAGGCGTTCAGCGACTGGCATGAGAACGGAGGGTTGATCCGATAGCGGCGCCAATGGCAAACGCCTGTCCCGTGGCGGACAAGCATATGTCCTCATCCCAATTCCTGTACGCATATTCAACGAAAAGAGTCTTATGAACATCGACAAAACGACTTCGGAGGTGCCAAAGCCTTCAAAGGAGACGAAGCTGGGTTTCGATCCCGACCGTCTCATGGGTTCCGAACCGAAGGGATCCGAGTCCGAGGTGAAATCCTCTGAACCCGGCAAACTTATCGACTTCGATAAGCTCATCACTCGGCTCACAGACAGAATCGATTCGAAAGACCTGTATTCGACACGCTTGGAAAGAGTCAGATACACGCCGGTTGACGGGCCAAATGGAAGCTGGGTCGGCGAGCGCGGCGAATCAAAGTACATGTTGAACAATCCGGAAGTCAACGAGGCACTGGCCAAATATGGCAGAGATGGTATCGAGTACAGAAACGGTGTCGTTGATTTCAGTCCTGTGGCGGAGGCAAAAGTCACAATCGAAGGCATGAGCGAGAACAGGCTTTCACGAAAAGATGAGAGCGGCAATCACTTGGCCGGCAATTTCGAGAAAGCCAACATCAAATTAGCCGAACAATGGAACAAAGAGCGGCGTGACGGAAAAGATGATTGGACGCATACCGACATCGAAAAATGGCGCAAAGAGAACAAGCTCACCTGGCATGAGAACAGCGATATGAAGACCTGTGAACTCGTACCGACGATTATTCATGAAGCGTTCAGACATTCAGGCGGCGTATTTGAAATCAATAAGAAGAACAATAGGAATGGTGGTTTCGATGACTGAGAAGAATGATAAGCGGGAATTGTGGGGCAGGGACTTCGAGCTGCCTGTCTCCTTCGTTTGCGCTTCCAACGAGGATATCCTCGATTCGCAGCGCCAGGCAAGGGATGCGTTCCTCGCTTCATGGAACGAAGTCGAGGCAAGCAAAGATGCGATTGCACGGTATTGTCTTAATCGCGATGGGGACCTGATCGGCGATTCCATCACGAATATCTTCAAATACGTCATTCCGACCGACATTTTCGTGCTTAGGAATACGGATGTCCACGAAGTGGCGTTGATGTGCAACTACCGCTACGATCCGGAGCATGGACTTGCCGCGGTGTTCGAGAATGAGCGGTTGAAGAAGATCATTCCGCAGGATGAGCTCTGAAATAGGATGCGGGGGCGGCACACACATACGCGCATGCCGCCCCCGCACTGTTGCATCGTCCGGAATCAGACGAAGAATGGTTTGACGTTGGACCAGATGCGTCGGCTGACGCAAGGATGGTTCATCGTGTACAGATGCACGCCATCGACGCCACGTGCCACCAGATCGCAGATCTGTTCGGACGCGTACGTGATACCAGCTTCCTTCAGCAGAGCGGTATCCCCTCCCCACTTGTCAAGCAGGACGGAGAGTTTCTCCGGCACGCGCGACTGGCACATCTTCGACATGCGCAGCACCGATTTCGCGTTCATCACCGGCATGATGCCCGCTTCGATCGGCACATCGATGCCGGCGGCACGCGCCTTGTCCACGAATCGCAGGAAATCTTCGTTATCGTAGAAAAGCTGCGAAATCAGGTGGGTCACACCGGCGTCGACCTTCTTCTTGAGGTTGTCGATATCCTCGTCAAGCGTCGCCGCCTGCGGATGCTTTTCCGGATAGCAGGCGCCGTAGATCTTGAGATTCGGTCTTTTCTGCCGGATGTAGTCGGCCAGGTCGCTCGCATGGTCGAACACTCCCGCCGGTTCGGCACCTTCGACGCGATCGCCACGGAGGGCGAGCACGCCGGAGACGCCGGCTTGGTCGAACAGGTCGAGCGCTTCGTCCACGTCATCCTTGTCGAGATACTGCGCGGTCAGGTGGGCGACACAGGGAATGCCGTACTCACCCACCGTATGCGCGATGCGTGCGGTCAGCGTGCGGTCGAACGATTTGCCGGTGCCGTAGGTGACGGAGATGAAATCGGGATCCAGTCCCTGCAGGCCATCCAACGTGTCGTAGATGGTTCCTACAGGACTGGTGCGCTTGGGAGGGAACACCTCCAGCGAGAACATTGGCGAATGCATGTGATTCCTTGGAAATCCTTGCCTTTTCTGCCTTTGCGGATGTTACTTGGAGAGCTTGGCGCGCACGGCCTTGGCCGCGGCCACCAGATGTTCCAGGCTCGGCCAGGTCTCCGCGTTGCCACGGGTCTTCAGGCCGCAATCCGGGTTGATCCAGACCTTCTCCACGTCCATCTTCTTCAGGATCTCGTAGATGCGGTCCTCAATCTCCTGCTCAGAGGGGATGCGCGGGGAGTGGATGTCGTAGACGCCCGGGCCGGCCTCGGTCTCGAAGTTGGCGTCGTGGATGGCGTCGAGCACCACCAGATCGCCACGGGAAGCCTCGAAGGAAATCACGTCGGCGTCCATCGCGTCGATGTCCTTGATGATGTCGTTGAACTCCGAGTAGCACATGTGGGTGTGGATCTGCGTGGTCGGCTTGACCGCGGAGTGCACCAGACGGAATGCCGGGATGGCCCAGTCGAGGTACTTCTTGTGCCAGTCGGTCTTCCTCAGCGGCAGCTTCTCGCGCAGTGCGGCCTCGTCGATCTGGATGACCTTGATGCCGGCCTTTTCCAGGTCGAGCACCTCGTCACGGATGGCGAGTGCGAGCTGCTGGGTCTGCTGCTCATGGGTGATGTCCTCACGCGGCCAGGACCAGTTGAGGATGGTCACCGGGCCGGTGAGCATGCCCTTCATCACATGGTCGGTACGGGACTGCGCGTAGGCGCTCCACTCCACGGTGATCGGCTTGGCGCGGGACACGTCACCCCACACGATCGGAGGCTTCACGCAGCGGGTGCCGTAGGACTGCACCCAAGCGTTCTTGGTGAACAGGAAGCCATTAAGGTTCTGGCCGAAATACTCGACCATGTCGTTACGCTCGAATTCACCATGCACGAGCACGTCGAGGCCAATCTCCTCCTGATGCTTGATGCAGGCGTCGATCTGGGCCTTCATGAACTCGTCGTATTCGGCCTTGCTGATCTCGCCCTTGCGCAGCTTGGCACGCTCGGCGCGAATCTCCTTGGTCTGGGGGAAGGAGCCGATGGTGGTGGTCGTCAGCAGCGGCAGGCCAAGAGCCTCACGCTGCTCCTTCTGACGCTCGGCGCGAGCCGGCTGACGGACGAAGTCGTCCGGGGTCAGCGCGGCAAGTCGGGCGGCCACGGCCGAATCGGGAGCGACGCGGGTGCCGTCGAACAGCGCCTGGTTGGCCTTGAGCTCGGCGGAAGCCTTCTTCTCGTCATCGGTGGCATCGGCCAGAACCGCGACCTCGTGCAATTCGCCGAGCTTCTCGACGGCGAAGGCGAAGTGCTTGCGCACGTCGTCGGCAAGACCGGTCTCGCCCTCGGTGCTGAACGGCACGTGCAGCAGGGAGCTGGCGGTGGAGACGGCGACGTTCTTGGTGACCTGCTTGAGCGCGTCGACCAAGCCGAGGCTCACGGCGTAGTTGTTGCGCCAGATGTTGCGGCCGTTGATCACGCCGGCGAAGATGGTGGTGTTCTCGGCGACGCCGTACTGCTTGACGGCGGCGAGGTTCTCCTCGCGACCCTCGTTGAGGTCGAGGCCGATGCCGTCGAAGCCGAGCAGGTTGACGGTCTCGTAGGCGTCGGCGATATGGCCGAAGTACGTGTTAAGCAGCACCTTGACGGCACCCTTGCGGGCGGGCAGGATCTTAGAGTACAGGGACTTGAACAGGGAGAGGTCGCCCTCCTCCTTGTCGAGCACCAGGTACGGCTCGTCGATCTGGATCCACTCGGCGCCCAGATCCGCGAACTTGGCGACGACCTCGTCGTACACGGCGGCGACGGCATTGATCAGGCCCTGGTCGTATTTGAGCTCTTCGGCCTGCGGGTTGCGGGCGAGCTTGAGGAAGGTGTACGGGCCGATGAGCACCGGCTTGGTGAGGATGCCCAGCTCCTTGGCCTCGTTGAACTCGTCGAACGGCTTGGTGCTGCCAAGCTTGATCTCGGTGGCCGCGTCGATTTCGGGAACCAGATAGTGGTAGTTGGTGGTGAACCACTTCTTCATCGGCAGGGCGGTCACGTCGCCCTTGTCGCCCTGGTAGCCGCGGCCCATCGCGAACAGGGTCTCCTCGGGATTGTCGAAGGCGAGACGCTGGTAGCGCTGCGGAATCACATTCAGCAGAATCGCGGTGTCGAGCATCTGATCGTAATAGCTGAAGTCGTTGCTCGGAATCAGGTCGATTCCGGCTTCCTGCTGCAGCTTCCAGTGCTTAGCTCGAAGTTCCTTGGCTGTGGCGCGAACTTCTTCGAGGGCTGCGTTGCCCTTCCAATACGCTTCGATAATCTTCTTCAGCTCACGGTTCTGGCCGATGCGCGGGAAACCGGAGACGGAAGTGAGAGCGGACATGAATCCTCCATCTGATAAAAACAATGCAACCCGCTCAAGCTATCACAAAACCGCTTGTCACAAGGCATTAAGAAAATTTGAGTGTCGTTATAAAAGCTCCTTATAGCAGTGCCTGCAGAAACACCCGACCTCATGATAGCGTGGCTTGGTGAGCAAAAACACATCTTATAAAGGGGCTTTGATGGCTAAGGATGCGATGATGCAGACCGACCGGCATACCAGCGAACAGGATATGAAGGAGCTCGAGGAATGGGTGGCCTCGCAAGGCAAACTGCTACGGATGCGCGCCACCGTCTCCGGAAAAGTGCAAGGCGTGGGATTTCGTTATTTTGCATCCATTGCGGCACATAAACTGAACGTAACGGGTTGGGTTCGCAACCTGCGCGACGGCAGCGTACAGGTGGAAGCGCAGGGATCCCAGCAGGCATTGTTCGCCATGTACGAAAAACTTTGCGAAGGACCGGAATGGAGCCGCGTGATGCACGTGGACGTCACGAACATTCCCGTATTACGGGGAGAGCGCACGTTCCGTGTGGAGTACGACGAATGATCCGCGCCACGTTCCATGACGGGAATGGCAGAAATGACAGGAACGCATCGCATGTCGTGAAGCGCTGAAACCACAATCCGACGTTCCGCATTGCGCCTATGACGGCTTCAGGCAGGACAAGCCTTTATTCGAAATCCTTGGCCGTAAGCAGGGCTATCAGCTCGCCGCTATGCAGCTGCCATTTGCCGAACGGCTCGTTGGAACCGAACACAGCGATTGATGCAGGAGACATGCCCAGATTCAGCATGTCGAGCAAAGTCGGGTCGGATTCCGCACTCGCCAGCCATTGGCAGGCGATCGACACGGTCGGCTCATGTCCAAGAACAAGTAGCCTGTGATGTTTGTCCTTGGTTTGGGCGAGCTCGTCAAACACGGATTGCACTCCGCCCTCGTACAGGTTTTGCCGATAATCGACCTTCGGGTCATCACCGAAGACTTTCAGCAGCCTATCGCAGGTCTGACGCGCACGGGTGGCGCTCGAGCATGCGATTCGATCCGGTACCATTTTCATCGCATCCAGCCCCTTCGCCACGGCCTTGGCCTGCTTGCGCCCCTTGTCGGTGAGTTCACGCCCCGAATCATTGCCGTCGCTTCCGAACGGTTCGGTTTTGGCGTGGCGCATCACCAGCAGCACATACTTGTATTCCTTGGCTTTTTTGGCAACCTTTTTCAGGCTTGTTCCCATGACGGTCCGCTCCGATCAGAATCCATCGCCGCATTTCAATATCCGTGTCCCATTGTCGCAGATATTCCTGCGGAGCAGGGCAGGAAACGCGGGAATCCTACTTGCCTATAGCTTCGACCTGCGCGTCGAGATCCCGTAGCACCTTGCGTAGCTTGCGGTCGGAAATGTCCCGCAATTGCAGATCCTCAAGCTGTTCGGCGCGTTCCTCGTCCGTCATCGAATCGATGTCGGTGACCGTGTCCTTCGTAGCCCGGTCGCGTTTGCGCAGCGCCGGAAATCCCGGAGCCATCGCACGCGAGACCATCAGGAATCCTGTATGGCCTATCATCTGGTGGTCGGGACGTACCGCCAGCCCCTGCGCCTTCCAATCACGTTCCAAAGTCTCCTGGATGTCCGGTTCGGTCCAGCAGCCGGCATCGCGTAATGCCTCGGCCATACGGCTGAGCTGCGTCGTGGTGGTGATATACGCCACAAGCACGCCGCCGGGCGCGATCACGCGGTACGCCTGTTCAAGCCGGTTCCATGGATCGAGCATGTCCAGCATGATGCGGTCAAAGGAGTGCTCCGGCAGTCCGGCCGCGACCGAATCGAAGTCACCGGCTCTCAAATCCCACCATGAGGGGCGTTCCCCGAAATACACCGTCGCGTTGGCCTCGGCGACGCGCGCGAATTCCGGACGCATCTCGATGGTGGTTAAGCGTCCCTTCTCCCCCACGGCATCCAGCAGATTGATGCTCATCGCGCCCGATCCTGCACCGGATTCCAGCACATTCATTCCGGAACGAATGTCCCCGAGCTGGATGACCTGTGCAATGTCCTTCGGATACATGATCTGCGCGCCTCGAGGCATGGACAGCACATAATCGGCCAGACGAGGACGCATCACAGCGAATTCCCAACCGCCGATGGCACGCGTGCCTTTCCAAGGCTTGTTCGCGTCACGTTCGGGATGAATCTGGTTGACCTGAGCCTCGCGCTTCGCGCTCACCGTCACCACGACCGAGCCTTCCGACCGTCCGATCACATCATCATGCAGAATGATGCCATGCGAGGTCTGTGTCACGCCACCAAGCACCAATTGGTCGGTGATTTTGTTGGACCTTCGATCCGTGAACTGCACCTTTTCGCCGGCCTGCAACGCGCCTCGACGCATGGAAACCACTCCTTACTGTTCGCCACCGGACAATCCGAACATACATGCTACCTTATCGGCGGCATCATCCGGGCGTCACACCGCGTACGCGTTCCAGCGTCCATTCGCATGCATCACGTTCAACTCCAGGCCGAACACTTGGCTCAAGCGCTCCGAGGTGAAGCCATGCTCCAGATCGCCCGTATACACGATGGTGCCCGGCGCCGGATCGTTTCCAGCCACATTGTCCGCGTAGGCGTCCGCCTCATTGCCGGTGATACGACCCATGATGGCCACATGGTCGAAACCTTGCGGAATCTCCTCGAGCCTGTGCGTCACCAGAATCACGGCGCGGTCGGACTGCTCGGCGCCGACACGGCTCAATGCGCGCAGTGCGATCTCACGTCCGCCCAGATCGAGTCCCGTGGTCGGCTCGTCAAGAATCAGCAGGTCAGGATCAGCCATCAACGCACGGCAGATGAGCACACGTGTGCGTTCGCCCTCGGAAAGCTTGAACATCATCTTGCCTTCCAGATATTCGATGCCAAACTCGCGCATAAGCGCACGTGCCTTAGCATAGTCCTCATCGGTGTAGGTGTCGCGCCAGCGACCTGTCGTGGCGGTCAAAGCCGTCACGATGGCGTCAAGCGGATCCTCCTGCGGCGGGAACGCGCGTCCGAGTTCTGCGGAGCTCAGTCCGATGCGGTTGCGATAGGAAAACACATTCACTTTGCCAAGACGGTTGCCAAGGATGTCCACTGTTCCTTCAGAGGGGAAGCCACGGGTGCTCATCATCTGCACCAAGGTGGATTTGCCAATACCGTTGGGACCGAACAACACCCATTTCTCGCCCTTTTTGACCTCCAGATTGACTTTGGTGAGAATCACACGCCTGCGACGACGGAATTCCACACCAGACAGTTTCAATGCGACGTCCTGTTCGCTCATCGTTCCTCCACGGTTTCAAATGACAGTTTGGATATGAAATGCCTCCTGTCAGCGTAACGCGTCGGCAGGAGGCATTCATGCGGGGTCTTGCCCTATGACCGGTTTTCTGCTTCAGTAGCACTACTCCGCCCGGTTACGTTCGGCAAGCACGTCCTCATAGACCTTGAGCGTCTTATCCGCAATGGATTCCCAGCTGAAATGGTCACGCGCGCGCTCATAGCCCGCACGTCCCATAAGTTTCGCCTTTTCGGGATCGGACATGATGCGGTTGATGGCATCGGCCATGTCATGCACGAATTTGTCCGGATTGGTGGGTGTGCCGGTCCCGTCGTGAAGCTGGTCGATGGGAACCAGATAGCCGGTCTCACCATCCACGACCACTTCCGGTATACCGCCGGTGGCGGAGGCGACAACCGGCAATCCGCAAGCCATGGCTTCCAGATTCACAATGCCGAGAGGCTCGTAGATGGATGGGCAGATGAACGCGTCGCATCCATGTTCGAGCGCGTTGAGCTCCGGCTTCGGCAGCATCTCTTCGATCCAGATGATATTGCCGCGCTTCTCGTCAAGTTTGGCGAAAGCGGTTTTGACCTCTTCCATGATTTCCGGCGTATCGGGAGCGCCAGCGCACAACACAACCTGGACGTTCGGATCGACAAAATGCAATGCCCGGAGCAGATACGGCAGACCTTTCTGACGGGTGATGCGACCGACGAACAGCAGCGTCGGTTTGGTGCGGTCGATGTGGTAACGGTCGAACACCTGCCAGCCGGGATCGTCATCCGCCGGGGTCTCGAACTGGCTCATGGTGATACCATTGTGCACCACGGCCACCTTGTCCGGATCGAGATCCGGGTAGGCCGTAAGAATGTCCTTGCGCATGCCGGCGGACACGGCGATGATCCGATCGGCATGCTCGTAGGCGTCCTTCTCCGCCCAGGAGCTCAGATTGTATCCGCCGCCAAGCTGCTCGCGCTTCCAAGGCCGGAAGGGCTCAAGCGAATGCGCGGTGATGACCAATGGCGTGTCATGCAGCATCTTGGCAAGATACCCGGCAAGACATGCGTACCACGTATGTGCGTGGATAATATCGGCATCGACGTCGTTGGCCATCTGCAAATCGACGCTGAACGTCTTCAAGGCGCCGTTCGCGTCCCGCATTTCCTCCGGCACGTGATAGCCGACGACCTTGAGGGACCCCTTCGGATCGGCGCCCGGGATCTCGGGAACATCGGATGGCGTGCGTGGGCCGTCGAACGCCCGGACGGTCACATCGACCCGTTCCGCCAGCACTTTGGAAAGCTCCTCCACATGTACTCCAGCGCCTCCGTACACCTTGGGAGGGTATTCGCGGGATAGGATGTCAACTTTCATGTCTGTTCTCCTCCTCGAGTCTGCCAGTCATTCCAAGTACTACTGTAAAACAGTTTTTCAGAAAATACCGTATTGTTTCATTTCCGAATCATCTCTTTTTTCATTTTTTCTGAAAACGGCTGCAAGTTGTGGCAACCGTTTTCATGATGTCTCCCGTATCTTCGTTCCGTGGAGCGTGCAAAAAAGAATCGCCCATGTCATCTCATACGCTCGACGACATGGGCGATTCCCGAAAAATTCGGATATGATTCAGACGGCTGTGCCATTCTGATCAAGGTTCGGATTGTGTTTCGAGTCACCGGCAGTGAAGAACAGGCTCAATACACCGACCGCGAAAACGATGGAAACCGTGGCAATCAGCCACATCGGATGCGACGGAAGCCACATAATCACCAGGAAGGCGATGGCTGCGACAGCAATCAGCACCCAGCTGGCCACGCGGAACCATTGACGGATGGAATGCGGAGCCTTGAACATCTTCGGATTCCTGTAATCGGGATTGGTGTTCAGCACGCTTTCGGTTTCCGTGATCGTGCTGGCGCTCGGCTTCCACGGTCCATCGGTGCCATCCTGCAAGCGGCGGGACTTCTCCTGCAGCTGGTATTCATCCAACATTCCAGAACGCGCGCGCCCTTGGGTCTGATCATATTGTTGGGGCACTCCGCGGCGATTGCGTTTGGCTTGGGCACGTCGTTCGGCACGATTTGGCATTGGTCACTCCTTTGTTACATGGTGCTGGGATTACTTTACCGCATTATCGGCAAAAAACAGGTAGCCCGGCTCGCCATTCATTCACGAGCTGGGCTACCTGCCATTCTGTATTGCGATTACGCCTTCGATCAGCGCGGCAGCATCATCGGATGCTTGGAAGCGACGATCGGCGCCGGCAGCTCAGTGGCACCGGTGAGGTATTCGTCGACCGCAGCCGCGCAGGAGCGGCCTTCTGAGATGGCCCACACCACAAGGCTTTGTCCGCGTCCGGCGTCGCCGCAGGCGAAAACACCATCCTGGGATGTGGCGAACTTGTCGTTACGCGCCACATTGCCACGGCCGTCGAGGTCGACTGGCAGCTGGTCGACCAGCGTGGTGGTGTCCGGATGCAGGAAGCCCACGGAGATGAGTACCAAGTCGGCGGGAATCACACGCTCTGTGCCAGCCTGGCGAGTGAACGGACCATTCTCGCCCGGGGCGACGTTCACCACCTTCAGACCGGTGACATGGCCGTTTTCGTCGGCGACGAATCCCTCGGTTGCGGTGGAGTTCTCGATCTTCACCTTGGCCTGATCCTCTTCCGAACCGACGAAGTTCACCGAATCGGTGTTGTACACATATTCGGCGCGCTGCGTCTCGAAGCCTTCCTCCATGGAGGAGGTCTCCTTGTACAGGCGCGCGAACGTCGGCCACGGCTGGTTGTCGGGACGCTGCTTCGGTTCCTGCGGCATGATCTGCAGCACGGTGACGTCCTTCGCGCCTTGGCGCAGGGATGTGCCGAGGCAGTCGGAACCGGTGTCGCCGCCGCCGATGATGACGACGTGCTTGCCTTCGGCGGTGATGTCGTTGACCGGCTTGACGCCATACACTCGACGGGTCGCGTCGGGCAGGAACTCCATGGCGAAGTGGATGCCTTCGAGCTCACGGCCAGGAATCTTCATATCACGAGGCACGGTGGAGCCGATGGCAACCACCACGGCGTCGTAGCGGGAACGCAAATCGTCCCAAGAGATGTCCTTGCCGATCTCCACGCCGGTGCGGAACACGGTGCCTTCGGCTTCCATCTGCTCCACACGGCGGTCAATCAGACGCTTGTCAAGCTTGAAGTTCGGAATGCCGTAGCGCATCAGACCGCCGATGGCGTCATCGCGCTCGTACACGACCACCGTATGGCCGGCGCGGGTGAGCTGCTGGGCGCAGGCGAGACCGGATGGGCCGGAACCGACCACGGCAACGGTCTGGTCGGTCAGACGCTGCGGCGGCAGAGGCTTGACGTAGTCAAGGCTCCATGCCTGATCGATGATGGTGCGCTCATCGTTCTGGATCATCGTGGCCGGCTGGTGGATGCCAAGCACGCAGGCGGCTTCGCACAATGCCGGGCAGATGCGACCGGTCACTTCGGGGAAGTTGTTGGTTTCGGACAGACGGTTGTACGCGTCCTCCCACTTCTCCTGGCGGACCAAATCGTTGAACTCGGGGATGATGTTGCCCAGCGGGCAGCCGCTCATGCAGAACGGGGTGCCGCAGTCCATGCAGCGGGCCGCCTGCTCGGTGGTCCAGGACTGCAGGCCGGATTCGGTGTGAACGTCGAACCAGTCCTTGATTCGCTCTTCAACGGGGCGTTCGGCCAGTTCGCGACGGGTACGGACCTTCAGGAATCCACGAGGATCTCCCATGTCAGCGCGCTCCTTCCATAACCTGCTCGTACACCTGTTCCCAGACGCCGGGCGTATTGAAATCGATGTTCTTCTCCTCGGCTTCCTTCATCGCCTTCTGCATGGCGAGGAAGTGCTTCGGAACGATGTGGGTGAACCGCTTGGCGCTGTTTTCCCAGTCGTCAAGCAGGGTCTTCGCGAAGGCAGAGCCGGTCTCTTCGGCATGCTGCTTGACGAGACCGTGCACCAGCTTGTCGGCATCGGCGTCAAGCGGCTCGAACAGCAGCGCTCCGTTGGTGGCGGCCGCCGGGTTGACCTGCTTCATGTCGAGGTCGAGCACGTACACGTTGCCGCCGGAGAAGCCCGCGCCAAGGTTACGACCGGTGGAGCCGAGAATCACGACAGTGCCGCCGGTCATGTATTCGCAGCCGTGGTCGCCAACTCCCTCCACCACGAATGTGGCGCCGCCGTTGCGCACAGCGAAACGTTCTCCCGCTCGACCGGCCACGAACATCTGGCCGGAAGTGGCGCCGAAACCGGTGACGTTGCCGGCGATCACGTTCGTATGCGGGTCGAAGGTGATGCCGTCCTCCGGACGAACCACCATGCGACCGCCAGACAAGCCCTTGCCTGCGTAGTCGTTGACTTCGCCGTATACGCGGATGGTTTCGCCACGCGGGATGAAGGCGCCGATGGACTGGCCGCCCGCGCCATGGAACGTCATGTCGATGGTGTCGTCCGGCAGCCCCTCCTCACCGTATCGCTTGGTGATCTCGTAGCCGAGCATGGTGCCGAGCGTACGGTACACGTTGCGGATCGGCATTTCGATACGCACGGGCTCCTTCTTGTCAAGGGCTGGCTGGGCAAGCTCGATGAGCTTGTTGTCGAGCGCCCTGTCAAGCTCATGGTTCTGATCGATCGTCTTGTGCAGGATGGTTCCCGGAACCGGACCCGGCTGCATGAGCACGTTGCTCAGGTCGATGCCGTCGGACTTCCAACGCTTGATGGCTTCGTCCTGGTCGAGGCATTCGACATGGCCGACGGCCTCCTCCAGCGTGCGGAAGCCGAGCTGCGCGAGCAGTTCGCGGACTTCCTCGGCGATGAACATGAAGAAGTTGACGACATGTTCCGGCTTGCCCTTGAAGCGTGCTCGGAGCTCCGGATCCTGGGTGGCGATGCCCTGCGGGCAGGTGTTCTTCTGGCAGGCGCGCATCATGACGCAGCCTTCCACGATCAGCGCCGCGGTGGCGAAGCCGAATTCCTCGGCGCCGAGCAGCGCCGCGATCACGACGTCACGACCGGTCTTGAGCTCGCCGTCGCACTGCACGGTGATGCGGGAGCGCAGACCGTTGAGCACCAGCGTCTGCTGGGTCTCGGACAGACCGATCTCCCACGGGGTGCCGGCATGCTTGATGGCGTTGAGCGGAGCCGCGCCGGTGCCACCGTCGTAGCCGGAGATCAGTACCACGTCGGCATGGCACTTGGCCACACCCGCGGCGATGGTGCCCACGCCGAATTCGGAGACGAGCTTGACGTGGATGCGTGCCTTGGGATTGGCCATCTTCGCATCGTTGATCAGCTGCTTCAGATCCTCGATCGAGTAGATGTCGTGGTGAGGCGGCGGGGAGATCAGTTCGACGCCCGGCGTCGCGTGGCGCACCTTGGCGATCCACGGCGGAACCTTGGCTCCCGGCAGATGGCCGCCCTCGCCTGGCTTGGCGCCCTGGGCGAGCTTGATCTGCAGATCGGTGGCATGAACCAGGTAGTCGCTGGTCACGCCGAAACGGGCGGAGGCGATCTGCTTGATCTTGCTGTAGCGCAGCGGATCGTTGATGCGGTCCTCGGATTCGCCGCCCTCGCCGGAGTTGGAACGTGCGCCAAGCTTGTTCATGGCGATGGCGAGCGTCTCATGCGCCTCCTGCGAGATGGAGCCGTAGCTCATGGCACCGGTGGAGAAGCGCTTGACGATCTCGCTGGCCGGTTCGACTTCGGAGATGTCGATCGGTTTGCGGGTCTGCTTGAACTTCATCAGACCACGCAGCGTCATCAGACGGTTGGATGTGTCGTTGATGTGGCTCGAATACTTCTTAAACAGGTTGTAGTCGCCACGCTGGGTGGACTGCTGCAGCAGGAAGATGGCCTCGGGATCGTTGAGATGATCTTCACCGGTACGGCGCCACTTGTAGTCGCCACCGGTACGCAGGTTGCGATGCGGGCGGGCGGTCCACTGGGTCGGATAGGCCACGCGGTGTCGGCTGGCGACTTCCTCGGCGAGCTCGTCGAGACCGACGCCACCCACTCGGGATGTGGTGCCGGTGAAGTATTCGTCGATGACGTCCTTGTTGAGGCCGACGGCTTCGAACAGCTGCGCGCCACGATAGCTCATGATGGTGGAGACGCCCATCTTGGCCATGATCTTGAGCACGCCTGTTGACAGCGCATTGGTCAGGTTCTTCACGGCGGTTTCCGCGTCGACCTTGAGGTAGCCCTTGCGGGAGAGGTCTTCGACGGATTCGAATGCCAGATACGGGTTCACCGCGGCAGCGCCATAGGCGATCAGCAGTGCCACATGGTGGATTTCTCGTACATCGCCGGCTTCGACCACCATGGAGATCTGCGTACGCGTGTGGCGGCGCAGCAGATGGTGCTGCACTGCGGAAGTGAGCAGCAGCGACGGAATCGGACCCCACGCATAGTTGGAATCGCGGTCGGACAGCACCAGGAAGTTGGCACCGTTTTCAATCGCCTCGTCGATCTCCTGGAAGATCTCGTCAAGACGGTCCTTCAGTGCCTGTCCGCCGCCGGCCACCTGGTAAAGGCCCTTGACGATGAATGGCTTGTAGTAGCCACCGAGAATCTTGGCGCGGTCGAGGCGCTTGAGCTGTGCCATCTCGTCGGAGTTGAGCACCGGCAGCGGGATGAGGATCTTCTTGGCGTGCAGTTCGGAATCGGCCAGCAGGTTCGGCTCCGGACCGATGGCGGATTCAAGACTCGTCACGATCTTCTCACGTTCCCAGTCGAGCGGCGGGTTAGTGACCTGCGCGAACTTCTGGGTGAAGTAGTCGAACAGCATGCGGCTGTGCTTCGAAAGCGCCGCGAGAGGAGTGTCGTTGCCCATGGAACCCAACGGCTCCTTGCCGGTGTTGGCCATCGGCGCGAGCAACAGCTTCAAATCCTCCTCGGTGTAGCCGAAGGCGCGCTGACGACGCTGCACGGACTGACCGGAGTGGTTGACGTGCTCGCGCTTGGGCAGCTGACTCAATTCCACGGAGTTGCCTTCCACCCACTTGCGGTAGGGGTGCTGGCTGGCAAGAGTCTTCTTGATCTCCTCGTCGGGGATGATGCGACCCTCGTCGGTGTCGACGAGGAACATCTTGCCCGGTTCCAGACGGCCCTTGGTGACGATATGCTCCTCGGCGACTTCCGGCAGCACACCGGTTTCGGAGGCGAGCACGACGTAGCCGTCATCGGTGACCTGCCAGCGTCCCGGACGGAAGCCGTTGCGGTCGAGCAGTGCGCCGACCTGGGTGCCGTCAGTGAAGATGATATGCGCCGGGCCGTCCCATGGTTCGATCAGCGTGTTGTTGTATTCGTAGAACGCCTTGACGTCCGGATCGAGCTGGTCGTTGTTCTCCCATGCCGGCGGCAGCATCATGGAGATGGCATGCGGCATGGAACGGCCTGCGAGGTGCAGCAGTTCGAGGCATTCGTCGAAGGTTCCGGAATCGGAATAGCCCGGAGTGGCGATCGGCAGCAGCGGCTTGAATTCGCCGAGCAGTTCGGAGCTCAGGCGGCCTTCACGCGCGGACAGCCAGTTGCGGTTGCCCTGGATGGTGTTGATCTCGCCGTTGTGTGCCAGCAGACGGAAAGGCTGGGCCAGCGGCCAGCTCGGGAACGTGTTGGTGGAGAAACGGGAATGGACGATGGTGATCTTCGCCTTCATGCGTTCATCCGACAGGTCAAGGAAGAAGGGCTTGAGCTGCATAGTGGTGAGCATGCCCTTGTAGGTGATGGTGCGGGCGGACAGGGACGCGAAGTAGATGCCTACCTCGTGTTCCACGCGCTTACGGATGCGGAAGGTCTTGCGGTCGAGTTCGATGCCTCCGAGCCGGCCTTCCGGGTCAGCCACGATCAGCGTCTTGAACGACGGCATGCTGGCCAGGGCCTGCAGTCCGAGTCCGTCCGGATTGGTGGGCACAACGCGCCATGCGAGCACATCGAGACCTTCCTCGCGAACAATCTTGGAGATGGCCTGCTCCTGCTGGCCGGACGTGGCGATGTCACGGTCCAGGAAAGCGATGCCTGCGGCGTAATGACCTTCCTCGGGCAATTCAACACCGGCAGTGGCGCGCATGAATTCGTCAGGCATACTCATGAGAATGCCTGCGCCGTCGCCCGTGTTCTCCTCGGCGCCCACGGCGCCACGATGGTTCAGATTGACCAGCACCTCAATGGCGTCATCGACGATCTTGCGTTCCGGGCGCTTGTTGAGGGTGGTGACCATACCCACACCGCAAGCGTCATGCTCGGCTCCAGGATCATACATACCTTGGGAATCATGGATCGTCAGATCTAACGGGGCGTGGAAAGTCACCGAAACCACCTTCAATGTTTTTGGGCAAGAAAAGTCTTGCGGTTCTTTAATGCGTGGTTTAGAATACCGCGCCCATATGTCATCCACTGTCGCGTGTCCATATAACGAATGCCCAGAAAAGTCAATGGCTGGCTACTTCATCGCGGAATATTTCCTTCGTGTAAACGGCCGGATTCCAATATGTTTCGCGAATCTCCGTTTGCGTCGAACAAAGAGCCGTCCGGCGTGTCCCCACCTTATCCGAACGCCACGGCGCGTCTTCTCAATCCAAGAATGCAAACAGGCGTTCGATGATGGTGTCGTTGAGCAGACGGCCACGCAATGTGGGCACCGCCCGCATTCCGTCACGTGTGATCAGTCCGTCATCCTCGAGTCCGCGCCAGGCTTCTTCCGGCACAACACCCTCGAGACGGGTGATATCCAGTCCCTCATGCAGGCGCAGACCGAGCATGATGGTCTCTTCGACATCCTCTTCGGCTGCGATGGTCTCATGCCCGGCCCACGGCACCGAGCCTCCGTTGATGGCGGCGCCCCAAAGCCTAGGATGCGCGATGTCCCAGGAACGCATCCCGCGTACGCCATCATGGGTGTTATAGTGCGAATGCGCGCCCGGTCCAAGACCAGCCCAATCCACATTTCTCCAATAGCCGAGATTATGCTGCGATTCGTAGCCGGGACGTGCCCAATTGCTGATTTCGTACCATTCGAGGCCAGCCTCGGCGAACATCGCGTCGGCGATCTCGTATTTGTTCGCTTCGTCGTCGTCATCCGGCTTGCGCAGTGCGCCTGCCGCGATTCGTCGTCCCATTTTCGTATTCGGTGCCACGGTGAGCGCATATGCGGAGATATGGTTGACGCCCAAATCGATGGCCGTGCGAACGGAGGTGCGCCAATCGTCGAGGCTTTCCCCCGGCGCGCCGTAAATCAGATCGACGCTGGAACGTATGCCCGCCGCATCGGCCGCGGTGACACCGGCGGCGACATTCGCCGGAGTGTGCGTACGGTCAAGCGTTTCAAGCACATGCGGCACCGCGGACTGCATGCCGAAGGAAATACGGTTGAAACCACCGTCGGCAAGCTCCTTCACATAGTCGGCATCCACCGTATCGGGATTCGCCTCGGTGGTGATCTCCGCATCGTCCGCGATGCCCCATGTATCGCGCACCGCATCCAGCATGGCCACCAAATCGCGCGCTTTGAGCGTGGTCGGAGTGCCGCCACCGAAGAAGACGGTGGACGCATACGGTTCCGATATGCCGTGTTCCGCCTGCCAATCGCGGACGATTGCCATTTCATGGATCACCATGTTCGCGTAATGGCCGCGGGACACCCCCTCGCCCATATCCGGAGCCGTATAGGTGTTGAAATCGCAATATCCGCAGCGGCGCAGACAGAATGGAACGTGGATGTAAACCTCGAACGTCATGAATCGCACCTCTGGAACGCCGCTGCCGTCGCGAAGAGCCGCTCCCCTCGCCTACGGGAAACCCATCGGGTTTCCCGTTTCACGGCTCGGCGGCGCAGACAGAACGGGACGTGGATATGGACCTCGAACGCCATGTACAGGCTCAGCCTTCGGACTTCTGCGCGGCGCGGATCTTGTCCTTGGTGTCGCGGTCGTTGCCAGCCTCGCCGGTGGACAGGGCCGCGATGAACGCCTCCTGCGGCACTTCCACATGACCGAGCATCTTCATGCGCTTCTTACCGGCCTTCTGCTTTTCAAGCAGCTTGCGCTTGCGGGAGATGTCACCGCCGTAGCACTTGGCGAGAACATCCTTGCGCAGGGCACGGATGTTCTCTCGCGCGATGATGCGCGAACCAATGGCGGCCTGGATGGGAATCTCGAACTGCTGGCGCGGAATGAGCTCGCGCAGCTTCTTCGTCATCATCACGCCGTAGCTGTATGCCTTGTCGCGGTGCACGATGGCACTGAACGCATCAACCTTCTCACCTTGGATAAGAATATCCACCTTCACCAGATCGGCTGCCTGCTCGCCGTCCTCGTGGTAGTCGAGCGAGGCGTAGCCCTTGGTACGGCTCTTGAGCTGGTCGAAGAAGTCGAACACGACCTCCGCCAGCGGAATGCGGTAGTGCATCTCCACACGCTCGGTGGAGATGTATTCCATGGTGCCCATCTGTCCGCGGTGGTCCTGGCACAGATCCATCACCGGGCCGATGAACTCCTTCGGCGTGATGATGTCGGCGGCCACCATCGGCTCGACGATCTTCTTGATCTTGCCTTCGGGGAATTCGCTCGGATTGGTGACGCGGTGCACGGAATTGTCTTCCGAAGTGACCTCGTACGGCACGTTCGGGGCGGTGGATATCAGGTCAAGTCCAAATTCACGGTCCAACCGTTCGGTGACGATCTCCATGTGCAGCAGGCCGAGGAAACCGCAGCGGAAGCCGAATCCCAACGCCACGGAGGTCTCCGGCTCGTAGATCAGCGCCGCATCGTTGAGCTTGAGCTTGTCGAGAGCCTCACGCAATTCCGGATACTGCGCGTTGTCAATCGGGAACAGGCCGGCATACACCATCGGCTGGGGGTCACGGTAGCCGTCGAGCGGCTCGGTGGCGGGGTTGACCGCGGAGGTGATGGTGTCACCCACCTTGGACTGGCTGACGTCCTTGGCGCCGGTGATCACATAGCCGACCTCACCAGCGCCAAGAGCCTTGGTGGGCATCATGTCCGGGCTGATGACGCCGATTTCAATGGGGTCATGGGTCATGCCGATGCCCATCATGTGCATTTTCTCGCGGGATTTCAGCTCGCCATCGACCATGCGGATGTAAGTGACGATGCCACGATAGGAGTCATAGACGGAATCGAAGATTAACGCACGTGCCGGAGCATTCGGGTCGCCTTTCGGTGCGGGGACTTCCGCGACGATACGGTCGAGCAGTTCGGAAACGCCCTCTCCGGTCTTGCCGGAGACGCGCAGCACGTCGGATGGGTCGCAGCCGATCAGACCCGCGATCTCCTCGGCGTGCTTGTCGGGTTCGGCGCTCGGCAGATCGATTTTGTTCAGCACCGGAATGATGGCCAGATCATGGTCGATGGCCATATACAGGTTCGACAGGGTCTGGGCCTCGATGCCCTGCGTTGCGTCGACGAGCAGCACCGCGCCTTCGCAGGCGGCCAACGCACGGGACACCTCATACGTGAAGTCCACATGGCCGGGGGTGTCGATCATGCCGAGCGTGTATTCGGTGCCGTC
This sequence comes from Bifidobacterium ruminantium DSM 6489, assembly GCF_000770925.1. Lineage (GTDB taxonomy): Bacteria > Actinomycetota > Actinomycetes > Actinomycetales > Bifidobacteriaceae > Bifidobacterium > Bifidobacterium ruminantium. Next base: position 23,108 of record NZ_JDTK01000001.1, on the reverse strand, counting down.
GACCGTCCACGGCACGCGCACCGCCTGCGATTTGATGGTGATGCCGCGCTCCTGCTCAATGTCCATGCGGTCGAGGAAACGGTCACGCATCTCTCGTTCCGGCACGATGCCGCTCAGCTGCAGGATACGGTCCGCCACCGTTGATTTGCCGTGATCGATATGCGCGATGATGCAAAAATTGCGGATCAACGACCGATCGGTGTACCCGGGCTGATTATGCTGCTGCCCCACGCCATCCTCCTCTGGAAATATTCGACGCACATGATTCTAACCGGTAGTGTCGGCATGTTCCTCCGCGACACTCCTATATGCATTGGCGATTTATCCGCGTGCCATGTTATCATCATCGTTTGTATGTCCTTATAGCAAACGTCGTTTGGAGAAATAGTGGCAAACATCAAGTCGCAGAAGAAGCGCGTTCTCACCAACGAGAAGGCGCACAAGCGTAACGTGGCCGTGAAGTCCAGCCTGAAGACTGCCGTTCGCGCCACCCGCGAAGCCATCGCCGCTGGCGATAAGTCCACTGCCGAAGCCGCCTACAAGGTCGCAGCCCAGAAGCTCGACAAGGCCGCCGGCGCTGGCGTGATCCACAAGAACCAGGCTGCCAACCGCAAGTCCGGTCTCGCCGTGGCCATCAACGCCCTCTGAGTTTTCTAACTCACAACAGGCAAGAAGCCCCGCAGGTTCTCCTGCGGGGCTTCTTCTTTTTCACACTCCGTCACTGACGACCATCGCGGTCGGTATCGTCATCGTCCCTATCGGGATGGATGACCGGACGTTTGAGATATTTGGCTTCGCTTGGCAGATAAGTGTTGTGCCGGACCAAAGCGCCCGGCAGTTGGATGTCGAAGATCACGGATATCAGCCGCATGCCCACCATCAACGCCACGATCAGCACATCCAGCACCACTTCGGCGGCGAAACTGACCACTCCCAGGTTCACGCCCTTGCATACCAACACCGTCAGCACGCAACCGACGGCCGAAGGAACCGCATACCAGTGTCTGTCCCGAATCACCATGGGCACCTCATTGATGAGCATGTCGCGGATGAGACCGCCTCCCAATGCGGTGAACATACCAAGGAACACAGCCGTGGTGCCGGACATGTGGTACATCATGGCCTTGGATGTGCCGTTGACCGCGTAAAGCCCCAAAGCCAACGCATCCAAAGACAGCATGGACCATTTGAGCTTGTTGATTTCAGGATGGATGACCGCCACGGCCACGGCGGCAAGCAGAGCTGTGACGACCAGTCCTTTGTCGGAGACGCCTGCGGGAGGAAGCGCACCGAGCAGCACATCGCGGATGATGCCGCCGCCCAATGCGGTAAGCCAAGTGGTGACGAGAATCGCGAAAACATCGTAGCCTTTGCGCACGGCGGCAAGCCCGCCGACCATGCCGCAACAGAATGTGGCCAGATATTCGATGCCCATGAAAAAGCCGTTGCTTTCCAGCGCGATTTCCATGTCCTGCTCCCCCTCTTCCCCTCATGCTTCTTTTCCGAACATCAGTCAAAAATAGCACAACGGGGAACAACACCCATAACAGGAAAATCGAAGGGCGGGATACGAGTCATGCAGTCATACGAACTCATCCTGAGAGGCCGAAACATATTGCATAACTCATATCCCGCCCTTCGGCGGTATTATGCTCTATCCGTCGTCACGGATAGTCGATCTGAAAATCAGCAGACCTTCCACATCCAGTTGTGCGGATCTTCGATCTCGCCAAGCTGAATGCCGAGCAGCTGGTTGCGCAGCGCCATGGTGAACTCACCGGAGCCGCCGTCGGCGACGGTCACATCGAACTTCTCGGACTTGAAGCGGCCGATCGGGGTGATGATGGCGGCGGTACCGCAGGCGAACACCTCAGTGACCTCGCCGGACTTGATGTCTTCGAGCAGCTGATCCAGGGCGATCATGGTCTCGACCACATCGTGGCCGTTGTCCTGAATGAGCTGGATCAGGGAGCGACGGGTCACTCCCGGCAGGATGTTGCCGGTCAGGGACGGGGTCTCAACGTGGCCGTCCTTGTGCACGACCATCATGTTCATGCCGCCAAGCTCCTCCAGGTAGGTCTTGGTGGCGGCGTCGACGAAGCAGACCTGCTGGCAGCCATGGTCGATGCCGGTGTATTCACCGAGCAGAGAGGCTGCGTAGTTGCCGCCGCACTTGGCGAAGCCAGTGCCGCCAGGGCCAGTGCGGAACCACTTGTCCTCGACCCAGATGTTGACCGGCTTCACGCCGCCCGGGAAGTACGGGCCGGACGGGGAGGCGATCACGCAATAGTCCACTTCCTGCGGCGCACGCACGCCCAGGAACGGTTCGGAGGCGAACATGAACGGACGCATGTACAGCGTGTATTCGCGACGGGACGGAACCCAGTTCACATCACGCTTGACCAGTGCCGCGACGGAGCCGATGAAGTCGTCGATCGGCAGTTCCGGCAGGTACAGGCGCTTGGCGGAGTTCTGGAAACGCTCGGCGTTCGCGTCCGGGCGGAACAGCCAGGTAGAGCCGTCGGCGTGACGGTAGGCTTTCAGACCCTCGAAGCATTCCTGGGCGTAATGCAGAACAGATGCGCCCGGATCCATCTTCAGCGGCGCGTACGGCTCGATGCGACGGTCGGACCAGCCTTCACCCTTGGTCCAGGTCATGTGGGCCATATTGTCGGAGAAGACCTGACCGAAGGCCGGCTTGTCGATGAGTTCGGCGCGCTTGGCGTCGGATGCCGGATTGTCGTTCGGGAGCACGGTGAACTTCTCGGCGAGCTTGTCAAGCTCCGCTGGATCGTGATGATTCTGTTCAGTCATTCTTTACTTCTTCTAGTTGCATCAGCCACCCAAAGGCGGCCAGCGGTTATTGGTCTCCGGCGCTTGTGGCGCCGGGTTCTGGTATGTACTCTCTCACACCATAAACGCTTTCGATAACCGGCGTTCGCGATATGAGATAACGATCCTCATAAAGCAGGAAGGGGCCCATACGGACCCCTTCCTCACCGGCTACCTCATGCTTGTGGAGCAGCCAGTATAGACAACGATACGGCTCACTCAGCGTCAGCGGCCGGAGCAGCGGCGGCCTCGGCCGGAGCGGCCTCAACCAGTGCGGCATCTTCCGGCACCTCGACGGTGACAACGGATTCTTCCGGATCCTCGACATCGAGTACGACGCCTTCCGGCAGCACAACGTCCTTGGCGAAGACCTTGGAACCATCGGTCAGGCCATCAACGTTGACCACAATCTTCTCCGGCAGGTTGGTCACATCGGCGCGAACCTTGAGCTCCTGGATGTCGACGAACGCGACGGAAGCGCCCTTCGGAGTACCCTCAACGAACACCGGCACCTCGACGTCGATCTTCTCGCCGGCCTTGACCTCGTAGAAATCGATATGCTCGACGATGCGCTTCACCGGGTTGCGCTGGACGTCCTTGACAACGGCCATCTTGGTCTCGTCACCATACTTGATGGTGAACAGGGCGTTGGTGTGACGCAGAGCCAGAGTGGTCTCCTTCATCGGCAGCTGCACGAAGGTCGGATCCTCGCCACCCGCGTAAACGGTGGCCGGGATGAGGCTCGCGACGCGCATGCGGCGGGCAGCGCCCTTGCCGAACTCGGTACGAGCAGCACCTTCAAGAGTGATGGTGGTAGCCATAATCAATATCTCCTTGATACATCGTTCTTATGTTTCGGCGCACCGACGAGCCGCATAGAAAACCCAAGGAGTTTCATATCATACGCCAAGTCGATAACGGAGGCGGAACCTCCCTCGCCAAGACAACAGTTATCTAGTATACATGGTGCGCTGACATTTCCCTGCAATCAGAGGAGCAAGGTGCATAAAACGCGGACTATGCGCAAACCCACGTACAATCGTAGTCAGACAAGCACCAACCAGTGGTAAGGAATCAGAAAATGGCAACGACGCATGACCATTCCGCGCTCATCCGCAACATTCAGCTCGCGACTGGCGTCATGACCGTCGCAGCGACGGGATTGCTCGCGGCGTCAGCACATATGCTGTTCCGCTTTGCCATCGACACGCAGTGGAAGCATTCCATTTTCCATCAGGCGCTGATCGCTCCGGATCGCGAGGGAAAGATGAACCAAGGCGAGGCCAAAGAGGCCGGGCAATGGTTTTCCGAAACGAAACAGCCGGTATCCATCACCAGCCGCGATGGGCTTAAGCTGCATGGCTGGCTCTTCGATCCGGATTGCATCGACCCGACGCCGCATTTATATGCCATCTGCGTGCATGGCTATACCGGAGCCCCTGAAGAACAAGCCAAATGGGCACACCGCTATGCCCGCATGGGCTTCACCGTCCTCGCACCATCCCAACGGGCCCAGGATCTGAGCGAAGGACGATATGTAGGCATGGGATGGTTGGAGCGCAATGATCTGCTTGATTGGATACGGCTGATTGTGGATAGCGACGATCAAGCACGCATTCTCCTATTCGGAGGATCCATGGGAGCCACGACGGTGATGATGACGACCGGCACGCCGGAACTGCCACGCAATGTCATCGCGGCAATCGCCGAAAGCGGATACACTTCCGCCCGCATGGAATTCATAGACAGCGCGCGAGGCATGTTCCACATGCCAAAGCTTCTCGCCTCGGCATGTGTGGACGCGGCGGGTCTGATCTGCAAGCGCCGTGCCGGCTATGATTTCACCGAAGCGTCCTGCATACCGTCATTGCGGCATACGGTCATTCCGATGCTGTTCATCCATGGAGGAAAGGACCGCATGGTCAGCCCATGTTTCCTCGACATGAACTACAACGCCTGCTCCAGCATCGACCGCGAACGTCTGCTGGTTCCTCACGCCGATCATATGGAAAGCTCCGCCGTGGATCCGAAACGCTACTGGGACACCGTATACGGATTCATCCGCCGTTCATTCAAGATCTGACAGCCGAACCCCAAAAAATATAAGCGGTAATGGAAACGCCTCCGGCGAAAGATGGCGCCCCCCACCGCCCGAAGTTCTCAAGACATGCCCGATGCCCGTTCCGTCAGTGCCGTTCTCCCGGATTGCATATCTGCATGGCGACGCCATCCTCCATAATATGGAATCCATGCTTCTCATAGAACGTGGCATTCTTGCTTTCCTCAGGCATAACCTCGATATACAGGTAATCGTGGTACCGCTGCTTGACCATGCCGACAAGATGTCCGGCAATGCCGCGCCCTTGGTATTCAGGATCGACCAGCACATAGTGCATGTATGCCACCATCTCCGTGTCATCAAGCACTCGCACCAGACCCACCAGACGTTCGCCATCCCATGCGCTGAATACGGTGGACGACCCCATCAACGCCTTATGCAACCGTTCAGGATATTGACCGGACACCCAACCGACTGAAAGAAACAGTCGCTGGGTCTGTTCCTTGGTGAATTTCTTTTCATCCGTATATGTGATAACCATATGGCAAGCATAGAATTGCCGGTATGAAACCGTCTCCTTCTGTCTTTGCATACGAAACACAAGTGTCTCGGCCACTCCCCTCATGTATCGAAGTGCGCGGAGCCCACGTACATAATCTGAAAGACGTCGACATCGACATCCCGCTCAACAGCATGGTCGGCATAGCCGGAATCTCAGGCTCAGGAAAAAGCTCCCTCGCGCTTGGCGTGCTGTACGCGGAGGGATCACGACGCTATCTGGAAGCGCTATCGACCTATACAAGAAGACGTACGACCCAGGCAAGCCGCGCAACCGTCGACGAGGTGCGTCATATTCCGGCGGCATTGGCACTGCATCAGCGTCCATCAGTGCCTGGAGTCCGTTCCACGTTCGGCACAATGAGCGAACTGCTCAACAGTCTGCGCCTCCTGTTCTCCCGGATCGGATCGCACGTGTGCGAACACTGCGGAGCACGCAACCAACCCACGATGAACGTTGCCGCCGAGCTTCCGATGCATTGCACGTTCTGCGGCGGACTCATGCATCCGCCATCAGCGGAGGATCTCGCATTCAACGCCGCGGGCGCGTGTCCGACATGCTCAGGCACCGGAATCATGAGGGAAGTCGACCGTTCCGCCTTGGTACCGGATGAGTCGAAAAGCATTGACGAGGGAGCCGTGCTGCCGTGGGGATCGTTGATGTGGGATTTGATGAAGCAAGTATGCGGAGCCATGGGAGTACGTACCAACGTACCGTTCAACCAACTCACCGAACAAGAACGAGATATCGTGTTCGCCGGCCCAGCCATCAAGAAGCACATCCTATACAAGCCGAAAAAAGGCGACGATTTCGCCGAACTCGACTTCACGTACTACAACGCCGTATACACCGTGGAGAACGCACTCACCAAAGCCAAGGACGAAAAAGGGCTTAAACGTGTTGCGAGGTTCCTCAAAGAGCGTCCCTGCAGCGATTGCGGAGGGACCAGACTTTCCGAACGCGCCCGCCAGCCACGTATCAGAGACATCAATCTGGCTCAGGCAACCGCGATGTCTCTAGACGCACTCGTTTCCTGGGTAGGGTCCGTGCCGGAATCGCTGGAACCACATATGCGCACCATGGCGAGCGCCATCTGTGAATCGTTCCTCAATACGTCACGGCGTTTATTGGAACTCGGTCTCGGGTATCTGTCCTTGGACCGCGCCGGAGCCACGCTGTCCACCGGCGAGCGCCAACGCGTGCAGCTTGCCCGCGCCGTGCGCAATCGCACCACAGGCGTGTTATATGTGCTGGATGAGCCGTCGATTGGGTTGCATCCCGCGAATGTCGACGGACTGCTCGGTGTCATGCGTGACCTGGTGGCTGATGGCAATTCCGTGGCAGTGGTCGATCATGACACTCGGGTGCTGGCCGAAACCGATTATCTCATCGAGATGGGGCCAGGTGCCGGCGCAAAGGGCGGTCAGGTGATTGCGCAGGGAACGGTGCCGCAGGTGATTGATACCCGCGAATCGCGCATCGCGCCGTTCCTTGCCCAGGGTGGCAACGTTCATGACCGTGTGCGTGACAACATTGACGCCCATGAAATCTTCTCCGCAGGACGAATTCATATGGAAACCGACCGTCTGCATACCGTCGGCCCGTTATCGGTAGATATTCCCCGTGGACGGCTGACCGCCGTAACAGGGGTATCCGGTTCCGGCAAGACGACGATGGTACTGGAGATGTTGATGCCCGCTTTGCAGTCGCGGATCGACAGGTCGCCGCAGCCGACGCAGGTGCGGCTCCTCGAGGCGGACGGTGTGTCCAAGGCGCATCTTATCGATGCCACGCCTATCGGCGCGAACATACGTTCCACCGTCGCTACATATTGCGGCGTCCATGACGATCTTCGACGTGCGTTCGCAAAAACAGATGCTGCGCGGACCATCGGTCTGAAAGCGGGGGCATTCTCCTATAACACTGGCAAGCTGCGTTGCGCGACGTGCGACGGCACGGGATCGATTTCGCTCGACGTGCAGTTCCTGCCTGACGTCGATATCGAATGCCCGGCATGCCATGGCTCGCGGTATTCCGATGCAATCGCCGAGCTGAAGCTCCCCTGCACCGACGGAGTGGCGTATTCGATGCCGCAGTTAATGACAATGACCGTCGACGATGCCATGCCTGTCTTACGAGATGTCAAACCGATCCAGACGAAGCTTGCCACGTTGCATGAATTGGGTTTGGGCTATCTTGCGTTGGGCGAGCCAACTCCCGCGCTGTCGGGCGGTGAGGCCCAGCGTTTGAAATTGGCCAGCGAGATGGGGCGGAAACAGCATGATGCGGTATTCGTGTTCGATGAGCCGACAATCGGCTTGCATCCGCTTGATGTTCGCGTGCTGCTGCACGTGTTTGATGAACTTGTAGCGAATGGCGCGACGGTGGTCGTCATCGAACATGATTTGGACGTGATTGCCAATGCGGACTATGTGGTGGATATGGGACCGGGCGGCGGTGATGCAGGCGGACGCGTAGTATGCGAGGGAGCGCCTTCTCGGATCGCCGCATGTCCGGAAAGCGTCACTGGACGATACCTACAATCGTCGCAATGCTGATATTGCCCCATCTTCGGACATCTGCAGTCAGTCTGATGATGGGACAGGCAGTTCCCGCCATGCTTGAAGATGATGCAGCGCACGTACGATGTTGCATTGATCAAGTAACGTCCCTTCAGCGGCGCACATGGTGGGATACCACATGCGATGGCGGAGCGTGGCTTGTTTGCCAGTACCTTTGATGAGTTCGCCTTCATCAGAGGCATATTGAAAATGCAGATGACTGAGCAGTTCCCCGTGTCTGAGCGCGGAGCGTTCAGGCATGGGCTCCATCGCGATGAGTACGGCGAAGGGATCGGAGGCACCGGCATCGCTAGCGTGGAACACATAGCAGGGTTTGCCTTCCAGCCCCTTGTCGTGCACATGATCGAGCCGATATTCATGTGTTGTGATGGGGGTGCGTTTTTCGTCCAGCCAAGTCAGGTTAAAGCCTGCGACAGCATCATCGTCGCCAACTGCGGACGGCTGCTCGATATGCCATCCACCAATGCGGAATCGCCACTCATTGCCCGAGGTTTTGCAGGCTTTTGCCCAGAAGCGTCGCGCATCGCCGAGCATCATGATCGCGAACAGCGGCTTGGATCGCATGGCATTCGTCGAATCCTTCCAAGCCCGGTCAAGGTTCGGGTCATGATTGTTGATCAAATGTTCGAAGCTAATCCAGTCTCCCAGCCAATCGTTCACATTGAAGTCCATGCCAGACGATCCTCTTCTTCTCCCTGTTCGTTATGCAGTTCGTCTTCCAGCGCTATGATGCGGTCGCACCATTGCGCTGCAAGCTCATAATCATGGGTTACGACCAACACCGCTTTGTCCGCATAAGATGACGATTTCGCCTTGCGGTATGGCACAGCTGATGTCATTCAGCGCATCGACCTCAGCAGCTTCATCAGCATGATATGCGAATGAGCACCGTTGCGTCCATGCGACTGTCCGATTGATATCACTTCCGATACTCACCATGCTCCTCCAATGCCCAATGCCAGAGGAACCGTGCAGATGACCATCCATGCCCAATCAATGCCATGCATGCGGATTTCGGTATGACATGTATGAGGCCCGCGAATGCCGATTCCTTTGGTCAGTGCGGCTACGGACAAATCCTGGGTGACCCCCGTAGCGTTCATCAACAACGGCATCAGGATGTATTCCAAAGACTGAGCCGGATGACGGAGCAGGGCGAATGTCCCCTGGGCGATGCCACGTAATGCCATCGCGTCACGAATCTGATGGTAATCGTCATGGATTGTCGGGAAGAACCGGATGCACACCACACATGGAATCACAATCGTCTCCGGAATGCGCATGCGCCGCAGGACACACACGAATTGACTGGCCGTAGTCGTGGTGAATGCGTATATGCCGGCAATCAGACAAGGCATCATCATCCGGATGCCGACACAAAGCAAACCAAGCATATGCAACCAGCTGCTGCCATCGTCAAGCGTCGATGCCCAAGTCCCCACTAGTAGCAATACATAGATGCAACCGGAGCGTACCGCAGCCGCCCATCGTCCCGCGCCGAGCAGTGGCAGAAGAAGCAGCAACACCGTAAGCGACTCCACAACCACGTCGACATGGAAGAACAGCAGCAGGTTGGCCAATGCCACTAGGTACAGTTTGGTTCTTGGGTCCAGGGCCATCAGATGATGCCGGTCTTCGCAAAATGCTTCTTCAGCATACGCTGCCCAAGCCAGCCTCCGAGCAACGCACATACCAGTACCGCTATCATGGCAATGAAAAACGTGCCGGTATTGACATGTGCGAACACACCATCGATATAGGACGAGTCCTTGCCACGGGCCTGCAGACTGGCCACATAGGCATCCTTCATGAACCACAACGGCAGAATCGGACCGGTCAGCCCATAGCAGAACACGACATAACTCGCCAGGATACCTGTCTTGCTCCGATAGTCCCCGGCGCGAGCGATGGCATCAGCGATGACCGGAAACACGATGCTCGCAGCAAGGGAAAGGATGAAATGTCCGGATACGAACAAGAACAATCCGACGACGATGCCCATCACGCTAATCGCGCCGAATTTTCCAACCTTGGCAACCAGGAGCATATATACGCAACCACAGATCAATGCGGCGACCGCAGGCAGAAGAATCATGCCGAATCCCATCAAAGCCACTGAACTGAACAGCGTGGCCATGGCGACCAACACGAAATACAAGGCAGTGAACACACCTATCGTGATGAGATCGGGAATGGTCAGATGCCTCGACTTGGTCGACATGCCCTGCTGCGTCATGATCAGTTCTTTCGATTGTCATGGGCGGCCAGCCACCAATGTATCGAGGAAACACGGAAAAGACAATAGTTTTTTCCTCGTTTTCATGGAAACTATCCAATCCGCGTCGCGGTAATCCATAAACCATCCATACCCAGAGACAATGAAACGACGCCCCGAGTCAACGTCCTCGCTCCAGCCTCAGACGACGAGGCAATATCCCAACGCGGCGGCCATCACAGGAACCACCACCGACGTCAGCACATATCCCACGAACACGGCGATCCGCCCGCCGCGCAGCAACGTCACGGATTCGTTCATCATGGTGGAGAATGTGGAGAATCCACCAAGGAAGCCGGTCGCCAACATCACATGCGCGGGATCCGACAGAAACCGGCGTGAGTACAGACCTGCAATCACGCCTGCCAGGAATCCGGCAATACTGTTGATCACAAAGGTCGACAAAGGAAATGCCTTATGCCAAGAAGCTTTGATAACGGAATCACAAACATACCTTGCGGCGGCGCCGAGACCACCACACAGGCACACCGATACGGCGATGACCGCATTATTCATCAGTCCGCCTCCTTGCCCATGGCATGGCGATCACCATCGTTATGCTCGGCACCGGCAAACCGCAGCCCGACATGCGCGCCAACGTATGCCAGCAGACAGCCCACGATGAAGGTCGTGCAACAATATGCCGCACAATCCATGGCTTTGCCGTCATGCAGCATAGTGAATTCCTCGAGGGCGAGAGTGGACATGGTGGACAATCCTCCACACATGCCCATGCCACATCCACGGTTCACATATTCCTTCGCGCGCCCCACGATTCTGCGGGTTCCTCCCAGCCATGCCGAAAGCGCCGCGTATACGAAGCAGGCGGCCATATTCGCCGCGAATGTGCCGATATGGAATGCGCCGCAGTCGGGAATGACCGAACAAGCGTAGCGTAATGCGGTTCCGATGCATCCTCCAAGGAACACCACGCATATGAGATCGACTCGAATGATATGTTGTCGTGCCATGTATCTTCTTTCCAGCGAGGTGCCGAACCAATATGACAGACATGGAAGAATGGCGATGCCACAACCGCTGAATGCCATAAGGTACAGCACACCCTATGTCGTAGGAACTATCAGCGGGTTTGCGGTTCGAAGCCCGTAACGGCTTCAGGCGAGTCCCATCACCGCAGTCCAGTATATCCGGCACGCGAGGCCGTCCGTACCATCATTCACGATGCGGACAACTTCCCCGGACTACCGCAACGTACGATCCATAATCGTCGCCAATAGCGCGGCGACCCCCAAAACCGCAACTGTGATGCCAATGCCGTGGAGCCCTCCATCAGTGACCGTCTCACCAAAGAACACGCCACTCAATGAGGACGCACCGATAGACCCGATATAGATGGACGTGCGCAGCAGACCAGACGACGTGCCAATATGCTCGGATGCCGCTCGGCGATATAGCACGGTCTGACTGGTCGACATGCTGAGTCCCAACACCAGTCCCGCGACAGCGGAGGCGGTCAACGGCAATACGACCATGCCAGCGGATGACGTGCAAGCCAACAACATGCCCACCGCCACCATTGCCGAACAGCACACCATCAACGGCAAGCGCACTATCGGCTTCTTCGCGATGGATAGCGAAGCCACTGTCGCCACCACCCCCATCGGAATGATGAACATGCCGGAAACACCGGCGTTCATATGGCAGGCATCCTCCAGCCACTGAGGCAAGGCGTACATGACCACATAAGCGCCAAGCATGGTGAGCATCGCACGCAGAAAATTCAACGTCATCGCACTATCCGCCGCGAGTGAACGCACATCGACAAAAGGCGTCGCCGCATGCAACTCCCACGCGACAAAAGCCAACAAAGCGATGACAGTGACGCAACCGGACACCTTGTCGAAAGTAGGCAAACTCATAAGAACAATCAGCAGCGCGCTGATTGTGATGGAGAATAGCAACAGACCCATGACATCGAGATGCGCGATGAAGAAGGATACGGTCATGCGATGTTCATGCTTCGCATCGGGCTCGATGCTTGCCAATCCCAGCACAATCGTGATGATGCCGACCAACACGTTGACGAAGAGGGTGGAGCGCCATCCCAAAAGGTGACCAACAGGCCGCCCAACGGTGGACCGACAGCGATGAGCACCAGTCCCACCATAGCGAGAATGGAAAGGACCAACGAAGGCGGTTCCGCCAATCCCATGCGATCGGCCCGTCTGCGAACCAGCAGCATGGCAGCAGGATAGCCACAGGATGTGCCCGCACCAATAAGCACACGCGACGTCAGCAGCACGCCGAGATTCGGAGCGAAACCACCCAGTAGTCCTCCAATCATGACCAATGCCGCACCGGCCATGAACACCGAGCGAGGACCAATGATCTCAGAAAGCTTGCCCGCCGTCGGCTGCGCGATGGCACATGTCAGGTACAGCGCAGATATCAGCAGGGTCGCCCTTCCGGCATCAATCCGCAAATCATGTGAAATCGGTGCGAGCGCCGTCGAGATAAGCGTGCTGTTGACAGGGTTGAGACCGACCCCAAATATCATCGCCATGATGAAGGTCTTGGGAAACGCGGGAGTTTCTCTTGTCTTATCAGCCGTCTTCATCGCGTGTCGCCTCCCGTCGGCAGCGATTCCGTGGCGGCGATGCGTTCGATCAATGTGGTCGCAGCGGCGAGGTCCCCGCGCTCGCCGTCATCCAATGCATATTCGATGGCATGCGCCAGCCAAGTTGTTTGGCTAGCGGTTACGTGGGCGAGGAACGCATGTCCTTCATCGGTCAAGCCGACCAGTCGACGACGACGATCTTTCGAATCGGCATGCTGTGTGACATACCCTGTGGACCTCAGTAGTTCAAGACGCTGGGTGAAGGGCCATCCCACTTTTGCAGGATGGCCCTCCATATAAGAACAACAGACCTCAGGCAAGTTTGCCGTAGGCTTCGGCATCCACCGGCTCGAGCCATTCGTTGCTCATGGATGCCGGATCGCCCGCAGGGACCATGAAGGCTAGATGCGAGAATGATTCGCCGGGGGCGGCGCCATGCCAGTGCTTCGTATCCGCGGGGATGCAGACGGCCTGCCCGGCCTTGAGCTCCTTTGGCTCCTGTCCCTCGATCTGGTAGTAGCCGCGACCGCCGACCGCGATGAGTACCTGCGCCGCGTTGTGATGGATGTGCCAGTTGTTGCGGCAACCCGGCTCGAAGGTCACGTTATGGATGGCAATCTGCGGAGTCTCGAGCACCGGAGCAAGGTAGCTCTGTCCCACGAAGTACTGCGCGAAGCCGTCGTTCGGTTCTCCCATCGGGAATGCGCTCGGATTTTCCATTGTCGACCCGTCCTTTCATTTATGCTCTGTACCGTCCCCTATTCAACGCCCGGCGAAAAAGAATGTCCAATGTGAGTATGGCATATCGTTCCATGCGCCGATTGCATATCAAACCATTCATGCGAAGTGTTGGCTCTGCCAATCGAAACGGGATATGCTGACCTTCCGAACATCAACGGCAGAAGAGCTTCAGTATGACTGACATGAGCTACGCCCCACCGGGATGGTCCGGCATCCAAGTTTCCAAGGTCTGCCTTGGCGGTATGAGTTTCGGCAAGACCTCCCCGTAATTCCATCAGTGGACCATCGATGCCGACGCCACCGAACAGCCGTCAGTACAACATGGCGCTCACCCCATACTCCCCATGGCGTCCGGCCATCTGACCCATCCGTCCTGGGATTCCGATTCCAAACGCGGCACCACCGACGGCACCATGCGCAACAAGTACGATCAGGCACGTGCGCAGGATATGCCGATCATCGAACGCGTGCACGGGCTCGCGGAACGGCTCGGCGCGCCGATGGCGCGGATCGCCCTCGCCTGGCATTGGGCCAAGAACGTCACGGCACCGATCGTCGGCTGCTCGAAGACGGAGCGCGTGGATGACGTCATCGAAGCACTTGGAGTAAAACTCAGCGAATCCGACATCGCCTATCTTGAGGAGCCGTACACGGCACATGAACTGGTCGGCCCATTGGCCAGGCCGGGCGAGCGCGCGCTGGCCGGCACCCTTGCGCCGACCCTGAAGGAGAAAGCCAAGTAGCGCCACACGTCGCCGAAAAGTGGCTAGCGCACCGGGATGCAGATCTCGGTCACGAACTGGGCGGGATCCGATGTCAACCCTTCATCGATCAACGCGATCTCACGTGAGAACCCGGTGATGTCGAGACCCTGCTCTGCGGTGTACCGCATCAGCTCGCGGTACCGGTCGGGGGCATCGCCATGACTCCCCCGGAACCGGATGCGCACGCAATCGGTCTCCGGCAATGCCACGGTGTCGCCCTCATATTCGTCCTCGTCGTCAAGCAATAGGAACACCAACCCGTAATCGGCATATCCGCCCTGTTCCAACGATTCCTTGTCAATACCGACGCCGACCTTGCCGAGGAAGACCAGCGAATCCTTCTGATGCTGCTCCAGCTTGCGGATCGAATATTCCAGGCCGAGATACGAGTCGACCTTCGGTGAATCCCTGATCCAGACGATCCTGCAGGCGGGTTGCCGCACAACACGTATCACGTCGAATTCGGACTGCTCAGCGTCCCGCAGCCGCTCCAAGCGATGGTCGATCTTCCGCGAGACCATTTCCAGCCCATGCTGTTTGCGCTCGATCAGGGCTTTCTGTGCAACAAGCTTGTCCTCGATGACATGCACGTCGCGATTGTGCAGGAACTCGGCTATCTGCGTCAACGGCATATCCAGCACACGCAGGTACCGAATGGTGTTCAGCACCTCGAACTGCTTGGCACCGTAATACCGGTACCCGGTGCGCGGGTCGATATATTCGGGTTCCAGCAAGCCGCAACGCTCATAATGCCGAAGCGTGCCCAGCGACACATTGAACATATCTGCAACCTTGCCTATACGGAACAGTCTGCCGTCACCCGGCAAAGCGCCGCGCCCTCCACTTCGCTCACTCGCCGTCATGCACGCGCCTTCTCCGAAATTACGCCGTGACGCTTGAGCCACGCGTAGAAGCCAAGACAGATCAGCACGGAAAGCAGCGATCCGGCGGGTGCGGCGACGCCCATGGGGAACAAGGTGTTCGGGAACAGCTTGGATGCCAGATACGCCCCGGGCACACGGACCAGGGTGATGGCCACGATATTGTGGATGAATCCGATATAGGAGCGCCCGCATGCGGCGAAGAAGCCGCTGAAGCAGAAGTGGATGCCCGCGAAGATGCTGTCGACGATGTAGCTGCGGATGTACTGTGTTCCCAGCAGGATTACCGTCGCATCGGTGGTGAACAGGCCGACGATGGAGCCCGCCGTCAGTTCCACCACAATCGATATGACGATGCCGTAGACGACGGTGATCGCGGTGGCGTATCGCAGTGTCTTCGTCGCTCGCTCCATCCTGCCGGCACCGATGTTCTGCGCCGAGACGGCGGATACCGTGGCCAGCATGGACGACGGTACCAGGAACAACGCGCTGATCACCTTTTCGACGACGCCGACAGCTGCCGCATCGTTCAGGCCACGGTAGTTGGCGATGACCGTGATGATGATGAAGGCGATCTGGATGCAGCCGTCCTGAACCGCCGTCGGCACTCCGATGCCGAGAATGCCGCGGAGCATGGCCCTATCGGGGCGAAGATCGCCGAACTTCAGTCTGATGCCCGTACGCCGGCGGCGAATCGCCACCAATGTCACGGTCACACTGATGGCCTGCGCCAGTGTGGTGCCCAATGCCGCGCCCGAGGGACCAAGACGCAGCCAGCCCATAAACAGGTAGTCGAACACGATGTTGCAGAAGCATGCAACCGCAATGAAATACATGGGGCTTTTCGAATCGCCCATCCCACGGAACACCGAGCTGATAATGTTGTACGCGACGATGAACGGGATGCCGATATAGCAGATGGTCAGATACTGCGCGGTTCCCTCGACGGCTTCGACTGGCACGCCGATCAGCGAGATGATGTTGTGCACGTTCAACAGCAGAACGACCGTCAGCGCCAACGCGATTCCTGCGAACAGCGTGATGACGTTGCCGATGGCCTTGGCCGCACGGTCGAGCCTGTTCGCGCCGACCGCACGGCCGATGGTGACGGTCGCGCCCATGGCAAGACCCACGATGACCACGGTGAGCATGTACAGCACCTGGCTGCCGTTCGCCACCGCGGTGATGCCGTCGATGCCGATGAACTGTCCGGCGACGAACAGATCGGCCATGCCGTACAGCGTCTGCAGGAAATACGACAGCAGATACGGCAACGCGAAGGTGACGATCGTTCTGAACACGCTTCCCGTTGTCAGGTTCTTTCCCATGGGTTGTCTCTTATCCTCCCGTTTCGGCCTATGTCTTCCAGCAGGAAGGCTAAACCTTACAATGGTTGTAGAGTCAATCCCAAAGCATTGTCATGTCCAATATGCGGAAAACCGTCTTTCACCCCATGACCGGAGCGGTGGCTTCGTCTTTCACCCCATGACCGGAGCGGTGGCTTCGTCTTCCCCGTCCGGCTCGTCGGCGAGATCCATGAGCTCTCCCATCTTGTCCGCGTACACGCCCGTCTCATGCATGAGCAGGGCCCGCACTGCCCGAAGCGATTCGCGATCCCGAGGAAGACGGTACAAGGCGATGGTCGCGGCCATTTCGCCAAGCTTTTCATAGTTGTCCAACATGCGTTTGCGATCCTTGTGCGAAGCGAGCATCGCATCCATGCGATCCTCCGGTTCGGCGAAAAAGATATATCCGGCAAGGGTAAGCAGCAGACCAGCCTTCCTCACATTGCGTGCCTGGCCGTCAAGTTCTTTGACACCATTCTCGAACATGGTTCGATCACGCAGTCTGAAGCCTTCCTGGAGAAGACCCGAAGCCGACGGCCCCATAAGGGAGATGGCAAGGTCATGCAGATAGAGCGGGTCTTTCCATATATACTCCACTTCATATACGCCATTGTCCTCGATCTCGGCCAGTAGTTGGGCGACGGGCTTAGTGTTCTCATCCCACAGATTCCGATATGCCTCCACAATGTGTTCGGCGTCATACAGATATCTGGCATCGAGGCAAGCCGGATATTCCAATGAGCTGGTGACGCTTAGATCCACGGAACAGGCATATTCCAGATCCGCCTTGATCCGCATATCCTGCAACTGGGCGCATACATGCCTGTATCGGAAATCGGGATCACATCCCAATTCGACCACTTTCGGATCATCGCGGAGCATACACATACCCAATCCCCCATAAGCGAGAACCATCAGCGCCGCATCAGCGGCCCTAGGCTCGCCCCCTCCCCATCGCAACAGAGTGTATGCGGCCAGACGGTAGGTCTGTCGCAGGTATTCCATCATGCATTCGAGCCGTTTCCTTCTTCCGCCTCCGCTCTTCTTCCCCTTGGTCTTTTTCCTTCGGAACACCTCACGTGTATCGAACAGACCAAGCTGGAACGGCATCCTGTTGCTCGGCCGATGCGTCGCCACCGCGACGGAAGCATCATTAATCATTTCATACAGCCATGCGCTCATGCCGTATTTACGAACCACATTGCGGCATCCGGTCAGGAATTCGGCATCATAGCCTATTTGGAACCGATCCAATATGATCATATCCATGTCGAGGTTCACCGGCCATGACGTGCCGCCGAACAAGTCATCCGCAAGCTCGTGCACCACGTCATCGAACAGGGAAAGCGGACCTTCCATATCGTGTTCGAGACGTATCCGATCAAGGTCCGCGAAGCAACGCCCCGAGCTGTACCGGTCGAAGCGCTCGATCAGCCGATCCATCGTTTGCAGGAAAGCCTGTTCGTCCATATTGAATGGCGTGGCCACGGCAACTGTCATATGCAACTCCTTCGTCGTAGAGATGCACCTACTGTCGCATATCCGTCCACCTCTCCGTCACAATCCTTTGAAAAAAGTGGATAAGTGGACAATTTCCACCTATCCACACCCCCATACCTGTCTGTGGACAACTTGCGCAATAACAAAAGACCCTTCCTCCAAAAAGAGGAAGGGCCTGATCTTCGCGTAGGCGACGAGCCGGTCCGTCAGTTGATGAGTTCCTTGACCGCTGCGATGACGGCCTGCAGACTCGCCTTGGCGTCACCAAACAGCATCTGCGTGTTGTCTTCGAAGTACAGCTCGTTCTGGATGCCGGCATAACCGGTGCCACGGCCACGCTTCATGACCACCACGTTCTGCGCCTTGTCGACGTCGAGAATCGGCATGCCGGAAACCGGGGTGCCCGGCTTGCGGGCAGCCGGATTGGTCACGTCGTTGGCGCCGACCACCAGAGCCACGTTGGACTGCGGGAACTGCGGATTGATGTCATCCAGGTCGACGAGCTCCTCATACGGGACGTTGGCCTCGGCGAGTAGCACGTTCATATGGCCAGGCATACGGCCTGCCACCGGATGGATGGCGTAGGAGACTTCGACACCATGGTCCTTGAGCAGGGTGCCAAGGTCAGCGAGCTCACGCTGCGCCTGAGCCTGGGCAAGACCGAAGCCCGGCACGAAGATAACCTTTTCGGCGTATACAAGCTGGACGGCCAGATCGTCGGCGGAGGTCTCCTTCATGGTGCCCTCCGGCCCCTCTCCGGCGCCCGCCGCAGAATTGGAGCCGCCGAAGCCACCAGCCAAGACGGACAGCAGCGGACGGTTCATAGCCTTGGACATGGCGATGGACAGGGTCACGCCAGCGGCACCGACGAGCGCGCCGGCAACGATCAGGGCGATATTGTTGATGGCCAGGCCTGACATGGCCACGGCGGTTCCGGTGCAGGCGTTCAACACGGAAATGACAACCGGCATATCCGCTCCGCCAATCGGGATGACGAACACAAGACCGTAGCACAGGGCGAACACGGTGGTCAGGACCGACCACAGCAGACGCTGGTTCGGCTGCACGCACAGCATCACGAAGGATGCGACAGTGAGTACGACGAACAGGATGTTCCAGAAGCCCTTGCCAGGCAAGCTCAGCCTCTTGACCCACTTGATACCCTGCAGCTTGCCGGCCGCGATAAGCGAACCGGAGAAGGTGACGGAGCCGATCATAATGCCCAGTCCAGCAGTGATGAGCACCACAATGGACGGAGTTTCGGCGGATGTCAGAATGTCGTTCAGAGCAACAAGCGCAGCCGCGCCACCGCCTACGGTGTTGAACACGGAGACGAGCTGCGGCATGTCGGTCATCTTGACCTTCTTGGCGGAGACCACGCCCGCTACAGCGCCGATGACGATGCTGACGATCAGCACCACGACGGCGACGGAGTGTTTGAAACCGTTGGAGATCTCACCGGCGAACAGCACGATGAAGGCCATGGCCACGGCGAAGATCATGCCGATGGCGGAGACCATGTTGCCCTTGCGGGCGGTCTTCGGCGAATTCATCAGGTGCAGGCCGATGACGAACATCACTGCGGCCAGCAGGTAGACGAACCATTCGATGACGCCGAGCGGCGTGCTCAGCATTTCGGCCAGGGTACCCATTTACTTGGCCTCCTCTTCCTTCTTCTTGCCCTTATCGGACTTGAACATCTCCAGCATGCGGTCGGTGACGACATAGCCGCCGACGACGTTCATCGTGCCCAGCACTGCGGCCAGGAAGATGAACACCCAGGCGAGCGGGCTGGTCGCATGGGCGGCGACGATGACGACGCCGGCGATGACGATGCCGTGGATGGAATTCGCGCCGGACATCAATGGGGTGTGCAGGGTGGCTGGCACCTTGCCGATGACCTCCACGCCGATGAGCAGCGCGAGGATGAACAGTGTGATCGCAACGACGATATCCATGCCTACTTCTCCTCCTTCTTGGCTTCCTCGCCACGGCCTGCCACGACCATGGCGTTGTCAAGCTCCTCGTTCAGATCGACGGCGAGCTTGCCGTCGCGGACGAAATGCGCCAGCACGTCGGCCACGTTGCGGCTCAACAGATTGGACGCGGTGGTGGACACGCCACTGGCCAGATACGGGGCGCCGATGAGGGTCACGCCGTTGTCGGTGACCTGAGTTCCGACGGTGGAGCCCTCGACATTGCCTCCGAGATCGCTGGCGGCGCAGTCGACGATCACTGCGCCACGGTGCAGACCGGCGACTCCGGCCTTGGTCAGAAGGACCGGAGGCTTGCGTCCCGGCACCTTGGCGGTAGTGATGACGATGTCGAAGCCGGCGGCCTTCTGATCGACCGCAGCCTGCTGCTGGGCCTGTTCCTCGGCGCTCAGCGCGCGGGCATAGCCGCCCTCGCCCTGCCCCTTGGAGAAGTCCAGACCAAGATCCAGGAATTTGGCGCCCAGAGACTCGACTTCACCCTTGGAGGCCGGGCGAACGTCGTACGCGGTGACGACCGCTCCGAGACGCTTGGCCGTGCCGATGGCCTGCAGGCCGGCGATGCCCGCGCCCAGGATGAGCACCTTGGCCGGTCGGATGGTGCCGGCCGCGGTGGTCATCATCGGCAGGAAGGATCCGTAGGCGTTGGCTGCCACGATGGCGGCCTTGTAGCCCATCACGGAATTCTGCGACGTCATCTCGTCCATGGATTGAGCGGAGCTCAGCTGGCGTGGCAGCTTCTCCATGGCCACACCGATCAGACCGGCCTTCTCGATCGCGGCGACGTAATCGGCATCGGTGAATGATCCCAGCATGCCGATGATCCACGTGCCCCGCTTGACGCGGGCGAGCAAATCCTTGTCCGGACAATCGACGAATCCAAGCACGTCGGCGCGGGCGATCACATCATCGGCGGAGACGACCTGCGCGCCCGCCTTCATGTAATCCTCATCGACGTAATGCGAAGCGGCGCCCGCACCGGATTCAATCAGGCATGCAACGCCCGATTTACGCAACCTCGTTACGATATCCGGTGTCAGAGCAACACGGGACTCGTGCTCGGAAGTCTCATTGAGAACTCCGAAGACCACGGTGGCTTCAGCTTTTTCAGCCATAGGTGCCCTTTCTTCCTCATTAAAGAAATCTAAATGAACAGATACAGCGCTCAAGTGTAACGTACGTGACGCTGCCATACGCGCAATCGTTCATCTTTCGAATCTAGGAACTTTCCACCACACATCGAAAACCGTTATATAAGGCGCGTCACCTTACGCTACCGTAAGGTGACGTGTCGGACGCAACGGGCTATCATTCCTTCCTTAGATACTGTTTATATGTGTAGGAGAGTCACGTGTCCATCATCACCTCGTTGAACAAACAGGCCACCAATCTCGCGAAGAAGGCACTGCGCCTGGGAAACGATTTCGTGCATCCAGTCAGCGACGATTCCGGAAACACTCCGGATTACAACGATCCGGACAACATCCTCTCCCCCGACGGCCATATCGAGCTACCGCACACCACCGAATGGGGGCCAGGTTATCCGTCCACCACGTTCCTCGACCCGGAAACCGGTCTGCTGACTACGAAGACCGAAGGCAACCCCCCACTCGATGAGGGCACCACCATCTACGACATCTACGCCGATCGCGCCGAACGCATGGGCGATGAGCCGCTGTACACCTACAAGCAGGACGGCGATTGGGTCACGAAAACCGCCAACGAGACGCTCGCCGACATCCGTTCCGTCGCGAAGGGTCTGCTGCACTACGGACTGAAGAAGGGCGACGGCGTGGCGTTCATGTGCCGCACTTCCTATGCCTGGGACGTGTTCGACGCGGCCGTCATGGCCTGCGGCGGAGTGCTCGCCACCATCTACGACACCGATTCCGCCGAGCAGATCCGCAACATCGTCAACAACTCCGACGCGCGGCTGCTGGTCGTGGAGACCACGGACATGAAGGAGAAGTCGGACGGCGCCGAAACCGAATGCCCGACCTTGGAGCATATCGTCTGCTTCGAGACCGGAGGACTTGAGGAGATCAAGGCGTACGGTTCGGGCGTGAGCGACGAGCAGCTCGACGCCCGCATCGCCACTGTGAAGAAGACCGACCTGTGCTCCATCGTGTACACTTCCGGATCGACTGCCGCGCCGAAGGGTGTGGAGATGACGCACGAGCACTATTGCGCGACCGCGTTCAATCTGCCCGACTATATGCCCGAACTGCTGAATGACAAGAAGAACACGGTTCTGCTGTTTCTGCCGCAGGCGCATTCCTTCGCCCGCGCCATCAACTACATCTGCGTGGCAAGCAACCTGCACATCTATATCGCCCAGGGCATCAAGACTCTCATTTCCGATCTGCAGATCGCGAAGCCCTCGGTGATGATCGTGGTTCCGCGTGTGCTGGAGAAGGTGTACAACGCGGCTTCGCAGAAGGCCGGACATGGCGCCAAGGGCGTCGCGTTTGCAGCGGCGGTGGTCGCCGCGCAGAACTATATGAAGGAGGTCAGCGTCAAGGGCAAGGCCAGTGTGATCACCAAGGCTCGCCGCGCGGCCTTCGAACCGATGGTCTATGCCGCATTGCGTGAGGTGCTTGGCGGACGTGCCAAGTGGATTGTCGCGGGAGGCGCCCCGCTCGATCCGGAGCTTCTGGCGTTCTTCCGCGGCGCGGGCGTCCCCGTCTACGAGGGCTACGGCCTGACCGAGACGACCGCGCCGTGCGCGTTCAACGTGTTGGGCGTGCCGTATCATCAGGGTTCGGTCGGCATCGCGTTCCCCGGTTTCACGCTTCGTATCGCCGAGGACAGTGAGATTCAGGTCAAGGGCGCGTCGGTGTTCCCGAAGTACCATAAGAACGATGAGGCCACTGAGGATTCGTTCACGGAGGATGGCTGGTACAGGACCGGGGATCTGGGACGGATCGACGACGACGGATTCCTGTACATCATCGGCCGCAAGAAGGATCTCATCATCACAGCCGGCGGCAAGAACGTCTC